>NZ_JBVJPV010000014.1:24350-282768 GCF_055609245.1 Streptomyces sp. NPDC036813 | reverse complement strand
GGTGTCCGTCCTCGGTCCGGCCGCCCGTCCCCTGACACGGCGCCCTGTGCCGGTGCCGGACGCTGCGGGCGGACACCCCCCACCCCGGCCCCTCACCGCCGTACGCGGGTGCGGCAATGTCGTGGCGCGCGTCTCGACCCGCTTCGCTGCGGGTTGCAGCGGGGGCGCGGGCGGCTTGTCCGCTCAGTCCGCGGGCATGCGTGCCTCCCCCCAAGCTCTTCGAGCAGGGGGCCCAGGGCGGCACGGGTGGGCGCGGCCGGTGCCCCCGTCAGCGCCGACCTCCCCACCCCCGGCCGGCCACAACACCCGCCGGGCGGCCAGCGCCGTGGGGTGGGGTCAGGTTCGCAGGGCGTCCAGGCGGCCCTCCAGGCGGGCCAGCAGGTTGCCGAGGAGGGTTGCCAGGTCGTGCTGGTCGGTGTCGTCGAGGGCGGACAGTACCGCCGTTTCGTAGGCCAGCTGTTCCGGCAGGATCGAGTCGACCAGGTCGCGGCCGGTGGCCGTGAGGCGGACGTGCGAGACGCGGCGGTCGCGGGTGTCGGTGCGGCGGTCGACCAGGCCGCGCTCGGTGAGTTGCTTCAGCCGCTTGGTGACGGCCGCGCCGGACGAGAAGGTCTCGCGGGCCACCTCGCCCGGCGTCAGCTCGTGCCCGGTGCGGCGCAGCGCGCCGAGCAGGTCGAACTCGGCGCGGCTCAGCCCGGCCCGGCGCAGCGGCGCGTCCTCCGCCTGCTGGAGGAGGGCGGCGCAGCGGTTGACCCGGCCGATGATCTCCATGGGGCCGGTGTCGAGGTCGGGGTGGACCGCCCGCCACTGCCGGACGACGGCGGCGACGGTGTCACCCCTGTCGTCTCTTCCCTTGGTCGCCGTCATGGCCGTACGTCCTCCGCTCTCGTGCGTCCGTCCCGGTCCGGGGTCAGACCCTGGGCCCGTACCGTCGCCGCGAGCGTACGGTGTCCGGCCTGTTCGGTGAGCACCACCCGGTCGTGCGGCAGGGCGCGCTGCCACCACTCGCCGGACGCGGCCTCGGCGGTGGCGCGCAGGTCGACCAGCGCGCCGGCGAGCGCGCGGCGGGCGGCTTCCAGGGCGGCGGCCGGGGTGTGGGGTTCGGTGAGGAGGCGGGCGGCGCGTTCGCGGGCCTGCTCGGCGGTGGTGAGGGCGTGTTCCAGGCGGTCGCCCGAGCGGCGGTTGGTGACGGCCACGGCGGCCATGAACCCGACGAGGGCGCCGACCAGCGTGTCGATGGTGCGCTCGGTGATCAGTTCGGCGGAGTCCTGGAAGCGGGCGAACTCGGTGATCAGCAGCGCCATCGGGGTCACGCAGATCGTGCCGAGCCAGTAGTTGCGGCCGATCAGCGCCTCCGCGCCGAAGTTGAAGGCGAGGCACAGCAGGACGAGCGCCGCCTGGTGGAGGTGGGCCAGCGGGACGACCGCCGCGAAGACGAGGACGCCGATGACGTTGCCGACCACGCGCTGTACGGCCCGGCTCCAGGTCAGCGTGAGGTTGGCCTGGTAGAGGCTCGCCGCGGTGACCAGGGCCCAGTAGGGGCGGCCGACGCCGAGCGCGAGGGAGGCGTAGCCGGCCAGCGCGCAGCCGACGAAGGTGCGCACGGCGACGGGGGTCAGGTGGTGTCGAGGGGTGGGGGCGGTCCGCTCCGCTTCCACGCCCAGGAGTTCCTCCGCCTCGCCGGGCAGGTCGTCCACGCGGGGCAGGGGGCCGTTGCCGCGCAGGTCGCGGGCCCAGGCGCGCAGGCGGCCGGGGTCGCTGTCGGCGGGCGCGGCCAGGGCGACCTCGGCGCGGACGAGGAGGCGCTCCAGGCCTCGCCGGGTGCGGTCGGAGCGCAGACCCGCGGTGAGCAGGGTCTGCCAGGCGGCCTGGACGGCGGCGGCCGCCGCGCCCCGGGTGTGCGCGTCGCCGGTGGCGGCGTGGGCGGCGGCCGCGGTCAGGGCCTGCGCGGTCGCGCGCCGCTCGGGGCCGTGCGGCCGGACCAGGCCCGGGGCCATGCCGACCAGCCACGCCCAGGCGCCCGCCACGAGGGCCAGCCCGAGGTGCCCGGGGATCTGGGCGAGGGTCTGGGGGACGAAGAGGGACGCGGAACTGATGAAGGTGAGGACGACGTTGCCGGGCGGGCCGACGCGGGTGGCGTCGCACACCGCCTTCTGTACGGCGGCCAGCAGCGCGCCCACGGTGACCAGGACAGCCGCGTTGGTGGTCAGTGACGCGGCGGTCAGCGCGACGGCGAGGCCGCCGGTCATGCCGAGGACCACCCAGGCCAGCGTCCGGGCCCGGGCGGCGTAGGGGCGGTTGTGGGCGTACAGGGCGCACAGGGATCCGGCCATCGTGTACATCGCCAGGTCGAGACGGCCGAGCGCCAGCAGGATCAGGTTCGGCGGCGCCACCGAGACGACGGCGCTCAGCGCGGGCTTGAACCAGATCGGAGAGGGGCGGCCGAGCCGCAGGGCTCCGGCGAGGGGGAGGGGACGGATGTGCATGGCAATTAGTTTAACAGGTGTTTTACTTGTGAAATATCGCGTGCGCGCTCCCGCCTGCGCGCCCCGTGTACACCTCTGCGCTTGCGTGCGCACCGGGTGGCCCGGGCATCGCTCTCCCTGGACCGACCGTCGAACGGGGAGGCGCGCGTGCACGGACCGGCTTCTTCCGGCTGGCTCCTGGTCGCGCTGTGCGCGGCGACCGGCGCTTACTGCCTGGTGCGCATGCGCAGTGGGACACGGGAACAGCGCCGGGCCGCCGGCAGTGAGGCGCTGATGGGTTTCGGGATGGCCGCGATGGCGGTGCCGGCGGCGGTGTACACGCCGCCCGGGTGGGCCTGGCCGGGCTACGCGGTGGTGTTCGGGCTGGCCGCCGTCCGTGCCCTGTGGGCGGCCCGTCGCAGCGCCCATCATCTGCACCACCTGGTGGGGGCCGTGGCCATGGTCTATATGTCCGTGGTGATGGCGGGCGCGCCGGCCCACCACCACACGGGCGGCGGCGTCCCGCCCGTGACGGGGGCCCTGCTGCTCTACTTCGCGGTGTATGTGCTGCTGTCCGGGGCGCGGCTGGTGCCGGTGGCGGCGGTGGCCGGTGCGCCGCCCGCGGCGGGCTGGGGCGGCCGGCCGGAGCTGACGCGGGCGTGTCGGCTCTCGATGGGCATAGCGATGGTGGCGATGCTGCTGACGCTGTGACGCGTGGGGTGTGTCACTTTGCCCGCGCTGTACGTACCGCCCGGTAGCCCGCGCCTCATAGGCTGCTGCCCATGTTGGTGCCCGCGACGTTGATGCTGCTCGGCGCCCTGACCGCGGTTGTCGCGCCGCGGTTGCTCGCCCGGGCCGACTGGCCGGACCGTGAACCGGTGGTCGCGCTGTGGGTGTGGCAGTGCGTGGTGGCGGCCGTACTGCTGTGCTGCGCCCTGTCGATGACGCTCAGCGCCGCGGCGGCCTGGCAGGCGGTGCGCGGCCATGTGTTCGCGTCGGCGCCGCGCGCCGTGGTGGAGGCCTACGAGCTGGGTGTAGGCGCTCCCTGGGCGGCCACGACCGCCGTGACGCTGGCGCTGGGCGGGGTGTGGACCGCGGCGATGCTGGTCCGCGAGGTGGCCCGGGCGCGGGCACGGCGCAGGCTGCGCCGGACCGAACTCCTCGTGCGCGTCCCTCGACTGCCCGGTGAGGGCACGCGCCGCGAGCGGCTGGTCATCCTCGAGGGAGAGCGCCCGGACGCCTGGTGGCTGCCTGGCACACCGGCCCGGCTGGTGGTCACCACCGCCGCGCTGCGCCGGCTCGAGGGGCGTCGGCTGGACGCCGTGCTCGCACACGAACAGGGGCACGCGCGCGCCCGGCACGACTGGCTGCTGCACTGCTCCTCCGCGCTGGCCGGCGGCTTTCCGCAGGTGCCGGTGTTCGCCGCGTTCCGTGACGAGATGCACCGGCTGGTCGAACTGGCCGCCGACGACACGGCCTCGCGCCGCTTCGGCCGGCTCACCACCGCGCTCGCGCTCGTCGAACTCAACGAGGACCGTGGCGTGTTCGGACCCTGCCCCGGCGGGCACGGGCAGGTGCCGCAGCGGGTGAACCGGCTGCTCACCGCGCCGGCCCGGCTCACCGCGGCCCGCAGACTGCAGCTGACGGCCGCGGCCGCGCTGGTGCCGGTGATCCCGGTGCTGGTGGCGTTCGGTCCGGGGCTGCGGGCGCTGGGCTGACACGGGGCGGAGTTGGCCTCGCCCACCGCCCGTCGGCGAGGATCGCACCATGCACCCTCCGTCCGCCGACGCGCCGCCCCGCTCCCCCGCCCCTCGCTTCGCACTGCGCTGTGCCCTCGTGCTCGCGCTGTGCTCGGGGCTGCTGACCGCGCTGGTCGCGATCAGATGGCGTCCGCTCACCGGCACCGACGGCGACATCGCGCGGACCACCCACCGTTGGGCGGTCGGCGACCCCGGTGTCACGCACGTCTTCCGCGTCCTGACCGACTGGGTGTGGGACCCCACGACGATGCGCGTCCTGTGCGCGGCCGTCGCCGTGTGGCTGCTGTGGCGGCGCGCCGCGTGGTGGACGGCGGTGTGGCTGGTGACGGCGACGGCGACGGCCACGGTGGTGCAGCAGGCACTGAAGGCCGTGGTCGACCGGCCCCGCCCCGTGTGGCCCGACCCGGTCGACTCCGCCCATTACGCGGCCTTTCCGTCCGGCCACGCCCTGACCGCCACGGTGGTGTGCGGCCTGCTCGTGTGGCTGGTGCACGCCTACGGCGCCGGGCCTGCCCTGCGCCGGACGGCTCTCGGCGTCGCCCTGGTCAGTGTCGTCGGGGTCGGTGTGACCCGGGTGTGGCTCGGCGTGCACTGGCCCTCCGACGTGCTCGGCGGCTGGCTGCTGGGCGCGGCGCTGGTGGCGGGCGCGGTGGCGGCGCATCTGCGATGGCGGCCGTGATCCGGCCGGAGGGTGGTCACTAGGATCATCGTCATGACCGCTGTTCTCTTCGACTTCTCCGGCACGCTCTTTCGGATCGAGTCCGTCGACACATGGCTGCGCGCCGTCCTCGCGGACGCGGGGATCACCCTCACCGAGGACGAACTGGCCGACACTGTCAGCGCGTTGGAGGCGGCGGGCGCGCTGCCCGGCGGTCCGGACCCGCAGCAGGTCCCCGGCCATCTCGCCGAGCTGTGGGAGACCCGCGACGAGAGCGGCGCCGGGCACCGGGCCGCCTACACCGGCCTGGCCCGTCAGGTGCCGCTGCCCGATCCGGGGCTGTACGACGCCCTGTACGAGCGGCATCGCACACCGGCCGCCTGGACGCCGTACCCGGACGCGGCCGACGTGCTGAGCGCCCTGCGGGAGCGGGGGGTGCGGATCGGCGTGGTGAGCAACATCGGCTGGGATCTGCGTCCCGTCTTCCGCGCCCACGGTCTGGACGCGTTCATCGACACCTATGTGCTGTCGTACGAGCACGGCATCCGCAAGCCGGACCCGCGGCTGTTCGCCCTCGCCTGTGCCGCGTTGGACGTCGAACCGGCAAAGACGCTCATGGTCGGCGACAGCCGCCACGCCGACGGCGGCGCGGCGGCCCTGGGCTGCCGGGTGCACTTCGTGGACCATCTGCCGGCCCACGAGCGACCCGACGCGCTGCGCCCCGTAACGGCCCTGGTGGGCTGAAACCCGGGCCCCGTGTCACTCCAGGTAGCCCTCGACCTCCGAGGACGAACGGGCCTCGGCCTCGTCCGGGTTCTCCCCGAACTCCGCCTTCGCGCGCCGCTGGCGCAGCAGGTCCCAGCACCGGTCCAGCTCGTGCTCCAGTTCGGTGAGGCTCTGCCGCTCGGTGACGCCGTCGATCCGCCCGGACGCCAGGTCCGCCCGCAGCCGGTGCTCGCGCTCGACCATCTCCGTGATCCTGGCCAGGATCTTCTGGTCCTGTTCCATCCGCCCACGCCTCCTCGGCCGGCTCTCTCCGCATCACTCTAGGGAGCCCGGAGCACGCCTGCGACCGATGGCGGCTCGGTGATCGCCGTCGGCACGTCGAGGCCCTCCACCGATTGCCTGAGGCGACCATGCGGGCGAAAAGGGTCCGCTCTGGACGATCCCCCGCGTCGTCCAGAGCGGACGGCAACGCCGACCGGGCCCGAACACGGGCTGGTCGACACGCGTTGAGTATAGTTGGCTGGCAGCCAGTCAACGCAGGAGTTACAGCATGTCCCCGCGCAGCGCCTCGGTCAATGAGGAATTGCGGCGGCGCTCCCGGGAGCGGCTGCTGCAGGCGGCACTCGAGCTGGTCAGGGAGCGCGGCTACGAGGCGACGACGCTCGCCGACATCGCCGATCGCGCGGGCTCGGCCCGCGGACTGGTGTCGTACTACTTCCCCGGCAAGCGCCAGTTGGTGCAGTCCGCCGTGCACCGGCTGATGCACTGCACGCTGGAGGAGGCCCTGGAGCGCGAGCCGCGCACCGAGGACGGCCGCGAGCGCATGGCACGGGCGATCGACGCGATCCTGGGGCTGGCCCGGGACGAACCGGTGCTGATGCGCCAGCACATGGCGGGCCTGCTGCAGGCGGAGGGCTTCGTGCAGTGCCCGGAGCAGCAGCGACTCGCGGAGCTGCTGCGCTCCACCGTCGCCGGGTACGGCTCACGCGACATCGACCGCGACTACCCGATACTGCGCTCGGTGCTGATGGGCGCCGTGTACGCGATGGTCCTGCCGAACGTGGCGATGTCGATCACGGCGATGCGCGCCGAGCTGTTCCGGCGCTACGGACTGGCGTGGGAGGCGGGGAACCCGCCGGACGCCGAGGCGCCCGGCGGGGGCTGCGAGCAGGATCTGTCCCGCTTCTTCGCGACCGGCGCGCGGCCGGAGGGTCAGTCGAAGTAGTCGGGCTGTGTCTGGACGTTGAGCTCCCGCAGGTGGACCCGGCGGGCCGGGTCGGTACGGCGGTCGCTGAGCTTCAGCACGTCGAAGCCCTTGGCGATGTCGTTGGCGTAGATGTAGCCGTTGTAGTAGTACGCCGACCACGCCCCGCCGACGGTGAGCGTGTCGGTGCTCAGCGGGCCGCGCTCGAAGTAGGCGATCTCCTTCGGGTGCGTGGAGTCGGTGAACTCCCAGACGGAGACGCCGCCCTGGTACCAGGCCTGGACCATGATGTCGCGCCCCTCGACCGGGACCAGCGAGCCGTTGTGGGCCACGCAGTTCTCGGTGTCGGCCTGGTGGCGCGGGATCTTGTAGTAGCCGCGGAAGACGAGTTTGCGCTTCTCGCCCTTGCCGACGATGTCGTAGATGCCGTCGGCGCCGCGGTTCGGGCCGGTCGCCGCGTTGCACGTGGCCGCACCGCCGCCGCCGAGCTCGTCGGTGAAGACGACCTTGTTCGCCTTCTGGTTGAAGGTCGCCGAGTGCCAGAAGGCGAAGTTGACGTTGTCCTGGACCTGGTCGATGACCTTGGGGTGCTCGGGGTCCTTGATGGAGAACAGGATGCCGTCACCCATGCAGGCGCCGGCCGCCAGGTCCGCGGAGGGCAGCACGGTGAGGTCGTGGCAGCCGGTGGTCTTGGAGACGCCGGGGTTGGTGGGGGCGCCGGGGTTGCCGCCGCCGTCCGGGCCGTCGCCGGGGAAGAGCACCGGGAAGTTCACCACGGCCGCCTTCTCGGGGGCGTCGCGCGGCACCTTGATGACCGAGATGCCGTCGTGCGGCGGCTGGCAGTCGGGGTAACTCGCGCTGGGCGAGTAGGAGGAGACGTACACGTAGACGTTGTCCCGCTTGGGCACCAGCGTGTGGGTGTGCGAGCCGCAGGCGGTCTCGACGGCGGCGACGTACCGGGGGTTGCGCTTGTCGCTGATGTCGAAGACCTTCATGCCCTCCCAGGAGGACTTCTCGGTCGCCGGCTGCGTGGTGCTGTGGCAACTGCTGTCGCTGCGCGAGGAGTCGGTGGACAGGAAGAGCAGGTTGCCGGAGACGGAGATGTCGTTCTGCGAACCGGGGCAGAGCACCTGCGCGACGGTCTTCGGTGACGCGGGGTTGCCGATGTCGAAGATGCGGAAGCCGTCGTAGTTGCCGGCGAAGGCGTACCGGCCCTGGAAGGCGAGGTCCGAATTCGTGCCGGGCAGCGCGTCCTTGGGGATGTTGGTGAGGTGTTGGACGTTGGCGGAGTGGACGATCTGGTCCTGGCCGGGTATCTCGCCGGCCGCGATCGCCTCGGCCGCCTGCGTCCGGGCACTGCGGGAGACCTCCTTCGGCGCGGCCGGGTGATCGCCCGGGTCGGGGGTGGCGCCGGCGGGTGCGGCGGTGATCAGCGCGGCCAGCAGCCCGGCCGCCGCGGCGGCAACGCCCAGGCGTCTGCGTCGTGTTCGGGGATCGTGCAGGGTCACTGTTTCCTCCCTCGGCACCGTTCCGGTCGGAACGGTTCACGCTTCCCCGCAGTATCGTCTTCATCATGCCCAGATCAACAGATGGCAATGGGATCGTCATGAAGAACCCGGGAGGTCGCCTTGCTCCTGCGCCGTGGATCGCGTCCGGCCCTCGCCACGGTCTCGCTGACCGCCCTCACCCTGCTCGCCCTCGGGGGCTGTGACTCCGGCGCGGACGCCAGGTCCGCGGCGGCCGGCGGTCCTTCGGTGCTGGTACCGGGCAAGCCGGGCGAGGCCAACCGCACGCTCTCGGCCGAGGAGGCGGCACAGCAGCGGGCGGACGACGACACGCCCAACGCGGCCGACGTGTCGTATGCGCGCATGATGATCGCTCATCACGAACAGGCGTTGCGGATGACCGGACTCGCCCCGGACCACGCCCGGTCGGAGGGCGTCAAGCGCCTCGCGGCCCGGATCGCGGCCGCTCAGGGGCCGGAGATCGCGACCATGCGGGCCTGGCTGAAGGAGCACGGCAAGGAGGAGGCCGGCGGCGGGCATGTGCACGGCCGGATGCCCGGCATGGCGACCGAGGCACAGCTGAAGCAGCTGGGGGCAGCGCGCGGCGCGGCGTTCGACGCGCTCTTCCTCACGCTGATGATCACCCATCACCAGGGCGCGATCACCATGGCGACGGACGTCAAGGCGCAGGGCAACAACGTACGCATCGAGGAGATGGCCGACGACGTGGTGGCGCAGCAGACGAGTGAGATCACGCGGATGCGTCAGATGCGGTGACGGCCCGGGTCCTGCCGCCTGGAGCGTCCCGGCGTCGCGGCCGGCCCGATCCGGGCGCCCGGGTCTAGTCCGCCTTGCGGCGGGCGTGACGTGGGGTCAGGAAGCCGGCGTCGCGGGCCTGGGCGATCAGGCGCAGGGACTTGCGGCGGCTGTGGCCGGTCGCGCACATCACGGCGAGGACCGGGTCGGCGCCCTCCTCCTGGGCCGCGCGGTACTCCTGGGCGACCTGCCATCGCCCCTCGATGCCGCGCGGCCAGGCCGGACGGGCCCGGCGCCCGCCGGACCGCTCGCCCTCGCCGGCGTCCGCGCCGTCCTCGTCGGCGTCGTCGGCGTCCACCCCGCACGCCTCGAACAGCGGGCCCTCGATCCAGTCCGCGAGCACGGAAAGGTCGTCCAGGGACAGCGCGGGTTCGGCCCGGACGTCCTCGATGGACACGCACCCTTCGGTCATCACGGCGAGCGCCTCCACACCGGCGCCGTCGGGGAACGCCAGCCGGACGTGGAACCACCTCGTCGCGCCGGCGTCCTCCTGCACTTCCCACGCGGGCGACACGGTGACCGCGCCGTCCGCCTCCGATCGATCGGAAAGATTAAGAAAGGATGCTTCAAGCACACACGCAACGTAACCTCATGATCACATTCCATACGAACGGACACGCATCCGTCCACCCGGACAGCACCCTGTCAGCGCAGCCGTCACGGTGCGACGCCGGGGCCGGGAAGAAGCCCTCCCCCTGACAGAGGAGTTCCGCCGTGCTCCGTGTCGCCGTCGTCGGTTCGGGCCCGAGCGGGGTCTACACCGCGCAGAGCCTTCTCCAGCGAAGCCCCGAGGTACGCGTCGACGTCCTGGACCGCCTGCCGTGCCCGTTCGGCCTGGTCCGCTACGGCGTCGCACCCGACCACGAGAAGATCAAGTCGCTCCAGCACACCCTCCGCGAGGTCCTGGAGGAGCCCCGGGTCCGCTTCCTGGGCGGGGTCCGGATCGGCGGACCGGGCGGCGTGCCGGCCGCACGGCTGCGGGAGCTGTACCACGCGGTGGTGTACTGCGTGGGCGCCGCCGCCGACCGGCGCCTGGGCATCCCCGGCGAGGACCTGCCGGGCAGCCGGCCGGCGACGCAGTTCGTCGCCTGGTACAGCGCCCACCCGGACGCCGCCGCCGACGGCCTTCTGGACGGCGTCCGCTCGGCCGTCGTCATCGGCGCGGGGAACGTCGCCGTCGACGTCACCCGGATGCTCGCGCGCGGCCCGGCGGAGCTGAGCCCGACCGACGTCCCTCAGGCGGCACTGACCGCGCTGGCCGCGAGCCGGGTCACCCGGATCCACATGGCGGCCCGGCGCGGCCCGTCGCAGGCCCGGTTCACCACCAAGGAGCTGCGCGAACTGGGCGCGCTTCCGGACACCGAGGTTCGCGTGGACGCGGCGGAACTCGCCTTGGACCCGGGGTACACCGATCCCTCGGAGCTCCCGGCGGCGCAGCGCCGCAACGTCGAGGTGCTGGGCGAGTGGGCGGGGCGCGCGGGCACGGGTGGCCGGCGCCGGATCGGGCTGCGGTTCTTCCTGCGGCCGGTCGAGCTGCTCGCCGACGGGGGCCGGGTGGGCGCGGTGCGTTTCGAACGGACGGCGCCGGACGGGCACGGCGGGGTGAGGGGAACCGGCCGGTTCGAGGAGATCGAGGCACAGTTGGTGCTGCGGTCGGTGGGTTACCGCGGGGTGCCGCTGGAAGGGCTGCCGTTCGACGCCGAGCAGGGCACGGTGCCGAACCTGGCCGGGCGCGTCCTGCGCGAGGGGGCCGTCGTACCGGGCGAGTACGTGGCGGGCTGGATCAAGCGGGGGCCGACGGGTGTCATCGGCACCAACCGTCCGTGCGCCCGGGAGACGGCGGCCTCGCTGCTGGAGGACGCCCCCGCGCTCATGACCGCCGAGCTGCCCGGCGATCCGCTGCACGCGCTGCGGGCGGCGGGGGCCGAGCCGGTCGAGTGGGCGGGCTGGCTGGCGATCGAGCGAGCGGAGGCGCGGCTCGGGGCGTCACTCGGACGCTTCGTCGTCAAGCTGCCGGACTGGCGGTCGCTCATGACCGCGGCACGCGCCGCCGCCCCGTGACGGGACCCGCCGGGGGTGGGCCGGGTCAGGCGGGCCGGACGCGGTGAGCGTCAAGGGGAGCTGGGCGCATTGAGGCGAGGCGGGCCGGGCGCGCTGAGCCAGGGCGGGCCGGTTCAGGCGAGTCGGGTGGCCTGGCGAGCCGCGGCGTCCAGGAGGGCGTCGAGCAGACCGGGAAAGAGGTCCTCCAGGTCCTCGCGGCGCAGGCCGTTCATCTTGGCGGTGCCCTGATAGGTCTGCTGGATCACCCCCGCCTCGCGCAGCACCCGGAAGTGGTGCGTGGTGGTCGACTTGGTGACCGGCAGGTCGAAGTGTGAGCAGGACAACTCATCGGTGGCCACAGCCAGTTCGCGCACGATGCGCAGGCGCATGGGGTCGGACAGGGCGTGCAGCACGGTCTCCAGCCGGATCTCCTCCCGCGCCGGGTGCGGGAGCTCACGGCTGCTGACGGCGGGGGTGGCGGGGGCGGGGGTCACGGCGGGCTCCAGTTCGTCGGATGCCCTCCATTGTACGAAGGCTCTCGTAGTTTGACATCCACCGTACTACGATGGCTATCGTACGAGTCGACCACCGGCCCCGTGACGAATGGAGTCCGCCGTGAGTGCGCTCTTCGAGCCCTACACCCTGCGCGAAGTGACCATCCCCAACCGTGTGTGGATGCCGCCGATGTGCCAGTACTCGGCCGCGGCCGAGGGGCCGGAGGCCGGGGTGCCGCACGACTGGCACTTCGCGCACTACGCGGCCCGTGCGGCCGGCGGCACGGGCCTGATCATCGTCGAGGCCACCGCCGTCTCGCCCGAGGGGCGGATCTCGCCGTACGACCTCGGTCTGTGGAACGACACGCAGGTCGAGGCCTTCCGCCGCATCACCCGCTTCCTCGCCGGCCAGGGGACGGTGCCCGCGATCCAGCTCGGTCACGGTGGGCGCAAGGCCTCCACCGACCAGCCGTGGGAGGGCGGGGCGCCGGTCGGGCCCGACGCGCACGGCTGGCAGCCGCTGGCACCGAGCGCCGTCGCCTTCGACGAACGGCACCCGGTACCCACCGAGCTGACGGTGGACCAGATCAAGGAGATCGTCGGCCAGTTCGCGGACGCCGCCCGGCGCGCGCTGGCCGCGGGCTTCGAGATCGTCGAGATCCACGGTGCCCACGGCTACCTGATCAGCGAGTTCCTCTCCCCGCACTCCAACCGCCGCACCGACGCCTACGGCGGCTCGTTCGAGAACCGGACCCGGTTCCCGCTCGAGGTCGTCGACGCCGTACGGGCGGTGTGGCCGGACGACAAGCCGCTGTTCTTCCGCATCTCGGCGACCGACTGGCTGGAGGAAGGCGGCTGGACCGCCGACGACACCGTGCGCTTCGCGCGGGACCTGCACGCCCACGGCGTCGATCTGCTCGACGTCTCCACCGGCGGCAACGCCTCCGGCGTGCGCATCCCGACCGAGCCCGGCTACCAGGTGCCGTTCGCCGCGCGGGTCAAGGCGGAGACGCCGCTGCCGGTGGCCGCCGTCGGCCTGATCACCGAGCCGGAACAGGCGGCGAAGATCCTCGCCAACGGTGAGGCGGACGCGGTCCTCCTCGGCCGCGAACTGCTCCGCAACCCGTCCTGGGCCCGGCACGCGGCGCGCCTGCTGGGCGGCGAGGTCCACGTGCCGGACCAGTACCACCGGTCGGTGTGACCGCGGGCGGCCGACCTGACCGGCCGCGCCGGCGGCCGGTGCGGCACGGGGTGGCGACCGCCGCCGTTCTCCAACGGGTTGTCGTCGGCACCCTTCTGTGCCGCTGACCGGGCACCGGGACGGCAAGCCCCGTCCGGAGCCCCGCGCGGCCTCCTGCCCGTCCGCGCGGCCGATCCGTGCAGCCGCGGCGGGCTGCGCCGACCGGCGCGGGGCGGGACCCCGTCCGGGGCCCCGCGCGGCCGATCCGCGGCGGCGGGCTGCGCCGACCGGGTGCCGGGGCGGCGCCCCCTCCAAGGCCAGCCAGGGTGCCGCCCCGTCCACGCGGCCGATCCGTGGCAGCCGCCCTCGGTTCCCGTCCGCGCAGCCGCGGCGAAGGCCGATGCTGCGCTCCGGTCGGCGTCCCGTCCCGTCGACCGGGCCGTCGGCCGCACCGGGGTACGGCGGACCTCACCGGCGGTGCGTCCCCGTGACCGGCCGGCCCGCGGCGCCGTGGCGGTCCGGGGCGGGTCGGAGCCGCACCCGGTCCCACCCGGCGCCCCCGCGGAACGGCCGGTCCGCGGGGGCGCTCAGGGGGCGGCCGGAGCCTCACCCGGTTTCCCACCCGGCGACCCGCCGCCCCCGCGCTCAGCTCACCGCGTCAGCCTCAGTACGGTCTCCTCCAGGCGGGGCAGGGCTCGCTGGCCCGCGAGGGCCAGGGCGATCGCCGCGGCCACGCCGGCCCAGGCGAGCGGGCCGAGCGGGGTGCAGCCGAAGACCTGGCTGGCGCCCGGTGTCTGGACCAGCAGCACCAGCGCCGCCGCCGACCCGAGCACGGTGCCCCGCACCAGCGGGCTGCCCCGCCGGTCGGCCAGCGTCTGCGCGAGCTGCGTGCCGACCACCGCGCACAACGCCATCGTCGTGGACCGGCGGGTCGTCCCCGGGGTGAACCGGCCGAACAGCCAGGCCACCACAGCCCCCAGACACGTCGTCAGGGCCCGGTGCCGGATCTGCTCGATCAGCGGCTCGCCCAGCATCGACGAGCCCAGCGGCCCGCTCGCCTCCTCCGTCGGGTCCTTCTCCGGGGTGACCGCGACGGCCATCGCCGGGAACAGGTCCGTGAAGAGGTTCACCAGCAGCATCTGCCGCGTGGACAGCGGCGCCCGGCCTCCCAGCAGGGTACCGACGATACCGAAGCCGACCTCACCCGCGTTGCCGCCGATCAGGATGGCGATGGCGTCCGCGACGCTGTGCCACAGGGCGCGGCCCTCGCCGACCGCCTCGACCAGCACCCCGAGGTCGTCATCGGTCAGTACCAGGTCCGCGGCGTTGCGCGCGGCCGCCGAGCCGCGCGCGTTGATGCCGACCCCGATGTCGGCGGCGCGGATCGCGGCGGCGTCGTTGGCTCCGTCGCCGACCATCCCGACCACCCGGCCCGCGTCCCGCAGCGCCTCCACGACCTGGAGTTTCTGCTCCGGCGCGACCCGGGCCACGACACCGCAGTCACCCAGCATGCGGGCGCGTTCGGCGCGGTCGGCGGCGGCCAACTCGTCGCCGGTGACCACGCCGGTGTCCTCCGGCCAGCCCAGCTCGACGGCGATCGCCCGCGCGGTCTGCGGGTGGTCGCCGGTCAGCATGACGGGTCGTACACCCGCCTCGCGCAGCCCGTGCACGAGCGCGTTGGACGTGTCGCGGGCCACGTCGGCCAAGGCGACCAGGCCGGTGAACTCCAGCTCGCGCAGCGCCTCTTCGAGGGCGTCGGCGCCCGACTCGTCGTCGTCCAGGCGGCGTTCGGCGACCGCCAGCACGCGCAGTCCGTCGGCGGCCAGCGCGTGCGCGGTGTCGGACGCCTCGCCTGCCCGGTCGCCGCAGGCGGGCAGGACGTTCTCCGGGGCGCCCTTGACGACCAGGACACGTCCGCCGTCCGGGGCGTGTCCCACCGCGGCGGCGTACCCGCGCGCGGCCTCGAACGGCAGCGCCTCCTCCTGCGTCCACTGCGGATCGTCGGCGGCGGCCTCCAGGACGGCCTCGTCGGTGGCGTGCACCGGCCGGTCGGACCCGCCGTTCATCTGCGGGCAGGCGCGCGCCGCCTGGATCAGGGTGCGGCTGTCCTGGGCCTCGTCCCGCTTGCGGACGGTGCCGTCGGTGTCGGTGACCCGCACCAGACGCAGCCGGTTCTCGGTGAGGGTGCCCGTCTTGTCGAAGCAGATGGTGTCCATCCGGCCGAGGGCCTCCAGGGTGCGCGGCGCCCGCACCAGCACCCCGCGCCGGCTGAGCCGGCGGGCCGCCGCGAGCTGCGCCACCGTCGCCACCAGCGGCAGCCCCTCGGGTACGGCGGCCACGGCGACCGCCACTCCCCCGCTGACCGCCTCACGGATCGGCGTGCCGCGCAGCAGCGACAGACCGGTCACGGCGGCACCGCCGGCCAGGGTCAGCGGCAGCGCCTTGCGGGTGAGTTCCTGCAGCCGGGCCTGGACGCCCGCGGAGGGCGGCTTGCGGGCGGCCAGGTGGACCGCGCGGGACGCCTCGGTGCGCTCACCGGTCTCGACGACGACGGCGCGGGCGTTTCCGGCCACCACGGTCGTCCCCTCGAAGACCATGCAGTGCCGCTCGGCCACCGCGGCGCTCGGGCAGGCGTCGATGGTCTTGTCGACCGGCAACGACTCGCCGGTCAGCGCGGACTCGTCGACCTCCAGGCCGTCCGCCCACAGCAGCCGGGCGTCGGCGGGGACGACGTCGTCCGCCTTGAGGTCGATGACGTCGCCGGGGTGCAGCTTGGCGGCGTCGACCGTACGGGGTTCGCGCCACTCGTTCGAGGTGAGGCGGGCCTTGCGCTTGTGCTCGGCGAGCAGCCCGGACAGCGCCCGCTCGGCGCGCAGCCGCTGGACGCCTCCGACCAGGGCGTTCAGATCGAGCGCGCCGACCACCAGCAACGCGTCCGCGGCCGAGCCGAGGATCGCCTCGGCGGCCGAGCCGACCGTGAGGACGGGGGTGAGCGGGTCGTGGAGTTCGCCGCGCACCGCGCGGGCCAGCTGAAGGGTCCAGCGCACCGGCGCGAGCGCGGGGACCTTCTCGGCCCGCTTGGCCATCTGGTGCACGCGGCCCGACGTCTGTTCCCTGAGTGTCGGCCGGTCCTCACGGCGCCGCGCCAGCCGCTCCCGTACGGCGTCGGCGTCCAGGGCGTGCCAGGCGACGCGTGCGCGGGGGCGCGGGGAGCGGGCCCAGGCCACGCCGAGCGCCGCCCGGGCACCGCTCAGCAGCGCGGCGGTCGCGCTCACGTCCACCGGGGCGTGCCGCAGTCCGGGAATCATCGGGGAGCGCCGGACACGGCGTGCGTCGCCGATCGCCACCAGCAGGCCCGACAGGGCGGCGCCGGACCGGGCCAGCGTCTGCGACCTGCGGCCCACGTCCCGCGCCACGGGCACGGCCCGCAGCAGCCGCCACACGTCGGGCAGGCCACCGGGCGCCACCAGGTCCGCGCCCCACACCACCGTGGCGTCGCCGTCCGCGAGCGCGACGGCCACATCGCCGGCGAGCAGCCCGGTCAGCACGTCGTCGTCCTCGGCCGCGGCCGCGCGGGCGACGGTGAGCACCGCGCCGCGTTCCCGCAGCCGGTCCACGGCCTCCCCGAGCGGCCGGTCCGCGGACACGAGGTGGTCGGCGAGTCCGGTGAAGTCCGCGAGCGCCGGGTCGTCCACCATCACCACCCGCAGCCCGGCGGCGCGGGCGGCGTCCAGTACGGCCTCGGCCCAGGGGTCGGCGCCCGCGCCCGGGGTGCGCAGCGCGCTCGGGTGCAGCAGCACCGACTGGACCGTCTCCAGCTGCCGCAGCCGCTCGCTGTCCCGTACGAGGACGCCGGTGCGGGCGAGGGCCATGCCGAGGACGGCGTTGAAGGCGGCGGGGCCGTAGCGGGCGGCCTTCGGGGAGCCGGCGAGGACCGCCTCGGCCGCCTCGTTCACGTCGTGCTTGACGAGCAGGGCCGCCACGGCGCCCAGCATGCTGCCGGTGCCCGCGTGTGCGGCGTACTGCTGGGCCGGAGTGCTGCGCAGCGGCGGGCGCGGCCGGGCGCTCGCGTGCACTCCGGTGCGGTCGGGGGTGCACAAACGGTCGTGGACGGCGTCGAATGCCGCCGAGCGGGCCACCGTCTCCGCCAGCTGGCAGGCGCGCAGTGTGCCGTCGAGCACCAGCGCGGTCGGTGTCTGCCCCGCGCCGTGCGCGGCCGCGTTGGCGGCGGCCAGCAGCAGGTCCATCCGGGAGCGGCCGAAGCGTCCGCGCAGCCAGGCCCGGACACGGGGGTTCTCGCGCAGCAGGGTCACGCACGCCGTCACCAGACGCGGGGACGGCGGAAGGTGCAGGGCGTACGCGGTCAGCGCGGCCCCGGTCCCGGCCGCGTCGGTCAGCAGCGCCGCCATGGCGGTGCGCACGCCGGCCGGGTCGCCCGGGTGCGGGAACTCCTCGATGTCGATGTCGGAGGAGTCCGCCGTGCCCAGGCCGTGGCGTTCGGCCAGGGCGGTGGCGTGTTCGACGACCCGGTCGGTCATGGCGTCCTCGGTCGCCGTCACCACCAGCCGGGCCAGCCCGCCGTCCCAGTACGCGAAGGCGACGTCGGGCCGTTCGGCAAGGATGCGCGCCACCCGCCGCGCCGTGTCCTCCAGCCCGCCCGCCCGCCGTACGTGTTCCTCGGCGGTCGGCCGCAGCGCGAGGTGCGCCCGTCGGCCGGACCGCCAGTGGCTGCCCGCGCCCGGCAGCGCACCGCGGGTGACCCGGCCGACCCGGACCGCGGCGTCCGCGCCGCGCACTCCGGCCCGGGCCGCCCCGGCGACCGCGCCCGCGGCCAGGCCGACGGCTCCGGCGGCCAGGTCCGCGGCGGGCGCGACACCGCGCGCCAGCAGGCGGGGGCCGGCAGCCGGCAGGACGGCGGCGGCCGCCGCGGGGAGCTTCAGCAAGCCCAGCGCCATGGAATCCTCACTCTTCGCCGTGTCGCGGCCGGACGTCCGGGGTGGACGCTCCCGCCCTGGTCCTCGTGGGGGACGCCGTGGTCCGTCGTGCCCGGGTTCCGGAGTAGTGCGCGCTCGCCCCCCTGGACGCGCTGAGCGCCGCGTTCTTCGCCACCTGCTTGGCGGCGCTCTTCGCCACCGCCCCTTCGTGCCGCGAGGTGGCGGGACGGGCTCCGGGAGCTCCGGTGCCCGCGGACTCGGACGAACCTGCGGGCGCGGGCCCGGGCGAGGCGGCGACGCCCTCGTGTGTCGTCGCGCCCGTGGCGTATGTGGTCCCACCGCCCGCGGCGTCCTCCGGGCCGCCCGGGGCAGGACCGGGCTCCGTGCTCGCGATGTGCGTGGACATACCGCCCGTGGCGTGGCCCGACGTGTCATCCGTCTCCTGCTCGACCCGGCCCGCCGTCTCGGACGCCGCTGCCCCGGCGGTCGCCGCGGCGCCTTCCCGTTCCCCGGACCGTGGCTGCGTCAGCCAGGCCACCGCCGCGCCGGTGAGGGCGACGGGCCACTCCACCACGCCCGCGACGCCGAGCACCCCGGCGCCGGTGTACACCGCCAGTCGCCGGCCACGCGGCGACACGGCCCCGATTCTGTCCAGCGCCCCGCCGGCCGCCCGGCCCACCAGCCCCGCGCCGGGCACCCGCCGCAGCGCCGAGACGGCGGTGCGCAGCGGCTGCGGGAGCGTCGCCGTGGGCGACTGCTGCGTTGCCATGACTGTCCTCACCTCGCGCGACCTCGCTTTCCGGAGGGCCGGGTTCCCGCAAAGCGCCTCGTCATCACGCGGTTCCGTGGAGGAGTCGCGGCGGGGCGTCAGTGGCTGATAACGCCCCTCGTGAAGCGTTGACCAGAAAGCGCTTACCCTCTACGGTCCGTTCAAGCATGTGACCGACCAAAACCCTTGAAGGGAGGGGTCGGCTCACAGCACGCGCACTTTGTTCGTCCTGCAGTCCATCTTTCACATAGCCGACCACGGAAAGGAAGGCACTCAGGACATGGCCCCCACGACACCCACGCCCACCCGGCGGCGCGCACTGACCGGCGCGCTGGCCGCCACCGGCCTTGCGTTTGGCATGCTCATGACTAGCGGCGCACTCTCCCCGGCGAGCGCGGCCACCTGGCCCACCGCCAACGGCAGCCAGGCGGTCTCCTCGACCATCGAGCTGTCCGGCACCAAGGACTACGGGATGAAACGCCTGTACGGCACCGGGGACCTCGGCTCCGGCAGCCAGGACGAGGACCAGGGGCCGATCCTGGAACTCGCCCCCGGGACCGTCCTGAAGAACGTCGTCATCGGCTCCCCCGCCGCGGACGGCATCCACTGTCTGGGCAGCTGCACGCTGCAGAACGTCTGGTGGGAGGACGTCGGCGAGGACGCGGCCACCTTCCTCGGCTCGTCCTCGTCCAACGTCTACACGGTCTCGGGCGGCGGGGCGAAGGAGGCCGGCGACAAGGTCTTCCAGTTCAACGGCGCCGGAACGCTCAACGTGTCGAACTTCGCGGTGAAGAACTTCGGCAAGCTGGTGCGCAGCTGCGGCAACTGCAGGACGCAGTACAAGCGGACGATCAATCTCAACACCATCGAGGCGACCTACAAGGGCACCGCGCTCGTCGGGATCAACACCAACTACGGCGACAGCGCCACGCTGCGGAACATCACCCTCGTCGGTGACACGAGCAAGAAGATCGTCCCGTGCCAGAAGTACATCGGCAACAACACGGGCAAAGAACCGACCACCAACGGCTCCGGCCCCGACGGCACCTACTGCAAGTACTCCGCGTCCGACATCACCTACAAGTGAGCCCGCCGAAGTGAACGGCGGCCGTACGCGGAGGCGTTCGCCCTCCTCGTACGGCCGCCGGTGCCGTCACCCCGTGCGGGCGTGGCCCACCGAGGCGGCCAGCTCCGCCTGGTACGCGGCATAGGCGGCCCGCAGGGCCGGGGCCGGCCAGTCCTCGGGGAGCAGCTCGGACGGCAGCACGGGGTCGGCGAGAAGGTGCCGTACGAGCGCGGCGAAGGCGGCGAGCCGGTCGGCCGGGCGGTCGGCCTCGTCCGCGTGGGCGAGCAGGGCCCGTGCGGTGGCGGACCAGGCGTCCAACGGCCACAGCTGCGCGACCAGTTCACGTGCGGGGCGGTCCGGGCGGGCCGTGTAGGACTGGGCGACCTCGGCGAGCCCGGCAGGCAGCGGCCGGTCGAGATTGGCCGGGCGCAGCCAGACGCCCTCGCGCAGTTCCGCCAGGCGCAGGGCTGCCAACCGGCTGCGCAGGTCGGCGCGTTCGGCGGGGCCACGGCCGGTCGCAGTGATCACGACCATCTCCCAGTCGCCGTGCCACGCGCGCGTCCGGGGCCGGACCGCCTCGTCCTGGCGGCGCCGGCGTTCCAGGAGGCGGTCGCCGATGCGGTAGCCGGTGCCGGTGCGCCGCAGATCGCCGGCTGAGGTCATCCGGCTGAGCGCGGCCCGCAGCGTGGACCCGCCGACGCCGAACGGCTCCACCGCGCGGGTCAGCTCCCTGACCGGCAGCTCCGGCGGATGGGCGCCGAGCAGCAGGCTCAGGACGATCGAACGGGCGGAGAGCGGGCGCAGGGCGAGGCCGCCGCCGGGCGGATCCTCCGAGACGTGCGTGCTGCGCATGGGGACGTACTGTAACCGCGCCGCTCGCTGTTGCACTATTGCTACGATCGCAGACAGAGTGCAACATGACGGCTATGACTTCGCTCCCGGGCTCCGCGTGGCCGCAGCCGTACCGCACGCACGACGTCACCAACCAGCCGCCGCCGCTCGCGCCGTACGACGCCTCCGACGACGTGGCGCTGCTCGAGGGTCTGCGCCGGGAGGGCGCCGGCTGGGCCGAGGCCGACATCCGGCGGCTCGGCGAACGGGCGGGTGGCGTGCAGGCCCAGGAGTGGGGCGACCTGGCCAACCGGCACGAGCCCGAACTGCGCACCCACGACCGGTACGGCGACCGGATCGACGAGGTCGAGTTCCATCCGGCGTGGCACGACCTGATGCGGGTGGCGGTCGCCGAGGGTCTGGCCGGGGCGCCGTGGGCGGACGGACGTCCCGGTGCGCACGTCGCGCGGACGGCGGGCGGACTGGTGTGGGGGCACAGCGAGGCGGGGCACGGCTGCCCGACGTCGATGACCTACGCCGCCGTGCCCGCGCTGCGCCGCGAACCGGAACTGGCCAAGGTGTACGAACCGCTGCTGACCAGCCGCGAGTACGACCCCGGGCTGCGGGTGCCGGCCCAGAAGCGCGGTCTGCTCGCGGGCATGGGGATGACGGAGAAGCAGGGCGGCTCCGACGTCCGGACGAACACGACGACGGCCACGCCGACCGCCGAGCCGGGCGTGTACACACTGCGCGGGCACAAGTGGTTCACCTCGGCGCCGATGTGCGACGTGTTCCTGGTGCTCGCCCAGGCGCCGGAGGGTTTGTCGTGCTTCCTGGTCCCGCGCATCCTGCCGGACGGCAGCCGCAACCCGTTCCGGGTGCAGCGGCTGAAGGACAAGCTCGGTAACCGGTCCAACGCGTCCTCGGAACCGGAGTTCGACGGGACGGTGGCCTGGCTGGTCGGGCCGGAGGGCCAGGGCGTCAAGACGATCATCGAGATGGTCAACTGCACACGGCTCGACTGTGTGATGGCCTCCGCGACGCTGATGCGCAAGACGCTGGTGGAGGCCGGTCACCATGTCCGGCACCGCAGCGCCTTCGGGGCGCGACTGCTGGACCAGCCGCTGATGCGCAACGTGCTGGCCGATCTCGCGCTGGAGTCCGAGGCCGCGACGACGCTGACACTGCGGCTGGCCGGAGCGGCCGACCGGGCGGTGCGCGGCGACGAGGGCGAGCGGGCGTTCCGCCGGATCGCCACGGCCATCGGCAAGTACTGGGTGACCAAGCGGGGCCCGGCCTTCACCGCCGAGGCCCTGGAGTGCCTCGGTGGCAATGGCTACGTGGAGGACTCGGGCATGCCGCGGCACTACCGTGAGGCGCCGCTGCTGTCGATCTGGGAGGGGTCCGGGAACGTCAACGCGCTCGACGTGCTGCGCGCCCTGGTCCGCGAGCCGGTGACCGCGGAGGCCCTGTTCGCCGAGTTCGCCCTGGCCCAGGGTGCGGACGCGCGCCTGGACACCGCCGTGACGCGGCTGCGGGACGACCTGCGGGAGGCGTCACCGGTCGGCGCCCGCCGCCTGGTGGAGCGGATGGCACTCACCCTCCAGGCGTCGCTCCTGGTCCGTCACGCCCCGCCCGCGGTGGCCGACGCCTTCTGCGCGACCCGCCTCGGCGGCGACTGGGGACTCGCCTTCGGCACCCTGCCGGCCACGGCGGACCTGGACGGAATCCTGGGGCGGGCGCTTGCGGAGGGCGCGTGAGGCGGCGGGGCCGTCGGGTGACGGGACGGTGAGTGGCCCTCCTCCGTCGGCGGCAGGGCCGCGGCGTCCACCTCGCCGCGCACGGCGATCAGCAGCGGCACCGACGGCACCAAGGCATCGGCTCCCTTGATCATCCGTCCCACGGTCGTCAGCCCGTCCTGCCCCTCCCCCACAGCGGGCCGAAGCGGGCCCACTCCGCCTCCCACTGATCCAGTCGGCGCTGCTCGAGGCGGCTGCGCAGGGCGCGGCCGGCGACGAAGGGGACGACCGCGGTACTCACTCCGGCCAGGGTGCCGAGCAGGACGGCGCGCAGGTGGGCCTGTCCGGCGGTGGCGGGGCGGGAGACGAGGCGGCCTCGGGGGTCGGTCCACACCGTCACCTGGCCGCCCGTCGCGCTGCCCGGCCGCACCCGGACCTGACCGGTGTGCGCGGAGCCGTCCGCCGCCCGCCAGGACACGTCCGCCCACACGTGGTCGGCGCCGGTGCCGGCCGTGGGCGCCCGCTGGGTGAGGCGGGCGACGACGGGACGCCATTCGGCACGCTCGCGGGCCAGCCCCTGCTCCACCGACCGGGAGGCGCCGAGCCCGGCGAGCACTCCGGCCACGACGGTGCACGTCCACAGCGCGAGCACCACCCAGGCCTCCACCTTGTCGGCGCGGCGCCTGAGCGGATTGCGCCGCCAGCGCCACAGCCAGACCTCGGGACCACGGACCGCCATCGACGGCATCCTCCTCATCAGCGCGAGCATCCCCGGCGCCCTCCAGTACGGCGGACGGGCGCCCGGTGCTCAGGACGAGCCCTGCGCTTCGACGGTCCCACGGTCGTCCGCGCCCCGCACGCGTTGTCGGGAAAACGCCCCGCGCACCGCCCGCGTCTGCCACAATCGCCGCTCTGACCTGCGGCGACACCCTCCGGAGAGGCCGCTGTCAGTGGTGGGGTGCACACTGGCCGATGTCTGGGACAAAGACGTCGCGGAGGTGTTCGGCATGACCGAGGTACTACTGGCCGTGGGCACCCGCAAGGGCCTGTTCATCGGGCGCGGGCGGGACGGCGGCTGGGAATTCGACGAGAGCCCGTACTTCAACGCACAGGCCGTGTACTCGGTCGCGATCGACACGCGCGGCGGCACCCCGCGGCTGCTGGCGGGCGGCGACAGCGCGCACTGGGGGCCGTCGGTGTTCCACTCCGACGACCTGGGCCGCACCTGGAAGGAGCCGTCCAAGCCGGCGGTCAAGTTCCCCAAGGACACGGGTGCTTCGCTGGAGCGGGTGTGGCAGCTGCACCCGGCGGCGGCCGAGCACGACGTGGTGTACGCGGGCACGGAACCGGCGGCGCTGTACCGCTCGGAGGACCGCGGGGAGACCTTCGAGCTGGTCCGCCCGCTGTGGGAGCACCCCACGCGGTCGAAGTGGGTGCCGGGCGGCGGCGGGGAGGGGCTGCACACGGTGCTCACCGACCGGCGGGACGCGCGGGCGGTGACGGTGGCCGTGTCCACGGCCGGCGTGTTCCGCACCACCGACGGCGGCGCCAGCTGGGTCCCGTCCAACTCCGGTGTCTCCGCGGTGTTCCTGCCGGATCCGAACCCGGAGTTCGGCCAGTGCGTGCACAAGGTGACGCGGGACGCGGCCAATCCGGACCGGCTCTACCTGCAGAACCACTGGGGGGTGTACCGCAGCGACGACGCGGGCGCCCACTGGACGGACATCGGTGAGGGGCTGCCGTCGACGTTCGGTTTCGCCGCGGCCGCGCATCCGCACCGCGGTGACACGGCGTACGTGTTCCCGATCAACGCCGACGCCGACCGGGTGCCGGCCGGCCGGCGCTGCCGTGTCTACCGCACGGCGGACGCGGGCAAGAGCTGGGAGCCGCTCACGGCGGGCCTGCCGCAGGAGGACCACTACGGCACGGTGTTGCGGGACGCGCTGTGCACGGACGACGCCGACCCGGCGGGTGTCTACTTCGGCAACCGCAACGGCGAGGTGTTCGCCTCGGCCGACGACGGCGACACCTGGCGGCAGTTGGCGTCGCATCTGCCGGACGTGCTGTGTGTGCGGGCGGCCGTGATCGGATGAGGTCCATGGGGGGAACGGGGGAACGAGGGGGGGAACACAGTGGACACGGTGTGGCGGGCGGGTGTTGGCCACCGGTTGATCGTCACCTTGTGTACGGCAGTAGGGTGACGCCCGTGGCACCACGACCGTTGCATGAAATCGTCGAAGCAGGCTGGGCGAAGGCCCTGGAACCCGTGGCCGGGCGCATCGCCGCGATGGGTGACTTCCTCCGCGCGGAGATCGCCGCGGGGCGCACCTATCTCCCGGCGGGCGCCAACGTCCTACGGGCGTTCCAGCAGCCGTTCGACGAGGTCCGCGTCCTGATCGTCGGGCAGGACCCCTATCCGACGCCGGGGCATGCGGTGGGGCTGTCGTTCTCGGTCGCGCCGGACGTGCGGCCGCTGCCCGGCAGCCTCATCAACATCTACCGCGAGCTGCAGGCCGACCTGGGGCTGCCGGCCCCGTCCAACGGTGATCTGACCCCGTGGACCCAGCAGGGGGTGCTGCTGCTGAACAGGGCGCTCACCACGGCCCCGCGCAAGCCCGCGGCGCATCGCGGCAAGGGCTGGGAGGAGGTCACCGAGCAGGCGATCCGGGCGCTGGCGGCCCGGGGCAAGCCGCTGGTGTCCATCCTGTGGGGGCGGGACGCGCGCAATCTGCGTCCGTTGCTCGGTGACCTGCCGAGCGTGGAGTCGGCGCACCCCTCCCCCATGTCCGCCGACCGCGGCTTCTTCGGCTCCCGTCCGTTCAGCCGGGCCAACGACCTGCTGATCCGCCAGGGCGGCCAGCCGGTGGACTGGTGCCTGCCGTGACCCCGGCCGACGCGGCGCGCGGTGCTTCCTCCGCGCCCACGGCCGACGCCGCCGGCGGGGATGCCACGGCGCCCGACGGGCACGCCGGTGTCCGAGGGCGCGCCGGGGGCGTCGAGGCGCCCGGCCCCGACGGGACCGCCGAGTCCCCTGGACCTGTCACGCGGCCTGCCGGTGCCGCCGCTCCCGTTGGGCGGGTGGCCGCACCCGGAGCCGCCGACGCGGTGGGACACGAGCCGGTCGGGCGCGCCGCGACGCGCCCCGGCGAAGCCGATGCGGTGGTGCTCGCCGTCGACTCCGGAGGTTCCGGGCTGCGCGTGGCCGTCGGGACGGTCGCGCGGGGGGTGCTGGGGCAGCGGGCCTCGCGTGAGCCGGTGCGCACCGGTGACCGGGGCATCGACGCGGATCATCTACTGGCCCAACTGCTTCCGCAGACCCGGGCGTTGCTCGCCGAAACCGGGCTGTCGGCGCCGGTCGCGGCGACCGTCGGGGCGGCGGGGCTCGCCACCCTCGGTGAGGCGCTGAGGGCTGAACTGCCGGGCGCGCTGCGGCAGGAGCTGGGGGTGCGGCGGCTGGCGCTGGCCGCGGACGCCGTCACGGCGTACACCGGCGCTCTGGGCCCGCGCCCCGGCGCGGTGATCGCGGCAGGTACGGGTCTGATCGCCGTCGGCACGGATCTGACCGGCTGGCGGCGGGCCGACGGCTGGGGTCATCTGCTCGGCGACTGCGGTTCCGGCGCGTGGATCGGGCGGGCCGGTCTGGAGGCCGCGCTGCGCGCCCACGACGGCCGGCCCGGCGGTTCGGCGGCGCTGCTGGCCTGCGCCGAGAAGACGTTCGGGCCGGTCGCCGGATTGCCCGGCGCGCTGTACCCGCGCCCCGACCGCCCGGCCGTCCTCGCCTCGTTCGCGCCGCAGGTGGCGGTGTGCGCCGCCGACGGCGACCCGGTGGCCGTGGCCGTTGTGCGCGAGGCGGCCCGGCACATCGCCGACTCGGCGGCCGCCGTGTGCCCCCCTTCGGGGGAACCGTGCGTGGCTCTCACCGGTGGCCTGTTCAAGACGGGCGATCCTCTGCTCGTCCCCCTGGAGGAGGAACTGGCCGCACGGCTGCCGCACGCGCGCCGGGTGCCCGCCGAGGGCGACCCCCTGCACGGCGCGGTCCGCGTCGCCACCGCTCTCGCCCTGGGCACCCTGGCCCTGCCCGCCGACGGCACGATGCTGCACGTGCTGGATACGGCGGGGCCGTGACCCGGCAATCCGCCCGCACGGAACAAGTCGCCCGGAACAGACACCGATCACTTCCAAACCGTACGTAACTCATCAGACAAATCCGGACGGATACCGCTCACCTGCACCCTCCCCGAACAGGGGAGCCCAGGAAACCAGTAACATGCGGCGCCATGAGCTCCCCCACTGGGCCCGCGTCCGGCCTGCCAGTACGAATGCCGCGCCCCCGCCAGCCCGGGCGGCACCGCCGACCCGAGCCCCTGGCGGCTCCCGAGGGCGCGCCCGCGCTCGTCCTCGCGGTTCCGGGCACGACCGGCGCCGCCACGCGCAGCCTCGCCGAGGAGGTCGTGAGCATCGCGCGCTCCGAGCTGCCCGGCCTGGACGCGCGGATCGGGTACGTGGACGGGGACGACGCGGAGTTCCCGACGCTGCAGTCGGTGCTCGTGTACGCCGCGGAGGAGCGCACCGCCCGCTACGAGCAGGCCCTCGCCGCCGGTCTCGAGGTCAAGGAGCCCGAGGGCCCGGTCGCGGTCGTCGTGCCGCTGCTGGCCGGTCCGGACAACGCGCTGCTGCGCCGGATCCGCCAGGCCCTGATGGACAGCCGGGTCGCCGCCGAGCTGACCGACGTCCTCGGCCCGCACCCGCTGCTCGCCGAGGCGCTGCACGTGCGCCTGTCGGAGGCCGGTCTGGCCCGCGCGGACCGTGCCCGCCTGTTCACCGTGGCGACGGCCGCGGACGGCATCATCCTCGCGGCCGTGGGCGGCGAGGAGGCGGTGCAGGCGGCCGGGATCACGGGCATGCTGCTCGCCGCGCGCCTCGCCGTGCCGGTGATGGCGGCCGCCCTCGACCAGGAGGGTTCGATCGCGAACGTCGCCGAGCAGCTGCGCTCCTCCGGTTCCCAGCAGCTGGCCCTCGCGCCGTACCTGATCGGCCCGGAGATCGACGCCTCGCTGGTCGAGGGGGCGGCCAAGGAGGCGGGCTGCCCGGCGGCCGAGGCGCTCGGCCCGTACCCGGCGATCGGCAAGCTGGCCCTGGCCAAGTACACGACGGCGCTGGGCATCGCGCCGCAGCAGGCGCAGGGCGCCCCGGTCCGCTGACCCGTACGACATTCCCGGAGACACCCGGACGAAAGCCGAAGGGCCCGCTCCCCACAGGGGAGCGGGCCCTTCGGCGTACGGTCCGACGAGCCGGACCGGGCGGTCAGGCGAGGACCACGCAGGACGCCGCGGGGACCGCGATCGAGCCGCCGCGCCGGGGCAGCCCGGTGGCCGGCTGCACCGCGAACCAGGTCACGTCGCCGGAGCGCTCGTTGGCGACGTACAGGACGCCGTCGGCCTCGCTGAGCGCCCGCGGCCAGTGACCGCCGCACGGCACCGTCCCGACGAGCCGCAGCACGTCGCCGCCGCCCTCCACCGCGAAGACGGACAGCACGTCCTCGCCGCGGGTGGCGATCCACAGGAAGCGGCCGTCGGGCGAGGCGACGATTCCGGACGGGTAGGCGTCACCGGCCGGGGCGTACGGCAGCACGGGCGTCTCGGCGAGCGGGGTGAGGACGCCGCCGGCGGCGTCCCAGCGGCAGACGGTGACCGTGGGCGTCAGTTCGTTGACGACGTAGGCGTACCCGCCGGACGGGTGGAACGCCAGGTGGCGCGGGCCGGAGCCGGGCCGCATCGCGAACTCCCGGTGCACGGACGGGCTGCCGTCCGCCAGGGTGCACACCCGCACCGAGTCCGTGCCGAGGTCGACGCTGACCGCCCAGCGGCCGCTGGGGTCGGGCTGCACCTGGTGGGCGTGCGGGCCCTGCTGTCGCTTGCTGTGCGGTCCGGAGCCGGTGTGCCGCAGCACGCCGGAGGCGGCGGGCGCGAGGGTCCCGTCGGCGCGGACGGGGACGGCGGTGACGCTGCCGGAGCCGTAGTCGGCGGTCAGGACGTGGCCGTCGTACAGGCTGAGATACGTGGGGCCGCCGCCGACCGCGACGCGGGGGCCGGCCGGCTCGGGCTTGTCGCCGTCGACTCGGAACGCGGCGATGACGCCCTCGGAGGTCTCGCTGACCGCGTACAGCGTGCGGCCGTCGGGCGACAGGGCCAGGTAGGAGGGGTCGGGGAGGCCGTCGACGCTGCTCAGGGGCGTCAGCGCGCCAGTGCCGGCCGCGACGGCCGCCGTGAGGATGCCGGGGCCGCCGGCCGCCGTGAACGACCCGATGAACGCCCGCCGACCGCTGTTCGCCACCGCTGTCCCCTCTCGTCACCCGGTATCGGGTGCGACGCTAGCAGCCGACGGACCCGGTCTAGACCAAACAGGGCCAGATCGCCGGGAGAGGACGGAGAGGACGACGGAAGGTGCGCGGTCCACCGGCCGTGCCGGGTCAGCGGGGCTCCGGCCCCCGCGGGAGTGTCGCCGCGTCCGCGTCGACCGCCCTCACGCGCCCACCAGGGGTGAGCCCGACGGGGTGCGCAGCGGGGTGGCCAGTTCGGCGAGGGCGCGCTCCAGGCCGTGCAGGTGGGCGAGGGCGGCCGGTTCGGTGGCCGGAGGGTGGGAACAGACCGCGAGCTCGCGGGTTTCACCCTCGGTCAGTGCCTCCACCGCCGTCTGCACCCGCCAGCACGCCGCGGCCAGACGGGCGTCGTGGGAGGCCTCGGGGTCGGCGGCGACGGCGACCAGGCCGCGGATCTCGCGGGCGCAGTCGTCGAGCAGGGCGAGGACGGTCCGGGCCCGCTCCTTGCGGCCGCGCATCGGGTTCAGCGGGTGCACCAGCGGCGCGATGGACAGCCGGACCCGGCCGAGCAGCTGCTCCAGCTCGGCCACCCGCGGCGCCGGGTCGGCATCGGGCGTGCCGGCGAGGCGCGCCGCGGCCTCGGCGGTACAGGCGTGCACGCAGCGCAGGGCACGCTGGATCCACGCGTCGGTGACGGCGTGCGTGGTGACCGGCAGCACGAACAGCACGGCGAGCACGGCGCCGAGCGCCCCCACGGCGGTCTCCGTCAGCCGCAGCGCCAGCAGCCCGGGGGTGAGGACGCCGAGGAGGCCGTAGAGCAGCTCGGCCAGCAGCGTCACGCAGAGCATCATCCAGGTGTAGGAGACGGCCGCAGAGTAGAAGATGCCGAAAACACACGCGGCGACGAGGACGGCCGTGGGGACGGGAGCCCCGTGCACGGGCACGGCGACGAGCAGGCCGAGCCCGATGCCGATGACGGTGCCGAGCACCCGGCGGAAGCCGCGCACCAGGGTCTCGCCGCGCGAGGTGGTGTTGACGAAGACCCACCAGGTGGCGCCGACGGCCCAGTACCAGCGCTGTCCGCTGACCAGCTGGCCGACGACCAGGGCGAACCCGGCGCCGGTGAACGCCTGGACGGCCTGCCGGGTGGTCACCCGGGCCAGTACGCCGCCGCCGGGCGGCGCGGGCGCGGCGGCCGGGGGCAGGCGTCGCTCGTAGCACCACAACCCGAAGCGCACCGCGGCCGCGGACGCCACGGACAGCAGCAGCGCCACGAACAGCTCGGGAAGTTGCCGGGGGCCGGCGTGCAGGAACTGAGCGATGAAGAACATCATGAACGCGAACACGCCGAGGCTGTGCCCGCGCGGCCCCCACCGGCGCGCGTACACGCCCGCGCCGACGACGGCGAGGAACGTGACGTCGCGCAGGACGGGCAGGTCGTGCAGCACGGCCGCGGCAGCGAGCACCGGCAGTCCGGCGACGGGCAGCAGGGCCGTGGTGACGGCCTGGCGGCGCACGGTGGCGTCGGCGACCGTGAACAGGGCGAGCAGCGCGGCGAGTCCGCCGGTGACGGCGCCCGGGAGGGAGTGTCCGGCCAGGCCACACACGATCACGGCCAGCCCGATACCGAGCACGGCCCGCGCCGCGAAGCACAGCCGCACCCGCCCCGGGTCCGGAGCCACGAACACCCGCTTCAGCACTGTCTACCGCCCCCTTGGCACACTCGCACGAAAAAGGCGCCGCGGAGGTCCGCAGCGCCATCGACCTCACTATGAGAGCATCAACGCCGCTGCTGGCTCAAGTCTTCACCTGAGCACTGGGCCATTGGCCCAATAAGAGCAGTCTCTCTTCGGCCGTAGACAGGCCAACGGACCAGCCTCGCTGGTCCGCCCGGCCAGCGCACCGCTGAGCCATTGGTACAGTCGGCAGTGATCGCCGCACGACCTGGAAGACCGGTGGAACCATGACCGTGGACGAGCTCGACACCCGCATCCTGCGGTTGCTGCTCGAACAGCCGCGCACGAGCGTGCGCGAGTACGCCCGCATCCTCGGCGTGGCCCGCGGCACGCTCCAGGCGCGGCTGGACCGCCTCGAGCGGGACGGCGTCATCACCGGTACCGGCCCGACCCTCTCCCCCGCCGCGCTGGGCCACCCGGTGCTGGCGTTCGTGCACATCGAGGTCACGCAGGGCCACCTCGACGACGTGGGCGACGCCCTGGCGGCCGTACCGGAGATCGTCGAGGCGTTCTCGATCACCGGCGGCGGGGACATGCTGACCCGGGTCGTGGCACGCGACAACGCACACCTGGAGGACGTGATCCAGAAGGTGATCAGCCTGCCCGGCGTGGTGCGCACCCGCACGGAGGTCGCCCTGCGCGAACGCGTCCCGCACCGTCTGCTGCCCCTGGTGGAGTCGATCGGGCGGCAGACGGCGCAGTGAGGACGCCGGACGGCTCGGTGACGTACGTCAGGGCGCGGGCCGGCTGCCACGGGCCCGCGCGGCCAGCTCCGTCTTCCTGATCTTGCCGGTCGGGGTCAGCGGCAGTCGGGGAACGATCTCGACCAGCGGCACCTTGTACGCGGCCATCGTCTCGCCCGCCCAGCCGCGCAGCTCCTCGGCGGTGAGCGTGGCGCCGGGCGCGGTGGTGACGTAGGCGTACGGCAGCTGCCCGCTGCGTTCGTCGGCGACGGCGACGACGGCCGCGGCGAGCACGTCGGGATGGCGGGCGAGGTAGGTCTCGATCTCGGTCGGGAAGACGCTCATCCCGTTCACCTTGATCATGTCCTTGTGGCGTCCGAGGTAGCGCAGGCAGCCGTCCTCGTCCAGGCTGCCGATGTCGCCGGTGTGCAGCCAGCCGTCCCGCAGCGCGGCCGCGGTCGCCGCGGGCGCGCGCCAGTAGCCGGTGAGCAGCGAGGGCCCGCGGACGACGATCTCGCCCGCCTCGTCCAGCGGCAGCGGCTCGCCGGTGGCGAAGTCGACGACCATGAACTCGGTGCCGGGCACCGGCAGCCCGCAGAACACCGGGTCACCGAGCAGGTCGGCGTCGCCGTCCTGGAAGCCGAGCGTGCTGGTGTCGCTCGTGTGGGTCTCGGTCATGCCGTACGACGCCTCGCGCAGGACGGCGCCGGTGGCCTTGCGCCAGCGGGCGCGGACCTCCGGGGTGAGCGCCCGGATGAAGGAGACGGCGAGCGGGTGGGTGAGGCTGCTCAGGTCGCGGTGCGGGAAGTCGGGGTGGCCGAGGAGTTCGAGGTAGTTCTCGACGGTGCCGGCCATGGTGGTGACCCGGTGCTCCTCGATCAGCCGGAGCACGGCGGCCGGGTCCCAGCGGGGCAGCAGCACGCTGGTGCCCCCGGAGACGAGCGGGGCGAGGATGCCGAGGTTCTCGCCCGCGATCCAGAAGACGGGCAGGTAGCACAGCGAGACGATGCCGTCCTCGGCGCCGGGCAGACCTGCCTGGATGGCGGTGGCCGTGTAGACCATGTGCCGCTGGGTGTGCTCGACACCCTTGGGCAGGCCGGTGGTGCCGCCTGTGTAGTTGAGGGCGGCGAGCGCTTCGAGGTCCTCGGGGCCGTCGGTCAGCGGGGCGTGGGCGAGGACCTCCTGCCACACGTCCTCCAGGAGCACACGGTGCGCCTCCCGGCCGGCCAGTGCCTCGTCCAGCACGTCTCTCAGCGGCTCGAAGGACAACACCAGCCGGGCGCCGGAGTCGTCGATCTCGTGCTGTATCTCCGGCGCCCGGAACATCGGGTTGACCGGGACGTGCACAGCCCCGAGCCGCAGGATCGCGAGAAAGGCGACCGCGAAGAACACGCTGGTGGGCAGGCAGACGGCGACCCGGTCCCCGGGCCGCACGCCGCGGTCGGCGAGCCATCCGGCCAGGCGGTCGGTGACGTCGTCGAGTTCGCGGTAGGTGAGGGATCCGCCGAGCGCGATGATCGCGGGCTGCTCGGGTCGCTCCCGCGCCCAGTGCCGTACGTACCCGGGTACGGTCCGTTCGCCCGCGCGGTGGCGCACGGCCTCGGGCTGACGGCCGCGCCGGGCCCGGGCCCAGCGGGTACGCAGATCGGTCAGGTACTCCTCGGTGCGGGGCGTGTGCGTCATCGCGGCTCGTCCTCACGTCTCGGGGCGACACGGAGCAGCTGCATGTACATGGCCGTCACATCACGCACGGCGGCCGCGTGGCCGATCCGGCGGGCGGCGACCTGGCGGGCGAACTCGACGCTCATGGCGCCCACCGCGCGGGCCACCGCGAGCGGTTCGGCGACCGGACGCGCCCGGTCCTCGGCGACGAGGCGGCGGATGTAACGGGCGTGGCGGTGCACGGGCCGCTCGCGGATCTCCTGCCACAGGGCGCGTACGTCGTCGTCGGTGCGGGCCTGCTGTTCCAGCAGCGGCATCAGCGCCGCGTGCCGGGCGTAGGCGGCGACGAACGCGGCGACGGACTCCCGGGCGACGGCGCGCACGTCGTCGGTGTCGACCCCGGGCACCTCCTGGGAGGCGAGGAAGGCGTCCCGCACGCGGGCCGCGAGGACCCGGAAGACGTCCTCCTTGGAGGCGAAGTACACGTAGAAGCCGGCCCGGGAGACCTCGGCCTCGGCGGTGATGTCGGCGACGGTGGCCGGGCCGTAGCCGAGCCGGGCGAAGACGGCCTCGGCGGCGTCGAGCAGCCGGGCCCGCGCGGGGGCCTCGGTGCGGTCGCGGGCGGTGCGGACCGCCCAGGTCTTCGGGGTGTGTGCCACGCCGTCAGCGTATTGACGTTGACGTCAATGTCAATGAGCATGGCTGAGCCGGTCGTCCGCGCGCTCTGGGAGCTGCCATGGGTTCTGCCGCCGTCCTCGTCGCCAACCGTGGGGAGATCGCCGTCCGCGTGCTGCGGGCCGCGCAGGAGGCGGGGCTGCGCACGGTCGCGGTGTACGCCGACGGCGACGACGCCCATGTGGGGCTCGCCGACGAGGCGGTGCCGCTCGCCGGTGGCTATCCGGACGCCGGGGCGCTGATCGAGGCGGCCCGCCGGACCGGCTGCGGCTTTCTGCACCCGGGGTACGGCTTCCTCAGCGAGGACGCGGACTTCGCCGACCGCTGCGCCGAGGCCGGCATCCGCTTCGTGGGACCCTCGGCGAGGACCCTTCGCCTGCTCGGCGACAAGGTGCGCGCCCGTGAACTGGCAGCCCGGGCGGGGGTGCCGGTGCTCGACGGGGCCTCGGACCTCGCAGAGGCTCGCGCGCTGCTGGCCGGTGGGCCGTTGATGGTCAAGGCCGTCGGCGGGGGCGGCGGCCGCGGAATGCGGGTGGCACGCTCGGCCGAGGAGCTGGCGCAGGCCTGGGAGCAGTGCCGATCGGAGGCGCGGCAGGCCTTCGGACGGGACGAGGTGTACGCGGAGCGGCTGCTGGAGGGCGCCCGGCACATCGAGGTGCAGATCGTCGGCGACGCCACCGGCGCGGTCACGCATCTGTGGGACCGTGACTGCAGCGCCCAGCGCCGCCACCAGAAGCTGATCGAGATCGCGCCGGCGCCCGAACTCCCGGAATCCGCCCGGGACAAGGTCCTCGACGATGCACTGCGGCTGGCGCGCGCCGCGGGCGTCACCAGCCTGACGACGGTCGAATTCCTGCTTCGCGGCGAGGAGTTCCGCTTCATCGAGGCCAACCCCAGACTGCAGGTGGAGCACACGGTCACCGAGGAGGTGACCGGTGTCGACCTCGTCGCCGTGCAGCTGCGGCTCGCGGCCGGGGACACGCTGGCCGACGTGGGGCTCGCGGGCCCGCCGCCGGCGCCGCGCGGGGTGGCCGTGCAGGCCCGCGTCAACGCCGAGGTGACGGCGGGCGACGGGAGCGTGCTGCCGCAGTCGGGCCGGATCACGCGGTTCGACGTCCCCACGGGCCCGGGCATCCGGGTCGACACGGCGCTGCGCGCCGGGACGGAGATCGGCACCCGCTACGACGCCCTGCTGGCGAAGGTGATCGCGCACGCACCGCACGGCGGGGTGGAGGCGGCCTGCGCCCGGGCCCGGCGAGCGCTGGCGGAGTTCGCCGTGGACGGCGTGCGCACCGGCATCCCGCTGCTGCGCGAGGTCCTGGCCCGGCCGAGGTTCTGGGCGCACACCGGCGTGGTCACCGAGCACGTCCGCGCGACGGAGCCGCAGGCCCTCGCACCGCAGGACGGCACGGTCACCGCGCCGATGGGCGGCACGGTCGTCTCCGTGGACGTGGCGCTCGGCGAACCGGTCCGCCCCGGCCAGCAGGTGCTGGTGATCGAGGCGATGAAGATGGAGCACGTGGTCCGCGCACCCGCCGCCGGAGTCGTACGGCGGCTGCACGCGCGCGTGGGCGGGACGGTCGCCGCGGGGGCGCTGCTGGCGGCGCTGGACGAGGTCACCGGCGTGGAAGCGGCCCGGCCCGAGGGCGAGCCGGTCGATCTGGACGCCGTCCGCGCCGACCTGGCCGAGTCCGTCGCCCGGCACGGTTTCACCCGGGACGCGAACCGGCCCGAGGCCGTGGCCGGACGGCACGCACGGGGCCGTCGTACGGCACGGGAGAACATCGACGACCTGTGCGACGAGGGCTCGTTCACGGAGTTCGGCGCGCTCGCGATCGCCGCGCAGCGGCGGCGCCGGCCACTGGACGAGCTGATCCGCTCGACCCCGGCCGACGGCATGGTCACCGGCACGGGGCGCATCGACGGCAGGGCGTGCGTGGTGATGTCGTACGACTACACGGTGCTGGCGGGCACGCAGGGGCTGAACAACCACCGCAAGACCGACCGGATGCTGGGGCTGGCGGAGCAGCGGCGGCTGCCGGTGGTGCTGTTCGCGGAGGGCGGTGGCGGCCGTCCCGGGGACACGGACACCACGTCGGTCGCGGGCCTGGACGTCACCACCTTCCAGCGCATGGGTCGGCTCAGCGGCCGGGTACCGCTGGTCGGCATCGCCTCCGGCCGCTGCTTCGCCGGGAACGCCGCACTGCTGGGCTGCTGCGACGTCGTGATCGCCACACCGGAGGCCAGCATCGGCATGGGCGGCCCGGCGATGATCGAGGGCGGTGGGCTCGGCGTGTACCGGCCGGAGGAGGTCGGCCCGCTGTCGGTGCAGGTCCCGAACGGGGTGGTGGACCTCGCGGTGGCCGACGAGGCGGAGGCGGTGCGCGTCGCCCGGCGCTATCTGTCGTACTTCCGCGGGCCGCAGGACGGCTGGGAGGAGCCGGACGCGCGGCTGCTGCGGCACGTCGTGCCCGAGAACCGGCGGCGGTCCTACGACATGCGGGCGGCCGTGCGCGCCCTGGCCGACGTCGACTCGGTGCTGGAGCTGCGCCCCGCCTTCGGGGTGGGCGTCCTGACCTGTCTGGTCCGCATCGCGGGCCGGCCGCTCGGTCTGATCGCCAGCAACCCGGCCCATCTCGGCGGGGCCGTCGACCGGGACGCCGCCGACAAGGCGGCCCGTTTCCTCCAGCTGTGCGACGCGTTCGGGCTGCCGGTCGTCTCGCTGTGCGACACGCCCGGTTTCATGGTCGGCCCGGACGCCGAACGCACCGCGACCGTACGGCACTTCGCCCGTCTCTTCGTCACCGGCGCCAACCTGCGCGTGCCGCTGGTGAGTCTGGTGCTGCGCAAGGCGTACGGTCTCGGGGCGATGGCGATGATGGGCGGTTCGACGCGCGCCCCGCTGGCCACGGCCGCCTGGCCCAGCGGCGAGTTCGGCGGCATGGGCCTGGAGGGCGCGGTCCGCCTCGGCTACCGCAGGGAACTGGAGGCCATCGCCGACCCGGCGCAGCGGCAGGGCGCCTTCGAGGCCCGGGTCGCCGAACTGTACGAGCACGGCAAGGCGGTGAACGCGGCGGCGGCGCTGGAGATCGACGCGGTGATCGATCCGGCGCAGTCCCGGGCGTGGATCTGCGCCGCTCTGCAGGACTGGTCCGAACCGGCCGAGCAGCGAAGGGCGTTCGTCGACACCTGGTGAGACGGGCGGGGCGGTCGCAGCCGCCGGACGCGAACTCGTCGGTACCGTTGACGCCCTCCTCTCTCCCCTCTAGCGTCTGGTCGACTTCCCGTACATCGTTCGCGATATCGAACATTCGTGGAGGAGCACATGGCCCCGCCCCTCACCCGACGGACCCTCCTGCGCTCTGCCGTACTCGCCGCGTCCGCGTCCGGCCTGGCGGCCGGGACGACCGGCGGGGCAGACGCGGCACCGTTGCCCGCGCCCGGCACTTCGGCGCTGCGTCCCTTCGCGCTCGACGAGGTCGCCCTCGGGCCCGGACTCTTCGCCGACAAGCGCGAGTTGATGCTGCGGCACGCCCGCGGTTACGACGTGGACCGGCTGCTCCAGGTCTTCCGTGCGAACGCCGGGCTGTCCACGCGCGGCGCGGTCGCCCCCGGCGGATGGGAGGGCCTGGACGGGGAGGCCAACGGGAACCTGCGCGGGCACTACACCGGGCACTTCCTGACCATGCTGTCCCAGGCGTACGAGAGCACCGGCGAGCAGGTGTTCGGCGACAGGATCCGCACCATGGTCACCGCGCTGACCGAGGTGCGCGAGGCGCTGCGGCACGACCCTGCGGTGCTGAGCCTGGAGGGCCGGTTCGGGCCTGCCGTGGAGAACGTCCGCGGGTCCTACCGGTACGTCGACCTGCCGCCGCAGGTGCTCGGCTCTGCCGCCGGACTCACCCTGGCCGTCTGGGTGAAGCCCACGCATGATGCCGCGTGGGCCCGGGTCCTCGACTGCGGCAATGACACCACCCGGTATCTGTACCTGGCCGCCCGCAACGCGAACGGAGTGCCCCGGTTCGCGATCACCGCCGGCGGGCCGGGAGGTGAGCAGGCTGTGAACGGCACGGCGCCCCTGCCGCTGAACCGGTGGAGCCATGTGGCGGTCACGCTCGGCGCGGGCACGGGAACGCTGTACGTCAACGGCACGGCCGTGACCCGGAACACGGCCATGACCCTCACCCCCGCCGCCCTCGGCACGCTCGCCCACCACTGGCTCGGACGCTCCGCCTTCCCCGCCGACCCCGTGTTCGCCGGTGCCTTCGGCTGCTTCGACGTGTGGTCACGGGTGCTCGGCCCGGACGAGATCACCGCCCTGCAGAGCCGCCGCGGCTCCGGCGACCTGGCCTCGTACGCCTTCGACGAGCAGGAGGGCGGTACGTTCGCGGACGCCTCCGGCCGCGGGCTCACCGCCACGCTGCGGCGAACCTGGGGCGGTCCCAGCCACACCGGATTCCTCGCGGCATACCCCGAGACGCAGTTCATCCAGCTGGAGTCGATGACGCGCAGCGACTACACCACGGTGTGGGCGCCCTACTACACGGCTCACAAGATCCTGCGCGGGCTGCTCGACGCGCATCACGCCACCGGCGACGCCCGCGCGCTCGACCTCGCCGCGGGGATGGGCGACTGGATGCACAGCCGCCTGTCGAAGCTGCCCGCCGCGACGCTCCAGCGCATGTGGGGGATCTTCTCCAGCGGCGAGTTCGGCGGCATCGTCGAGGCGATCTGCGATCTGTACGACCTCACCGGCCGGCCCGAACACCTCGCGCTGGCCAGGCTGTTCGACCTGGACCGGCTCATCGACGCGTGCGCCGCCGGCACCGACGTCCTCGACGGACTGCACGCCAACCAGCACATCCCGATCTTCACCGGGTACCTGCGCCTGTACGACGCGACCGGCGAGGAACGCTATCTGAAGGCCGCACGCGCCTTCTGGCACATGGTCGTACCGCACCGCATGTACGCGATCGGCGGCACCAGCACGGGCGAGTTCTTCAAGGGCCGGGACGTCATCGCGGGCACGATCGGCGCCACCACCGCCGAGACCTGCTGCGCGTACAACATGCTCAAGCTGAGCCGGGCACTGTTCCTCCATGAGCAGGACCCGGCCTACCTGGACTACTACGAGCGCGCCCTGTACAACCAGGTGCTCGGCTCCAAGCAGGACCGCCCGGACGCCGAGAAGCCGCTCGTCACCTACTTCATCGGCCTGACACCCGGTCATGTCCGGGACTACACGCCGAAGCAGGGCACCACCTGCTGCGAGGGCACCGGCATGGAGAGTGCCACCAAGTACCAGGACACGGTGTACTTCGCGCAGGCCGACGGCAGCGCCCTCCACGTGAACCTGTACAGCCCCTCCACCCTGACCTGGGCGGCGCACGGCGTGACCGTCACACAGGTCACCGGCTTCCCGCGCGAGCAGGGCAGCACGCTGACCGTGCGGGGCCGCACCGCCGCCTTCGCGCTGCGGCTGCGGGTGCCGGCGTGGGCGACGGCCGGCTTCCGGGTGACGGTCAACGGGCGCCCGGCGGGCGGCACTCCGGTCCCGGGCAGCTACTTCACGGTGGAGCGGACCTGGCGGGACGGGGACGTGGTCCGGGTGGCCATGTCGTTCCGGCTGCGGGTCGAGAAGGCCCTCGACGACCCGTCCCTGCAGACCCTCTTCTACGGCCCGGTGAACCTCGTCGGACGCGACCCGGCCACCTCCTACCTGGAGCGCGGGCTGTACGGCAACGCCGCGCTCTCCGGCGACCTGCTGCCCTCGCTCACGCCGGTACCCGGCGAGCCGTTGCACTTCACGCTCGACGGCACACGGTTCGCGCCCTTCCACGAGGGCACCGAGGACCCGACGCACGTCTACATCCGGCGTGTCGAGCCGCGGGTGGTGTTCGGCGGCGTCGACTCGGGCGTGACCAACCCTGTGGGGGCCGACGGCACCACCCTGCTCGACGCGGTGTGGGCGGGGGCGCCCTTCGCCGGGAAGGGCGCGCTGGTGGCCCGGGTGCGGTCGGTGGTGAACGCCTGGGTCGCCGACGGACTGCTCGGGCGGGCCGACGCCGAGACGGTGGTGCGTACGGCGGACTCGGCGACGTACGTGCCCTGACGGGAAGGTGTTCCCGCGGCGAGGTGCGTACGGCGCTGTCGGCGACGTACGCGCCTGGAGGGGAGGTCTTCTCGCGGCGGGCCCGGCCCGATCGGCGAGAGGCCCTTACGAGCGGCGGCGGGGCTTGCCTCCGCTGCCGCGCCGGCCGCCGGTGCCACCGCCGCGGGAGCCGGCCGTGCGCGAGCCGCCGCTGCGGGAAGCACCCCCGCTCTTGCGCTCACCCCCGGCGGCCTTGCGTCGCTCCCCCTTGGCCGGCGTCTGCTGGGCGGCCTGCTGGGTCCGGCCACGCCCCCGGGTGCTGTTCACCGTGCGGCCGCGCACGATGCCGATGAACTCCTCGACCAGGTCGGTGGTGGCCTCCTCCGGCCACGACAGGACGACGCTCGACTGCGGCGCATCGGTGACCGGCCGGTAGGTGAGGTCCCGGCGGTGATACAGCCGGGCCAGCGACTGCGGCACGAACAGCACCCCGATCCCGGCCGCGACCAGCTCGATCGCGTCCTCGGTGGTCTCCGGGCGCTGGAAGGCGGGCTCCCCGGGCGGTGCCTCGTCCCAGCCGAGGACGTCGTCGAGGGGGTGCAGCACGACCTCGTCGGCGAGATCACCGAGGGTGACCTCGTCGGCCGCGGTCACCACATGGTCCTTGGGGACCACGACGACCGTCGTCTCGGTGTAGAGGGGGATCGCGCTGAAGAACGTCCGGTCCACCGGCAGCCGCAGCAGGCCGATGTCGGCGCCCTGCTCGCGCAGCATGTCCGGGGCCTGTGCGGCCGCGACCTGGAGCAGGGTGAGGGGGACGTCGGGCAGGCGCTCGTTCCAGACCCGCGCCCACTTCGCGGGCGTCACCCCCGGGACGTAGGCGAGCCGGAACGATGGGGAGTCTTCGGAGCCTGTCACGCCCGCAAGGCTACCGGCTGTGGTCGGAGGTCTCAGCCCGGGCGGATAGTCTGGAGTGCATGAAGTCGCAAGCGAACACCCAGACGATGAAGCCGGCCACCGCGGCGAAGAAGCTGGGTGTGTACCTCCCCGCCACCCCCAAGGAGTTCCAGGAGGGTGTCGTCTCGCGTGCCGAGCTCGACGAGCTCCAGGCCAACCCGCCGGAGTGGCTGCGCGAGCTGCGACGCACCGGCCCGCACCCGCGTCCCGTGGTCGCGGCGAAGCTCGGCGTGTCCAACGCGGGTCTCGTCCGTGCCGGGATCACCGGCGCCCTCACCACCGAGGAGATCGAGGCGCTGCGGCAGGAGATGCCGGAGTGGCTGGTGAAGGAGCGCGCCACCCAGGCCGAGGTGCGCAAGGAAGCGGCCCGCCTGAAGCAGCGGGACGCGGAGCGCGACCAGGGCTAGGGACCGGCGCCGCAGACCGGGGCCGGCCGCGAAAACCCGGTGCGGCGGCTCGCAGCGCGCTGCGATCATGCCGCCATGCGTGACACCCTCGAACAGCTGGTCGTACGGCACACCCACCGCATCCCCTCCCCCGCCGGACCGGCGGGGTCGGGCGAGGTCGCGGCGCGGCAGTTCGACGCCGCGCTGATGTCGGTCGGGTTCAAGCTCTCCGGGCAGGCGCTGGAGCACTTGTCGTCGCTGTCCGGGACGACGGTCACCGACACCGCCCGCCGGGTGCTGACGACCGTCCGCGCCATGGTCGGCGACCACGTCCGCCACAACGTCTACTTCGTGGACTTCCCGGCGAACGTCCCCGACACCCTCGACTTCTGGATGCGCTGCATCACCGAGGCACTGGCGGACCACGACACCCGCGCGAGCACGCTGGAGCAGTTGAGCCACGGCGTGGTGAACCTGCTCACCCTGCCCTCCTACGGCCGTTACCGGCACACCTATGCCGAGATGCTCGCCGCGCACGACGAGCTGGTCCCGGCCGCGGGCGACCGCCTCACCGTGCTGCACCTCGGCGGCTCGCTTCAGGACGAGGCCAGCGCCCTGTACCTGGCGCTGGCCGGCAGCAGCACCCCGCTGGGCGAGGACGGCCTGCGCGACCTGGAGCTGCTCGCCGGGACATGTGCCGACGGGCCGCAGCCGGAGACGATCCCGGTGCGCGAGAACCGGGCCGTGCTGAACCGGGCCAGGCTGGCGGCGGGCGCACCACTGCTGCTGGACACCGTCACCGACGTGCTGCGTCTGGCCTGCGCGCTGTCCGACGGCGATGTGACCCTGACCGGGCCCACCCGGCTGCGGACGCTGCCGCGGCCGGTGCGCCGGGCGCTGCTCGCGGGTCTTGACGCGGTCGTGGCCGCCTCCCCCGCCAAGCTCGCCGACGTCACCGCACACCGGGAGGCGTTCAAGCGGCTCGGGGAGCGGCTGCACCCGCACGAGTACCCGCGGTGGCCGCACGCCGCCGACGTGTTCGCCGTCGCCCGCGGGGAGAAGGAGGCACGCTCGTTCGACAGCCGGGTCGAGGAGCTGCTCGCGATGCACGACGTGACGGGGGCGGTGAAGCTGCTCGCCGCCGCGCCGGGCAAGCTGTTCCGCTCCCTGGACCGGCTGCTGCGCATGGCTCTCGACCAGGACGAGCGGGACGCGGTGGCCGGTGCGGCCGAGCAGGTCGTCGGCGAGGTGTCGGGGCGCGTACTGCTGTCGGTGGCCGAGCATCTGCGCAATCGCGCCTGGGCGACCGGGGAGCGGCGGGTGTTCGTGGGCCGCACGGGCCGCGCCTGGGTCACCGAGGACACCCGGCCGCCGGTGCTGCCGCCGGAGCGCGAGCGGCTGATCACCCTGATCGACGAGGAGACGCGCCGTCGGCTGCCGGAGGTGGGGCACCTCCTGGTCGACCCGGACGTGCTGGACGTGGCGCTCCCCCTCAGCGGCAAGGCGACCGCGTCCGGCCTGGGCGTGCTGCCGCGCGGGTCCCTCTCCCCCGTCGACGGTGAGTTGCTGCGCTTCTTCGTGTACTGGAAGGAGCGGGCGCAGCGCACCGACTTCGACCTGTCGGCGCTGCTGCTCGACTCGCACTACGAGACGGACGGCTGGCTGTCGTACACGGCGCTGTCCGCCGTGGAGGGCGAGCACTCCGGCGACATCACCGAAGCTCCCGACGGCGCCTCGGAGTTCATCAACCTGCGGCTCGGCGCCGTGCGCGGCACGTACATCGTCCCGCAGGTCAACATCTTCTCCGGGGAGGGCTTCGAGGAGGTCGAGGAGTCCTTCTTCGGGTTCATGCTGCGCGAGGCGGAGCAGGCGGGCCGGCCGTTCGAGCCGCGGACCGTGCGGATGAAGTCGGAGCTGCGCGGGCCGGGCCGGGTGGCGCTTCCGCTGGCGTTCCTGCGGGGCGAGGACGGGCGCTGGCGCGCCAAGTGGCTGCACCTGTACCTCAAGGGCCACCCCTCGGCGAACCGGGTCGAGGACAACCGGGTGTCGGTGGCGACCCTGCTGCGGGGCATCGTCGAGCGGGACCACCTCACCGTGGGCTACCTGGCCGATCTGCTGGCCGACAGCGGAACGACCGTGACCCGCTGGGACGGTACGTCGGTTCCGGACGGTCCGGTGACGTACATCGGTCTGGAGCGGCCCGACGGCCTGCACCCGGACTCCCGGATCCTCACGCCGGAAAATCTGCGCGACCTGATCCCGGCGTGACTGCTACCTTGGGCGGTGGCGAGGCCATGCAGGGGCTTCCTTCTCACCACTCCTTGAATTAGCCCTTGCGCTCTCCTCGCCCTCGACGTCGGCCCCCCGACACCGTCCCGGTGTCGGGGGGCCGTTGTCGTCGCAGGGCTCAGCCGATCACGACGAGCAGGTCGCCGCCCTCCACCTGCTGGACCCGGTTGATCGCCAGCCGGGACACGGTGCCCGCCTTCGCCGCGGTGATCGAGGCCTCCATCTTCATCGCCTCGATGGTGGCGACCGTGGCGCCCGCCTCCACCTGGTCTCCCTCGGCGACGGAGAGGGTGACCACGCCCGCGAAGGGTGCCGCGACATGGCCGGGGTTGGCGCGGTCGGCCTTCTCCGTGACCGGGATGTCGGCCGACGCGGCGGCGTCACGGACCTGGATCGGCCGCAGCTGGCCGTTGAGCGTCGACATCACCGTGCGCAGGCCTCGCTCGTCGGCCTCACCGATCGCCTCCAGGCCGATGAGCAGCCGCACACCGGGCTCGAGGTCGACGGCGTACTCCTTGCCCGGGCGCAGGCCGTAGAAGAAGGCCTTGCTGTCGAGGATGCTGGTGTCGCCGTAGGAGTGGCGGTGCGTCTCGAACTCGCGGGTCGGGGCAGGGAAGAGGAGCCGGTTGAGGGTGGCGCGGCGGTCCTTCTCCAGGCCCTCGCGGTCCTCGGCGCTCAGCTCCGGCACCGGCTTGGCCTCCGCGCGGCCCTTCAGAGCCTTGGTGCGGAACGGCTCGGGCCAGCCGCCGGGCGGGGTGCCCAGCTCGCCGCGCAGGAAGCCGATCACCGAGTCCGGGATGTCGAAGCGGTCCGGGCTCTCCTCGAACTCCTTGGGGTTCACCCCGGCGCCGACCAGGTGCAGGGCGAGGTCGCCGACCACCTTGGAGGACGGGGTGACCTTGACCAGACGGCCCAGGATGCGGTCGGCGGCCGCGTACATCGCCTCGATGTCCTCGAAGCGGTCCCCGAGCCCGAGGGCGACGGCCTGGGTGCGCAGGTTGGACAGCTGGCCGCCGGGGATCTCGTGGTCGTAGACGCGCCCGGTCGGGGAGGCGAGGCCCGCTTCGAAGGGGGCGTAGATCTTGCGGACGCTCTCCCAGTACGGCTCCAGGTCGCCGACCGCCTTCAGGTCGAGCCCGGTGGGCCGCTCGGAGTGGTCGGTGGCGGCGACGATCGCCGACAGCGACGGCTGCGAGGTGGTGCCCGCCATGGAGGCCACCGCTCCGTCGACCGCGTCCGCGCCGGCCTGGATCGCGGCGAGGTAGGTGGCGAGCTGGCCGCCCGCGGTGTCGTGGGTGTGCAGATGGACCGGCAGGTCGAACTCGCGGCGCAGCGCGGCGACGAGCTTGGCGGCGGCCGGGGCGCGCAGCAGGCCGGCCATGTCCTTGACGGCGAGGATGTGGGCGCCGGCGTCGACGATCTGCTCGGCGAGGCGCAGGTAGTAGTCGAGGGTGTAGAGCTGCTCGCCGGGGTCGCCGAGGTCGCCGGTGTAGCAGAGGGCGACCTCGGCGATCGCGGTGCCGGTCTCCCGGACCGCCTCGATGGCGGGGCGCATCTGGCCGACGTCGTTGAGGGCGTCGAAGATGCGGAAGATGTCGATGCCGGTGGCCGCGGCCTCGTGCACGAACGCGTCGGTGACCTCGGTCGGGTACGGGGTGTAGCCGACGGTGTTGCGGCCGCGCAGCAGCATCTGGAGACAGATGTTGGGTACCGCCTCGCGCAGGGCGGCCAGCCGCTCCCAGGGATCCTCGGCGAGGAAGCGCAGCGCGACGTCGTACGTGGCGCCGCCCCAGCACTCCAGCGACAGCAGCTCGGGCAGAGTGCGGGCGACGACGGGCGCGACGGCGAGCAGGTCCTTGGTGCGCACGCGGGTGGCGAGCAGCGACTGATGGGCGTCGCGGAAGGTGGTGTCGGTGACGCCGATGGTCGGGGACGCACGCAGCCAGCGGGCGAAGCCGTCGGGGCCCAGCTCGGTGAGCTTCTGCTTGGAGCCGGGCGGCGGCTCGGCGGCGGGCAGCGCGGGCAGCTTGGTCACCGGGTCGATCAGCTCGGGGCGCTCGCCGTGCGGCTTGTTGACGGTGACGTCGGCGAGGTAGGTGAGCAGCTTGGTGCCGCGGTCGGCGGAGTGGCGGGCGGTGAGCAGGTGCGGGCGCTGCTCGATGAACGACGTGGTGACGTTGCCGTTCTGGAAGTCCGGGTCGTCGAGGACGGCCTGCAGGAAGGGGATGTTGGTGGCCACGCCGCGGATGCGGAACTCGGCGACCGCGCGGCGGGCCCGGTTGACGGCGGTGGTGAAGTCGCGGCCGCGGCAGGTCAGCTTGACCAGCATCGAGTCGAAGTGGGCGCTGATGTCCGTACCGGCGTGGGTGGTGCCGCCGTCGAGGCGGATGCCGGAGCCGCCGGGCGAGCGGTAGGCGCTGATCCGGCCGGTGTCGGGGCGGAAGCCGTTGGCGGGGTCCTCGGTGGTGATACGGCATTGCAGGGCGGCCCCGCGCAGGGTGACCGTGTCCTGGGACAGGCCGAGGTCGGCGAGGGTCTGGCCGGCGGCGATGCGCAGCTGGGACTGGACGAGGTCGACGTCGGTGACCTCTTCGGTGACCGTGTGCTCGACCTGGATGCGCGGGTTCATCTCGATGAAGACGTGCCTGCCCTGGCGGTCGAGGAGGAACTCCACGGTGCCGGCGTTGCGGTAGCCGATGTGCCGGGCGAACTTCACGGCGTCGTCGCAGATCCGCTCGCGCAGCGCGGGGTCCAGGTTGGGCGCGGGCGCGAGTTCGATGACCTTCTGGTGGCGGCGCTGCACGGAGCAGTCGCGTTCGAAGAGGTGGATGACGTTGCCCTCGCCGTCGGCGAGGATCTGCACCTCGATGTGGCGGGGCTCGACGACCGCCTGTTCCAGGAAGACCGTCGGGTCGCCGAACGCGGACGCGGCCTCACGGGAGGCGGCCTCGATGGACTCGCGTAGCTGGGCGGGGTCCTCGACGCGGCGCATGCCGCGCCCACCGCCGCCCGCGACGGCCTTAACGAAGACGGGGAAGCCGATGTCCTCGGCGGCGCGCACGAGTTCGTCGACGTCGTTGGAGGGCTGGGAGGAGCCGAGCACGGGCACGCCGGCCTCGCGGGCGGCGGCCACGGCGCGGGCCTTGTTGCCGGTCAGTTCGAGGATCTGCGCGCTCGGGCCGACGAAGGTGATGCCCGCTTCCTCGCAGGCGCGGGCCAGCTCGGGGTTCTCGGACAGGAAACCGTAGCCGGGGTAGACGGCGTCGGCGCCGGCCAGCCGGGCGGCGCGGATGACCTCGTCGACGGAGAGATAGGCCCGCACCGGATGCCCGGGTTCCCCGATCTCATAGGCTTCGTCGGCCTTGAGCCGGTGCAGGGAGTTGCGGTCCTCGTGCGGGAAGACGGCCACGGTGCGCGCGCCGAGCTCGTATCCGGCGCGGAAGGCCCGAATCGCGATCTCGCCACGGTTGGCGACCAGTACCTTGCGGAGCATCCCCGATCCCTTCGGCCTGCGGGTGATTCCCCCCATGGTCTCCGCAACGGTCCCGGCTGGCCATGAGACGCGGGTCACCATTCAGGCGACGGTCTCAGGATGCGGGATCTCCGGAACCGCTGGGACTACCCCGGCGGCATGCCCGTCTGGCCCTGCAGCCGCTCCAGGTCGGAGGAGCGGACCTGGATGGCGACGACGGCGATCAGCGCGGCGAGGGCGGTGAAGATCGCGGCGACGACGAACGCGGCGGACACGCCCGAGGTGAGGACCTCGTCGGAGAAGGGCTTGGGCAGGACCCCGGTGCGCTGGAAGCGCAGCCGCTCCAGCGGGGTGGCCTGGGCGAGGAAGCGCGGGATCTGTTTGCGCGCCTCGTCGGTGCTGGCCGTGCCGAAGGTGGTGACGAGGATGGACAGACCGAGCGAGCCGCCGACCTGCTGGGTGGCGTTCAGCAGCCCGGAGGCCGCGCCCGTCTCCCGGGGCGACACGTTGGACAGGGCCATCAGGGTCAGCGAAACGAACTCCATGCCCATGCCGAGGCTGAAGACGAGCATCGGGCCGAGGATGCTGCCCGCGTACGTGGAGTGCACGTCGGTCAGCGTGAGCCAGGCAAGGCCCGCCGCCGCGAGGACTGCGCCGGTCACCATGAACGGCTTGGGCCCGAAGCGTGGCAGGAACCGCGAGGCCAGCCCGGCGCCGATCGCGATGACCGCGCTGACCGGCAGGAAGGCGAGCCCGGCGCGCAGCGGGCTGAAGCCCAGCACGTCCTGCACGAACAGGGTGAGGAAGAAGAACATCCCGAAGATCGCCGCGGCCAGGCAGAGCATGATGCCGTAGGTGCCGGCCCGGTTGCGGTCGGCGAACATGTGCAGCGGCGTGATCGGCTGCTTGGAGCGCCGCTCGATCAGCACGAACAGCGCCAGGACGACGACCGCGGCGGCGAACGAGGCCAGCGTCAGCGCGTCCCTCCAGCCCTCCTGCGCGGCCCGGATGAACCCGTAGACCAGCAGCACCATGCCCGCGGTGGAGGTCAGCGCTCCGGCGATGTCGAAGTGGCCGGGGTGGCGTTCGGACTCCCGGATGAAGCGGGGCGTGGCGAGCACGATGAGCACGCCGATGGGCACGTTGACGAACAGCACCCAGCGCCAGTTCAGCCACTCCACGAGGATGCCGCCCATCAGCAGTCCGATCGCGCCGCCGCCGGCGGAGACCGCGGCGAACACGCCGAAGGCCCGGTTGCGCTCGGGTCCCTCCTTGAAGGTCGTGCTGACCAGGGACAGCGCGGTCGGGGAGGCGATCGCCCCGCCGACGCCCTGCAGCGCGCGGGCAGCGAGCAGTTCGCCGGGGTTCTGGGCGAGGCCGCCGAGCAGGGAGGCGACGGCGAAGAGGGCGACGCCGAACATGAAGACGCGCCGTCTGCCGAGGATGTCGCCGGTGCGTCCGCCGAGCAGCAGCAGACCGCCGAAGGTGAGGGTGTAGGCGTTGACCACCCAGGCGAGGCTGGTGGTGGAGAAGTCCAGCGCGCTCTGGATGTGCGGCAGGGCGATGTTCACGATGGTGATGTCGAGGACCACCATCAGCTGACAGGAGGCGATGACCAGCAGGGCCATCGCGTTGCCGCCGCCGCCCCGCCGGTCGGTGGCGGGCTGCGTCGCGGAGATCGGTTGTGGGCTGGTGCTCATGATCCACCCCAGGGTGCCGGGTCCGTCGTAGACGCTACGCCCGCCCGTGCGGGGTCACCACTCGGCCGGACGTGTCGCGTCAGGCGGTGACACCGGCGGTACGCAGGGTGGCCTGGCCCGGCTGCGCCACCGGCACGGTGAGCACATGCGCCTGGCGGGCGGGCAGGTCGACGTACAGGCCGGCGTCGGCCAGTTCGTCGCCGTCGCGGTCGTACGACTGCCGGGTGAGCAGGTCCGTCAGACGGTGGCCGGTGCCCCGCAGGTCGTCCCAGGGCAGGCGGACGCGGCCCTGGGCGGGGTGGTCGGAGTGGTTGACGACGACCAGGTGGCGCGTGTCCCGTGCGGTCCAGCTCCACGCGAGCAGGGCACGGTGGGTGTCGTTGTCGGGCCACCCGGTGGTCTCCAGCAGGCGCCAGTCGCCCCGGCGTACCGCGGCCGCGACCGGTAGCAGGCGGTCGTGGAAGGCGCGCAGGTCCTCGTCGGGCGGCTCCGCGGGGCGGCGGGCGAGGAAGACGGGCAGCCTCGTGCGGCGGCCCTCGAACTGGCCCTCGTGCCACAGCGTCGCACCGGGCAGGGTGGCGACCGCGACGGCCGCCGCGCGTTCCCGGTCGCCGGGCAGGAGCGCGGCGGCGCGTGGTTCGTCGTGGTTCTCCAGGAACCGGACGAGCCCGCGCTGGTAGGCGGGCCCCGCGCGCAGATGGGCGCGGACGGCGTCGGCGTCCTCGTGGACGAGGCGGTCGTAGAGCCGCTTGTCGTAGGCGAGGTCGAAGCCCTGCTGCTGGAGGAGGTACTCCATGTCCCAGTAGGCCTCGGCGACGAAGAGCATCGCCGGGTGGCGGGCGCGCACGCGCGGGATCACGTACGGCCAGAAGTCCTCGGCCGGCACGGCTCCGGCCCGTTCGCCCCAGGTGCGGGCGAACACCTCGTTGGTCATGAGCATCGCCATGTCGCAGCGCACGCCGTCCGCCTGGTCGCCGATCGCGATCAGCGTCTCGACGGCCGCGTCCCGCAGCTCGGCGCTGAACGCGTTCAGCTGGACGACGTCCGGCCAGGGAGGGAAGTAGGGGTCGCGGCCGCGGGCGTAGACGCGTCCGGCGGCCTGAAGGTAGGCGTCCGGGGCGTGGGCGAGGTCGTCGGGGGTGCCCTGGATCAGGCAGCCGGGGCGGTCGGCGGTCCAGGGGTGGTCGGGGGCGACGTGGTTGGGGACGTGGTCGAGGAGCAGCTTCAGGCCGCGCGCGGCGAGCTGGGCGCGGGCCTCGGCCAGTGCGCCGGGGCCGCCGAGTCGCGCGTCGACGGTGTAGTCGCGCACGCAGTAGGGGGAGCCGGCGATGTCCGCCTCGGTGAGGTCGGGCAGGGCGGCGCGGAAGGATGCGCGCAGGCCGGGATCGCGCAGGGCGAGGCCGAGCCCCGCCGGGCTGCGCTGCCACACGCCCATCAGCCACACGGTGTCGACGCCGGGCCGGGCGACGGTGTCCCATGCCTCGCCGGGCACGTCGCCCAGGGTGACCGGGCGGCCGTACCGCTCGCTCAGCTCGCCCAGCCACACCAGGGTGTTGATCTCGTACACGACCGTCATGCGAGCGGCTCCTCGGTCCCCAGGGAGTCCCGGCCACCGCGGTGCCACGCGTCGGCGCCGATGGTGCGGAACAGGGTCGCGGTGGCCGCGACGAGTCCGGTCCAGCCGGTCTGATGGGCGGCGCCGAGGCCGGCTCCGGTGTCGCCGTGGAAGTACTCGTAGAACAGGATGAGGTCCTTGAAGTGCGGGTCCTTGGCGTACACGGCCTGGGTGCCGTGGACGGGGCGGTGGCCGTCGGCGTCGGGCAGGAAGGTGGCGGTGAGCCGGTCGGAGACCTCCCGGGCGACCTCGTAGAGGGTGAGGTGCCGGCCGGAGCCGGTCGGGCACTCCACGGTGAACTCGGGTCCGTGGTAGGCGTGCAGGTTCAACAGCGCGCGGATGATCAGGACGTTGACCGGGAACCACACCGGGCCGCGCCAGTTGGAGTTGCCGCCGAACATGCCCGAGTCGGACTCGGCGGGCAGATAGCCGACGCCGTACCGCACGCCGTGCACCTCGAAGGTGTAGGGGTGCTCGGCGTGGTACCGGGACAGCGAGCGGATGCCGTAGGGGCCGAGGAACTCGTCCTCGTCGAGCATGCGGGACAGGATGCGGCGCAGCCGGTCCTCGCCGAACAGGGCGAACAGGTAGCGGCCGTCCGCGTTGGGGTCGGCGGTGACGTGCCGGTCGACGAAGGCTTCGACGGCGGGATGCCGTTCGATGAACTCCTTGGCCCCTTGTACGAGTTCGGGGAAGCGGCGGTCGGCGCGGCCACCGATGACGCTGGTCGCGGCGAGCGGGATCAGACCGACCAGGGAACGCACCTTCAGCGGGGTCGCGCGGCCGTCGGGCATGCGCAGCACGTCGTAGAAGAAGCCGTCGTCCTCGTCCCAGAGGCTCGCGTTGTCGCGGCCCATGCGGTTCATGGCGACGGCGATCCACGCGAAGTGCTCGAAGAGCATCTGCGCCTGCTCGACGTACACGGGATTGTCGACGGCGAGTTCGATGGCGATCTCCAGCAGGTTCTGGCAGTACAGCGCCATCCAGGCGGTGCCGTCGGCCTGGTCCAGGTGACCGCCGGTCGGGAGCGGGGCGCTGCGGTCGAAGACACCGATGTTGTCCAGGCCCAGGAAGCCGCCCTGGAAAACGTTGTTGCCGTCGACGTCCTTGCGGTTGAGCCACCAGGTGAAGTTCTTCATCAGCTTCTGGAAGGCGTTCTCCAGGAAGGCGCGGTCGCCGCGGCCGGTGCGGTGCTTGTCGAGTTCGTGGACGAAGAGCACGGCCCAGGCGTGCACGGGCGGGTTGACGTCGCCGAAGTTCCATTCGTAGGCGGGAATCTGGCCGTTGGGGTGCAGATAGAGGCGGCGCAGCAGCAACTCCAGCTGGTCCTTGGCGAAGTGGGTGTCGACCATGGCCAGGGCGACGGCGTGGAAGGCGAGGTCCCAGGCGGCGAACCAGGGGTACTCCCAGGTGTCCGGCATCGAGATGACGGCGTCGTTGACCATGTGGTACCAGCCGCTGTTGCGGACACGGGGGTCGACGGCGAGCGGATCGACGCCGTGCTCGGCGAGCCAGCGTTCCACGTCGAGGTAGTAGTACTGCTTGCTCCAGAGCATCCCGGCGAGCGCCTGGCGGACCATGCGCCGCTCCTCTTCCCCCATCCCGTCGGGGGTGAGGGCGGCGTAGAAGGCGTCGGCCTCGGTGCGGCGGGTGTCCATGACCTCGGTGAAGTCCCGCCAGGGGTCGGCGAGTTCGGCGTCGCTCAGGCGGAGTCTCACGGTGGCGCTGTCCCCGCCGGGGACGGTGAGGACGTGGTGTACGGCCGCCTTGGTGCCGGTCCTCTGCGGGTTGACGGCACCGCTCTCGCCGTGGACGACGTACCGGTCGATGCCGTCCTTGACGTAGTCAGCGGTGTCGGCGCTGCCGAAGACGCGCTCGTTGTCGGTCTCGTTGCCGGTGAAGAGGGTCTCGGCGGCTGGGTCGTGGTGGAGCCTGCGGGTGCCGAGTTCGTCGTGGTCGGCGCGGATCGCGTGCCCGGTCTGCCGCAGGACCGGCTCGGCCGTGCCGCCCGCCCAGGACCAGGTGTGGCGGAACCACAGCGTCGGCAGCAGGTGCAGGGTGGCCTCGTCGGGGCCGCGGTTGTACGCCGTGATCTCGACGAGCAGGTCTTCGGGGCCGGCCTTGGCGTACTCGACGACCACGTCGAAGTAGCGGTCCTCGTCGAAGATCCCGGTGTCCAGCAGTTCGTACTCGGGTTCGCCGCGGCCGCGGGCGCGGTTCACCTCGACGAGGTCGCTGTAGGGGAACGCGCCCTGCGGGTACTTGTAGAGGTACTTCATGTAGGAGTGCGTGGGCGTGTTGTCGAGGTGGTAGTAGCACTCCTTGACGTCCTCGCCGTGGTTGCCCTCGGCGTTGGTCAGGCCGAACAGGCGCTCCTTGAGGATGGGGTCGCGGCCGTTCCACAGGGCGAGCGCGAGGCACAGGCGCTGTTTGTCGTCGCTGACGCCGGCGATGCCGTCCTCACCCCAGCGGTAGGCGCGGGAGCGGGCCTGGTCGTGGGTGAAGTACGACCAGGCGTCGCCGTCGGCGCTGTAGTCCTCGCGGACGGTGCCCCACTGCCGTTCACTCAGGTACGGGCCCCATCGCCGCCAGGGCACCTGCCCGGCGTCGGCCTCGGCGAGCCGCCGGCGTTCGGGGTCCGGCACATCGGTGGTCATGGCATCGTCCTCCCGCGAGCCCGGCGCACTCCCCCAGACTCGGGCATCCCGGACGGCCCCGCAATCACTGCGGAGCGGACCGGTCACGCTCCGGGACCACGCTTCCGGGTTGGGACGGCGGCACGGCCGCGCCGGGGCCGGCCGTCAGCCGGCGTCCCCCGTGCGGTGGCCCTGGACCGCGGCACGGCTCGTGGCCAGGTGGTGCAGGACCAGGGACTCGACCCGGCCGACGTCGCGGTCGGCGATGGCCTGGTAGAGGGTCTCGTGTTCCTCCGCGATGCCGAGGAGGTCGTCGTGCTGGCCCAGCAGCCAGCGCACCCGGCTGCGCATCACGCGTTCCAGCTCGCTCAGCAGCTCGTTGGCGGCCAGCCAGATCACCGTCTGGTGGAAGTCGGCCGCGGCGCGGCGCGCCCCCACGGCGTCGCCGGCACGAGCCGCCCGCAGTTCACGGTCGAGGTCCGCGCGCAGCCGCTGCAACCCCTCGCGGGTGTGGCGCTGCGCGGCCAGGCGGAAGGCCAGAGTCTCCAGGACGCCGCGCACCTCGTCGAGGTCGGCCAGGTCGGAAGGGGTGAACTCGCGGACCACCGCCCAGCTGCGCGGCCGCGGCGTGACCAGGCCCTCGGCGACGAGCGTCTTGAGGGCGTCGCGGACGGGCAGCCGGCTCACGCCCAGGGACTCGGCGAGCTCACGCTCGACCAGCCGGCTGCCCGGCTTGCGCACCCCGTCGAGAATCTCGTCCCGCAGCTGCCTGGTCACGCGCTCCGACTCGGGCGTGAACCCCTCTGACCCCGTCATGGTCGTCCTTCTCTCGTCACGTCCCCGGCGGCCCGCCGGCGCTGTGCGGGTGCCGGGGGCCGTGGGACCAAGCCACAGTGACCTTAGCCCGTGACGAGGACGGGGCGAGCGGGGGTCAGCAGGCCGTGGGCGGCCAGTTGGCGATGAGCTTGGGCCGCGGGCGGGCGTAGGTGCGCACCTTGGACGTGCTCAGCCCCAGGCGGACCAGTGACTCGGCGACGGTGACGGCCGCCGCCACCCCGTCGACGACGGGGACCCCGGTGCGTTCCACGACGCGCTCGGCGAGGCCGGCCATGCCGCCGCAGCCCAGGCAGATCACCTCCGCCCGGTCGTGTGCGACGGCGTACGCGGCCTGCTCGACGATGGCGTCCAGGGCCACCTTCTCGTCCTCCTCCAGGTCCAGCACGGCGAGCCCGCTGGCCCGCACGGAGGCGCAGCGCGCGCTCAGCCCGGCCGCGTGCAGCCGCTCCTCGATGAGTGGGACCGTGCGGTCGAGGGTGGTGACGACGGAGTAGCTGCGTCCGAGGAACTGGGCAGTGCTCGCGGCCGCCTCGGTGATGTCGACGACGGGCACGTCGAGCAGCTCCTGCAGTCCCTCCCGGCCGTGCTCGCCGTATCCGGCCTGGATGACGGCGTCGTAGGGCCCCTCGTAGGCGCGCACGGTCTCCATCACGGCGACGGCGGCGAGGTAGCTCTCGTAGTTGCCCTCGACGGACTCGGCACCGAACGCCGGGGTCAGCGGGACGATCTCGGTGCCGGGCGAGGCCGCGCCGGCCGCCGTCCGGCCGATGGCGTCGGTGATGGACTGCGTGGTGTTGACGTTGACGACGAGGATGCGCATGGGTCGGCTTTCTCGGTGGCGTGACTGACTCGGCCCGGTCGGGCTCACTCGGCGGCGACGGCGATGGCCTCGCCGTCGACGTCCCGGACGAGGACGGACCGGTCGGAGATGACGGCGTACACGGCGGCGGCGAGGAGCGCGCCGATGAACCACGAGAATCCGGCCGCGGCGTGGAAGAAGGGCACCAGGGCGACGGTGACCGCGATCGCGGCGCTTGGCAGGAAGGCGGCGACGGCACGCGGGTTGTAGCCCCGCCGGTAGTGGTAGTCGCCGGCGGCGTCCTCGGTGTACAGGTCGGGCACGTTCACCCGTGAGCGGCGCAGCAGCCAGTAGTCGGCCATGACGACGCCGAAGAGGGGGCCGAGGAGCGCGCCGAGGCCGCCGAGGAAGTAGTTGACGACGATCGGGCTGTTGTAGAGGTTCCAGGGCGTGATGACCAGGCCGAGGACCGCGCTGACCAGACCGGCCTTGCGGAAGTCGAGGCTGCGCGGGAAGAGGTTGACCAGGGCGTAGATCGGTGCGACGAAGTTGGCCAGCAGGTTGACCGCCACGGTCAGGGCGATCAGGGCGAGGGAGGCGACGGCCAGCAGGGCCATGTTCGGGATGGTCCGCACGATGTCCGTGGGACTGCTGATGACGTGCCCGTCGAGCTTGAACTGGGCTCCGCTGAGGATGGAGACGATCGCGGCGAAGAAGAGCATGTTCACCGGGATGCCGATGACGTTGCCGCGCACGATGGCGCCGCGGCTGCGGGCTGAGCGGGTGAAGTCACAGAAGTTCAGCACGAACGTGCCGTAGATGACCACCCACAGCGCGGCGGCCTGGAGGACCTGGAGCCACATCGCGCCACCGCTGAGCGGGTCCCCGTCGGAGAGCGAGATCGATCCGCCGGCGCGGAAGAACATCCAGGCGGCGAGGGCGCACATGGTGATCAGGGTGGTGGGGGCCGCGAACGCCATGTAGCGGCGGATCATCTGCATGCCGTAGCTGACGATGAGGACCTGCAGACCCCACAGCGCCAGGAAGGTGATCCAGCCGAGGGTGGACTGGCCGAGCAGGGAGTCGTCGTCCAGCCGGCCGAGGCCGGGGAACATCGCGACGAGCAGGGTGCCGAGGACGGACGAGGCGAGGTAGGTCTGGATGCCGAACCAGGCGATGGCGACCAGCCCGCGCACACCTGCCGGGATCTTCGCGCCGTGGATGCCGAAGGCGATGCGGCTCATGACCGGGAAGGGCACGCCGGTCTTGTGCCCCATGAAGCCGGACAGGGTGAGCAGCAGGAACAGCAGCAGGGAGGCGAGCGCGAAGGCGGCCAGGATGCCCCACACGTTCAGGCCGAGCGCGAACAGCCCGATGGCGAAGGCGTAGTTGCCGAGACTGTGCACGTCGTTGGCCCACAGGGTGAAGACGTTGTAGGCGCCCCAGCGGCGCCCTTCCTTCTTCGTGGGGGCGAGATCGTACGTGTAGAGACCAGGGCTGGGAGTGCTGCTGGTCTCCACGGACGACCGGTTGTCCAGCGCGGTCATACGGGACTCCGGGAGGGGGAGGGGGGAACTGTCAGAGGTTTCCACAAAGTGGAAGATAACTTCCGCGCGAATGAACGTAGTTTTCGCCGAAGACCACCGTCAAGGGATGAGGCAGAACTCATCAAAACGGTTTTCAGCGGGTGAAAAAGGGCAGCGCGAATCAGCCCGTGCGGAAGGCCCACACGGAATGATTCGCGCTGCGGTGTACTTTTTTGACGTACCGTCAGACAGGTCGGCCGGCGCGGACGACGTGTGCCGGGCGGGTGAGGAGCGTCAGATCGGCCAGCGGGTCGCCGGCCAGCAGGACGGCGTCGCCCGCGAAGCCGGGGGCCAGCCTGCCGACGGCGCGCTCGAGCCCCAGCAGCCGGGCCGCGTTCGTCGTCGCCGTGCGGATGGCGTCCAGGGGCGTGAGACCCGCGCTGTGCATCAGCACGACCTCGCCGCCGACGGGGTCGACCACACCACCGGAGGAGTCGGTGCCGGCGGCCAGCGGGACACCGAGCGTGTGCGCGGTCCGTACGGCCTCCTTCAGCACGGGCAGGAACGTGCGGCCCCGCTCGTCGAGCACCGGGTTCGGATCGCCCACCATGCCCGCGACGGCGGTGAGGGTGGGCGTGAAGTACGTCCCGCGGCGCGCCATGTCGTGCAGCGTGCGTTCGGCGACGAACACCCCGTGCTCCAGCGAGCGGATGCCGGCGCGGACCGCGTCGTCGCAGCCCTTGGCGCTGTAGCTGTGGCAGAGCACTCCCCTGCCGCCGCGCCGCGCGGCCGCAACGACCTCGGCGAGCTGCTCGTAGGAGTAGACCTGGGTGAGCGGGTCCTGTTCGGGCAGTCCGGCGCGCTCGTTGACCCGGGTCTTGATCACGTCGGCGCCGCGGGCGAGGTTGACCTCGACGACGCGCCGAAGCGCCTCGGCGGACCGCACACCGTTCGTCAGCTCGGTCAGGGGCGCCAACTCGGGGTCGGCGAGCACCGACTCGCCGAGGTCGGGGGTGACGAAGACGCCCGCGGCGGCGAGCCGCGGCGCCCGGGTGGGCAGCCGGCGGGCGAGTTCGCGGACGGCGATGTCCTGGAAGAAAGGTGGTGGAGCCGCTGCGGGCACTGGTGGCGCCGTGTGTGAGTGCGGCGCGCGCCTCGGTGACGGTCTGGAGGTGGATGTGGGCGTCGACCAGGCCGGGCAGCACCCAGTGACCGTGCGCGTCGAGCTGCGGGAGGCCGGCGGGGACGGGTCCCGTGCCGCGGCGCCCGGCCCACCGCACCGTGCCGCCGCGGATCACGACGACGGCGTCCTCGGTGACTTCACCGGTGGCCGGGTCCAGCAGTGTGCCGCCCTCGATGACCAGGTCACCGGCGGCGTCGGACTCCGGCCGGCCCGCCGGGCGGGCAGCCGCCTCGGGGGCCGCACCGGCGAGGAGGGTGGCCGTCCCGGCGAGTGCCGCGGCACCCGCGAGGACACCTCGCCGGGTGAGCCTGCTGGGGGGCGGGGGGACGGACTCCAGACACATGGGTGACTCCTGAGACCTGGGCGGGAGTTCAACAGGTCTCCGTTTTGTATACCAAAATTCGACCGCACCACAAGGGTTCTTGTCCGACAGCACAGGAGCGTCCGAGATTTGGTATCCAATTTTCTCCGCCGGGACGAGCACCTCCGTTCAGCGCGCAGGGCGCGTCAGCGTGGCCGTGAACTTGTAGCGGGAGCCGCGGTAGACCGAGCGGACCCACTCCACCGGCCTGCCCTCCGCGTCACGGGAGTGGCGGGACAGCAGCAGCATGGGCAGGCCGACGTCCGTACCGAGCAGCCCGGCCTCGCGCGGGGTCGCCAGCGAGGTCTCGATCGTCTCGTCGGCCTCCGCGAGCCGTACGCCGTACTGCTCGGCGAGGGCCGTGTAGAGGGAGGTGTACTTCGCCAGGTTGCGGCGCAGCCCCGGGAAGCGGCGGTCCGGCAGATGGGTCGCCTCGATCGCCATCGGCTCACCGCTCGCCAGCCGCAGCCGCTCCACTCGCAGGACGCGTTCACCGGTCGCGACGTCGAGCAGTCCGGCCAGCGCTGCGTCGGCGCTGACGTATCCGATGTCCAGCACCCGGGAGGCCGGGCGCATGCCCTGGGCCTCCATGTCCTCGGTGTAGGAGGTCAGATCCAGCGTCCGGGACACCTTCGGACGGGCGACGAAGGTGCCCTTGCCCTGGACCCGGTCCAGCCTGCCCTCGCCGACCAGTTCCTGAAGGGCCTTGCGGACGGTGGTGCGGGACGTGCGGAAGTCCAGGGCGAGCAGCCGCTCCGCCGGCATGGGCGCGCCGGGCGGCCGCGCCTCGGTCATCTCCAGCAGTCTCTTCTTGATCCGGTAGTACTTGGGCACCCGTGCGACACGTCCGGGCCCGCCCCGTCGCTCCCCCTGGGCACTGCTGACGTCGGTACTCATGACCCGCCTTTCCCGGCTCCGGCGCCCGATACGGCCGACGGCAGCGGGCCGCTCGGCGGTTCTCCGTTATAGCGACGGATCCGGTACTTGGTCTAGTCCAACCCCCGCAGCACCAGACGACGATGCGGCCGGTGACGTTCCGGTCACGACGGACATCACCTCCTTGAACACCCCTTGACAGCCCCATAGGTCTAGGCCAAGCTCGCGGTGCTGGTCTACACCATTGGGGCCAGGTTCCCCAGCCCACCGTGCAGGAGCGCCGTTTTCCGCAGGTCACCGCCGAGGGCGTGGGTGAGAGGTATTCCTTAGGAGGGGTGGCGTGAAGCGCAAGCTGGTTGCCGCGATCGGTATCGCGGGCATGATGATGTCCATCGCGGCGTGCGGGGGCGACAGCGACAACGGCAAGGACGCCGGGCAGGACAGCTCCAAGGGCCAGACGCTGGTCGTGTGGACGATGGACGGCTCGGCCCCGGCCCAGTGGACCAAGGACGTGCAGGCGGCGTTCGAGGCGAAGACCGGCGCCAAGGTCAAGTTCGAGATCCAGAAGTGGGACGGGATCCAGCAGAAGATCACCACCGCTCTGTCGGAGTCCACCCCGCCGGACGTGATCGAGGTCGGCAACACCCAGACCCCGGCCTACGCCGCCACCGGCGGTCTCGCCGAACTCGGCGACCTGAAGCAGGAGATCGGCGCCGACTGGACTCCGTCCGTGTCCGCCTCCTCCGTGTACGAGGGCAAGCAGTACGCCGCCCCCTGGTACTTCGCGAACCGCATCGTCATCTACAACAAGAAGATCTGGGCGCAGGCCGGCATCAAGGACACCCCCAAGACGCGGGACGAGTTCTTCAAGGACCTGGAGACCATCGGCAAGAAGACCGACGCCGAGCCGATCTACATGCCCGGCCAGAACTGGTACTTCCTCGACGGCCTGATCATCGGTCAGGGCGCCGACCTGGTGAAGAAGGACGGCGACAAGTACGTCTCCAACCTCGGCGACCCGAAGGTCTCCGCGGCCATGGAGATCTACAAGAAGTACGCCTCCTACTCCAAGGCCCCCAAGGACAAGGACGAGGCCACCCCGCAGCAGGCCGAGGTCTTCGCCAAGGGCAAGACCGGCGCGTTCATCGGCATGGGCTGGGAGGCCGGCACCGCCGTCACGGCCAACAAGGCCATCGAGAAGGACCTCGGCTACTTCACCATCCCCGGCGCCAGCGCCGGCAAGCCCGAGAGCGTCTTCCTCGGCGGCTCCAACTTCGCGGTCGCCGCGGGCAGCAAGAAGCAGTCGCTGGCCAAGGAGTTCCTGAAGGTCGCCCTGTCGGACAAGTTCGAGGGCGAGCTGGCCAAGCTCAACGGCATCGTGCCGAACAAGCAGTCGCTGCAGAGCAACCTGCAGGGCAACGCCGTCGCCGAGGCCGCCGCCCCGGCCGCCGCGGCCGGTGGCACCACGCCGCTGATCCCGGAGTGGGCCGCGGTGGAGAACACGCCGAACCCGATCAAGAGCTACATGACGGCGGTTCTGAACGGCAAGGCGCCCGCGGACGCGGCCAAGGACGTCGAGTCCGAGATCAACAAGCGTCTGGCACAGAAGAACTGACGGATGGTGACGGGGGCGGCCACCGCGCCGCCCCCGGTTCCACTTGTGTTGCTCGTACGGCCACGGAAGAGACGGCAAGCCATGCCAGTGCAGACCGAAGGCACGGACACGGCCGGGGGGCCCGGTGTCCGCAAGGTCCAGGCTCCCTCGCCCCCGCGTGACGGGACACGCGCCACCACCGCGCCCGCACGCGGCCGACGGAAGGCCGCCCCCTATCTGCTCCTGCTGCCCGCGCTGCTCGCCACCCTGATCCTGCTCGGCGTGCCCCTGGTGAAGAACGGCATGCTGTCGTTCCAGAACCTCAACCCGCGCCAGCTGATCCTCCACCTGACCGAGTGGAACGGCATCGACAACTACCGTGCCGTGCTCACCGGTTCGGACTTCTGGCGGGTCGTCAAACGCTCCGTGCTGTTCACACTCGCCAACGTCGCGCTGATCATGCTGCTGGGCACCCTGACCGGCCTGCTGCTCGCCCGGCTCGGCAGGAAGATGCGGCTGCTGCTCCTGCTCGGCCTGGTGCTCGCCTGGGCGATGCCCGTCATCGCCGCGACCACCGTCTACCAGTGGCTGTTCGCCCAGCGCTTCGGGGTCGTCAACTGGGTGCTGGACAAGCTCGGCTGGCACACGATGGCCGACTACAACTGGCTCGGCACGCAGTTCTCCACGTTCTCCGTGATCACGCTGCTGATCGTGTGGCAGTCCATCCCGTTCGTGGCGATCAACCTCTACGCCGCCACGACCACCATCCCGCGCGAGCTGTACGAGGCGGCCTCCCTGGACGGCGCCGGCTCCTGGAAGAGCTTCACCTCGGTGACGTTCCCCTTCCTGCGGCCGTTCCTGTACTCCACGACGTTCCTCGAGGTCATCTGGGTCTTCAAGGCGTTCCCGCAGGTCTTCGCCATGAACGAGGGCGGCCCGGACCGGCTCACCGAGACCCTGCCGGTCTACGCGTTCGTCGAGGGCGTCGGCAACCAGCACTTCGGCATGGGCGCCGCCATCTCGTTCCTGACCGTCCTGGTCCTGCTCGCCCTCACCTCGTACTACCTGCGCATGGTGCTCAAGCAAGAGGAGGACGAGCTGTGAAGCGCTCGATCTTCGGCCGGATCTGGCCCAACGCGACCGCCGTCATCCTCTTCGTGGCCTTCGCGTTCCCCGTCTACTGGATGCTCGCCACGGCCCTGAAACCGACCGGCGACATCATCGCCGAGGACCCGGTGTGGTTCCCCACCGACGTCACGTTCGCGCACTTCGACAAGGCGGTGCACGCCGACCACTTCTGGACGCTGGTGCGCAACTCCGTCACCGTGACCGTGCTCGCGGTGCTGATGTCGCTGGTGATCGCGCTGTTCGCGTCGTTCGCCCTCGCGCGGATGCGCTTCAAGGGGCGCGGGGTGTTCGTCGTGACCTTCATGCTGGCGCAGATGGCGCCCTGGGAGGTCATGATCATCGCGAACTACATGCTGGTCCGCGACAGCGACATGCTCGACAGCCTCGTGCCGCTGACCGTCTTCTACATGATGATGGTGCTGCCGTTCACGATCCTGACGCTGCGCGGCTATGTGGCCGCCGTGCCCAAGGAGCTGGAGGAGTCCGCGATGGTCGACGGCTGCACCCGCGCCCAGGCCTTCGTCAAGGTGATCTTCCCCCTCCTCGCCCCCGGCCTGATGGCCACCTCGCTGTTCGGCTTCATCACCGCCTGGAACGAGTTCCCGCTGGTCCTGATCCTCAACAAGAGCATCGAGAAGCAGACGCTCCCGCTGTGGATCTCCCAGTTCCGTACCGCCTTCGGTGACGACTGGGGCGCCACGATGGCCGCCTCGACACTGTTCGCCCTCCCGATCCTGGTCCTCTTCGTCTTCCTGCAGCGCAAGGCCGTCAGCGGCCTCACCGACGGCGCCGTGAAGGGATAACGCCCGATGACGACATTCACCAGCACCGCGTCCGGCAGCGGATCCGCCGCGGGCGACGCCCTCACCCGGGACGCGCTCGCCGTGCTGCAGCCGGGCTTCGCCGGCACGACCGCTCCGGACTGGGTGCGCCGCCGGCTCGGCGAGGGCCTGGTCTCCGTCGGTCTGTTCGGCCGTAACGTCACCACCGCCGGGCAAGTCGCCGAGCTGACCGCGCAGCTGCGGGCGGAACGGGACGACGTGCTGGTCGCGATCGACGAGGAGAGCGGCGACGTCACCCGCCTGGAGGTGCACACCGGCTCCTCCTTCCCCGGCAACAACGCTCTCGGCGCCGTCGACGACACCGAACTGACCCGGCGCGTGGCCCGCGAGCTGGGCCGCCGGCTCGCCGCGTGCGGCGTCACGTTCAACTGGGCGCCGTCCGCCGACGTCAACGCCAACCCCGACAACCCGGTGATCGGCGTGCGCTCCTTCGGCGCCGATCCCGACCTGGTGTCCCGGCACACCGCGGCCTATGTGGAGGGCCTGCAGTCGGTGGGCATCGCGGCCTGCACCAAGCACTTCCCCGGCCACGGCGACACCGGTGTCGACTCCCACCTCGCCCTGCCGCGCATCGACGTCGGCAGGGACACGCTGCACGCCCGGGAACTGGCGCCCTTCCGGGCGGCGATCGCGGCCGGCACGCGCGCGGTGATGAGCGCCCACATCCTGGTGCCCGCCCTCGACCCGGAGCACCCGGCCACCCTCTCCCGCCCCGTCCTGACCGACCTGCTGCGCGGCGAACTCGGCTACCAGGGCCTGATCGTCACGGACGGCATGGAGATGCGCGCCATCTCGGGGACGTACGGCATCGAGCGGGGTACCGTCCTGGCCCTCGCGGCGGGCGCGGACGCGATCTGTGTCGGCGGCGGGCTGTGCGACGAGGACATCGTGCTGCGGCTGCGGGACGCGCTGGTCGCCGCCGTGCGCTCCGGCGAGCTGCCCGAGGAGCGGCTGGCCGACGCGGCCGCCCGGGTGCGGGAGCTGGCCGGATGGACCGCGAAGGCGGCCCGCGAGGCGGACCCGGGCGAGGCGTCCGACGGGGAGATCGGCCTCACCGCCGCCCGCCGCGCGGTGACCGTGACGCGGGGTCCGGCCGATACGGGCCCGGTGACCGAGCCGGTGTACGTGGCGACGTTCAGCCCGACGCCCAACATCGCCGTCGGCGACGAGACACCGTGGGGCGTGGGCGCCGAGCTGACCCGCCTGCTGCCGGGCACCGCGACCGGTGTGTTCACCGGTGACGGCGCGGGCGAGGCGGCGCTCGCCGCGGCACGGGGCCGGCGGCCGGTGGCCGTGGTGCGCGACGAGCACCGGCACGCGTGGATGGGGTCCGCCCTGGACACCCTGCTCGCCGCCCGCCCCGACACGATCGTGGTGGAGATGGGCGTCGCCCAGGCGGCCCCGCGCGGCGCCGTTCACCTCGCCACCCACGGCGCGGCCCGGGTGTGCGCGATCGCGGCGGCGGAACGGATCACCGGGGCCTGACCGCCCCGCCCCGTTTCCCGGGGCGGGGCGGCCGGCCACGGCCCGCCCCGAAAGCACGGCCGTACGGCGGCGGAGCGCTCAGACCGCCGCCGTACGGCCGTCCGGTGCGCCCGCTCGGACCGTTCGGTCGTCCGGTGCGCTCGCGCGGTGGATCGGCGCGTCGGTCGCCGTCAGCGGGACCCCCGTGCCGCCGCGGCGCTCGGCGACGATCTCCGCGGCGATGGACAGCGCGGTCTCCTCGGGCGTACGCGCGCCGAGGTCGAGGCCGATCGGGGAGCGCAGCCGGGCCAGCTCCCGCTCGCTCAGCCCCGCCTCCCGCAGTCGCTCGGTCCGGTCCTCGTGGGTGCGGCGCGAGCCCATCGCCCCGACGAAGGCGACCGGCATCCGCAGCGCCACGGTCAGCAGCGGTACGTCGAAGCGGGCGTCGTGGGTGAGCACGCACAGCACCGTGCGCCTGTCGGTGCGGGTGGACTGCAGATAGCGGTGCGGCCAGTCCACGACGATCTCGTCGGCGTCGGGGAACCGGGCCGCGGTGGCGAAGACCGGGCGGGCGTCGCACACGGTGACGTGGTAGCCGAGGAACTTCCCGACCCTGACCAGGGCGGCGGCGAAGTCGACCGCGCCGAAGACGATCATCCGGGGCGGCGGCACGGTCGACTCGACGAGCAGGGTGAGCCCGCCCGGGCAGTGCGTACCGTCCTCGGCGAGCTCGACGGTGCCGGTCTGCCCGGCCTCCAGCAGGGCGTGGGCCTGGGCGGCCGCCGTACGGTCCAGGTCCGGGTGGCCGCCGAGGGTGCCGCGGGCCGTGCCGTCGCCGTGGACCAGCAGGGCGTGGCCGAGCAGCGCGGCCGGGCCGCGGGCGACCCGGGCCAGGGCGACCGGCTCGCCGCGTCCGGCGGCGGCGAGCGCCGGCCCCAGCACCGCTCGGCCCGCGTCGTGCGCGCGGACCGGGGTGACCAGGACGTCGATCACGCCGCCGCAGGTCAGCCCGACCGCGAAGGCGTCCTCGTCGTTGTAGCCGAAGCGTTCGAGGACGCTTCGGCCGTCGGCCAGCGCCTGCACGCACAGCTCGTACACCGCGCCTTCGACGCAGCCGCCGGAGACCGACCCGATCACGGTGCCCTCGCCGTCGACCGCCAGCGCGGCGCCCGGGCCGCGCGGGGCGCTGCCGCCGACGGCGACGACCGTGGCGACGGCGAAGTCGCGGCCCTCCTCGGCCCAGCGGTGCAGCTCGGCGGCGATGTCAAGCACGCGGCCCCGCTCCCCGGATGACGCGGTCGGGCCGGATCGGCAGATGGCGTTGGCGCACACCGGTGGCGTGCCAGACGGCGTTGGCGACCGCGGCGGCTGCTCCGACGATGCCGATCTCACCGACGCCGCGGATGCCGATGGGGTCGTCCGGGTCGACGTCCTCGATCCAGTCGGCCTCGATCAGGGGAACGTCGGCGTGGGTGGCGACGTGGTAGCCGGCGAGGTCCGCACCGACGACCCCGCCGGAGGCCCGGTCGCGGGCGGCCTCCTCGTGCAGGGCCATGGACAGGCCCCAGATCATGCCGCCGACGAGCTGGTTGCGTGCGGTGAGCGGGTTGACGATCCGGCCCGCGGAGAAGATTCCGAGCATGCGCCGCACGCGCACCTCGCCGGTGGTGACGTCCACGGCGACCTCCGCGAACTGGGCGCCGAAGGAGTGGCGTTCACTGGGCGCGAGGGTGCCGACGGCGTCGGTGGTGTCGGCGCGCACGGTGATGCCCTCCGGCGGGACGCCGGTGCCGAGGGCGAGCCGTTCGCGCAGTTCGGCGGCCGCCGCGGTGACCGCCCACGCCCAGGAACGGGTGCCCATGGACCCGCCGGCGATCCACGCCCGCCCGAGGTCGCTGTCGCCGATGAGCACCCTGACCCGGTCCGGCGTCGCCTCGAGCGCGTCGGCGGCGACCAGGGTCAGCGCGGTACGGGCGCCGGTGCCGATGTCGGCGGCGTTGACCCGCACGGTGAAGGTGCCGTCGGCCTCGGCGGTCACGGCCGCCGTGGAGGGGGCCGACCCGGCCGGGAAGGAGGCGGCCGCCGTGCCGGTGCCGAGCAGCCAGCGTCCCTCGCGGCGCAGGCCTGGGCGCGGGTCGCGGTCGGCCCAGCCGAACCGGCGGGCGCCCTCGCGGAAGCAGTCGACCAGATGGCGGCTAGCGAACGGCAGCCCGGACACGGGTCCGGCCTCGGGTTCGTTGCGCACCCGCAACTCGACGGGGTCGAGGCCCAGTTGCTCGGCGAGCTCGTCGAACGCCGACTCCAGTGCGAACGACCCGGGTGCCTCGCCGGGGGCGCGCATCCAGGTCGGGGTCGGCACGTCGAGCCGTACGATCCGGTTGGCCGTGTGGTGGGCGTCGGCGTCGTACATCACCCGGGACGGTGTGGCGCCGGGCTCGACGAACTCGTGCACCGTCGAGGTGACGCTGAGGCAGCTGTGCTCCAGGGCGCGCAGCCGCCCGTCGGCGCCGGCGCCGAGCCGGACCCGCTGCCGGGTAGGGCTGCGGTAGCCGGCCAGGGAGAACATCTGACGCCTGGTCAGGACGACGCGGACGGGACGGTGGAGCGCGGTGGCGGCGAGCGCGGCGGCCACCTGGTGGGCGCGCACGCCCTTGCTGCCGAAGCCGCCGCCGACATGCTCGGAGCGGACGTGCACCGAGGCGGGGTCGAGGGAGAAGAGCAGCGCGAGTTCGTGCGCGACCCACATGGTGCCCTGGTTGGAGTCGACGACCTCCAGCCGTCCTTCGTCCCAGTGGGCGGTCGCCGCGTGCGGCTCCATCATGGCGTGGTGCTCTTCGGGGGTGGTGTACTCGGCGTCCACGACCGCGTCGGATGCCGCGAGTTCGGCCGCGAGGTCGCCCTTCTCGGCGGGCGTGTGCGCTTCCGGGCCGTAGGCGTCCGTGCCCGCGTGCGCGAAGTCGACGTCGTGCGGCTGCTGTTCGTACGTCACGACGAGTGCTTCGGCGGCCTCCCTGGCCTGCTCGGAGGTCTCGGCGACGACGAGCGCGACCGGCCAGCCCAGGTGGGGCACACGGTCGTGCTGGAAGAGCGCGGAGGTCCGGTCCGGGGTGCCGAGCAGGCCGGTGTACTCGGTGTCCAGGCGCGGGGCGTTGCCGTGGTGCAGGACGGCGAGCACACCGGGCATCGCCAGTACGGGGTCGGTGTCGATCGACGTGATACGGCCCCGTGCGACGGCCGACGTGACCAGCCAGCCGTGGGCGAGGTCGGTGAAGGGGATCTCGCCGGCGTAGCGGGCGGCGCCGGTGACCTTGGCGCGGCCCTCGACGCGGGTGTGGGCGGTGCCGACGGACCGCGGGGTGGTGGCGGGGGTTGTCGTGGTCATCGGGCGGCCTCCTCGGCGAGTTCGGCGAGCACCGCCACCACGAGGTTGCGCATGAGGGTCACCTTGTATCCGTTGTCGGGCAGCGGGGTGGCCGCGGCCAGTTCGGCGTCGGCGGCCGCGGCGAAGGCGTCGGCGCCGGCGGCTGCGCCGGTCAGCGCTCGTTCGGCGGTGCGGGCCCGCCAGGGCCGGGAGGCGACGGCGCCGAGGGCGATGCGTACGTCGTGCACGACGCCGTCGCGGACGTCGAGCGCGGCGGCGATCGAGCCGATGGCGAAGGCGTACGAGGCCCGTTCACGCACCTTGCGGTAGCGGGAGCGGGCGGCGACCGGCGCGGGCGGCAGGGTGACGGCGGTGATCAGCGCGCCGGGCGGCAGGGCGGTCTCGCGGTGCGGGGTGTCGCCGACGGGCAGGTAGAAGTCGGCGAGCGGGATCTCGCCCGGTCCGTCAGCGGTGGTGTAGGACACGACGGCGTCGAAGGCGGCCAGGGCCACGGCCATGTCCGAGGGGTGAACGGCGACGCAGTGCTCGGAGGCGCCCAGGACGGCGTGGTTGCGGTGTTCACCGGTGCGGGCGGGACAGCCGCTGCCGGGGAGACGCTTGTTGCAGGGCTGGGTGACGTCGGTGAAGTAGGCGCAGCGGGTGCGCTGGAGGAGGTTCCCGCCGACCGTCGCCATGTTGCGCAGTTGCCCGGAGGCGCCGGCCAGCACGGCCTGGGCGAGGGCCGGGTAGCGGCGGCGCACGTCGGGGTGGGCGGCGAGGTCGCTGTTGGTGACGGTGGCGCCGATGCGCAGGCCGCCCTCGGGCGTCGACTCGACGTCGTCCAGGGGGAGTTCGCGGATGTCGACGAGGCGGCCGGGGCGTTCGACACCGCTCTTCATCAGGTCGACGAGGTTGGTGCCGCCGCCGAGGTAGCGGGCGTCGGGGTCGGTGCCGAGCAGGGCGACGGCGCCGGCGACGTCCCCGGCGCGCTGGTAGCCGAACTCCTTCATGCCGCCGCCTCCTCGTCACCGGTGGACTGCTCCTGCGCGGCGCGGGTGATCGCCTGGACGATCGAGACGTAGGCGGCACAGCGGCACAGGTTGCCGCTCATCCGCTCGCGGATCTCCTCGGGCGTGAGCGGTGGCGGTCCCGCCTCGGGTCGTACGTCGTCGGTGGCGGCGCTGGGCCAGCCGCGGGCATGCTCGTCGATCATCGCGACGGCGGAACAGATCTGGCCGGGGGTGCAGTAGCCGCACTGGTAGCCGTCGAGGTCGAGGAAGGCCTGCTGCACCGGGTGCAGGTGCTCGCCGTCGGCCAGCCCCTCGATCGTGGTGATCTCCCGGTCCTGGGCCGCCACCGCGAGTTGCAGGCAGGCCACGGTGCGCCGCCCGTCGACCAGGACGGTGCAGGCGCCGCACTGTCCCTGGTCGCAGCCCTTCTTCGTGCCGGTGAGATCGAGGCGCTCGCGCAGGGCGTCCAGGAGGGTGGTGCGGTGGTCGACGGTCAGCGTGTGCTTCTCGCCGTTGATGTGCAGGGTGACGTCGCTGTGGGTGGGCGACGGGGCTGTGGCCATGGTCAGCCTTCTTTCACGAAGAGCAGGCGGAGGCCTCGCCGGGGAGGGGGCGGAGTCCTTCCCGGGAAGCGGTTTCCGTGGGAGCAGGCAAGGAGCTTCGGAACGGGCTGGGAGCGTCGGTGCAGGTCGCGAGCGGCGGCAGGAGGGCGATCGACGGGAGCGGGCTGAGGAGACGTCGGTGCAGGCAGGCGCTATGGTGACGGTGGCACTAACCGGACAGCTGTCCACTGGACCGTCCGAACCTAACGGACAGCTGTCCGGTTAGCAAGGCCGGGTTCGCGCCCCGGACCCGTGAGGAGGACCAGTGCAGCCGAAGAAGGAGGCGCCCGGCGCGCCCCGCCGCTCCGACGCCCAGCGCAACCGCGAGCGCATCCTGGAGGTCGCCCTGGCCGAACTCACCCGCGACGCGGACGCCCCGCTGAGCCGGATCGCCAAGGAGGCAGGCGTCGGACAGGGCACCTTCTACCGCAACTTCCCGAGCCGGGAGGCACTCGTCCTGGAGGTCTACCGGCACGAGATGCGGCAGGTCGCCGACAGCGCGGACGAGCTGCTGCGCGAGCACCCCCCTGAGCGGGCCCTGCGCGTCTGGATGGACCATCTGGCCCGGTTCGCGATGACCAAGGCGGGCCTCGCGGACGCCCTGCGCCAGGCCACCAGCGCGCCGGGCGCCCCGCAGAAGCCGGCTCCCACCGCCGTGGCCGAGGCGGCCGAGCGCCTGCTGCGCGCCAACGAGCGGGCCGGCACCATCCGCCCCGGCGTGAGTGCGGAGGACTTTCTGCTCGCCATCGCCGGGCTGTGGCAGGTGGGCCCCCGCGAGGACAGCCAGGCCCGCGCCTCCCGCCTGCTGGATCTCGTCATGGACGGACTGCGTTCCGGGGCCCCCGGTACGCCTGTGCTAGGCTGAATGCGTTGCAGTTTTGGTACCCATGACTTTGTGCGCGCCTGACGGTCTGTGACCTTCAGGCGCGTTGTGTTGCCGGGGTTTCTCCGGTGTCCGGATTTCTCCGGATGGGGTCATTGCGGCGACCGGGTCCTCCGCGCGGTGCGGAGCGCCCGTCACACCCCATGCAGAGGAGAAAAACATGGCCAGCGGCACCGTGAAGTGGTTCAACTCGGAAAAGGGCTTCGGCTTCATCCAGCAGGACGGCGGCGGCCCGGACGTGTTCGCGCACTACTCGAACATCGCCACCCAGGGCTTCCGTGAGCTCCAGGAGGGCCAGCGGGTGACCTTCGAGGTCACGCAGGGCCAGAAGGGCCCGCAGGCGGAGAACATCCTCCCGGCCTGACGCCCACGCCTTTGAAGGGCCCGCACCCACTCCGGGTGCGGGCCCTTCGGCGTGCCGGCGCGAAACCTCGTGCAAGCCTCTTGACCCTGGGCGGTTACCGGCCAGTAGGCTCACGCCGCCACCCCCTCACACCGGTGTCCCTCCCCATACCGCTCCTGTGAGGCCCCCCAGTGAACAGACCGTTCGTGACTGCTGCCCTGGCTGCCGCCGTTGCCCTGCTCGCCGCGATGACAGCCGTCCCCGCCCAGGCGTCGAGCGCCTCCACCTTCACCTCCGCCAGCAACCCCGTCCTCTTCGTGCACGGCTACAGCGGGGACGGCAGCAACTGGAACACCATGGCCGGCCGCTTCCGCACCGACGGCTGGCCGTCCTCCTACCTCGACCAGTGGACCTACGACTGGCACCAGTCGAACACCACGACCGCCCAGCAGCTCTCCGCCGAGGTCGACCGGCTGCTCGCGGCCACCGGCGCCACCAAGGTGGACATCGTCAGCCACTCCATGGGCGGGCTGTCCTCCCGTTCCTATCTGAAGAACCTCGGCGGGACCGCCAAGGTCGACGCCTGGGTGTCCCTGGGCGGCCCCAACCACGGCACCGACAGCGCGAACAGCTGCTTCGACCCGTCCTGCACCGAGATGCGCGTCGGCTCCGACTTCCTCGCCGCCCTGAACTCCGGCGACGAGACACCGGGCTCCCCCCGGTACGCGACCTGGTGGTCGCCCTGTGACACCGTGATCAACCCCGACAGCTCCGTCGCCCTCGCCGGAGCGGCCAACACCAAGACGGCCTGTCTGAGCCACACCGGCCTGCTCTCGGACGCCACCGTCTACGCCCAGACCCGGGACATGATCGACTCCTGACGGGAGGCGGGGCGGAAGGTGCCCGCGGACACCTTCCGCCCCCCTGTCCCCCAAGCCCTCGGTCAGCGGCCCTGGGGCAGGCCCGCCCAGGCCCCCCTCAACGGCAGTCGAGGAGGCCCGCCTTGCGCTTGGCGTCGAGTATGCGGCGCACGCCGGCGTCGACCTTGGCCCGGAACGCAGCGTCCTGCCGCATACGAGTCTGGAGGGCCTGCGCCATCGGGGGTACGGTGCTCGGCCGCACCGTGAGGATCATGTCTCCCCCGGCCTCGATGAAGTTCACGGCGCGCTGAGCGGGGGTGAAGGAGCGGACCGCGACCGCGTTCCCGAGGTCGTCCGAGATGACCACGCCCTTGAAGCCCAGTTGGCCGCGCAACAGGTGCCCGATGACCGTCGGCGAGAAGGCCGCCAGGTGTGCGGGGTCGATCCTGCTGTAGATGGCCGACGAGATCATCACGAAGGGTGCCCCGGCCCTGATCCCCTCGCGGAAGGGCGTGAGGCTCGAACTGGTGCTGGTCGTCACGGAGTCCACGACGTGGGCGGTGGTGTCGGTGTTCCCGATCACCCGGCCCAGCCCCGGGAAGTGCTTGAGCGTGATCAGGACGCCGGACTGCGCGAACCCGGCGGCGAAGGCGCCGGTGTGGGTGGTCACGGTGCCCGCGGTGTGGCCGTACTCCCGCCGGAAGGAACCGATCGGGATGTTACGGGTGCCCAGGGATGCGGGGACCACGTCGGCGACCGGTGCCAGATTCAGGTCCACGCCCGCGGCCTTGAGTTGCTTGGCCCACGCGGCGGCCTGGGTACGCAGCGTTCCGGTCGACCAGCTTCCCTGGGTCAGGCCATTGGGCATGGTGGAGAAGCCGGGGCCCTTGAGCACCTGCACCTGGCCGCCTTCCTGGTCGGTCGAGAGCAGGAGGCCGACCTGCCGGCCGGCGACCCGGTCCGCCTGGCCCCGGAAACCGTCGACGAGCTTTCTGGTGGCCGTCGTACCGGCGGTGCTGCGGCCGGTCAGCATGACGGAACCCACGTGGTTGGCCCGCAGAATGGCCAGCTGGGCCTGGTCGGCACCGGCGGCGGGGATGCCCCCCATGAGGAGTTGTCCGGCCTTTTGCGCCGCGGTCATCCCGGACAGGTAGCGGTCGGTGCAGGTCGGGGCAGACGCCGACGGCGCCGCAGATGCCGACGGCGCCTCCCTCGGCGTGGCCGGTGGCGTGACGGTGCGGCTGGGCGCCGGGCTGACGCCGGTCGGGGCGTGCGTGCCCTGACCGGGTGTGATGGACCGGGGTGAGTCGGCTCTTGCCCCGGATGTGGACGACGCGCCACAGCCTGTGACGGCGAGCGCCAGGGTGACCAGCGAAACTCCCGTGCGCAGGACTGTGCCGCGGCGGCCCGTGGGCCGCTGCCGGACGCGTAGTGTCATGTTTCGTCTCCCGGCCTGGACCAGTCGGGCCGCCTCCGGCCGCGCGCTGCGTCGCCGCCTCCGGCCGGGGCTGCGCAGCGGCTTCCCTCACGGCGAGCCCGGCTTGCTGCCTCCGTCACACCGTACGCTGCGGGGGATGCGTTCGCCCCCCGGGGGGGCTACCCGAGGAACGACAACCGCACCTGCCGCTGCGGGTTGTCCTTGTTCGTGTCCACCAGGCACACCGACTGCCAGGTGCCCAGCTCCAGCCGGCCGGCGATGACGGGGAGCGTGGCGTGGGGCGGGACGAGGGCCGGCAGGACGTGGTCGCGGCCGTGGCCGGGGCTGCCGTGGCGGTGCTGCCAGCGGTCGTCGGCGGGCAGGAGCGTGTGCAGCGCGGCGAGGAGGTCGTCGTCGCTGCCGGCGCCCGTCTCGATCACGGCGATACCGGCCGTCGCGTGCGGCACGAAGACATTGAGCAGGCCGTCGCGGCCGGCGGCCGCCTCGCGCAGGAAGGCCTCGCAGTCGCCGGTGAGGTCGACGACGGCCTCCCGGGAGCCGGAGGACACGTTCAGCACTCGGGTGGTGAAGGCATCGGACATGGGGTCATCCTCACCCATCGCCGCGTTTTCATGCCGAATGAACCGCCCGCCTGATGAAACCGCCGTCCAGCCAGCGAGACGCCCGTTGACCTAGGCATGCCGGCTGGCTACTTTCGTGCGCATGTTGCGTACAGCCCTCCTCACCACGCGCGGTCACATCGACCTGCTGCGGGTGGCCTCCGCCGCGTGTCACCGCGGCTGCTGACGCCTCCTCACTTCCCCACCCCCGCCTGACGCTCCGCTGAAGCGGATCGCCGAGTCAGGCGCGCCCACGCGTACCTCCCTGCCGCCTCACCGCTGCCTGCCCTGGAGCACCCATGAGCATCAGCCATGCCCCACCCAGCTCTTCACAGACGGATATTTCCGGTATATCCGTTGCCAAAGCCTCACTCGACCTCGTCCCCCTCGTCCCCTTCTCCTCCCGCCGCACCCGCGTCCCCCGCTGGCTGCGCCGCACCGCCGGACCACTCCTGCTGCTGGCGCTCTGGCAACTCCTCAGCGCCACCGGCGCGTTGCCCTCCGACGTGCTCGCCTCCCCTGGGCGCATCGCACAGGTCGGCCGGGAGCTGATCGCCGACGGCTCGCTGCCCTCGGCGATGGGGACGTCCCTGCGACGCGTCGCCGCAGGACTGCTGCTCGGCGCGGTCGTCGGCACCGGACTCGCCCTGGTCTCCGGGCTGTTCAGGATCGGCGAGGACCTGGTCGACGCGCCGGTGCAGATGCTGCGGACCGTGCCGTTCGTCGGTCTCATCCCGCTGTTCATCATCTGGTTCGGCATCGGCGAGGCCCCGAAGACCGCCATCATCACGCTCGGCGTGACCTTCCCGCTCTACCTCAACGTGTACGCCGGAATCCGCGGGGTGGACGCCCAGCTGATCGAGGCGGGCGAGTCCCTCGGCCTCTCGCGCTGGGGTCTCGTGCGCCACGTGGTGCTGCCGGGCGCGCTGCCCGGGGCCATGACCGGACTGCGCTACTCCCTCGGCATCGCCTGGCTCGCGCTCGTCTTCGCCGAGCAGGTCAACGCCGACTCCGGCATCGGGTTCCTGATGGTGCAGGCGCGCGACTTCCTGCGCACCGACGTGATCGTGGTCTGCCTCGTCGTCTACGCCTTCCTCGGCCTGTTCGCCGACTTCGTCGTCCGTTCCCTCGAAAGGCTGCTGCTGCAATGGCGACCGACGTTCACGGGCCGCTGACCGCGCGCTCGGCGATCCGCGTCGAAGGGCTCACCCGCTCCTTCGACGGCCGCAAGGTCATCGACGACCTGCATCTCGACGTGGCACCCGGCGAGTTCGTCGCCCTGCTCGGGCGCAGCGGCTGCGGCAAGTCCACCCTGCTGCGCATCCTCGCCGGCCTCGACCGCGACATCGAGGGCACGGTACTGGTGCCGCGCCGCAAGGCCGTCGCCTTCCAGGCGCCCCGGCTGATGCCGTGGAAGAGGGTGTGGCGCAACGTCCTGCTCGGACTGCCCGGCAAGCCCGAACGGGACGTGGCACAGCGGGCGTTGGAGGAGGTCGGTCTCGGCCACCGCAAAGACGCCTGGCCCAGGACGCTGTCCGGAGGCGAGGCCCAGCGCGCCTCACTCGCCCGCGCCCTGGTCCGTGAACCCGATCTGCTGCTGCTGGACGAGCCGTTCGGCGCGCTCGACGCACTGACCCGCATCAAGGCCCAGCGCCTGGTCGGCGAGTTGTGGCAGCGGCGCGGCTGCGCGGTGCTGCTCGTCACGCACGACGTCGAGGAGGCCGTCCTGCTGGCCGACCGCGTCCTGGTCATGGACGACGGTGTCATCGCGCACGAGCACCGCATCGGTCTCGGCCGTCCGCGCGACATCACCGACCCACGCTTCGCCGAACTGCGCGCCGCGCTCCTGGAACGCCTCGGCGTCGACACCGCCGCCGAAGCCGCCTGAACCACGCTCCCCATCCCGGCCATGCCCAAGAACGGAACCCTGATGCGACGACGTCTCGTCCCCGCCGCGCTGCTCCTGCCCCTCGCACTCCTGCTCTCCGCCTGCGGCGGCACCTCCGCCGCGCAGACGGGCGGTGGCGGCACCGACGGCAAGGGCTCCCTCACCCTGAACGTCGGTGACCAGAAGGGCGGTTCCGAGGCCGTCCTGCGCGCGGCCGGCGAACTCAAGAACCTCGACTACAAGATCAAGTGGTCCACCTTCACCTCCGGCCCCCCGCTGCTCGAGGCCGTCAACGCCCGCGCCGTCGACATCGGGGGCGTCGGCAACACCCCGCCGGTCTTCGCGGCCGGTGCCGGGTCGAAGATCACGGTGGTGGCGGCCTGGCACGGCACGTCCAAGGGCGACACCATCCTCGTACCGAACGACTCGAAGCTGAGCAGCCCGCGGCAGCTCAAGGGGCACTCCGTCGCCGTGGCGCAGGGCTCCTCCGCGCACTACCAGCTGGTCGCATCGCTCAGGAAGGCCGGGCTCACGCTCGGCGACGTCAAGGTCAAGTATCTCCAGCCCGCCGACGCGCTGGCCGCGTTCACCTCCGGCAAGGTCGACGCGTGGGCGGTGTGGGACCCGTACTCCTCGCAGGTGCTCCAGGGCAAGCAGGGGCGGGTGCTGACCACAGGGGACGGCATCACCAACGGGCTGACCTTCCAGGTGGCCGCACCCGGCGCGCTGAAGGACGCGAAGAAGGCCGCCGCGATCAAGGACTACCTGGAGCGGCTGCGGCGGGCCCAGGGCTGGGTCTACGCGCATCCGCAGGAGTGGGCCAAGGTGTGGGCGAAGGACACCGGGCTGCCCTACGAGGTGGCGCTGGCCGCCGTGAAGCGCACCTACGGCACCCGGGTTCCGGTAGCCGTCGACCGGCCGCTGATCGCCTCCGAGCAGCAGATCGTGGACACCTTCGCCGGCCTGAAGCTGATCCCGCACACGGTGGACTTCGGCGACTTCACCGACACCCGGTTCAACGGCACCCTGCCCGCGTCGACGTCGGCGCCCCGTCCCTCGAGGGAGTCCTGAGATGACGGTCCGACTGCACTGGTTCCTGCCGACGGGCGGGGACGGCCGGACCCTGGTGGACCGGCATGCCTACGGCCCGAACACGACCGGCAGGGTCACCGGGGTGCGCGCGCCCGACCTGGACTACCTCGCGCAGATCGCGAAGGCGGCCGAACGCCTCGGCTTCGAGGCGGTGCTGACGCCGACCGGCACCTGGTGCGAGGACGCCTGGCTGACCACCGTGGCCCTCGCCCAGCACACCGAGCGGCTGAAGTTCCTGGTGGCGTTCCGGCCGGGGCTGCTGTCACCGACGCTGGCCGCGCAGATGGCGTCGACCTACCAGCGACTGACGGGCGGCCGGCTGCTGCTCAACGTGGTCACCGGCGGAGACTCGGCCGAGCAGCGGCGCTTCGGCGACCGGCTCGGTCACGACCGGCGCTACGAGCGCACCGACGAGTTCCTGTCCGTGGTGCGCGGGGTGTGGGGCGGCGCGCCCCTCGACTTCCACGGCGGGCACTACCAGGTCGACGGTGCTCTCACCGCGCTGCCGCCGGACCCGGTGCCGCAGCTGTTCTTCGGCGGGTCCTCATCCGCCGCCGGGCCGGTCGCGGCCCGGCACGCGGACGTGTACCTGACGTGGGGCGAGCCTCCGGCCCAGGTGAAGGAGAAGATCGACTGGATCCGTGAGCTCGCCGAGCGGGAGGGGCGCACGGTCCGCTTCGGGGTCCGGCTGCACACGATCTCCCGGGACTCGGCCGCCGAGGCGTGGGCGACGGCGGACCGGCTGCTCGACGACCTCGACGCGGACACCGTCGCGGCCGCGCAGGCGGCGCTGGGTCGCAGCGAGTCGGTCGGGCAGCAGCGGATGCTGGCCCTGCACGGCGGTTCGCGGGACAAGCTGGAGATCCACCCCAACCTGTGGGCGGGGGTCGGGCTGGTCCGCGGCGGTGCGGGGACGGCGCTGGTCGGCAGTCATGCCGAGGTCGCCGACCTGATCGAGGAGTATCACGCGCTGGGCGTGGAGCACTTCGTGCTCTCCGGCTATCCGCATCTGGAGGAGGCGTACTGGTTCGGGGAGGGGGTGATTCCCGAGCTGGCGGCGCGGGGGCTGCTGGCGGGCGGTGCGGCGGCGTCCGGCGCGCGGGTGCCGCTGGCCGTGGCGAGCGGGCGGTAGGACATACCCGGGTGCGGGAAGGTCCACGCACCCGGTCCGTCCGGGGAAGATCCACCACCGTCCCGGCGTTAGTAGAAACGTGAACGAACTGCGCGAGGTCGAGGTAGTCGTCGTGGGCGCCGGGCAGGCGGGCCTGTCCAGCGCCTACCACCTGCGCCGCACCGGTTTCGCACCGGAGCGGGACTTCGTGGTGCTGGACCACTCCCCCGGCCCGGGCGGCGCGTGGCAGTTCCGGTGGCCGTCGCTGACGTACGGCAAGGTGCACGGGATGCACGCGCTGCCCGGTATGGAACTGACCGGCGCGAATCCCAAGCGGCCGTCGTCGCAGGTGATCAGCGAGTACTTCGCGGCCTACGAGCGCGCCTTCGATCTGCGGGTACGGCGCCCGGTCGAGGTGTCGGCCGTACGGGAGGGGGCGGACGGGCGGCTGCTCGTCGAGACCTCCGACGGCGTTTGGGCGACGCGCGCGCTGATCAACGCCACCGGCACCTGGGACCGGCCGTTCTGGCCGCACTACCCCGGCCAGGAGACCTTCCGCGGGCAGCAACTGCACACGGCGCAGTACCCGGGCCCTCGGTGGTTCGCCGGGCGGCGCGTCGTGGTGGTGGGCGGGGGCGCCTCCGGCACCCAGCACCTCCTGGAGCTGGCCCCCTACGCGGCGGCCACCACCTGGGTCACCCGGCGGCCACCGGTGTTCCGCGAGGGCCCCTTCGACCAGGAAGCGGGCCGCGCGGCGGTCGCGCTGGTGGAGGAACGGGTGCGGCAGGGGCTGCCGCCGCGCAGCGTGGTGTCGGTCACCGGCCTGCCGCTGAACGACGCGATACGGCAGGGAATCGCCGACGGCGTCCTGGACCGGCAGCCGATGTTCGAGAGGATCACCCCGGACGGCGTGGAGTGGCGGGACGGACGGCGGGTGGAGGCGGACGTCATCCTGTGGGCGACCGGGTTCCGGCCGGCGATCGACCACCTGACGCCGCTGCGGCTGCGCGAGCCGGGCGGCGGGATCCGCGTCGAGGGCACGCGCACCGTCGCCGATCCCCGGATCCACCTCGTCGGCTACGGCCCGTCGGCCAGCACCATCGGCGCGAACCGGGCCGGACGCGCGGCCGTACGGGACATCCGGCGGCTGCTGGCGCGGCAGGACGCGGAGCCCGTCGCGGCCTGAGGTGCCGGGGCCGGCCCCGGTCGCTCAGTGCCCGCCGGCCCGCTGCGCGCGATTGAACTCGGCGACGTTGCGCTGGTGTTCGGCGTAGTCGGCGGTGAAGCGGGTGTCGCCGGGCTTGACCGTGACGAAGTACAGCCAGTCGCCCGGCGGCGGGTTGATCGCCGCCCGCATCGCGTCCGCACCGGGGTTGTCGATCGGGGTGGGCGGCAGACCCATGCGCTGGTAGGAGTTGTAGGGGCTGTCCAGGCGGGTGTCGGCGGTCGTCGTGCGCAGGGTGGAGCGGCCCAGCGCGTAGTTGAGGGTGGAGTCCATCTGCAGCGGCATGCCCCGCTCCAGCCGGTTGAAGACGACCCGGGCCACCTTGCCCATGTCCTCCTTGGTCGCGGCCTCGGCCTGCACGATGCTGGCGATGGTGACCGCCTGGTAGGCGTTCATCGCGTTGCGCTGGGCGCCGGCGGCGACGGGGGCGCCGTTGAACTTCCGGTTCGCGGTGTCCACCATCGTCGCGAGCACCTGCTCCGGCGTCGTCCCCTTGTCGCCCAGCGGGTACGTCGCCGGGTAGAGGTAGCCCTCCGGGTTGCCGCCGGCATCGCTCGGCAGCTTCAGACGGGCCTTGGCCAGGGACTTGCGCGTGCTGCCGGGCGGCAGGGCGAGCGCCTTGTCGACGGCGTCGTAGACCTGCGCGGCACGCCAGCCCTCGGGGACGACCAGGGTCGGCGTCCGGCCCGTCCCGCCGCCCAGGATCAGCAACGGCACCGCCACGGCCGTTGCGGCGACGACGGCTCCGGCGGCGATGAGGACGAGACGGCCGCGACGGGTCAGCCGGATGGCTCCGCCGGTGTTCCCGCTGCCCGTCCTTGCCCCGCTCGTCCCGCCCCCGGCGCTCCTCCGGCCCCTCGCCGCCCTCGCGCTCCCCGTCCTGCGTCGCCGAGTGTTCATCTGCATGCGGGCACGGTAACCCGCATACCACTACAAACCCGGCAAACCCTCCCGGGCGTCAGCTCGTCGGCTCCAGACGGGCGTCCCGGCGGACCAGGGCCGCGTACCGCCCCTGGCGTGCCAGCAGTTCGTCGTGCGTACCGCGCTCGGCGACCCGGCCGGAGTCGAGGACGACGATCTGGTCGGCGCCGCGGATCGTGGAGAGCCGGTGGGCGATGGTGACCGTGGTGCGGTCGGCGGACAGGGCGTCGATCGCCTGCTGCACGGCGGCCTCGGTGCGGGTGTCCAGGGCGCTGGTCGCCTCGTCGAGGATGAGCACCGGAGGGTCGCGCAGGATGGTGCGGGCGATGGCCAGGCGCTGCTTCTCGCCGCCGGAGAAGCGGTGGCCACGCTCGCCGACGACCGTGTCGTAGCCGTCGGGCAGGGACATGATGTGGTCGTGGATCTGCGCCGCGCGCGCCGCGGCGTGCAGCTCGTCCTCGGTGGCGTCCGGCTTGGCGAAGCGGAGGTTGTCGGCGACGGAGGCGTGGAAGAGGTACGTCTCCTGGGACACGACGCCGACCGCCCGCGCCAGGGTGTCGAAGTCGAGATCGCGCACGTCGACGCCGTCGAGGGTGACCCGGCCACCGGTCACGTCGTACAGCCGGGGCACCAGGTAGCCGAGGGTGGACTTGCCGGCACCGGTCGGTCCGACGACGGCGAGGCTGCCGCCGGCCGGGACGGTGAGGTCGACGCCGTCGAGGACGGGACGGGTGCTGCCGCCCTTGCCCTGCTCGCCGCCCTCGCTTCCCTTTTCCTCCTTGCCGTCGTAGCGGAAGGTGACGTCCTCGAAGCGGACCTCGCCCTTGATCTGGTCGAGATGGACGGGATCGGCGCGCTCGGTGATGTCGATGGGAAGGTCCAGATACTCGAAGATGCGCTGGAAGAGCGCGAGGGAGGTCTGGATCTGCACGCCCGTGGACAGCAGACTGACGGTCGGCCGGAACAGCCCCTGCTGGAGGGAGACGAAGGCGACGATCGTGCCGATGGAGACGTCGGGGCCGCCCGTCTGAAGGGCGAGACCGGCGGTCCAGTAGATGACGGCGGGCATCGCGGCCATGACGATCGTGATGACGGCCATGCGCCAGCGGCCGGCCATGTTGGACCGCACCTCCAGGCCGACGAGAGCCTCGGACTCCTCGGCGAAGGACGCGGTCAGGGAGTCGGAGCGGCCCATGGTGCGCCCGAGCAGGATGCCGCTGACCGAGAGGGACTCGGTGACCGTGGCGGCCATGGCGGCCATCTGCTTCTGACGCTGGGTGGTGATCTTGCGCCGCTCCTTGCCGACGCGGCGGCTGATCCACACGAACACCGGCAGCAGGAGCAGGGAGACGACGGTGAGCCGCCAGTCCAGGGCGATCATCGCGACGACGGTCGCGACGACGCTGGTGAAGTTGGAGACCAGCGAGGTGGCCGTGGAGGTGACCGTCGCCTGCATGCCACCGATGTCGTTGGCGATGCGGGACTGCACCTCGCCGGTGCGGGTGCGGGTGAAGAAGGCGAGCGACATGCGCTGCAGACGGCCGTAGACGGCGGTGCGCAGGTCGTGCATGACGCGCTGGCCGACGGTGGTGGAGATCAGGGTCTGCAGCACACCGAAGACGCTCGTGAGGACGGCGCTGAGGATCATGCCGAGGGCGAGCAGGCTGAGCAGCCCGGTGCGTCCCTGGGGGATCGCGACGTCCAGGGTCTCCTTCAGCAGGAAAGGCGTGGCGACCGAGACGAGCGAGGAGGCGCCGACGAGCAGGCCGACCACGGCGAGCCGGCCGCGGTAGGGGCGGAAGAGGCGCAGGATCCGGCGGACCTGCCGGGGCTGCGACGCCGCGTCGGCGGGTGGGGTCCAGGAGGGGGCGTGATCGGGGTGCATGGGCTCCTACGGAGTGTGGGGCGGGCGGGCCGGCGGGGCCCGGCGGGGTGGACGGTGCCACGGGGTGGACGGTGCGCGTGCGGCACAGCGCACGGCACCACCACCGGCCGGACGGACCATAGCTCATTGTTACCTAAACTCACAATGAACTACGTCCTGATATTGTTCCCGCATGACCTCGCCCGACTCCGACGGCCTGCTCGCCGAGCAGTTGCTGCGGCTCACCCGCCGGGTGCACCGCATCCAGAAGCGCCATCTGCACGCGCGCGACCTGGGCATCACTCCGGCCCAGTCCCGCCTGCTGCGCACCCTCGCGCACTACAGCACGCCGCCGCGCATGGCCGACCTCGCCGAGCGCCTCGAGGTCGTCCCGCGCGCGGTCACGACGCTCGTGGACGCCCTGGAGGGAAGCGGCCAGGTGCGCCGGGCCCCGGATCCGGCCAATCGCCGGGTGACCCGTATCGAACTGACGGACGAGGGGCGCGCGACGCTCCGCGAGCTCCACACGGCCCGCCGCTCGGCGGCGGAGGAGATCCTGGCCCCTCTGACGAAGGAACAGCGCGAGGTGTTCGGGGATCTGCTCGACACGCTGATCGACGGCGGGCCGGCGGAGCGCTGCTGACGGCCGGGCCCTGGCTCAGCAGCCGTCGCCGTCCTCCACGAGCACCCCCTGACGGGTCACGAGGGTCTTGTCGTAGCAGCCGTCCGAGCCGTGCAGCCGGTAGCGTTCGCGGCTCGTCCCGACCGCGTGGCGCTGGTCGCGCGGCACGTTCATCGTGTACGCGGCGTCCCCGGCGTAGGTGTCGTCGAACCGGGACCACGCCGTCCGCCGTCCGCCGCGCCTGTCGTCCACGGCGGCACGGTCGCCCATCGTGAGCACGGTGCGCAGCCGGTCGTCCGCGCCGATCGTGATGGTGCCGTTCATCGTGTACGTCCGGCGGGTGCGCGTGGTGCGGGACGGCCCGCGTCCGTCCACGGTCGCAGTCTCGTCGTCCGTCCAGGTCGCGTCCAGGCCGTCCAGGGTCTCGCCGTCGTTCCAGCGGTGCGCGGAGGTGTTGGCGAGGACGCGGTCGACGGTGGTCGTCACCCGGCCGTGCGAGGTGTCGAGGTAGCCGGCGACAGTGAGGCGGTGACCGCCCCGGGTGTCCACACGGTGCTCGGAACCGGGCGTGTAGACCGAGGAGTTGGCGAGGTCACCCACCCGGTGCACGGTGAGTCCCCCGCTGAGCTGCGCCTTCCCGGCATCCTGCCAGACGAGGACGTTGACCGGCGTGCTCCAGCCGGCCTGCCCCGCGGGCACCCCGGCGACGGACACCTCCACGCGGTGCGGACGCCCGTCGTCGAGCAGACCGGCGAACGGCGTCAGATCGTACGTGATCGGCTTGACGTCGAAGGCGCGCGGGCCGGGAACGACGTACCAGAGGAAGGGGTTGGACCAGCCGCCGGTCCACACCGTCGGGAACGGGGCGGCGATTCCGGCCAGTTGCCCGTCCACGGAGATCTGCACCTCGCGGTAGGGCCCCTCGCCCGCCTTGCAGGAGTACGGCGCCGCGTCCGGCACCGTCAGATACCAGAACTCCTCGCAGCCGCCGCCCGAGCCGGTCGCGTACACCTCGGCGAGGACGCGCTCGCTGTTGCGCGGCGTGGTGAGCGTGGTGCCGTCGGTGAGAGTGAGGACGCGGTCGGGGGCACGCTCGGCGGGAGCGCCGGTGTAGAAGGTGAGGGTCACCTTGACGTCGATGACGCCGGTGTAGGTGTCGTCGACGACGTTCCCGATGAGCATCTCGACGTCCTGTGCGCTGCGGAAGGTGTCGCTGTAGCGCGTGACGTCCTTCTCGACCGACCAGGTGATGCCGTCGGGCGAGGGCTCGGGCGTCGAGGTGCGCAGGACCTCGACCCCGCCGACGTGCAGATACCCCAGCCGGTCGAACTGCCGCCCCTTGACCTTGCCCTCGAGCCGCAGCACGACCTTGCTCCAGCGGTACCCGCACCCGGCGGGCGGGGCGTAGTGGCCCCGGTAGGGCGTGAAGTCGCGGAACTGCGTCTCGGCGAGGGTGACCTGGCAGGACCGGGAGTGCGGCCGGGTGACGGGCGGGGCGGCGGTGACCGGGTCGTGCCAGTCGGTGCCGAACTCGGCGGGCACGTCGGGGTTCTGGGCTGCGCCGACGACGCCCTGCGCGGCACGCTGGCCGACGGGTTGCGCGGCACGCTGGCCGGCGGGTTGCACGGCGCCTGCGGGGGTGGCCGCCGAGAGGAGGGTGCTCGCCACGAGGGTCGCTCCGGCGAGCATGGACATGATGATCCGACGTCTCATGGCCGGTCTTTCTACGGGGTGCGGGGCCACCCCGCAATGGGGCCTCGGTGCCTTTGGCGGGTCCCAGGGGGCGGGGTGTCTCAGGGAGCCCGGCCCGATGGGCGAGACGCCCCCTAGGCGAGCAGATCCGCCTTGTCCCCCATCACGACCACCGGATGACGCGCCGGGTCGATCGTGCGCAGCAGGTACTCCATGGCCGTCTGGGACAACGTGACGCACGCCGACGTACCGCTGCCGTGGTCCATGTGCAGCCAGATGCTGCCGCCCTTCTTCTCCCCCTGCGGCCGGGTCGGGTCGTTCGGCGAGGTGCCCTTGACCCGGTTGTAGTCGATGGCGATGACGTAGTCGAAGTCGTGCCAGGCACTCTTGCCCCACGTGTGCGGCGCGGCGAAGGAGGCGGAGCGGCTGTAGGGCAGTTTCGCGCCGGGGTCGGGCAGCACCCCGCCGGCGTCGCTGAGCGTGAACACACCCACCGGGGTGCGGTTGTCGCCCTCGTGATGGTCGAGTGTCCAGCCCCTCTTGCCGTTGTGCGCCGGCCAGCTGCGCACCCGCTCCCAGACGGAACCACGCCGGTCGTACAGGACCACCGTGGCACCGGGCGCGTCCTTGCCGTCGCCGTAGACCGCCACCACCTGGCGGGAATCGGCCGGAATACGGCGCCGCAGGCGGTCACCGACTCCGGGGATACGGGTCGGGTCCCCGCTCGGCCGGGCGGCCGGTGCGCCTGACCTCGCGTCATGGCCGCCGCCTGCTCCCGAACCGCCGCACGCGGTCAGCGTTCCGAGGGCCAGTGCGCACACTGCGGCGGTCGCCGCCGTCGTACGCCGTATCACTCCGTTGGCGCTGTCTCGCATCGGTCCATGATGGCACCGCCGTGGTGCGGGCCCCGTGGCCGGGGGTGTTCGCCGGCGTGGAAAACCGTTTGATTCCGACCACGCTGTGACGTCAACCTGTCACGGTTTGCTGCGCCGCCCGCCGGCCGCCCGCTGCGGCATGCCGCGCCGCCCGTCACCGTCCCTTCCGCGACCATCCGCCTCCTGACACGAGCCACTGGGAACGTCATGCAGATTCACGACCTTCCGTATTCCGACCCGGGCGTGCCCGACGTGCGCTCGGGGCCCCGATTCCTGTGGTGGCTCGGCCGGAACCAGCTGGGCGGTCAGGCGAAGGCGCTGGCCTGGGGTCTGGTGCACTTCGTGGCCGTCTCCGCGTTGCCGTTCTGCGTCGGGTTCGCCGTCCAGGCCGTCGTCGACCGCTCCGGTGCACGGCTGGCGTGGGCCGGCGGGGTGCTCGCCCTGTGCGGTGCGGCCACCGCGCTCGGCGACACCTTCCTGCACCGGGCCGCCGTCACCAACTGGATCACGGCCGCCGCCCGCGTCCAGCAGCTGCTGGCCCGCAAGGCCGCCGAGCTGGGCGCGGCGCTGACCCGGCGAGTCGCCGCCGGTGAGGTCGTCACCGTGTCCACCGCGGACGTGGAGAAGATCGGCTGGTTCGTGGAGGCCGTGTCCCGGTTCACCGCGGCGGCGCTCACCGTCGTGGCGGTCTGCGTCGGCCTGGCCGTCTACCAGCCCGCGCTCGGTGTGGCCGTCGCGATCGGCCTGCCGGTGCTCACGCTGGCCGTGCTTCCCCTGCTGCCCGCGGCCACCCGCCGCGCGGACGAGCAACGCGAGAAGGCCGGGCGCGCCACCGAACTGGCCTCGGACACCGTCGCCGGACTGCGTGTGCTGCGCGGCATCGGCGGCGAGGAGCTGTTCCTGCGCCGCTACCGCCGCGCCTCGCAGGAGGTCCGCCGCGCCGCCGTGCGCAGCGCCCGCATGTGGTCGCTGATCGCGGCCCTGCAGGTGCTGCTGCCCGGCCTGCTGCTCATCGGCGTCGTCGCCTACGGCGTCCACCTCGCCCGCCATGGCCGGATCACCGTCGGCGAACTCGTCACCGTCTACAGCTCGGTCATGGTCCTCGCGTACCCGCTGCGGCACTTCGAGGAGATCGCCATGGCGTACTCCTTCTCCAAGCCGTCGGCGAAACGCGCCGCCCGCGTGCTGTCCCTGGAGCGAGCCGTCGGCGCGGGCGGATCACGCACCCCCGACCTGCCCACCGGGGATCCGCACGTCCCGTCCAGCGGTGATCTGTGCGCCCCGGCGACCGGTGATCCGCGTGTCCCGGCCGCCGGTGATCTGCACGACCCGGCGACCGGCCTGACCGCTCCCGCCGGCCGGCTCACCGCTGTGGTGTGCGGCGACCCGGACGTGGCGGGCCGGCTCGCGGAACGGCTCGGCGGGCACGCCACCGAGGAGGGCCCGTCGGTACGGCTGGGCGGCGTCCCCCTGGACGCACTCCCGCTCGCCGCCGCCCGTACGGCCGTGCTCGTGCAGGACAAGGACCCGGTGCTGCTGTCCGGCACCCTGCGCGAGCTGCTCGACGTGCCGTCCTCCGGTGCCGTCTCGGCGCGGGCCGCGCTGACGGCCGCGCAGTGCGACGACGTGCTCCAGGCGCTGGTGCAGGGGTCTCTCGACGCGGCGGACCCGATGGACGCCCGCATCACCGAACGCGGACGGTCCCTGTCCGGCGGCCAGCGCCAGCGCCTCGCCCTCGCCCGCTCCCTGGTCACCGATCCCGACGTGCTCGTCCTGGACGAGCCGACCTCGGCCGTCGACTCGCACACCGAGGCGCGGATCGCGGAGGGCGTGGGCCGGCTGCGCGCCGGCCGCACCACGGTGGTGTTCACCTCCTCTCCCCTGCTGCTGGACCGTGCCGACCAGGTCGTCCTGGTGCACGAGGGCCGGGTCGCGGCGGTCGGGACGCACCGGGAGCTGGTGCACGGCGAGCCGCGGTACCGGGCGGTGGTGACGCGGGAGACCGCCGACGAGACCGAGGCCCTCGGCGCCCTCGGCACGACGCTCGAGGGTGACCTGGACGTGCTGGAAGAACTGCGAGAGATCGAGGAGACCGCATGATCGGCGTGGCGCCACCGGCGTACGACCCGGCGGCCCCGACGACGGCGACCACCCTGCCCGTCGGCGCCCCCGCCACCGTCCGCGCCTACGTGGCTGAACTGTTCCGCCGGCACCGCCGCGCCTTCCTGCTGCTCATCGGGGTCAACACGGTCGCGGTCGTCGCCTCCATGGTGGGCCCGTGGCTGCTGGGCGACCTCGTCGAAAGCGTCTCGCAGAAGACGGCGGACCTGCATCTCACCCGCGTCGCGGCTTCGTTCGTCGTGGCCCTCGCCGTGCAGGCCGCGTTCGTCCGGCAGGTACGGCTGCGCGGCGCGATGCTGGGCGAGCGGATGCTGGCGGACCTGCGTGAGGACTTCCTCGTCCGTTCGGTCGCCCTGCCGCCCGGCGTGCTCGAACGCGCCGGCACCGGCGACCTGCTCTCCCGGATCACCACCGACATCGACCGGCTGGCCAACGCCATGCGCGAGGCCGTACCCCAGCTGGCGATCGGCGTGATGTGGACGGTGCTGCTGCTCGGCGGCCTCGTCGTCACCGCGCCACCGCTGGCGCCGGCCGTGCTGCTGGCGCTGCCGCTGCTGATCGTCGGCTGCCGCTGGTACTTCCGCCGGGCACCGTCCGCCTACCGCTCCGAGGCCGCCGGGTACGCCGCCGTCGCCGCCGCCCTGGCGGAGACGGTGGACGCCGGGCACACCGTCGAAGCGCACCGGCTGGGCCAGCGCCGCACCGCGCTGTCGGAGCAGCGGATCACCGAATGGACCGCGTGGGAGCGGTACACCCTCTGGCTGCGCTCGATCCTCTTCCCGGTGATCAACGCCGTGCACGTCACCGTGCTGGGCTCGGTCCTGATGATCGGCGGCGTGTTCGTGCTGCGGGGATGGATCGGGGTGGGTCAGCTGACGACCGCCGCGCTGCTTGCCCAGATGCTCGTCGACCCGGTCAACCTGATCCTGCGCTGGTACGACGAGCTGCAGGTCGCCCAGGTGTCGCTGGCCCGGCTGGTCGGCGTCCGCGACATCGAACCGGACGCCGGCGACCCGTCGCTGACCCCGGACGGCCGTGACGTGCACGCCGACCAGGTGCGCTTCGGCTACCTGGAGGGCGTGGACGTGCTGCGCCAGGTGTCGCTGCGCGTGGCGCCCGGAACCCGGCTGGCGCTGGTCGGTCCCTCGGGTGCGGGCAAGTCCACCCTGGGCCGGCTGCTGGCCGGCATCTACGGGCCCCGCGCCGGCCGGATCACCCTCGGCGACGCGGAACTGTCCCGGATGCCCGCCGAGCAGATCCGCTCCCACGTGGCCCTGGTCAACCAGGAGCACCATGTGTTCGTCGGCTCGCTGCGCGACAACCTGCTGCTGGCCCGCACCGACGCCGAGGACGCCGAACTGTGGGCCGCCCTGGCCGCGGTCGACGCCGACGACTGGGCCCGCGCCCTGGAGGACGGCCTGGACACCGAGGTCGGCTCCGGTGGACTCGCGCTCACCCCGGCGCAGGCCCAGCAGATCGCGCTCGCCCGTCTGGTGCTGGCCGACCCGCACACGCTGGTCCTCGACGAGGCGACGTCCCTGCTCGACCCGCGTGCGGCCCGTCATCTGGAGCGGTCCCTGGCCCGGGTGCTGGACGGACGCACGGTCGTGGCCATCGCGCACCGGCTGCACACCGCGCACGACGCCGACGTCATCGCCGTCGTCGAGAACGGCCGTATCAGCGAGCTCGGCAGCCATGACGCCCTCGTCGCCGCCGACGGCGCATACGCGGCGCTGTGGCGATCGTGGCACGGCTGACCGGTGCCCCTGTGCCGTGGCTGAACCGAGCAGGCGTGCCGCTGCTGCCTGGAGCAGGCCTGGCACGGCTGACCGGTGCCCCTGTGCCGTGGCCGACCGACACAGTCGCCATGCGACTGACCGGTGCCGTCGTGGTACGGCTGACCGGTGCCGCTGTGCCGTGGCTGACCGACACAGTCGCGGTACGACTGACCGGTGCGGTCGTGGCACGGCTGACCCGAGCAGGCGTGGGAAGGCTGATCTGCGCGGGGGGGGCCGGGGGACGACGGGCCCAGGGATGCCCTGGCGCCCAGGGCGGCCACCGCCGCCGGACGCCGGACGACCGGCCCACGGGTGACCCTGCCGTTCGAGGGCGCCGCGGGCCGGGGTGAGCCCGGGTCCGCGCCCGGTCGGTGTCGCCCACGCGGCCCGACGGGAAGGCGTCTGCCGTTGCGCGGTGGCAAGCGGGGGTGGAACGCTGGATAGCGGCACCGGCTAGGGAAAGGCCCGGGGACCGTCCGGCTCGTGCCGTACGCGGCCTGTGTCCCGCACCCCGGCGGGCCACGACCGGCCGCCGTAACAGCGGGCCCGTCCCCACCCCCAGGAGGTACCCGTGAACAGCGCCGATGGATGGGGAGACGACGTCTACCAGCCCGATGCGTCCGACCAGCGGGAGGACACGGGCGTGCTCGACTCCGAGGACACCCTGGAGTACGACGGCGTCGACGATCCGCTGGACCGCGGCTGGTCCCCTCCGGAGCGGCCCTGGGCGGTGGAGCACACCGGCGTGACAGCCGCGGAGCGCCATGCGGGCGAGACCCTCGACCAGCGTCTGGCCGAGGAGCTGCCGGACCCACCGGTGCCCGACGGCGACGGCATCGGCGACACCGACGGGACCGACGGCGAGCCGCTGGACAACGAGGTCGGTGCCGTCCGCTCCGGCCGGCTCGTCGCCCCGGACGAGGGTGCACACGAGGACGATGAGGCCGCCCTGGTCGCCTCGGACGTCGGGATCGACGGCGCCGCCGCCTCCGCCGAGGAGGCCGCGATGCACATCGTCGACGAGGACGCCCTCTCCGGCTGACCCCCGCGGCCCGGCCGGCTCCCGCGCCGCCGCGCCCCGCCTCCCCCGACCCCCGCACGCCCACCCCGAGGAGCCGCCATGCAGCAGGACAAGCACCCCGAGTACCATCCGGTCGTCTTCCGCGACCGTGCCGCCGGCTACGCCTTCCTGACCCGGTCCACCGCGACCAGCGACGAGACGATCGAATGGGACGACGGGGAGAACTACCCGGTGGTGGACGTCGAGATCTCCTCCGAGAGCCACCCCTTCTACACCGGTAAGGCCCGCACCGTGGACACCGAGGGCCGCATCGCCCGCTTCGAACGGCGCTACAGCGGCGGCGAGGCCTCCTAGCGGCGCGTTGCCGGGCGGCGGCACAACAGGGTCGCAGGGCCGATGACGCGGGCCCGACCGGCTCGGACCGCTCAGATGAATCAGATGAAGTTGAGGGCCGCCGCCCCGCCCACTCCCCCGAGCAGCATGAACGCCGGCATGAGCACCTTCAGCTCGACCCAGCTGCCGGCCCGGAACCGCATCATCTTGGGCGGCCCTATCGGGTACCAGCGCTTGCGGCCCAAGGGGATGGGCCAGAGGATCGGGCAGCCGGAGACGGTCAGTGCGTCCCCGATGTCGTGCACCAACGCCCCGAGCACGATCGGCAGTCCCAGCCACAGGTACTGCTGGCCCGGCGCCGTGAAAAGCCAGTCGGAGCCGTTGCCCGGCTTGTCCAGCCACCCGGCGATGATCCAGGCGCTCGCGGCGGCCAGCAGCCACACCAGCACGTCGCTGCTGGACCCGCGGGCCGCCCGCCACAGCAGCCCCTCGATCGCCAGCACCATATGGACGAAGAGGATCGCCAGCACCGCCCAGCGGCCGCCCGTGATCGCCAGCGCCGAGGTGCCCGCGCCGATCAGGACCGCCCACAGCCAGGTGTGGGTGAGGGTGCGGTGGCCGCCCGAGCGGCGCGCGTCCCCCTGCTTGCGGGTCGCCTTGTAGACCGCGTACGACAGTTTGTCGACGATCTCGCACAGCCCGCGCGAGATCGGACCGAAGGCCCGGGAGATCGTGGCCGCCTTGTGGTCCAGATCCGGTGCGAGCGCGGCGCCGGCGCAGATCAGCGCACCCGAGAGCACCACCGGCCAGGGCATCGGATGCCCGGCCGCGGCGGCCGCCGCACCGACGCCGAGCCAGGCCGCGGCGCCCGACAGTGAGTGTGCTGGTCCCATCATGGCCGTTGCCCGCCCCATTCCTCTTCTCGCGCCGTGCAGTTGAGCGGGCGCGATGACGTTCCGTCGGCGACACAGCGTAGCGGTCGTGATCTTGGCGGGGACATCCGATTCCCGCATCGGGTGGGAGGGCAGGCAAGATGGGGGCGTGACCCTCATCGATCAGCTGCCGAAGACCGCCGACCCCGACGCCCTGTACGACGCCTTCGAGTCCTGGGCCCAGGAGCGCGGTCTCACGCTCTATCCGCACCAGGAGGAAGCGCTGATCGAGGCGGTCTCCGGGGCGAACGTGATCGTGTCGACGCCCACCGGCTCGGGCAAGAGCATGATCGCCGCCGGCGCGCACTTCGCGGCGCTGGCCCGCGACGAGGTCACCTTCTACACCGCTCCGATCAAGGCGCTGGTGTCGGAGAAGTTCTTCGAGCTGTGCAAGCTCTTCGGCACGGAGAACGTCGGCATGCTGACCGGCGACGCCTCCGTCAACGCCGACGCCCCCGTCATCTGCTGCACGGCTGAGGTGCTGGCCTCGATCGCGCTGCGCGACGGCAAGGACGCGGACATCGGCCAGGTCGTCATGGACGAGTTCCACTTCTACGCGGAACCGGATCGCGGCTGGGCCTGGCAGATCCCTCTGCTGGAGCTGCCGCAGGCGCAGTTCATCCTGATGTCGGCCACGCTGGGCGATGTGTCCTTCTTCGAGAAGGACCTCACGCGCCGCACCGGCCGCCCCACGGCGGTGGTCCGCTCGGCGACCCGTCCCGTGCCGCTGTCCTACGAGTACTGCTACACCCCGCTGACGGAGACGCTCACCGACCTGCTGGAGACCAAGCAGGCGCCGGTGTACATCGTGCACTTCACGCAGGCGCAGGCGGTGGAGCGGGCGCAGGCGCTGATGAGCATCAACATGTGCTCGCGCGAGGAGAAGGACCGGATCTCCGAGCTGATCGGCAACTTCCGCTTCACCACCAAGTTCGGCCGCAACCTCTCGCGGTACGTGCGGCACGGCATCGGCGTGCACCACGCAGGCATGCTGCCCAAGTACCGGCGCCTGGTGGAAAAGCTTGCCCAGGCGGGTCTGCTGAAGGTCATCTGCGGCACCGACACGCTCGGCGTCGGCGTCAACGTGCCCATCCGCACGGTGCTGTTCACCGCCCTGACCAAGTACGACGGCAACCGGGTGCGCACGCTGCGGGCGCGTGAGTTCCACCAGATCGCCGGCCGGGCGGGGCGGGCCGGTTTCGACACGGCGGGCTTCGTCGTCGCGCAGGCGCCGGAGCACGTCATCGAGAACGAGAAGGCGCTCGCCAAGGCGGGCGACGACCCGAAGAAGCGCCGCAAGGTCGTCCGCAAGAAGGCGCCGGAGGGCTTCGTCGGCTGGACGGAGAACACCTTCGAGAAGCTCATCGCCTCCGAGCCCGAGCCACTGACCTCCCGCTTCCGGGTCACGCACACCATGCTGCTGTCGGTGATCGCCCGGCCCGGCAACGCCTTCGAGGCGATGCGCCGGCTGCTGGAGGACAACCACGAACCCCGCAAGCAGCAGCTGCGGCACATCCGCCGGGCGATCGCGATCTACCGCTCGCTGCTGGACGGCGGCATCGTCGAGAAGCTGGAAACGCCGGACGCCGAAGGCCGGATCGTCCGCCTCACCGTGGACCTCCAGCAGGACTTCGCGCTCAACCAGCCGTTGTCCACCTTCGCGCTGGCCGCCTTCGAGCTCCTCGACCCCGAATCGCCGTCGTACGCGCTGGACATGGTGTCGGTCGTGGAGTCCACGCTGGACGATCCGCGCCAGATCCTCGCCGCCCAGCAGAACAAGGTCCGAGGCGAGGCCGTGGCCGCCATGAAGGCGGACGGCGTCGAGTACGAGGAGCGCATGGAGCGCCTCCAGGACATCAGCTACCCCAAGCCGCTGGAGGAGCTGCTCTTCCACGCCTACAACACCTACCGCAAGAGCCACCCCTGGGTCGGTGACCACCCACTGTCGCCGAAGTCCGTCGTGCGCGACATGTACGAACGGGCGATGTCCTTCACGGAACTGGTCTCCTACTACGAGCTGGCCCGCACCGAGGGCATCGTGCTGCGCTACCTCGCAAGCGCCTACAAGGCCCTCGACCACAACATCCCGGACGACCTGAAGTCCGAGGACCTCGAGGACCTGATCGAGTGGCTCGGCGAGATGGTGCGCCAGGTCGACTCGAGCCTGCTGGACGAGTGGGAGCAGCTCGCCAACCCGGCGGAGATGACCGCCGAGGAGGCCCAGGAGAAGGCCGACGAGGTCAAGCCGGTCACCACCAACGCGCGCGCCTTCCGTGTGCTCGTGCGCAACGCCATGTTCCGCCGGGTCGAGCTGGCGGCCCTGGACCAGGTGGAGGAGCTCGGTGAGATGGACGCCGAGTCCGGCTGGGACGCGGACGCCTGGGGCGAGGCGATGGACAAGTACTGGGACGAGTACGACGACCTCGGCACCGGACCCGACGCCCGCGGACCCAAACTCCTCGTCATCAAGGAGGAGCCGGAGAACGCGCTGTGGCGCGTCCGGCAGATCTTCGACGACCCGAACAGCGACCACGACTGGGGCATCAGCGCGGAGGTCGACCTGACCGCCTCCGACGCCGAGGGCCGTGCCGTCGTCCGCGTCACCGACGTCGGCCAGCTGTGACCACAGGAGACTCCCACCGATGACGAACCCCGCCGAGAGACTGGTCGACCTGCTCGACCTGGAGCAGATCGAGGTCAACATCTTCCGTGGCCGCAGCCCGCAGGAGTCCCTGCAGCGGGTCTTCGGCGGCCAGGTGGCTGGCCAGGCGCTGGTCGCCGCGGGCCGCACCACGGACGGTGACCGCCCCGTGCACTCGCTGCACGCGTACTTCCTGCGCCCGGGCCGGCCGGGCGTGCCGATCGTGTACCAGGTCGAGCGGGTCCGGGACGGGCGGTCCTTCACGACCCGCCGGGTGACCGCCGTGCAGCAGGGCCGCACGATCTTCAATCTCACCGCCTCCTTTCACAAGCCTGAGGAAGGGCCCTTCGAGCACCAGCTGCCGCCGGCCCGCGAGGTGCCCGCTCCGGAGTCCCTGCCGACCGTGGCGCAGGAGATCCGGGAGCATCTGGGCGAGCTGCCCGAGCAGTGGGAGCGCTTCGCGCGCCGGCAGCCCTTCGACATCCGGTACGTGGACCGGCTGCGCTGGACGGATCAGGAGGTCAAAGACGCCGAGCCCCGCAGCGCGGTGTGGATGCGCGCGGTGGGCCCGCTGGGCGACAACCCGCTGGTGCACACCTGCGCGCTGACCTACGCCAGCGACATGACCCTCCTGGACGCCGTGCGCCTGCCGGTCGAACCGCTGTGGGGGGAGCGCAACTTCGACATGGCGTCACTGGACCACGCCATGTGGTTCCACCGGCCGTTCCGGGCGGACGAGTGGTTCCTGTACGACCAGGAGTCGCCGATCGCTACGGGCGGGCGGGGTCTGGCCCGGGGCCGGATCTACGACCTGCGGGGCCGCCTGCTGGTGTCCGTCGTGCAGGAGGGTCTGTTCCGCGCGCTGTGACTCACTGCCCTCTGCGGAGCAGCCTGCCCAGCAGGCCGCGCTCCTGGGGCGGTCGGGGCACGGAGGCCGCCTCGGGGGCGCGCTGCCCCGCGGGCCGCGGCTTCGTCACCCCTGCCTCCGCACGCCGCGGATCCGCGTTCCGTGGCGCCGTGTTCCGTGGCGCCGTGTTCCGTGGCGCCGTGTTCCGTGGCGCCTCCCCCGCTGGCGCATCGCCCGCCGCTGACGCCGCGTCTCGTGGCGCCGGGGCAGGCGGTACCTGGGCGGGGCGGGGTGCCGGACGGAGGTCGCGGGCTTCGTCCATCGCCACGTTCAGGTCGTACCGAAGCCAGCCGATCTCGTGCGGGTCGTCAGCGGTCATGAGGCGCTCCGCCAGCAGCACGGCGGGTGAACCCGGCGCTCCGTGCACGGGCGGATCCGGGCGGAAGCGGTACAGGTGGGCGCGCTCGTGGGGGTCCGGGACGATTTCCGCGATCTGCTCCGGATCGAGCAGGGCGGCCACCGCTCCGGCCCGCTCCCAGGAGTCGTCGCCGGCCTGACGCCGCAGGAAACCCCCGTACCGGCCCCGCCAGTTGCGGGCGCGCAGGTCGACGCCCTCCCTGAGCCGGGCGAGCAGGTCCGGGGGAAGCGTGCGTCCCTTCAGCAGTGTGGTGTTCCCCTCCTCCGTGGCGAACCGGCTCAGTTCGTCGGCGAGGTAGTGCCAGACGACGGCCCGGTAACGATTGAGATAGAAGCGCACGGGCACGAGCAGGCCCGCCCGCGCCAGGCGCGTGAACCGGGTGGGCGCGACGCCCATGAGGGCCGCGCCCTCCGAGGTGCCCACCGTCCGCACGGCCGCGGTGAGGGTGTCGGGAAAGCCCTCCTGGCCGCGAATCCGTTCGACCTCCTCGGCCGACACCCGTCGGCCCCCGCCTCCTTCGTCGGGCACGGTGCGGATGCGGCCGAGGTGCACCGCCAGGTCGAACTCGCTGCGCTTCATTCCCAGTTCCCGTGCGGCCCGGCCGATGGTCAGGCTCTGCCGGTCCGCCGTGGTCAGGGTGGTGCCGGTCATGGTCGTCTCCCCCGTGGAGTCGGTGGCTCACGCCCGGTGCGCTCGCCGTGGGAAAAACCGTAGCCGCCGGGACCGACTTTCCGGCGAGCCTGTGGATAACTCCGCGGCGTCAGAAAAACCGCAGGTCACAGCTCTGTGGCGGGCTTGCGTTCGGGTTGCCTGACGTCGACGTCGAGGTGTTCGCCGACCCGGTTGACGAGCAGGGTCATCTCGTAGGCGATCTGACCGAAGTCGGCCTCCGCGCCGCTGAGGACACACAGGCAGCTGCCGCTGCCGGCGGCGGTGACGAACAGCACCGCGTCGTCGAACTCGATCATCGTCTGACGTACCCCGCCCGCGCCGAAGTGGCGTCCCGAGCCCTTGGCGAGGCTGTGCAGGGCCGACGAGACGGCGGCCAGATGCTCCGCGTCCTCCCGCCGCAGCCCCGTGCTGGCCCCCGTGACCAGGCCGTCGTTGGACAGCACCAGCGCGTGACGCACATCGTCCACGCGCTCGGTCAGGTCGTCCAGCAGCCAGCCAAGTCCCTGGTTCTGCGCCATGTTCACTTCTCCCCGTGTGGTGTCTCCCCCTGGCTGGGGGATCTGCCCGCCAGCCTTCCCCAGGACCGGCCGCCCGGCAAGCAGGATGGGGTCATGGCACAGAAGATGACCGACGACGAGTGGCGGACGTTCGTCTCCCACGGCACCCGCACCGGAAAACTGGCCACCGTCCGAGCCGACGGCAGCCCGCACCTGACACCGGTCTGGTTTCTGCTGGACGGCGACGAGGTGGTGTTCAACACGCACCGGGACAGCGTGAAGGGTCGCAATCTGGCCCGGGACGGCCGGGTTTCGCTGTGTGTCGATGACGACCGTCCGCCGTACGACTTCGTGGTGCTGCAGGGCCGGGCCCGGCTGTCGGAGGACCTCGCCGAGGTGCGCGCCTGGGCGACCCGGCTCGCGGCCCGTTACATGGGCGAGGACCGTGCCGAGGAGTTCGGGGCGCGTAACGGCGTGCCGGGGGAACTCCTCGTACGGGTCAGCGTCGACAAGGTGCTGGCGCAGAAAGCCGTGGCCGGGTGAGACGCCAACGGGCGCGGAGGGCCATGGCCGGGTGAGACGAGACGCCTCCCACCGCTACCGCTCACCCCACGGAATCGAGCAGCCGGGCGGTGTGCATCCGCCCGGCGTACTCGACCAGCCGGATCAGCACCTCCTTGCCGGAGTCCCGCTCCCGGGCGTCGCACAGCACCACGGGAACGCCCCGGTCCAGGTCGAGAGCGCGCGAGACGTCGTCGCAGCCGTAGTTGCGCGCGCCGGTGAAGCAGTTGACGGCCACCACGAACGGGATGCCGCGGTGCTCGAAATAGTCCACGGCCGGGAAACAGTCCTCCAGCCGCCGGGTGTCCGCGAGGACCACGGCGCCGAGCGCTCCCTGGGACAGTTCGTCCCACAGGAACCAGAACCGGTTCTGGCCCGGGGTGCCGAAGAGATACAGCGACAGTCCCGAGCGGATGGTGATGCGGCCGAAGTCCATGGCGACGGTCGTGGTCACCTTGTGGTCCACGCCGTCGGTGTCGTCGACCGACTGTCCTGCCTCGCTGAGCAGTTCCTCGGTGCGCAGCGGCCTGATCTCGCTGACCGCGCCGACCAGGGTGGTCTTACCCACGCCGAATCCGCCGGCGACCAGGATCTTCAACGCCAGAGCGGACTCGTCGGCGGGATCGGGGTGTTCGGTGACCATCGATCACTTCTCTCGGGAGGACCGGCAACGGTCGACGTTCGGGGTGGGTGGTGAGGGACGACGGTTACAGCGCGCGCAGCCCTGCGATGACCTCGCGCAGAATCCGTTCGTCGGGCAGCTGCGCGGGCGGGACGGGGCGGTGCACGGTGACGCAGCCGAGTTCCAGCAGGTCGCCGAGGAGGACCCGGACGACGCCGACGGGCAGGTCGGCACCGGCGGCGAGTTCGGCGACGGACTGCGTCTCGATGCGGCACAGGTCGATCAGGGCACGGTGCTCGGGGCCGAGCGGGGAGTCGTCGACGCCCGGGCCGGCGGGATCCAGGGTGACGAGGGCGATCAGGTCGAAGCGCACCCCGCTGGGCCCGGGCCGGGTGCGGCCGCCGGTCATCGCGTACGGCCGTACGAGGGGTCCCGCCTCGTTGTCGTACCACTGGCTGCCCGGTTCCGCCGGGACGCCGTGCCTGTCCTCGCTCATGGGCGGCGGTCGCTTTCCGGTCTCATCCGGCGGCCGGCGGGCGTGCAGCGACGCGCGGCGCCGTGTAGAGGTGCTCGCCGACGCGTTTGACCAGCCGCGCCATCTCATAGGCGATCAGACCGATGTCGGCGGTCGCGGCGGTGAGGACGGCCAGGCAGGAGCCGTCGCCCGCGGCGGCCACGAACAGGAAGCCGTCGTCCATCTCCACCATCGTCTGGCGCACGCCGCCGGCGCCGAAGTGCCGGCCCGCGCCCTTGGCGAGGCTGTGGAAGCCGGACGACACGGCGGCCAGGTGCTCGGCGTCCTCACGGCTGAGGCCGCTGGAGGCGCCGACGGCCAGACCGTCGTTGGACAGCACCACGGCGTGCCGTACGTCGCCGGCGCGCATCACGAGATCGTCCAGCAGCCAGTCGAGTTCGCCGGAGTGCCGGCCGCTCGCCGTGGTCGGGTCCTGGATCATGCGTGGTCTCCTTCGCTGCTGTCGGTGCCCGGCGTACGGCCGGCCGGGCGGCCGGGTTGTCTTCCGCCGCCGCGCGCCCATCCGGCGCGGTAGGCGGCCATGCGGTCCCGGACGAGTTCGGGGGTGCGCCGCTCGTCCTGGGGCGGCTCCTCCCCCGGCGGGTCCTGGCGCGGTCGTTCGCGCAGTTGGGGCGCGAGGCTCGCCTGCCGTACCCGGCGCGGGAGGTCGTCGGCCGCGCCGGACTGCTCGGAGGTGTCCCGTGGGCGGTGCAGGCGCAAGGTGGTCACTCCCAACGGAGGGGTGTCGCCGGCGGTCTCGGTGGCGAGCGGTTCGGGCGCGGCCAGAGCGGGCCGGCCGGGCGGGGGGACCGCTTCGTGGTGTGCGCGCGGGGCGGTGTCGCTCACGCGCGCGTAGTCGCGTGCGGCGGGCTGCCCGGTGTGCGCGCCCTGTCCGGAGGAGTGTCCCGGCGTGGCGTCGTGCAGGAGGGCCTTCGGCAGCAGGACCACGGCGGTGGTGCCGCCGTAGGGGGAGGTCCGCAGGTGCACCTTGATGTCGTGCCGTGCGGCGAGGCGGCTGACGACGAACAAGCCGAGCCGGTCGCTGTCGAACAGGTCGAGGGCCTCGGACTGCGCGATGCGCCGGTTGGCGTCGGCGAGCGTCTCCTTGCCCATGCCCAGGCCGCGGTCCTCCACCTCGACGGCGTACCCGTTGCCGACGGGTTCGCCGGTGACGCGCACGCGCGTGTGGGGCGGCGAGAACTGGGTGGCGTTCTCGATGAGCTCGGCGAGCAGGTGGGTGAGGTCGGCGACGGCAGTGCCGGCGACGGACGTCTCGGGCAGGCGGCGTACCTCCACGCGCGCGTAGTCCTCGACTTCGGAGACGGCCGCCCGGACCACGTTGGTCAGCGAGACGGGCATCCGCCAGGCCCGGCCCGGTGCGGCGCCGGAGAGGATGATCAGGCTCTCCGCGTGGCGTCGCATCCGGGTGGTGAGGTGATCGAGCCGGAACAGGTCACCCAGTTCGGTCGGGTCCTCGGCCCGCCGTTCCATGCTGTCGAGGAGAGCGAGCTGACGGTGGACCAGGATCTGGCTGCGCCGGGCGAGGTTGACGAAGACGCCGGAGATGCCGCTGGCGAGTTCGGCGCGTTCCACGGCGGCCCGCAGGGCGGCACGGTGCACCGTGCCGAGCGCTTCGGCGACCTGCCCGACCTCGTCCTCGGCAGGGGGGCCGGGCGGGGCCTCGGCCCGGATGTCGATCTCCTCGCCGGCCCGTAGCCGGCGCATGGCTTCGGGGAGTTCGAGGCGGGCGATCCGCAGCGCGCCGTTGCGCAGACTGACCAGTTCGACGACGAGGCCGCGGCCGATGCGCACGGAGATGACCAGGGAGGCGATCACGGCGAGCAGCCCGAGCAGGACGGCGGCCCCGGCCGGGGTGAGCAGCCCGCGGGTGAACGGGTCGGCCCGGTCGGCGACCTCGCGGCCTGCCCGTGTCTCGAGGGCCTGCATGCCCTCCTGCACACGCGTGTGCGCGCTGTTCCAGGTGGCGGCCGGGGGCAGGCTGCCGGCACGGGCGCCGGGTTTCGCGGCGAGGATCCTCTCCTCGGCGGCGTCGAGGGCGGTGTAGGCGCTTCCCCCGGCGAGGGCGCGCCAGGCGGTGGCCTCGGAGCCGCGCAGGTCGCTCGCTGCGGCCTCGGTGAGGGTATGGCGGGTGGCGGCGGCGCCGGTGAAGAGCCGCAGCCGCTCCGCGTCGAGGCGGCCCGTGGTCCGGACCCCGGTGAGGACGGCGTCCTCCTGGGCCAGTGCCTCGCCCGCGCGGGCGAACTCCAGCAGCACGCGCGCGTCGGAGCCGAGATCGGCGTCCTGGAAGCCGGTCAGGGCGCCGTCCACGCCGAAGGCGGCGCTGATGGCGTCGGTGTACCGCCGGAAGGTGTCGGTCCAGCCGGCCCTGCCGTCGAGCACCTCGGTGCGCAACGAGTGCAGCCCTTCGGCGCCGCGGACGAAGACGTCGAGGCGGCGCGAGACACCCGCCGGGAGTTCCTGGCCGTCCGCGACGGTGTTGTGGTCGCCGAGCCTGAGCTGCGCCACGGCCAGATCGGTGCGGGCGGCGAGGTCCTTGAGGGTGGCGGCGTCGCCGGCCGCGGGGTCGGTCGCATAGCGCACGGCCGCGGTGCGCTCGGCCTGCAGAGCGGTGACCGCCGCGGTGACGGGGGCGCGGACCTGGGCGTCGACGCGTTGCAGCTGGCGGAGCCGGGAGACGTCCTGGGCGGTGCTGACGGTGGCGTACGCCCACAGGGCGAGCAGGGAGACCACCGGCACCATCAGGAGGCAGACGATCTTGGCGCGCACGGTGCGCGGCCGGATCAGCCGGCGCCCGCCCCGCGCGGGTGCGTCGACCGTGGCGGCGGCCGCCGGAGCGTCGGGCGTCGTGGCACCCGCGGGCGCGACGGTGCGCTCGTCGGCGGGTGGCCCGGCGTGCGCGCGGCGGCCGCGCGCCCGGGGCGGCGCGGCGGCGCCGGCCGTAAGGGTCCTACGGGGTGTACGCATGGCCTCCTCGTTCGGGAGTGGGTCGGGCCGGTGGCGCGGGGGTCGGGCCGGGCAGGGTCGTGGCTAGGGGGCGACGCTCGCGACCGGCCGCTGGGCGGAGGCGGATGCCTCGCGCTCCCCCGCTGTCGGGGACAGCGCGACGAAGGCGGAGGTGATGAAGAGGTAGGACCCGAGGCCGACGGCGAGGGGGAAGATGAACTGCATCGCCGTGGCCCCGGGCAGCGCGGTGTCGGAGGGCGTGACGTGCACGCTGACCGCGAACATCGCGGTGTAGTGCATGCTGGTGACGGCCGCGCCCATGACCAGGGATGCGACGGAGACCGCGAGGGGTGACTTGATGTTGAGTCCCGCCCACAGGGCCGCGGTCGCCGCGACGACGGCGATCAGTACGGAAAGGGCTACACGCAGCGGGTCGTAGTGCACCTCGCCGTGCAGCCGAACGGCGGCCATGCCCAGGTAGTGCATGCTCGCGACGCCCAGTCCGGTGGTGAGCCCGCCGAGCAGCAGGGCGCGGGTGCGGTCGCGGCTGTAACCGACGGCGAACACTCCGCCGCAGACGACGAGCATGGCGACGAGCAGGCTGAGCACGGTCAGCGGCACGTCGTAGCGGATGTCGGTGCCGCTGACGGCGAAGCCGAGCATGGCCACGAAGTGCATGGTCCAGATGCCGGTGCCGATGGCCGAGGCGGCGGTGACGAGCCAGTTGCGCCGGGCGCGCCCGGTGGCGCCGAGCGCGCGGACGGTGCAGCGCAGCCCGAGGGCGGCGCCGAGGCAGGCCATCACGTACGACAGCACGGGGGTAAGCCAGCCGAAGGCGGCGTGGTCCAGGTGTCCCATGGCCCCGGGACGCTAGGGGGACACGGGCGCACAAAGGGGGCGCATTTCGAAAGCTGCTGGAATATGACGCAGAAGTGTGCCGGAACGATCGCATCAGGCTCGAACATGCGCGCAGCTGCGTCATCCGTGTCGGTGAGGGGCGATGAGGAATCATGCGATGCATGAGCGATGACCACACGCGTGTTCAGGAGTTCTTCACCGCACGTGCGGCCGACTGGGACAGCCGCTTTCCCGACGACGGACCGGCCTACGCCGCAGGGGTCGCCTATCTCGGGCTGCGCCCGGGTGATCGGGTGCTCGACGCGGGGTGCGGCACCGGGCGCGCGCTGACCCCGCTGCGGGCCGCCGTGGGCCCGACGGGCGTCGTCGTGGGTGTCGATCTCACGCCGGCCATGCTGCGGGCCGCGGCGCAGGCGGGACGGGACCAGGACGGGCTGCTGCTCCTCGCCGACGTGTCCGCACTGCCGCTGCGCTCGGCGTCCTTCGACGCGGTGTTCGCCGCGGGACTCGTCGCCCACCTGCCGCGACCGGCCGACAATCTGCGGGAGCTGGCCCGCGTGGTGCGGCCCGGCGGCGTGCTGGCGTTGTTCCACCCGATCGGCCGGGCCGCACTGGCGGCCCGACAGGGACGGCAGATCACCCCGGACGATCTGCGTGCGGAGCCCAACCTGCGTGCGCTGCTGGCCGGTTCTGGCTGGCACATGACGTCCTACGTCGACCGGGACGACCGCTTCCTGGCCCTGGCGGTCAAGGAGGGCTGAGCGATCACAGCCGCCCGGCGACCGCGGCGGCGAAGGCGTCGGGGTTGTCGAACATGACGTTGTGGCCGGCGTCGGGCACGGTCACCACGCGGACGCCCGCGGCCTCCAGCCCGGCGGCGTCCTCCACCTCTCCACTGCGCTCGCCCTGGAGGTAGAGCCGCTCCATCGGCAGCTCCTCCAGGAGCGTGCGCATCACCGGGTCCGAGCCACGTCGCAGGCCGACGGCGCTGCGGTGCAGCGCACGCGGATCGGCCAGCCGCATCGTCGCGGCCCACACGGGTCCCACCGTCTCCAGCACGCGTGCGTGGCCGCCGTCGGCGAACGCGTCCTCGTCGTAGGAGGCGATGCCGCTGCTGCCGGCACTGGACGGCGGGTGGCGGTCGAGGTTGGCCTCGGTGAGGACCAGCCGGGAGACCAGGTCCGGGCGGCGGTGGGCGAGCACCAGGGCGACCGAGCCGCCCATGCTGTGGGCGATCAGCTCCGCACCGGTGACGTCCGCCGCGTCCAGGGCGGCGCCGAGCGCGCCCGCGTGCTCTTCGAGGGTGTACCCGAAGTGTTCAGGCCGATCGCTGATGCCGTGCCCGGGCAGGTCGACGAACAGGCTGCGGCGCCCCGCCAGTTCGGGCCGGGCCGCGATGTGCGCGTGGTAGACGGTCGACGCCGCGCCCAGCCCGTGCACATACACGCGCGCAGGGTCCGCACCCGGCGTCTCCGTCCAGCGGATGTGGCTGCCCCTGCCGTCGAACTCGGCCTGCTCCATCAAGTCCTCCCTCGATCGCCGGTGCTCGGCACACGTGGGACCATACATCGTCATCGAGGTATAGAGAAAGCGATGTACTGCTTCACCGAGGTACCACGTCCATGGGGGAGAATGCGGGCATGCTGGAGCTCGCCATCCTCGGATTCCTCTACGACGCCCCGCTGCACGGCTATGAACTGCGCAAACGCATCACCGCGCTGACCGGGCACGTCCGTCCCGTGGCCGAGGGCACCCTGTATCCGGCGATCAAGCGCCTGGAGAAGGCGGGGCTCCTGGAGCGCACCACGCAACCCGGGTCGGTCGCCGCACCCCGCCACGTACTGACCCTGACCGGCGAGGGCAGGCACGAACTGCGCCGGCGCCTGGCGGAGCCGGGACCGCAGGACATCACCGACGAGAACCGCTGGTTCACGGTGCTCGCCTTCCTGCGGCACCTCGACGACCCCACCGCCCAGGCGGCCGTGCTGCGCCGCAGACTGACCTTCCTACAGCAGCCGGCGAGCTTCTTCTACGACGGTGACCGGCCGGTGCGCGCAGAGGAACTGCCGGATCCCTTCCGGCGGGGTGTGCTCACCATCGCGCGCGCCACGTCGGAGGCGGAAGTCACCTGGCTGCGCGAGACGCTGGCGTCACTGGGGGGCTGAGCCGCCGGTGTGCTGTACGGGGCAGCCGCGCAGGCCGGGAACCGGCCGCGTGCCCAGATCGTTCAACCGGTAGCCGTCGGGGTAGCTCTTGATCTCCCAGTTCTGGCGCGCGAAGTGCGGGGCGCGTCGCGGCGGCAGCAGTCGGACCAGGCGTCCCCGGGTCCGCACCGCGCGGCGCACCAGCGCCTGCGCGGCGGGGCCGGGCGGCGTGTAGCGGAAGGCGTGCAGCAGCGGCTCGTCGAGCAGGGCGAGCGTGGCGGTGCGCAGAAGGGGGGCGAGCGGACGTGGATACCAGGAGGCCATCAGGTCGAGCGTGGCGTCGGACACCCGGCGCGCGGCCTCGTCCCAGCCGAAGTGGGCCTCTTCGTAGGCGTCGAGGCAGGCTTCGAACTCCTCGAAGTCGGCGGGGATGTCCTTGATGCCCATGTGCCGGCCCAGGGTGCGGAAGTGTTCGCTGAAGGCGACGGTCTCGTGGCGGGAGAGCTTGCGCCAACCGTAGGCGTCGATCCAGCGTCGGGGCATCACGACGAAGGTGCACAGCACATAGCGCATGTCCTCGTTGCTGATGTCGTAGCTGCGGTGCATCTGGTTGACGCGGCGGATCGCCGTGCGACCCGGCGTGCTCGCGAAGCCGTGTTCGACGATCGCGTCGAGCAGGAGCGCGGTGTCGTCGTAGCGCTTCTGCGTGCGGTCCGTCAGTTCGGCCGTCTCCGCGAGGAGCCGCCCGATGCTCGGCACCGCGTAGGTGCGGTAGAGGGCCAGCTCCAAAGAGCGGGTGTAGTCCCAGGGGAACTCGTAGGCCGAGACCAGTCGGAGGATCTCTGTCGCCTCCCGGTACGGGTCCATGCGCCGGATCTGCCGAAGTCGCTCGTACCGCTTCACCGCAATGTTCCTCTTCTGCCGCCGAGGCTCCAACTCTACGTTCAACAGCAGCAGATGAAGGGCATGAGTGGAACGGCCGGTCGGTCGGGAAGCCCTCCCAGGGGAAGGACGGTCACCATGTTCGGCAAGGTGCGCAAGGCCAGTGCCACACTCCTCGGCTCGGTGCGGACGCGGACCGACACCGGGCGGGACACCCGCCCGCACAACCTGTTCGAGGCGGCCGCCGTGTACGTCTCGGCCAGGGCGGAGGACGACCAGGAGCGGGTGGACGAGGCGGCCGGCTGGGTGTCGCCGGAGGCGCTGTCCTTCGGGGTGAGCGAGCTGGCGTACCGGGCGGTCGTCGCGCTGGCCCGGGAGCGCGGCGAGTCGCCGCGGGAGGTGGCGCGGGCGCTGCTCGGGTTGCCTGCGGCCTGACGTGTCCGCGGGCGCCCGTCCGGGGCGGTCGATTCGCCCCCGTCCAGGCGGAAAACTGCAGCTCCGGGTGCCCTTGGGAGTCGTGACAAGCGGCTTGGGGGCGCACTAGGGTGCGCGCCGTTGGACGAAACCGATGGGGAGGCTGTGATGGCCGGGACCGACGAGGACGCCGTCGCCGCCGCGGACGATGCGCTCTATGTGCTCACGGCGGTGCTGCTGACGCCGGCGCAGTTCCCGAGTGTGCTCGGCGACGACTATCCGGAGGCGTGCGGCGCGCTCGGCCTCGCGCCGCTCGCCGACGGTTACGGCCTGGTGCTCGGCCAGGACGGCGCGGGCGCGCGCTGGACGGTCGTGACGGACGACGTGTCGCTGGTCGCCGTCGCCATCGCCTCGTGGGACTGCGGCATGGAGTACGACCTGTCGCCGGACGAGCGGTCGGTCGTCACCGCGCTCCCCGGCTGGCCGCTGTACGTCGCCGTCGCCGCACCCGGCCTCCCGGAGCCGCACGATCCCGATCGGGAGGACGGCGACGGGCCGGTGCTCGCCCCGCCGGACACGTCGATCTGGGGTCCGGCACAGCGTCGGCTCGGTGCGGACGAGGTCGCCCTGCAGTGGTCGGCCTGGCGGGACCAGGTCGACGACAGCAGCTTCGCGCGGCCGGACGGCGGCGGCGCCGGCGAGGACGCGGCGCCGGACCGCGCGGACGAAGGGGCACCGGCGGATGTGGTTTCCGTCGCCCCTGAAGCCGACGGAGCCGGTGGAGCCGACGGAGAAGGGCAGCCGGACGCGCGGCCGGCCGAGGAGGTGTCCGGGGACGTCTCCTCGCCGAGTGGCGTCCGGCGTGTGCTGGACGAGGTCCGTGCCTACGTGGACAGCCCTCCGCCGCTGGGCAGGGTGCGGTCCTCGTTCGCCCCGGGTGACGCGCGGACCCTGCGCGCCGACGGGCCGGGATGGTCGCTGGTGGCCCGGACCGACGACATCGCGTTCGTGCTGTTCGACGAGCGGCCGGGCGAGGTCGTACCGGTGGGCCGCGGGCCGGAACTGCCGGGGCTGCTGGAGGCCCTCGACAAGGTGGCCGTGCGTCCTCTCTGACAGCGCTCGCCGGCAGGGCGACAGCGCCCGCAGCAGCGGCAGCGGACAGCGGCACCGGTGGCCCCGTGGGCGCTTCACGCCCGACGGGACACCGCTGTGAACAGCGACTTCTGCGCATGGTGGGGCGCCTCATGGAGCGAGGCCTCCCCATGCATGGTGGGCTAACCCATGATGCAGAGGCTTTCCGTGGGGTACCGCACCATGGCCGGTGCGTCCCCGGGCCACCACGATGGGGCAGCCGCGGGCCGGCTCGACAGCCGCTGCCGCCCGCCCCGTCCCCGCTGTCCCCGCCGCCCCGGAGGCCGTGATGCGTCTGTCCCGAGGAATCCCACTTGCCGCCGCCCTGCTGGCGGCCACCGTCACCGGCCCCGTGCCCGCCGCCCACGCACAGACACCCGGGCACTGCGCGGGGCTGGAAGCGGTCCGGGTGCCGGGCGCCGAGCTCCAGCGCAGTGCCTGTCTGTCCGACCTGACCACGGCGGCGCTCGCCGGCACCCCCTATACCGACACCGCCGACCAGGCAGGGCTCACGGTCGCGGCCACCCGCACGCCGACCGGGGTGCCGGGGGCACAGATCGACGGATACTTCCCGGACACGTCCCATTTCAACGCCACGCACGGCTGGCGCCACGACGCGCAGTTCGTGATCCGGCTGCCCGACCACTGGAACGGCGGCCTCGTCGTGACGGGCGCACCGGGCACCCGCAAGCAGTACGCGACCGACAAGGCGATCTCCGACCAGGTCCTCGCACTCGGGTACGCCTACGCCGCCACCGACAAGGGCAACAACGGGGCCGACTTCTACCGTGACGGCACCCGGCCGGGCGACGCGGTCGCCGAGTGGAACACGCGCACCACGCAGCTCACCCGCGCCGCCCGCCGGGTGGTCGCCCAGCGGTACGGCCACGCGCCCCGGCGCACCTACGTCACGGGCATCTCCAACGGCGGCTATCTCACCCGCTGGCAGCTCGAGAACCATCCCGAGCTGTACGACGGCGGCGTGGACTGGGAGGGCGCGCTGTGGACCACGCGCGGCCAGAGCCTGCTCACCTCTTTGCCGGTGGCCGTGGCCCGGACGCTCGGCGCGGCACGGGACGAGGATCTGTACGCGGCGGGCTTCGCGCGGGGTTCGGAGTTCCTGTGGCCGTATCACGAGAAGGCGTACTGGGGCGTGACACAGAAGATCTACCGCGCGGAGTTCGACCCCGCCTACGACCCCGGTTGCCCCGGTCCCTCGGCCGGGACCACCGCGGAGCAGATCCTCGCACCGTGCGCCTCGGACGCCACGTACGACTACGCCTCGCGGCCCGCAGCCGTGCATCGCGCGGTGGCCCGTGTGGCGCTGACCGGCCGCATCGGCCGGCCGCTGATCACGCTGCACGGCGACCTGGACGCGCTGCTGCCCAAGGCGGCCGACTCGGACGTTTACGCGCGGATGGTGGACACGAGCGGACGCGGCGCGCTGCACCGGTACTACACGATCGCAGGCGGCACGCACGTCGACGGGCTCTACGACAGCTATCCGGACCGGCTGCGGCCCATCCTGCCCTGCTACCGCTCGGCCTTCGACGCGCTGGTGTCCTGGGTGGAGCGGGGCGCCGAACCGCCCGCGGACCACACGGTGGCGAGGCCCGCGAGCGGTGACCTGGTCGGCTCGTGTGCGCTGGGCGGTGCGGACACCGCGGCCCGGTAGGGCCTCAGCGCCCCAGCGCCTTGCGGGTGGCCCTCAGCGGCCCAGCGCCTTGCCGGTGGGCCTCAGCGGCCCAGTTCCTTGCGCGTGACCCGGCGCAGCCTGCGGCGCTGGGAGGGGTCCAGGGTCAGGTATGCGGCGGCCGGGACGCCGAGGACTATCAGCAGCGCTGCCCACCAGGGCAGCCAGATCAGCAAAAGGATCCCGACCGCCACACCCCCTGCGGCGATCTTCGCGTTCTTCGACATGTACGTCGCCTCCTTCGCGGCCGCTGCCGCTGTCTGTGGTGGAAACGGCCCCGCGTCTTCCACAGTTCCGGCCGCCGACCCTGACAAAGCCCTGAGGCGCGTCCCCTACGGGTCGGGGCCCGCCCGCCACCGCACTCATGGTGACCCAGGTCACACCTTGAGGGCACCGGCTGGGCGCGGCCGTGCTGTACCCTCGGCGACTCCGTCCCAGTAGTCAAATTTGAGGAGTGCGCTTCCGTCGTGCTGCGTCTTCCCTCGGCCGCCCCGCCGGCGCCCTCGCCCGCCCCCCACGAACTGGCCCGGTGCAGCGCCGTGTTCGTGCCCGGCGACCCGCCTCGTACCGGCGCCGTCGCCTTCTGGCGGCCGGACGGTGCCGCACCCCCGGCCCCGGCGCCGGGCTCTGTCACGGACCTGACCGTCGTGCTGCCCGGCGAGCAGGGCGTGGAACCGGTGAGTGTGCCCGCGCTGCTGCTGCCGGTGCGCACCGCGCTGCCGGTCCTCGCGCACGCGCGTGCCGCCGGACACGGACATCGCGCCGCCGCCTTCTGGGGCGCGGCCGCCGTTCTGGCCCTGCACTTCGCAGCACGCGGACTGCTGCTGCCGGGCCTCTCCGCGACCGGCCACGACGCCTGGCGCTCGGGTCCGCACACCGCCCAGGACCTCGAGGACATCCGCCGGCTCGCCGCCTCGATGCCCCCGGAGGCCCAAGCCATCCCTCTCGGCTCCTCACGGCCGCTGCGACTGCACGATCCCGAACGGCTCCTGCGGGCCTTCCTGGACGCGGTCGCCGACACGCTGCCCCGCTCGCCGGCCGCCGCCGCGGTGACCGACGGGCCGGCCTTCGCCGTGCACGAGCCGCAGCACGTGCCCGAACTGCGCGCCTGGGCAGCCGATGTCGCCGCCGGTCACGACGCGGGGCTGCGGCTGTCCCTGCGCGTCGAGGTGCCCGGGCTCACCGAAGCGACTCGGGACGGCACCGAGGTACCGCGTTCAGCCGCGTCGGGGCAGGTCGAGGCGGCCGAGGACACCACAGCCCAAGACGGCGCGACGCAGGACGACATGTCCCAGGACATCAAGGCGCTGCGCTTCCGGGCCGTCCCGCAGTTGCACAGCGTGCGCGATCCCGCGCGCGTGGTCGACGCCGTTGATCTGTGGGCGGCTCCGGAGGCCTTGGGCGAGGCGTTCGGTCCACGCGCGCGGATGGACGCCCTGGTCGCGCTGCGCCGCGCGACGCGGGCCTGGCCGCCGCTCGCTCCGCTGCTGTCGACGGCCGTCCCGGATGCCGTGGAACTGGCCGACGAGGAGGTGACCGACCTGCTCGGCGCGGGCGCGCGTGCCCTCGCCCAGGCCGGGGTGGAAGTGCACTGGCCCCGGACGCTGGCCCGCACGCTGACCACCCGGGCCGTCGTCGGACCGTCCGACGCCCCGAAGGCGCCCGACCACAGCTCCACGCGCGTGCCGTCGCTCCCGTCCGGCGGCGCGGCGCTGTCGTTCTCCTGGTGGTTCGGTCTGGGCGAGCAGCAGCTCACGCGCGACGAACTGGACCGTCTCGCCGAGGCCGGCCGCCCCCTGGTGCGGCTGCGCGACCAGTGGGTCCTGATCGACCCTCAGGAGGTGCAGCGGGCCCGCGCGCGACAGAAGCGCACCGTCACGCCCATCGACGCGCTCGGTGCGGCCCTGACCGGCGCGACGGAGGTCGACGGCCTGCGCGTCGAGGTCCGGGCCACCGGGTGGCTCGCCGCTCTGCGCGACCGGCTCGCCGATCCGGACGACACACAGGAGATCGCCCAGCCGGCCGCGCTGGCCGCCACGCTGCGCGGCTACCAGCGGCGCGGGCTGACCTGGCTGGCCCGGACCACCGCCCTGGGCCTCGGATGCTGTCTGGCCGACGACATGGGGCTCGGCAAGACGATCACCCTGATCGCGCTGCACCTGCACCGGCAGACCGACCCGGCGAGCGCCGGCCCCACCCTGGTGGTGTGCCCGACGTCCCTGATGGGCAACTGGCAGCGGGAGATCGAGCGGTTCGCGCCGGGCACGGCGGTACGCCCCTTCCACGGTCCGCGACGCGATCTGGAGGCCGTGGGGGTCGGCGAGTTCGTGCTCACCACGTACGGCACCCTGCGGCAGGACGCCGGGCGGCTGGCCGCCGTGTCCTGGGGCCTGGTCGTCGCGGACGAGGCCCAGCACGTGAAGAACCCCCACTCGGCCACGGCGCGCGCCCTGCGCACCCTCGGCGGGCACGCACGCGTGGCGCTCACCGGCACCCCTGTGGAGAACAACCTGTCGGAGCTGTGGGCGATCCTCGACTGGACCACCCCCGGTCTGCTCGGCCGCCTCGGCACCTTCCGCACCCGCTACGCGCAGCTCGTCGAGGGCGGCCGCGACCCCGCCGCCGCCCAGCGGCTGGCCCGGCTGGTGGGCCCGTTCCTGCTGCGCCGGCGCAAGTCGGATCCGGGGATCGCGCCCGAACTGCCACCCAAGACGGAGACCGACCGCGCGGTCGCCCTCACTCCGGAACAGGCGGGCCTGTACGAGGCCGTGGTGCGGGAGACCCTCGCGCGGATCTCGGAGGCCGACGACATGGCCCGCCGGGGGCTCATCGTGAAGCTGATGACGGCGCTGAAGCAGATCTGCAACCACCCGGCACAGTTCCTCAAGGAGGAGGACCCGAGGATCGCCGGGCGGTCGGGAAAGCTGGAACTGCTCGACGAGCTGCTCGACACCATCCTGGCCGAAGAGGCGAGCGTCCTGGTCTTCACGCAGTACGTGGGCATGGCCCGGCTCGTCGAACGCCATCTGGCCGACCGCGGCGTGGCGACGCTGTTCCTGCACGGCGGGACCCCGGTCGCCGAGCGGGAGGCGATGGTGCGGCGCTTCCAGGACGGTGAGGTGCCGGTGTTCCTGCTGTCGTTGAAGGCGGCCGGCACCGGGCTGAACCTGACCCGCGCCGAGCATGTCGTCCACGTCGACCGGTGGTGGAACCCGGCGGTCGAGGCGCAGGCGACCGACCGGGCGCACCGCATCGGTCAGACCCGGCCGGTACAGGTGCACCGGCTGATCGCCGAGGGGACCATCGAGGACCGCATCGCGCAGCTGCTCGACCGCAAACGGGAGCTGGCCGAGGCGGTCCTCGGCGGCGGCGAGGCGGCGGCCCTGACCGAGCTGACGGACGCGGAGCTGGCCGAACTGGTCGAACTGAGGGAAGGAGCGCGATGAACCACCATGTGACCGAGCGGGTCTTCACGGCTCTGCCGCCGGTGCACGGGCGGGGTTTCGCCCGGACCTGGTGGGGGCTGGCCTGGCTGAAGGCCCTGGAGGACACCGCCCTGGACACCGGGCAGGTGAAGACGGGGCGCAGGCTCGCGCGGGCGGGCGCCGTCGGCGCGGTGTCGGTACGGCCGGGCCGGCTCACCGCCGTCGTACGGGACCGGGACGGCGTCGGGTACCGGGCCGATGTGCTGCTGGCGCAGTTGTCCGAGGACGCGTGGGACCGGCTGCTCCGGATGGCGGTCGAGCGCGCGGGACACGTGGCGGCGTTGTTGGAGCGGGAGATGCCGCCGCATCTGGTCGAGGACGCGGCACACGCGGGTGTCGACCTGCTGCCGGGGATCGGTGACCTGGAGCCGCAGTGCGAGTGCGGGGCCTGGGACCACTGCGGACACACGGCGGCCCTGTGCCATCAGGTGGCCCGGCTGCTCGACGAGGATCCCTTCGTGCTGCTCCTGATGCGCGGCCGGTCGGAAGGGGCCGTGCTGGAGGCACTCCAGTCCCGTGACGCGGCGCCCGCGGAGGAGCCGGAAGGTGTGGACGCCGCGGAGGCGTTCGCCGCCGGGGCCGTTCTGCCGCCGTTGCCCGCCTCGCCGGAGCTTCCCGAGAAGCCGGGGCAGCCGCCCTCCCTGGACAGTGAGACGGCGGGCCCCGACCCGGCCGCGCTGGAGTTCCTGGCCGCCCGGGCCGCCGACACCGCCCATCGGCTGCTGGCACACGCGCCGGCCTCTCCGTCGACGCCTGCGGATCTCGAGCTGACGGCCGCCCAGGACGCCGTACGGCTGGCTGCCGGTGACCCACCGCCGGAGATGGCCCGCCGGCTGGCGGTCGCCTCGGGGAGGTCACCGCAAGCACTGGCCCGGGCGACTCTCGCGTGGCGGCTGGGCGGGGCGACCGGCCTGTCCGCACTGGAAGAGGAGTGGACGCTCCAGGGTGAGGCGCTGGCACGCGCGCGTGCCGCCCTGGACGCCGCGTGGGACGACGACGAGCGCCCGCCACTGACAGCCGAGGGCAATCGCTGGACGGTCACCGACGCACAGGTGCGTCTGGGCCGGGACGGCCGCTGGTGGCCGTTCCGCCGGGCACACGGCCACTGGATCCCGGCAGGCCCACCCGCCTCGGACCCGGCCACCGCCCTCACAGCGGCCCGATCCGACGGGCCATAGGCGGCACGCGACCCGCGGGCGCCGACGACGGCAAGGGGCGGGGGGCATCCGCCCGCAGGGTCCGGCACCGGCACCGGGCGCCCCTCGTCGGGAACAGCCGGCCGGAGCGAGGACGGAGCACCCCCACCCCGTCCTCGACCCACAACGCACCCCAGGCGCCACACCAGCCCACCACGCACCGCAACGGGCCGCCGCGCGCACAAAGGGGCGCACGGAACGGCGCGACCGACCCCCACCGGCCCGCAGCCGAAACAGAACCCGCCGCCCCAGGCGAACGCGACCAGCCACAACCCGATCCGCAACGGCCGCCGCGGCCCGTCCCGATGAGCGCTCGACGCTCGGTGTTCACCCCACGGCCGTGCGGCGTTAGGTACCGGCCCCAACTCTGGCGACAGTCAGTGAACTTGTCTCCAGGAGGCCCGATGTCCCCGTACGCCGCCGGCCGGCGCCGTGTCCACCGCTCCCTCGCGGCGGGCGTTCCCCTCGCCGTGCTGGCCGCACTCGCCGCGGCCCATCCGGCCGCGTCCGCTCCCCCCGGTGACGGTAACGCCCACGTCACGCGGACGGCGACGCTCGGCGACCTCCCGCTCGGTGAGTTCAGCAACGCGCTGCTGCCGGGCACGGTGGACGACGACCGCGGGGTGAACCTCGGCGGTATCGGCAGCGACATCTACCCGGCGGGCCGCAAGGGCGAGTTCTGGACGGTGACGGACCGCGGGCCCAACGGCCAGATCAAGGTGAACGGCAGCAAGCGCCGCACGTTCCCGGTCCCGGGCTTCGACCCGGCGATCGTGAAGATCCGCGTGCAGGGCGGCACCGTGCGGGTGCTGAAGGCCGTCCCGATCACCACGGCGTCCGGTCGCCCCGTCACCGGTCTGCCGAACCAGCAGGGCCGCGACGAGGCACCGTACTCCTACGACGCGAAGACGCCGCTGTCCTACGACCCGAACGGGCTGGACACCGAAGGGGTCGTGCGGGCGGCGGACGGGACCTTCTGGCTCGTCGACGAGTACGGGCCCTCGCTGGTCCACGTCTCGGCGGGCGGCGAGGTCCTCACCCGGTACGTACCCAGGGGTCTGCACCTGACCGGGACCGACTATCCCGTGGTGGAGGCCCTGCCGTCCGTCCTGCTGCACCGGAAGATCAACCGCGGGTTCGAGGGGCTGGCGCAACTGCCGGGCGGTGACCTCGTGATGGCGCTGCAGAGCCCGCTGTCGCTGCCGGACACGGCCGCGGGCGAGTCCTCGCGCACCACGCGGCTGCTGCGCTTCTCGCCGAGGAGGCAGGTGGTGACGGCCGAGTACGCCTACCGCTTCGACCCGGTCGGCGTGGTGGACCCGGGCGAGGACGACACCTCGGAGCTGAAGATCTCCTCCGTGGTCGCCGTGGGCGGTGACCGGCTGCTGGTCGAGGAGCGCACCGACAGGACGGCCCGGCTGCAGCTGGTCCGCCTGGAGCGCTCGGCGGACGTCCTCGGCGGCCGCTGGGACGACGACACGACGTCGCCGTCGCTGGAGCAGCTCGACGACCCGGCGGCCGCGGGCGTCCCGGTGCTGCGCAAGCGTCTCGTGGTGGACCTGGGCACGGTGGCCGGCGTGCCCGGGAAGATCGAGGGCGTCGCGCGCGTGGACCACGACACGCTCGCCCTGATCAACGACAACGACTTCGGGATGACCGACGGTACCGGCGCCTTCGACGCGCACGGCCGGCTGGTGGACAGCGGCGTGAAGACGACCGTGGTCTGTCTGCGCCTGCCGCACACGCTGTAGGCAGCGCCGCACGCGGCACCACCCGTCGGCAGGACACACCCCGCCACCGCCGCTCGGGGCGGCACACACGTGTGCCGCCCCACCACGCTCCGGCAGCCGGCCGCATGGCACCGGGCCACACATCCGGCGCTCAGCGCCAGGCCACCCCCGCCACACATCCGGCGCTCAGCGCCACGCCCCACATCCGGCGGTGAGCCGCATGCCGCCCCCGCCACACATCCGCCGGTCAGCCACGCGCCCCCAGCAGGTGGTCCATGGCGAGCTGGTCGAGGTGCTCGAAGGCCATGCCGCGGGCGGCCGCCGCCTCGACGTCGAAGTCCTCGAAGGCGGTGCGGTCGGCGAGCAGGGCCGCCAGGCCGTCGCCGGCGGTGGGCTGGGCGAGCTGGTCCAGCCGGGCGTCGCGCAGCGCCTGCTGCACCTCCGGGTCGCCACGGAACGCGGCGGCGCGCTCCTTGAGGATGAGGTAGTTGCGCATGCAGCCCGCGGCGGAGGCCCACACGCCGTCGAGGTCCTCGGTGCGCGGCGGCTTGAAGTCGAAGTGCCGCGGACCGGCGTAGCCGGCGCTCTCCAGCAGGTCGACGAGCCAGAACGCGGCACGCAGATCACCGGCGCCGAAGCGCAGGTCCTGGTCGTACTTGATGCCGGACTGGCCGTTGAGGTCGATGTGGAACAGCTTGCCCGCCCACAGGGCCTGCGCGATGCCGTGCGGGAAGTTCAGCCCGGCCATCTGCTCGTGCCCGACTTCGGGGTTCACGCCGTACAGCTCGGGGCGCTCCAGGCGCTCGATGAACGCGAGCGCGTGGCCGACGGTGGGCAGCAGGATGTCGCCGCGCGGCTCATTGGGCTTGGGCTCGATGGCGAAGCGCAGGTCGTAGCCCTGCTCGGTGACGTACTCGCCCAGGAGGTCGAAGGCCTCCTTCATCCGCTCCAGCGCCACGCGCACGTCCTTGGCCGCGCCGGACTCGGCGCCCTCGCGGCCGCCCCAGGCGACGTAGACCTCGGCGCCCAGCTCGACGGCGAGGTCGATGTTGCGGATGGTCTTGCGCAGCGCGTAGCGGCGCACGTCGCGGTCGTTGGCGGTGAAGGCGCCGTCCTTGAACACCGGGTGGGTGAACAGGTTCGTGGTCGCCATCGGGACCTTCATGCCGGTCGCGTCCAGCGTCTGCCGGAAGCGCTTGACGACCGCCTCGCGCTCGGTGTCGGTGGAGCCGAAGGGGATCAGGTCGTCGTCGTGGAAGGTCACCCCGTACGCGCCCAGCTCGGCAAGGCGCCGCACCGTCTCGACCGGGTCCAGGGCGGCACGGGTGGCGTCCCCGAAGGGGTCCCTGCCCTGCCAGCCGACGGTCCACAGACCGAACGTGAACCTGTCCTCGGGGGTGGGCTGGTAGTTCATGCCACGGCTCCTTGCTGTTGCTCTTGTCGCGCGCTCATGTCTCGTGCTCGCGACTATTTCGTCATGGCGCTTTACAAATTAGTATGCCCACGCACCAGGGGGAAAAGACAAGGGGCACGCCGTCCCCAGTCGCAGCGAGAGGGAGAGCACGATGTCAGCAGCCGAGGGTCCGCTCGTCGTCGGCGTGGACACGTCCACGCAGTCCACCAAGGCGCTGGTCGTCGACGCGTCCACCGGCCAGATCGTCGCGAGCGGCCAGGCGCCGCACACGGTCTCCTCCGGCGCGGGCCGCGAGAGCGACCCCCGGCAGTGGTGGGACGCGCTGTGCGAGGCGCTGCGCCAGTGCGGCGAGCCCGCGCACGAGGCCGCCGCCGTCTCGATCGGCGGGCAGCAGCACGGCCTGGTCACCCTGGACGAGCACGGGGAGCCGGTCCGCCCGGCCCTGCTGTGGAACGACGTCCGCTCGGCACCGCAGGCCCGTCGGCTCATCGAGGAGTTGGGCGGGACGAAGTTCTGGGCCGAGCGCACCGGAAGCGTGCCCACCGCGTCGTTCACGGTGACGAAGTGGGCCTGGCTCGCCGAGCACGAGCCGGAGGCGGTGCGCGCGACCCGCGCGGTGCGCCTGCCGCACGACTACCTGACCGAGCGGCTCACCGGCCAGGGCACCACCGACCGCGGCGACGTGTCGGGGACCGGCTGGTGGTCCTCCACGAGCGAGGCGTACGACGAGGAGATCCTCGCGCGCGTGGGCCTGGACCCGGCGCTGCTGCCGCGCGTGGTGCACCCCGGAGAGATCGCCGGCACGGTCCGCGAACACCACGACCTGCCGTTCTCCAAGGGCACCCTCGTCGCGGCGGGCACCGGCGACAACGCGGCCGCCGCGCTGGGGCTCGGACTGCGTCCCGGTACGCCGGTGATGAGCCTCGGCACCTCCGGCACGGTGTACGCGGTGTCCCGGCGCCGCCCCGCCGACCCCACCGGCACCGTGGCGGGTTTCGCCGACGCCCGCGGCGACTGGCTGCCGCTGGCCTGCACCCTGAACTGCACGCTCGCCGTCGACCGCGTCGCCGCCCTGCTGGGCCTGGACCGCGAGGCCGTCGAGCCCGCCGCCGGCGTCACCCTGCTGCCCTACCTGGACGGCGAGCGCACGCCGAACCTCCCGGACGCCTCGGGTCTGCTGCTGGGCCTGCGCCACGACACGACCGCCGGCCAGCTGTTGCAGGCCGCCTACGACGGCGCCGTGCACGCCCTGCTCGGCGCGCTCGACCTGGTCCTCGACGAGGACGCGGACCGCAGCGCCCCGCTCCTGCTGATCGGCGGCGGCGCCCGCGGTACGGCCTGGCAGCAGACGGTACGACGGCTGTCGGGCCGCCCGGTACAGGTGCCCGAGGCCCGGGAACTGGTGGCGCTCGGCGCGGCGGCCCAGGCGGCCGGCCTGCTCACCGGCGAGGACCCTGCCGCCGTGGCCCGACGCTGGGACACCGCCCGCGGGCCGGTGCTGGAGGCCGTGGAACGGGACGAGGAGACGCTGAGCAGGATCTCCGGGGTACTCTCCGACGCGTCCCCGCTGCTCGGGCGGGGGACTCGCTGACGACATCGACCGAGGACCGGCTTCCGGCATGACCGCACCGCTGCACGAGACCCACCCGGCGTCCCCGGGACGCGCGCTGCCCGACACGCAGCAGGGCATGCGCCGCCGCAACCTGTCCCGGGTGATGCACACGGTCAGCGCCCAGGGCCCGCTCTCCCGCGCCGCGGTCGCCTCCCGCATCGGCCTGACGCGGGCGGCGGTGTCCACGCTCGTCGACGAGCTGATACGCACCGGACTGCTGCAGGAGCTGGGCCCCGAACGGCCCGGACGGGTCGGCCGGCCGGGCTCGGCTCTCGCCGTCAGCGATCGCGGTCCCGCCGGGATCGGCGCGGAGGTAGGCGTCGACCATCTGGCCGTCTGCGCCGTGGATCTGCGCGGCCAGGTGCGGGCCCGGGCCGAACGGCACGGCACGAACCGGGACCGCTCCCCCGAGCCCGTCCTCGCCGAGCTGGCCGACCTGATCCGGCAGGTCGTCGCCGAGGCCGAGGGCGAGGGCCTGTGGCCTGCGGGACTCGCCGTGGCGGTGCCCGGCCTCGTCGCCCCGGACGGGCGCACGGTCGTGCGGGCCCCGAACCTCGACTGGCGCGACACCGACCTCGGCCCGCTGCTGCCGGGCGACGTCCCGCTGGTCGTGGACAACGAGGCCAACTTCGGCGGCCTGGCCGAGCTGTGGCTCGGCGAGAGCACACCCCGGGACTTCCTGCACGTCTCGGCCGAGATCGGCATCGGTGCGGCGGTGGTCGTGGACGGGCGGCTGCTGCGCGGGGCGCGCGGCTTCGCGGGCGAGCTGGGGCATGTGCCGGTCCACCCCGACGGCCCGGCCTGCGGTTGCGGCGGCCACGGATGCCTGGAGCAGTACGCCGGTGAGGAAGCGGTGCTGCGGGCGGCCGGCGTCGAGGCGGGCGAGGACCGGGTGGGGCTGCTCGCCGAGCGGGCCGCGGGCGGCGACGAGGCGGTGCGGCGGGCCCTTCGGGAGGCCGGCGTGGCGCTCGGCATCGCCCTGACAGGTGCGGTCAACCTGCTCGACCCCGAAGCCGTCGTGCTGGGCGGTGCGCTGGCCGGTCTCGCCCCGTGGCTGCTGCCGGCGCTGCGGGAGGAACTCGACCGGCGCACGGCCGGACGGGCCTGCCCGGTCTCGGTGTCCCGGCTGGGACCGCAGGGGCCGCTGCTGGGCGCGGCGCACTCGGTGGTGCGCGCGGTGCTGGACGACCCGGCACAGGTGGCGGAACGCGCCTGACCCACGGCGCCCCGGCGCCCGGCGAACGGGCGCCAGACGGCCCAGCGTGCCAGGCGGCCCGACGACTCGGCGCGCCCCGGCGACTCGGCAGCCCGGCCACCCGGCGCCCCGGCGACTCCGAGGCTCACTGATCCGGCTCGCCGATCCGGCGACTCCAAGGCCCGAGGACCCGGCCACCCGGCCACCCGGCCGCCGGCCGCCCGGCCACCATGCGACCCGGCCCCACCCGGCCAACCTGCGTGCGACCCACCCCCGCCACCGCCACCCACCGGCAGCTCCACGCCCCGCTCACCCGGCGCCCTGCGGCCCGACACCCCCGCGGACCGACACCCCCGCGGCCCAGTGGACCAGCAGCCCAGCAGCCGGACACCCCGGCGACTCAGCAGCCCAGCAGCCCGCCACCCGCCACCCGGCACCCGGCACCCGGCACCCCCAAGCCAGTTCGCCCGAACGGGTGATCACGTTGTCCCCAATGCCTGCACCGTCCACCGACCCGGCGCCGTCCTCTTCTGCCCGCACCGCGACGGTCGTACCGTGAAGTCGGTCGTCGCCCCGTCCCGCGCGGTGAACTCGCCTCCCGCCCCGCGCGCATGACGGAGCGTGACCCGATGGACGACCCGATGGACGACTCGATCAACGACCACAGGATCCTGAGCGCCGACCCCGGCCTGCCGTACGGCGGCCGGGCACCCTCCCCCCATCGAAAGGCATCGCTCATGGAACGGTCACGACCGCTTCCCAGCAGGCGACGGCTCCTCACCGGCGCCGCTCTCGCCGCCGCCTCCTCCGCCCTGCTCCCAGCCGCCCGGGCCGGCGCCCAGGCGCAGGCCGTCGACTACCCGCCCGCCGAGTGGCAGCCGGCGAGCAGCTCGAACTACACGGCGTCCAGCCGGCCGGCCTCCTATCCCCTGGACTACGTGATCATCCACGTCACCCAGGAGACGTACGCCACCACCCTGTCCATCTTCCAGAACCCCCAGAAGAAAGTGTCCGCCCACTACGTCGTGCGCTCCTCCGACGGGCACGTGGCCCAGTGCGTCCGGGAGAAGGACATCGCCTGGCACGCGGGGAACTGGGACTACAACACGCGCAGCATCGGAATCGAGCACGAGGGATGGGTCGACAAGCCGGCCTACTTCACCAACGCCCTGTACGAGCAGTCCGCGAGACTCACGGCGGCTATCTGCGACCGCTACGGCATCCCGAAGGACCGTGCGCACATCCTCGGCCACTACGAGGTGCCGGGCACCGACCACACGGACCCGGGACCGAACTGGGACTGGGTGCGCTACATCCGGCTGGTCAACTTCGCCTGACGGGACGGCACCAGGACGGCGGCACACTCCGGGACAGGGCCCGGCGCGGCGGCGCGCACCTCACCGCCCCCACTCCATCAGCCGCGCCAGCGCCGCCGCGGTCCCTGTGAAGCCCTCCTCGCCGAGCAGTTCCCGCAGTTCGGCGTTGGTGCGATCGATCTCCGGCCGGGCGGCCCGCAGCACCTCGCGTCCGGTGTCCGTCAGCTCCAGGACCACGGCGCGGTGTTCGCTGGGATGCGCTCGGCGCTCGACGAGGCCGGCCGTGGTGAGCCGTCCCACCAGGCCGGTCACGGCGGACTCGCGCAGGCCGAGGGTGCCGGCGAGTTCCCGCTGGGTGAGGCCCGGCCGATCACGGACGGCGAAGAGGGCACCGAGCTGTGCGGTCGTGATGCCGGCGGCCTCCAGCAGGCGCCGGTCGGCGGCGGTGCGCAGCTGGTGGGCCGCCCGCTGGAGCAGGAAGAACAGACGCAGGTCAGGCTCGGACATGGGTTGATCTTGACAGAGGGACGGGTCCGCGGCCAGGCTCACTTCACTACCGAAGTGAGGAGCCGCGAAGTGCATGATCTGTCCGGTCTGGAAGAGGCGCGCAAGGTGCTGGCGGAGCAGCCCTTCAGCGTGCTGCTCGGCGCCCGGCTGGTCGCCTTCGGCGACGGCGAGGCGACGCTGGAGCTGGACATCCGCGAGGACCTGCGCCAGCAGTACGGCTTCGTGCACGGGGGCGTGCTGAGTTACGCCGCGGACAACGCCCTGACCTTCGCCGCCGGCAGCGCGGTGGGCACCGGGGTGATCACCGCCGGGTTCACCATCGACTATCTGCGCCCGGCCCAGGGCGCGGTGCTGCGGGCGCACGCCCGCGTGGTGCGGGCCGGGCGGAGCCGGGTGGTGTGCCGGTGCGATCTCACCACGACCGGCGAGGACGGCACCGAGACACTGTGCGCGGTGGCCCAGGGCACGATCTCGGTGACCGGCGGGTCGTGACACCGAACGCACGGCCCCTGTCCTGAGCAGCAGCCCCCGACAGGCCCTGTTTTCTCACCCGATCTCGTGCAGTCGCCCCGTGTATGCCGCGCGGGCATGCGTCATCTGGTGCACTTCCCTGGTGTCCTGGAACAGTTGACGCGACTTCAGGGGGCCTGGTGACGGCACGTCAGAAGAGCAACCCACGGGGCAGATCGGTGCTGACGCTCCTCGCGGCGCTCGGCACACTGATGGGAGCGGCGCTGGCGGGCGCGGCGCCGGCCGGTGCCGCCGAGCCGGGGACGCCGGTCGCGCCGGGCGTGGTGTACGAGGAGTTCGACATCCAGGGTGCCAAGGGCCCCACGCACGCACATGTGCTGAGCGTGGACCTGCGAAACGCCAAGGTGCACCTCGGGCTGCTGTACCCGGGCGCGGTGGCCGCGCGGGCGCCCGTCTCGCGGCTGGCCGACGCCGAGGGTGCGGTCGCGGGCGTCAACGGCGACTTCTTCAACATCACCGAGACCCAGCACCCGGGCGTGGACGCGACCGGGGCGAGCGTGGGCCCGGCGATCGCGGCCGGGCACGTGCTGAAGGCGGCGGTGCCGGACGGGCAGCGGTTCGGGCCCGCACTGCCGCCCGGCACCACCACCGAGGACGTCCTCGGCACGGGTACCGACCGGCGGGCCCGCATGGGGCGGCTGAGCCTGCGCGGCTCGGTCCGCACCCCGCACGGCACGCTGCCGCTCGGCGGGCTGAACCAGTACGCCCTGCCGGTGGGTTCCGTCGGCGCGTTCACCGCCGAGTGGGGCGGTGCCTCCCGAAAGCGGGCGACCTGCGGAACGGACACCGAGCGGGCCGCACCGTGCAGCACCGACACCTACGAGGTGACCGTCCGTCAGGGACGGGTGGTCGCCGCGTCCGAAACACCGGGCGGTGGGCCCGTCGCACGCGGGACGACCGTGCTGGTCGGCCGGGAGGCCGGTGCGCAGTGGCTGCGGAAGCTGGTTGAGGGCGAGCGGGTGAGCGTGACGCACCGGCTGGTCGCCGCCGGGAGCGGGGTGCCGTACCACTTCGCGCTCGGTGGCTATCCGCTGCTCACCGGCGGGCGGCCGTTGCCGGGGCTGGACGACACCACGGCCGCCGTGCGCACCGCTGTGGGGCTTGCCGACGGCGGGCGGCGGGTGCTGCTGTTCGCCCTGGACGGCGCCGCCGAGTACCGGACGGGGCTGACCGTCGCCGAGGTGGCCGAGGCGTTGCGCGGGCTGGGTGCCCGCGAGGGGTTCAGCCTGGACGGCGGCGGGTCCACCACGCTGGTGGCCCGGGCACCGGGCGAGACGGCCGTGTCCGTGCGCAACCACCCCACCGGAGGCGCCGAGCGGCCCGTCCCGAACGGCATCGGTGTGTTCGTCGGCCGGTGAGGACCGGCGGGCTCACGGCCGCAGGCTGCCGACGATGTCGGCGGTGGCCGTGAGCCCGCTCTGGATGGTCGGCGCCATGCTCGTGCTGGCGAGGTAGAAGCCCAGCAGCAGGCAGACCAGCGCGTGACTGATCTTCAGTCCGCCGTTGCGGATGAAGATCACCGCCAGGACCAGGAGCAGCAGCACCACTGAGATGGAAATCGCCATCGTCGGCCTCCTCCGCCACGACGCCGCACGACGCGACGCCACGCCCTTGCACGCCCGTCCGTTTCACGGCGTTCGGCCGCAAGTGTGGCGTAGGCGAGGGATGACCCGGGTGGCTGACGTGTCCCCCGAACGGGTGGTGTCACCGGGTGCGGTGGGCGTCCAGGAAGGCTTCGGCTCCGGCGAGGTCGTCCGTGTTGAGGTAGTCGACGCCGGCGGCGAGCAGTTCCGTCCACAGCGCGTCCCGGGCGGGGCCGGGCGTGTCGGGGGTGGCCCAGAACCGCACCCGCTGCCCGCGTCCGTGCGCCTGGGCGACGATGCCGCGCAGCTTGGCGCGCTCGGGGTCGGGGAAGGCGCCGGTCCCCTGCCAGGTGAAGTTCAGCGTCCAGTTGTCGCTGATCAGCGGGACGAAGGAGGCGGGCGCGGCGCTGCCGAGGTCGGTGAGCCGGCCGTCGTAGAACGCGTGCCGGACGGTCTGTGCCTCCATCGGGGCGCGCGCCGCCCGGTCGCCGGAGACGACCGCGGTGACCGGCCCCGGGTGGACGCGGCCGTGGGCGTACGTCGTGAACAGGTGCCGGTAGCGGCTGAGATGGCGGTCGAGTTCCCGGTAGGTGGAGGAGCCCTCGGTCTTGATGTCGATGAGCAGCTGAAGCGGCTCGCGGTCACCGCGGTAGACCGAGCCGCCCTGGGCGTGGACGCGGGCGGCGAGCGGGGCGAGGTAGAGGGCCTCCAGGGTGCGGGACGGGTCGAGGTCGACCGTGTCGTGGGCGACGAGGAGCTGGTCGCCGACGAGGAAGATGTCCGCCTCGACGCTGCCGAAGCGGTGGTCGAGCGCGTCGAGGAGGGGGCGCGGGTGCTCGTAGTCGTTGTGGGCGTGAGCGTTCCACAACGGGTGCGCACCACGGCGACGCTCAGCGGCGAGCGACCGCGACGCGGGCAGCGCGACGGTGCCGGCGAGGGCGGCACCGAGAGTGGTGAGGGCTCCGCGGCGGGTGGTGAGGGCCATGCTCTGCCTCCCAGGAGGACCGGATCGAAAAAAGCCTCAGTGAGTATGAGGTCACGGGTCCGTCAAAGGCTCGGGCCTGGGCAGGAGTTGGCCGAACAGCCGCCCCTGGTTCACCGGCTTTCCTCGGGGCACACGAAAGAGCCCGCCCCTGGTGGGGCGGGCTTCACTCGGGGTGGTGCGTCAGGGGGCCCGGAGGTCGACGAGTACGGCCAGTGCCTCGCGGTGCGTGCCGGCCGTGCCGTAGGCGATCGCGTCGGCCTTGGCCCGCTTGAGGTACAGGTGGACGGGGTGTTCCCAGGTCATGCCGATGCCGCCGTGCAGTTGCAGCGCCTCCTCGGCGGCGTGCACGGCCACGGGCGCCGCGTACGCCTGCGCGACGGCGACCGCCACGTCGGTGTCCGTGTCCGTCGCGAGGGCGTCGGCGGCACCGCGGGCGGCCGCCCGGAGGTTGACGACTTCCAGCCACAGCTGGGCGAGGCGGTGCTTGAGCGCCTGGAAGCCGCCGACGGGCCGGTTGAACTGCTTGCGTTCCTTCAGGTAGCGCACGGTCTCGGTCAGCGTCCAGTCGGCGACGCCCAGTTGCTCGGAGGCGAGCAGTCCGGCCGCGGCGCGCAGGGCCCGTCGTACGGCGGGTCCGGCGTCGCCGATACGGCGGCCGGGGGCGCCGTCCAGCCGTACGGTCGCCACCGGCCGGGTCAGGTCCAGCGACACCTGGGTGGTGACGGTGGCGGCGTCCGCGTCCACGGCGTACAGAGCGCCGTCCTCGCCCGGCACGAGCAGGACGTCGGCGGCCGAAGCGTCGGCGATGCCCGTCAGCTCGCCGTGCAGCAGCCCGTCCTGCACACGTACGGCGGGGAACGCGGCGCCCGGCGCGAGGTGCAGGCCCACGGCGAGGGCACCGATGGTGCGGCCGGAGGCCAGGGCGCCGAGCAGCTCCGCGTCACCGCAGGCCAGCAGCGCCTCGGTGGCGACGACGGCACTGGTCAGGTACGGCACCGGCGCGACCGCGCGGCCCAGCTCCTCCAGCACGACGGCGGCCTCGCGGTGCGAGGCGCCCTGGCCGCCCTGCTCCTCGGGCACCAGCAGCCCGGCCAGGCCCATGGTCTCGGCGAGGGCCTTCCACAGGGCGCGGTCGTGCGGCGTGCCGGTCTCCACGCGGGCGATCACGTCGGCCGGGGCGCAGTGGTCGGTGAGCAGGTCCCGGACGGCGGCCCGCAGCGCCTCTTCCTCATCGGAGTACAGCAGGTCGGGCTGTGTGCTCATCGGGACAGGTCCTTCCAGGCGACGTCCTTGTCGGTGCGCGGCTCGGAGGGCAGGCCGAGGACGCGCTCGGCGACGATGTTGAGCAGGACCTCGCTGGTCCCGCCCTCGATGCTGTTGCCCTTGGAGCGCAGATAGCGGTACCCGGCGTCGCGGCCGGTGAAGTCGACCAGTTCGGGGCGGCGCAGTGTCCAGTCGTCGTACAACAGGCCTTCCGGTCCGCGCAGTTCGACTTCCAGGCCGCTGATCTCCTGGTTGAGGCGGGCGAAGGCGAGCTTCATGCCGGCACCCTCGGGGCCGGGCTGGCCGGCGACGAGCTGCTGGCGCAGGCGTTCACCCGTGAGGCGGGCGACCTCGGCCTCGACCCACAGCTTCAGCAGCCGCTGATGCAGGTCGTGGGTGCGCAGTCCGGGGCGTTCACGCCAGGTCGCCGCGACCTTGCCGATCATGCCGCCCTCGCGGGGCAGCGCCATGCCGCCGATGGCCACGCGCTCGTTGTTGAGCGTGGTCTGCGCGACCCGCCAGCCGTCGCCGACCTCGCCGAGGCGGTGGGCGTCGGGGATACGGACGTCGGTGAGGAAGACCTCGTTGAACTCGGCCTCGCCGGTGATCTGGCGCAGCGGCCGGACATCGACACCGGGGTCGGTCATGTCGCAGGCGAAGTAGGTGATGCCGGCGTGCTTCGGCACGTTCGGATCGGTCCGGGCGATCAGGATGGCCCAGCGGGCGTTGTGCGCGCCGGACGTCCACACCTTCTGCCCGTTGACCACCCACTCGTCGCCCTCGCGTACGGCGCGGGTGCCGAGCGCGGCCAGGTCGGAACCGGCGCCGGGCTCGCTGAACAGCTGGCACCAGACCTCCTCGCCGGTCCACAGGGGCCTCAGGAAGCGCTGCTTCTGCTCCTCGGTGCCGTACTTGAGGATCGTCGGCGCGGCCATGCCGAGGCCGATGCCGTTGCGGCGCGGGTCGTTGTCCGGGGCGCCCGCGGCGGCCAGCTCGGCGTCCACCACGCCCTGCAGGGAGCGCGGGGCACCGAGGCCACCGAGGCCCTCGGGGTAGTGGACCCAGGCGAGACCGGCGTCGAAGCGGGCGCGCAGGAAGTCCAGGCGGGCCGTCGTCGCGGGCGGGTGCGCGGCCAGCAGTTCCCGTGTACGGCGGCGCAGTTCCTCGGCGTCGGTCATGCCGCTCCCTCCGTCACCACGGCGATCCGGCCGGTGCTGCGGCCGTCCGCCACCTTCTGCACGCCTGCCGCGGCCTCGGCGAGCGGCACCCGCTCGCTCACCAGCGGCTTGATCGCGCCCTTGGCGGCCAGCTCGGTGAGCTGCTCGTGGCACTGGAGGACGAGCCCCGGGTTCTTGGTGTTGTACAGGCCCCAGTGCAGGCCGAGGATCGAGTAGTTCTTCACCAGCGCGTGGTTGAGGCCGGGGCTGGGGATGGTGCCGCTCGCGAAGCCGACCACGACGATCCGGCCCTCGAAGGCGACGACCTTGGTGGACTGGGTGTAGGCGTCGCCGCCGACAGGGTCGTAGATCACGTCGGCGCCGCGGCCGCCGGTGGCCTCCTTGACGGCGGCGACGACGTCCTCGGCGCGGCGGTCGATCACCACGTCACAGCCCAGTTCCCGGGCGACGGAGGCCTTCTCGGCGCCGCCCACGACACCGATGACGGTGGCGCCGGCGGCCTTGCCGAGCTGCACGGCCGCGCTGCCGACCCCTCCTGCGGCGGCGTGGACGAGCAGGGTCTCGCCGGCCTGGAGAGCGGCCCGGCGGTGCAGGCCGAACCAGCCGGTCTGGTAGCCGATGTGCAGGGCGGCCGCCTCCGCGTCGTCCAGCGCGTCGGGAGCGGGCAGCAGGGCGGCGGCGTCCGCGACGGCGTACTCGGCGAAACCGCCGTACGGCAGGGCCGGGTTGGCGATGACGCGGCGGCCGTCCTCGGTCTCGCCGCAGATCTCCACCCCGGGCGTGAACGGCAGCGGCGGCCGGATCTGGTACTGGCCCCGGCACAGCAGTGCGTCCGGGAAGTTGATGTTCGCGGCGCGCACCCTGAGCAGGACCTGGCCGTCGCCGGGCGTGGGGCGCTCCACGTCCGCGAGGCGCATCACCTCGCTCGGTTCACCGTTCTCGTGCACCTGCCATGCCTGCATGCGGGGCCTCCACAAGACTGCTTCGTCCGTCGGGTTCACCGCATACTAAGCGGTCGCTTGCCATTCAGGGAACAGTCTCGTGGGTCACCCCCGCTTCGGCCGCGCCCGGACGTGCATCCGCTCGCCCTGCGGGCCGAAGAGGCTGAGGAACTCCACCGGCCCCTCCCCCGTCGAACCGAACCAGTGCGGCACCCGGGTGTCGAACTCGGCGGCCTCCCCCGGCGCGAGCACGACGTCGTGCTCACCCAGCACCAGACGCAGCTTCCCGGAGAGCACGAACAGCCACTCGTAGCCCTCGTGCGTGCGCAGATCGGGCTGCTCGGCGCGCTGCGGCTCGACCATCTTGTAGGCCTGCAGCCCGCCCGGCTGCCGGCTCAGCGGGTACAGCGTCCGACCGCCGCGGGTGATCGGCTTCGCCCGCACCCGGGGGTCGCCGACCGGTGGTGCGCCGACCAGCTGGTCCAGCGGGACCTGGTGCGCCTGCGCGATCGGCAGCAGCAGCTCCAGGCTGGGTCTGCGCAGGCCGGACTCCAGCCGGGACAGCGTGGAGACGGAGATGCCGGTCGCCTCCGAGAGCGCCGCCAGTGTCACCTCCCGCTCCTTGCGGATCCTGCGCAGTCTCGGGCCGACGCCCGCGAGAACCTCGTCCGTCGTCATGCCTCCATTGTGTCTTGCCGAACCGGCAAAGACGTTTGTCGTTTCCGGATCGTCCGGGTCACCGTCGGGGCGGAGGTGGTCACCATGACCGACACAGGCACCATGACCGAGACGTATGAAGTGGTCGTCGTCGGGGGCGGCGCGGCCGGGCTGTCCGCCGCGCTGGTGCTGGGCCGGGCCCGGCGCCGCACGCTCGTCGTCGACGCGGGCGAGCCGCGCAACGCGCCCGCCGCTCATATGCAGGGCTTCCTGTCCCGGGACGGGATGCCGCCCGCCGAGTTCCTGGCCGTGGGCCGCGAGGAGATCGCACGGTACGGCGTCGAACTGATCCGGGACCGGGCGGTGGACGCGACGCGCGAGGACGGCGGGTTCGCCGTACGGCTGGCGAACGGCCGCACTGTGCGTGCCCGGCACCTGGTGGTGGCCACGGGTCTGGAGGACGAGCTGCCGGACGTTCCCGGCGTCGCCGAGCGCTGGGGGCGGGACGTGCTGCACTGCCCGTACTGCCACGGCTGGGAGGTGCGCGACCAGCCGTTCGGCGTGCTGGCGACGAGCGCGCTGAGCGCGCATCAGGCGTTGATGGTGTCCCAGTGGTCCAAGGACGTGACGTTCTTCCTGCACCGGGTGGCCGAGGACGACCTGTCCGGCGACGACGTGCGCCGGCTGGCGGCGGCGGGGGTGACGGTGGTGACGGGCGAGGTCGCGGGGCTGGTGGTCGAGGAGGACCGGCTGACCGGTGTACGGCTCGCGGACGGAGGGGTGCACGAGCGGTCGGTGCTCTTCCTGGCGCCGCGCGCGGTGCCGCGCACCGATCTGCTCCGGCGGCTGGGGGCCGAGCTGCGGGAGACCCCGTTCGGCTCGTATCCGGTGATCGACGAGCGCGGTCTCACGACCGTCGCCGGCCTGTGGGCGGCCGGCAACGCGTCGGGCTTCGCCGAGCAGGTGATCAACGCGGCGAGCCGTGGGTACCGCGCGGGTGCGGCGATCAACGGGGAGATCCTTTTCGCGGACCTGGACGCGGTGCCGGTTCGGGGGTGAGGGCGATGCCTGCGGGCGGGGGCGGCTGCCTGCGGCGCGGGGTGCCGTTCGGGTGCCGGTGCCTGCGGCGCGGGGTGCCGTTCGGGTGCCGGTGCCTGCGGCGCGGGGTGAGCGATCCCGTGCCTGCGGCGCGGGGTGAGCGATCGGGTGCCGGTGCCTGCGGCGCGGGGTGAGCGATCGGGTGCCGGTGCCTGCGGCGCGGGGTGAGCGATCGGGTGCCGGTGCCTGCGGCGCTGGGTGGGCGATCGGTGCGGGTGCCTGCGGCGCTGGGTCGTGTTCTGGGTGCGGGCCGGTGGGGTTGGTCGCCGCCGTTCCCCGCGCCCCTTTTGTGCCTGCGGCGGCCCGTGCGGGTGCGTGGGCGGTTGCTGTCGCGCCTGCGGTGCGTTGTCGGGCGGGGCCGGGGTGGGGGGTGTCCGTCCTCGGTCCGGCCGCCCGTTCCTTGGTACGGCGACCTGTGCCGGTGCCGGACGCTGCGGGCGGACACCCCCCCGGCCCCTTCCCGCCGTCGGCGGCTGCGGCCCGTCGTCGGTGCCTGGCCGGCTGTGGGGCCCCAGGTGTGAGCCGGTCCTCCCCGGTGCACCATGACTGCATGCTGTTGCAGCGACTTGCCCAGGTGTCCCAGGAGGTTGCCGCCACGGCCTCGCGGTCGCGGAAGGCCGCCTTGCTGGCCGGGCTGTTCCGGGACGCGGAAGCGGCGGACGTGCCGATCGTCATTCCCTACCTCGCCGGGCGGTTGCCGCAGGGGCGGCTCGGGATCGGCTGGAAGGTGCTGAGCCGGGCCGTCGAGCCCGCTGCCGAGCCCAGCCTGACCGTGCGCGAGGTCGACGCTCGGCTCAGCGAGCTGGGCAAGGTGTCCGGGGCCGGGTCGCAGGCCGAGCGGGCCCGGCTGGTCGAGGAGCTGATGGGCGCGGCCACCGAGGACGAGCAGCGCTTCCTCGTCGGTCTGCTCACCGGCGAGGTCCGTCAGGGCGCCCTCGACGCGCTCGCCGTGGAGGGGCTGGCGGAGGCGACGGGCGCGCCGGCGGCGGACGTGCGGCGGGCGGTGATGCTGGCCGGGTCGCTGCAGACGGTCGCCGAGGCGCTGCTGGCCGACGGTCCGGCCGCGTTGGAGCGATTCCGGCTGACCGTCGGGCGTCCGGTGCTGCCGATGCTCGCGCACACCGCGTCGTCGGTCGCCGAGGCGGTCGGCAAGCTGGGTGCCTGCGCCGTCGAGGAGAAACTGGACGGCATCCGGGTGCAGGTGCATCGCGACGGCGACGACGTACGGCTGTACACGCGCACCCTCGACGACATCACCGACCGGCTGCCTGAGCTGACGCGGGCGGCGCGGGAGCTGCGCGGCGAGCGGTTCGTGCTCGACGGGGAGGTCATCGCCTTCGACGCGGACGGCAGGCCGCGCTCCTTCCAGGAGATCGCCGGGCGCGTCGGCTCCCGGGTGGACGTGGCGACCGCCGCCGGTGCGGTGCCCGTCTCCCCCGTCTTCTTCGACGTGCTCGCGGTGGACGGCCGTGATCTGCTGGACCTGCCGTTCGCCGAACGGCACGCGGAGCTGGCGCGGCTGGTGCCCGAGCCGATGCGGGTGCGGCGGACCTTGGCGCAGGGGGACGAGGACGTCCCGGAGGCGGAAGCCTTCCTCGCCGAGACCCTGGAGCGCGGTCACGAGGGCGTCGTCGTCAAGGCTCTCGACGCCCCCTACAGCGCGGGCCGGCGCGGCGCCTCCTGGCTGAAGGTCAAGCCGGTGCACACCCTGGACCTGGTGGTGCTGGCCGCCGAGTGGGGCCATGGCCGCCGCACCGGCAAGCTGTCCAATCTGCACCTCGGCGCCCGCACCGCCGACGGTGGTTTCGCGATGCTCGGCAAGACGTTCAAGGGCATGACGGACGCGATGCTCGCCTGGCAGACCGAGCGGCTGACGGAGCTGGCCGTGGAGCACAAGGGCTGGGGCGTGACCGTACGCCCCGAACTCGTCGTCGAGATCGCCTACGACGGACTGCAGCGCTCCACCCGCTACCCGGCCGGCGTCACGCTGCGCTTCGCCCGCGTGCTGCGCTACCGCGAGGACAAACGCCCCGAGGACGCCGACACCGTCGACACCCTGCTCGCCGCCCACCCGCAGGTGCACCCGTGACGGTGAGGCACAGCGCGGGCCTGCTGCTGTTCCGCCGCAAGCCCGGCGGACTCCAGGTGCTGCTCGGGCACATGGGTGGCCCGTTCTTCGCGAAGAAGGACGCCGGCGCGTGGACCGTCGTCAAGGGCGAGTACGACCCCGACGAGCCAGCCTGGGACGCCGCGCGCCGCGAGTTCCGGGAGGAGCTGGGCGTCGCCCCGCCCGACGGGGAGGCCGTCGCGCTCGGCGAGGTGCGGCAGAGCGGCGGGAAGGTGGTCACGGCGTGGGCGGTCGAGGGGGACCTCGATCCGGACGCCGTCACGCCCGGCACGTTCGTCATGGAGTGGCCGCCGCGCTCGGGGCGGATGCAGGAGTTCCCGGAGCTTGACCGGGTGGCGTGGTTCGGGCTGGAGCGGGCGCGCGAGGTGATCGTCCGCGCCCAGACGGCGTTTCTCGACCGCTTGGCGGAGCACTCGACCTGAGCAGATGCGTACGCGTTGCGGTCGCCCCGGCCGCGCGCGAAGGTCTAAGCACACCCGCTCCGAGGGAGGTCGGTCATGCCCATCGCAACGGTGAATCCTGCGAACGGTGAGACGCTCAAGACGTACGAGGCCATGGACGAGGAGGAGATCGAGCGCCGGCTCCAGCTCGCCGAGGCCACCTTCCGCACCTATCGCACCACCTCTTTCGCCGACCGTGCCCGCCTGCTGACCAAGGCCGCCGACCTCCTTGACGCCGACCAGCAGGACGCCGGTCGCATGCTGACCACGGAGATGGGCAAGCCGATCAAGCAGGCCCGGGCGGAGGTCGCCAAGTGCGCGAAGGCGATGCGCTGGTACGCCGAGCACGCGGAGGCCCTCCTCGCCGACGAGGAGCCCGGCGAGACGGATGTGAAGGACTCCGGGGCCACGCGTGTGCGGGTGCGCTACCGGCCGCTCGGTCCGGTGCTGGCGGTGATGCCGTGGAACTTCCCGCTGTGGCAGGTGGTGCGGTTCGCCGCGCCCGCGCTCATGGCGGGGAACGTCGGGCTGCTCAAGCACGCCTCGAACGTCCCCCGGACGGCCCTGTACCTGGAGGACCTGTTCCACCGTGCGGGCTTCCCCGAGGGCTGCTTCCAGACGCTGCTGATCGGATCCGCTCAGGTCGACGACGTCCTGCGGGACGAGCGGGTCAGGGCGGCGACGCTGACCGGCAGCGAGCCGGCGGGCCGGGCGGTCGCCTCCACCGCCGGTGAGATGATCAAGAAGACGGTGCTGGAGCTGGGCGGCAGCGACCCCTACATCGTGATGCCGTCCGCCGATCTGGACCGGGCCGCCGAGGTCGCCGTCACCGCGCGCGTGCAGAACAACGGCCAGTCCTGCATCGCCGCGAAGCGGTTCATCGTGCACACGGACGTCTACGACGCGTTCGCGGAGAAGTTCGTCGCCGGGATGCAGGCGCTGAAGGTCGGCGACCCGATGGACGAGGACACCGACGTCGGGCCGCTCGCCAGCGAACAGGGCCGGGACGACCTGGAGGAACTGGTCGACGACGCCACCCGCAGCGGGGCGAGCGCGCTGTGCGGCGGTCATCGGCTGCGCCGGCCCGAACTGCCCGGCTGGTACTACCCGCCGACCGTGCTCGCCGGGGTGACGCGGGAGATGCGCATCCACCGCGAGGAGGCGTTCGGGCCGGTCGCCACGCTGTACCGGGCGAGCGACCTGGACGAGGCGGTACTGATCGCCAACGACTCACCCTTCGGGCTGAGTTCGAACGTGTGGACGCGCGACGAGTCCGACGTCGACCGGTTCGTCCGGGATCTGGAGGCGGGCAGCGTGTTCGTCAACGGCATGACGGCCTCGCACCCGGCGTTCCCGTTCGGCGGGATCAAACGATCGGGGTACGGGCGTGAGCTGTCCGGGCACGGAATCCGCGAGTTCTGCAACATCACCACCGTGTGGCAGGGTGCGTGAGGCTACGATCCCGGATGTGAACCGCGAAGTGACTCTGCCTCTGATCGTCGACGACCGCGGGAACCTCCAGGTGACCGCCGCCGACGTGAGCAAACTGCTCCGCACGGTCGGCACGCGGTGGGTGCGGCTCGTGGAGGCCGGGGAGAGCGGGCTCGACGAGGACACGGTGGCGGCGCTGACGATCGAGCTCGCGAAGCTCGCCGACCGGATCGACGTGGCGTGCATCGCGCACAGCAGCGGCGCGCCGTAGGGCTTCTTCAGGCCGGCTGTCCGGGCTCGGACCGGCCGGCCTGGCTCAGACCGACTGTCCGGGCTCAGACCGGCCGGCCGAGCGCCGCCCAGAACATCGCCTCGTACGCCTGGAGCAGCCCGCCGTGGCGGTATGCCTGGTCCGGGTCGAGGCGTCCCGCCGCCAGCCCCGCCCGCACGGCGGCCTCCGCCTGCCGGTCCAGATCGGGAGCCGGCGCGGCGAAGAAGTCGAAGAATCCGCACGCCTCGTCCGCGAAGCCGTAATGACGCCGCAGCCCGTCGGCGATGGTCGCGCAGTAGCCGCCCCACGCCGAGAAGTTGGCGCTGAGCGCCAGCACCGCGTCGGCCGGTTCGGCATTGAGCGCGAGCCAGGCGACGTAGGCGGGATAGGCCTGGCAGCCGGGCCGTGGCCGGTACGCGGCCGAGCGTGCCGCGTCCACGCCGCACGCCTCGGCGAACGCCGCGAGCCGTTCCTCGGCCAGGGCTTCGCCGTCGGCGAGCAGCCGGAAGAACGCCGCGGACTCGGGATCCCCCGCCGCGCGTTCGGCCAGGTGACCGAAGGCGCGGCGGTCGGCGGGGATCACCAGTGCCTGCTCCAGGGCGAGCGCGGCCAGGATGTCGCGGCTCGCCTCGCCGCGGGCGATCAGCGGCACCAGGGTGTTGGACGCCCGGTCGGGGGCGAGCGCGCGCGTGGTCGTCTCCAGCAGGTCCCGGGCGGTGCCGGTCATGGCGTCCTTCCCCGAGGACTCCCGAGGGAGCCGCTCAGCTGCACGAGTAGCTGACGGGCGGGATCCAGCGCTTGCCGTCGCCGGGTGTGCCCTGGGTGGGGTGATAGGAGAGCGGGGCCAGCAGCGTTCCGGCCTGGGCCTCGTTGCGGGTGCCGCGCCACAGGTCGACGATCTGCCAGGGCTGCCCGTCGAGGACCGTGACGGTACGGGGCTGACCGCCGCAGGAGGTGCCGTTGATGACACGCCGGCCGTAGACGGGGGCGCCCCAGCCGACGTTGCCGGGCGCGGTCCATCCGGAGTACAGGGAGGGCGCGGTGGCGTAGCTGGTGGGGGTGCCGGCGCAGTAGCCGCAGCCCTGGTCGGAGTAGGTGAGCACGTAGGTGCGGTGTGCGGCGTTCCAGAAGCCGCCGGGGCCTTCGATGTGGGTGAGGCCAGCGACGCCCTGGACGCCGACGCCGGTGCCGCCGTCGCCCCGGGTGTTGAGTTCCTCGATGTTGAGGGCGGTCTCCCCCGGCATGGTGCACACGATCGCCGGGCGGGTTCCGGTCCGTTCGATGATGCCGAAGTCCCCGTTGCCGGCGCAGACGTCGAGCGTCGGCTTGGTGTAGGTGCCGTTCGCGGCGGCCGGGCCGCAGGGGCCGGCCGGCCCGGCGCAGGTCATGACGTTGTACGCGTTGACCTTGTACTGGGTGTGGTGGCGCGGCGCGTTGAACCACAGCAGGAAGGCGCCGTCGTTCAGGCCCCAGCCGGTGCGCTGGATCATGCGCGGGTTGAAGCAGCCCTGTCCGGTCCCGCCGCACGTGGCCTGCCAGCTGCGCTTCGCGTACGGGTCCTCGGAGTCGGGGGCGAACAGCGGCTTGGGCGCGCTCCACGGGCCCTGCGGGCGGCTCGCCGTGGAGACGCCGAATCCGCACCAGGGCGTGTTGTTCACGTACCACTCGAAGCCGCAGGCGTACATCGAGCCGTACATGTAGTACCGGTTGCCGAAGCGTTTGACGGTGGCGTCGTGCAGGTCGAGGCCCTCGATCACGAAGGGGCGGGGGGCGGCTGCACCGGCGAGCGCCGGGGAACCGGCGCCGAGGAGCGCGGCGGCGGCGAGGATGACCGTGGCCAGGATGGCGCGGACACGAGCGGGCACGCCTGACCTCCTTTCGGGAGGCCCGACCCTACCGGCGGAGAACGCTGACTGATCGTCATGAACCGGCAACTGCACCCGTTCCAGCGATGTGCCAGGGCGCGGTGCACCGGGAAAGCCCCCCGGCGGTGCCGGGGGGCTTTCGAGGGGTGTGCGCTGACGGGTGGTCAGCGGATCGGCATCCCGGCGAGGGTGCGGGCGATGACCAGGCGCTGGATCTCGCTGGTGCCCTCGAAGATGGTGTAGATCGCGCTGTCGCGGTGCATGCGCTCCACCGGGTACTCCCGGGTGTAGCCGTTGCCGCCGAGGATCTGGATGGCCTGGGCGGTGACCTTCTTGGCGGTCTCGCTGGCGAACAGCTTGGACATGGAGCCCTCGGCCGCGGTGAAGGGCTTGCCGTTGACGGCCATCCAGGAGGCGCGCCACACCAGCAGGCGGGCGGCGTCGATCTGGGTGCGCATGTCGGCGAGCTGGAAGGCGACGCCCTGGTTGTCGATGATCGGGCGGCCGAACTGCTCACGCGTCATGGCGTAGTCCAGAGCGACCTCGTACGCGGCCCGCGCGGTGCCGACCGCCATCGCTCCGACGGCCGGGCGGGACGCCTCGAAGGTGGCCATCGCCGCGTTCTTCACCCTCCCCCAGCCTCCGGCCGGGGGGACCCCCACGCCGCCCTGCTTGGCCTTCTCGCGGGCCCGGGCCAGCCGCTCGTCCAGCTTCTCCTTGCCGCCCAGCAGGCAGGAGCCGGGCACGCGCACGTTGTCGAGGATGACCTCGGCGGTGTGCGAGGCGCGGATGCCGTGCTTCTTGAACTTCTGGCCCTGGGCGAGGCCCGGGGTGCCCGGCGGGATGATGAAGGACGCGTGGCCCTTGGAGCCGAGCTCCGGGTCGACGACGGCGACGACGACGTGGACGTTGGCGATGCCGCCGTTGGTCGCCCAGGTCTTCGTGCCGTTGATCACCCACTCGTCCTTGGCCTCGTCGTAGACCGCCCGGGTACGCATGGAGGCGACGTCCGAGCCGGCGTCGGGCTCGGAGGAGCAGAACGCGGCGACCTTGACGTCGCCGGCGTCGCCGTACATCTGCGGGATCCAGGTGCCGATCTGCTCCTCGGTGCCGTTGGCGAGGACGCCCACGGCGGCGAGGCCGGTGCCGACGATCGACAGGGCGATGCCCGCGTCGCCCCAGAACAGCTCCTCCATCGCCATGGGGATGCCGAGGCCGGTGGGGTCGAAGTACTGCTGCGCGTAGAAGTCGAGGGAGTAGATGCCGACCTTGGCGGCCTCCTGGATGACCGGCCAGGGAGTCTCCTCACGCTCGTCCCATTCGGCGGCCGCGGGGCGGATCACGTCGGCGGCGAAACCGTGGAGCCAGTCCCGGACCTCCTTCTGTTCGTCGTTGAGCTCCATGGTGAACTCGGCCATGTCCCCTCCAGCGGCGGCGCACGTGCGTGTTACTTGCGGTAACAGGAGTCTGTTACCGGCGGGTAGGAAAAGTCAACTCCCGATGACTCCTCGGCAGCCCGTTCGAGGGGATGCGCGCGGACAGTGTTAGTTTGCGCAGGCGTCACCGATTCAGGACGGGTGGGGAGAGCACATGGACACCACGCAGCGGACCGAGCAGCAGCGGTCCGCCGACCGCCGGCGGCGGGAGCTGCTGGAGGCAGCCGACCGGGTGGTGCTGCGCGACGGCCCCCAGGCCTCGATGAACGCCATCGCCGCCGAGGCCGGGATCACCAAGCCCATCCTCTACCGGCACTTCGGCGACAAGGGCGGTCTGTACGCGGCACTGGCGAAGCGGCACACGGACGCCCTCCTCGACTCGCTGCGCGCGGCCCTGGACGCCCCGGCCGAGCGCCGGGAGCGCGTGGAGTCCACCCTCGACACCTATCTGGCGGCGATCGAGGCACGCCCGCAGGTGTACCGGTTCCTGATGCATCCGGCCGAGGGCGGCGGCGCCCAGGGCGACCAGGGCTTCGATGTCGGCAAGCACTCGGCGCCCCTGCTGCGGCGGATGGGCGAGGAGCTGGCCCAGGTCATCGAGGAGCGTGTCGACCTCGGGCCGGACAGCCGGCAGCTCGCCCGGGTCTGGGGCCACGGCATCGTGGGCATGATGCACGCGGCCGGAGACTGGTGGCTCGGCGAACGCCCCTGTGACCGACGGCAGTTGGTCCGCTCCCTGGCCGACCTGCTGTGGGGCCGCCTGGCAGCGGCCGGGGACAAGGCGGGCGGTCCGGGCTTCTGACGGTGCCGGGGGAAACGGCCGTCAGCGGTACCAGGAGGCACGGGCCACCTGGCGCATGAGTCTGCGCCTGCGCCACCCTGTCAGGTGGTCGGCGTACAGCGTCCCCTCCAGGTGGTCCACCTCATGCTGCAGACAACGGGCGAAGAACCCCGTCCCGTGCACGGTGACCGGCTCCCCGGTCACCGTGCACCCCTCGACCACCGCGTGGTCGTACCGCTCCACCCCCGCCTCGAGCCCCGGCAGGGACAGACACCCCTCCGGGCCGCGCAGCGAAATCCCGTCCGCCTCGACCAGCCGCGGGTTCACCACATGTCCCAGATGCCGGACATCGTCGTCGCCCGGGCAGTCGTAGACGAAGACCCTCAGGTCCTCCCCGACCTGGTTCGCGGCCAGCCCCACCCCCCGCGCCGCGTACATCGTCGCGAACAAGTCCTCCACCAGCGCGGCCAGTTCCGGGCCGAAGTCGGTGACCTCCCGGCACGGCCGGCGCAGAACCGGGTCCTGGAGCAGGGTCAGGGGCCGGACGCGCCCGCGGGCGCCCGGGATCGAGCCGTGTCGCATGGCGGAAAGGGTACGGTCACCGGTAGCCCCCGCCCGCCGCGCAGGTGTGGGCCGTGGTTCGGGAGTGCGAATGGATCTCGATAGGCTGATGCCCACACCACGTGGCCGTCAGGCTTCAAAGGCTTCGAGGCGCGGCGCGTACGCAAGGAGGATCGAGAACTGATGGCAGGCAACTCGGACCCGCTCACGCCGCGGGCCAAGCTGGCCGTGACCGCGGGCAAGGCGGTCGCGGCGGCATCGCGCGCAGCGGGGCGCGGCAGCGGTTCGGTGATCGGCGGCCGGGTCGCCCTCAGGCTCGACCCCGACCTGCTCGCCAAGCTCGCCCAGAACCTGGACGTGATCCTTGTCTCGGCGACCAACGGCAAGACCACGACCACCCGGCTGATCGCCGAGGCGCTGCGCGCGGCCGGGCCGGTCGTCTCCAACGCGCTCGGCGCGAACATGCCGGCCGGCATCACCTCCGCCCTCGCCGGCGGTTCGGACGCCCGGTACGCCGTGATCGAGGTCGACGAGAAGTACCTCGCGGGCGTCGCCCGGGACACCGAGCCCAAGTGCATCGCGCTGCTCAACCTCTCCCGCGACCAGCTGGACCGCGCGGCCGAGACCCGGATGCTCGCGGAGAACTGGCGCGAGGGTCTGGCCGGCACCAAGGCCGTCGTCGTCGCGAACTGCGACGACCCGCTGGTGGTGTGGGCCGCTTCTTCCTCCCCCAACGTGATCTGGGTCGCGGCCGGGCAGATGTGGAAGGACGACGCCTGGTCCTGCCCGTCCTGCGGCGGTGTGATGCAGCGCCCCGGCGACGACTGGTTCTGCGGCGAGTGCGGCTTCCGCCGCCCCGCGCCCAGTTGGGCCCTGCACGGCGAGCACGTGCTCGACCCGCACGGCTCCGCCTGGCCGATCCATCTGCAGCTGCCCGGTCGCGCCAACAAGGCCAACGCCGCCAGCTCCGCGGCCGTCGCCGCCGTGTTCGGGGTGCCGCCCCAGGTGGCGCTGGAGCGCATGTACCAGGTGCAGGCGGTCGCCGGACGCTACGACGTGGTCCAGTTCGAGGGCCGTGACCTGCGGCTGCTGCTGGCCAAGAACCCGGCCGGCTGGCTGGAGACCTTCTCGCTGATCGACCCGCCGCCGACCCCGGTGATCCTGTCCGTGAACGCCCGTGGCGCCGACGGCACCGACACCTCCTGGCTCTGGGACGTCGACTACACGCGGCTGACCGGGCATCCGATCGTCGTGATCGGCGACCGACGCCTGGACCTCGCGGTGCGCCTCGAGGTGGCCAACCAGCAGTTCCAGGTCTGCGACAACCTCGACCAGGCCGTGCAGCTGTGCCCGCCGGGGCGGATCGAGGTCATCGCCAACTACACCGCCTTCCAGGACCTGCGCCGCCGCGTCGGCAACTGAGAGTTCAGGGGACTTTTGTGAGCGACAACAGCCTGCGGGTCGTGTGGGTCTACCCCGACCTGCTCTCCACCTACGGCGACCAGGGCAACGTTCTCGTCGTGGAGCGCCGGGCGCGCCAGCGCGGCCTGGACGTGGCCCGGCTCGACGTGCGCAGCGACCAGCCGATCCCGACCTCCGGTGACATCTACCTGGTCGGCGGCGGCGAGGACCGCCCGCAGCGGCTCGCGGCCGAGCGGCTGCGCCGCGACGGCGGGCTGACCCGGGCCGTGGACAACGGCGCGATCGTCTTCTCGGTGTGCGCCGGCTATCAGATCCTCGGCCACGAGTTCATCAACGACCTCGGCCAGCGCGAGCCGGGCCTCGGCCTGCTCGACGTGGTCTCGGTGCGCGGTGAGGGCGCGCGGTGCGTCGGCGACGTGCTCGGGGACATCGACCCGCAGCTCGGCCTGCCGCAGCTGACGGGCTTCGAGAACCACCAGGGCGTCACGCACCTCGGCCCCACCGCCCGCGCCCTCGCGCAGGTGCGCTTCGGCAACGGCAACGGCACGGGCGACGGCACGGAGGGCGCGTACAACGGCACCGTGTTCGGTACGTACATGCACGGGCCGGTGCTGGCCCGCAACCCGCTGATCGCGGACCTGCTGCTGAAGCTGGCGCTCGACGTCAACGCGCTGCCGCCGGTCGACGACCGCTGGTACGAGGCGCTGCGCGGCGAGCGCATCGCGGCGGCACAGCAGCCCGCCTAGCCTGCGTGCGACACCCCGGTTTCGGCCGGGGTTCACCAGCCCGTCTGACGCCTCGTCCGCACAGGTGAGCGGGGCATTCCAGCAGGCGGACGCGTGGTGCTCCCCCGCCCCCCTGAGCCGCTAGGGTGGCGGGGATCGAGCCGGACAGCGCGGTCCGGTCCAGCCCTGGTGGAGAAGGTTGTTTCGGGCTATGCGCATTGGTGTCCTCACGTCCGGCGGTGACTGCCCCGGTCTGAACGCCGTCATCCGGTCCGTTGTGCACCGCGCCGTCGCCGACCACGGCGACGAGGTCATCGGTTTCCGGGACGGCTGGAAGGGCCTCCTGGAGTGCGACTACCTCAAGCTGGATCTTGACGCGGTGGGCGGCATCCTCGCCCGCGGCGGCACCATCCTCGGCTCCTCCCGGGTCCAGCCCTCGCATCTGCGCGACGGCGTGGAGCGGGCGAAGGGGCATGTCGCCGAGCTGGGCCTCGACGCGATCATCCCGATCGGCGGCGAGGGCACGCTCAAGGCGGCGCGGCTGATGTCCGACAGCGGGCTGCCCATCGTCGGCGTGCCGAAGACCATCGACAACGACATCGCTGTCACGGACGTCACGTTCGGCTTCGACACGGCGGTCGGCGTGGCGACGGAGGCCCTGGACCGGCTGAAGACCACCGCCGAGTCCCACCAGCGGGTGCTGGTCGTGGAGGTCATGGGCCGTCACACGGGGTGGATCGCCCTGCACTCCGGCATGGCGGCGGGCGCCCACGCGATCGTCGTCCCGGAGCGCCCCTTCGACATCGAGGAGTTGACGGCGCGGGTCGGCGAGCGGTTCGACGCGGGCAAGCGGTTCGCGATCGTCGTCGCGGCGGAGGGGGCCAAGCCCAAGGCCGGCTCCATGGACTTCGACGAGGGCGGCAAGGACATCTACGGGCACGAGCGGTTCGCCGGGATCGCCCGTCAGCTGTCGGTCGAGCTGGAGCGACGGCTCGGCAAGGAGGCGCGGCCGGTGATCCTCGGGCATGTGCAGCGGGGCGGGACGCCGACGGCGTACGACCGGGTGCTGGCGACGCGCTTCGGCTGGCACGCGGTGGAGGCGGTGCACGCGGGTCGCTTCGGGCAGATGACGGCTCTGCGGGGCACCGACATCGTGATGGTCCCGTTGGCCGAGGCCGTCGAGACGTTGAAGACGGTTCCGGCGGAGCGGTACGCCGAGGCGGAGTGCGTTCTGTAGGACCGCGGCTTTCCCGACCCCGGTCACGAGCGTGGCCGGGGTCCGCCGTACTCTATGAGCCGACTCAAAGCGCACAACCCCCCACGAATCAGGAGCCGGCGGATGGAGCACAGCGGGCACGGCATGGTCATGGATCTGCCGCCGTTCACGCTGGGACGTGGCCTTCAGTGGTCGGCGGACCCCTTCTTCCTCGTGGCCTGTCTGCTCGGGCTGGCGCTCTACGGCTGGGGAGTCCTGCGGCTGAAGCGGCGCGGCGACGCCTGGCCCGTGAGCCGGACCGTGTCGTACGTGATCGGTGTGCTGACCGTCGGCCTGGTGATGTGCACCAAGCTGAACGACTACGGCATGGTCATGTTCTCGGTGCACATGGTGCAGCACATGGTGATCAGCATGCTGTCGCCGATCCTCGTCCTGCTCGGCGCGCCGATCACCCTGGCGCTGCGCGCGCTGCCGACGGCCGGCCGGGGCCGCAAGGGGCCCCGTGAGCTGCTGCTGATGCTGCTGCACAGCCGGTACATGCGGATCATCACGCACCCGGCGTTCACGATCCCGCTGTTCATCGCCAGCCTGTACGCGCTGTACTTCTCGCCCCTGTTCGACTTCCTGATGGGCTCCAAGACGGGGCACGTCGCGATGATGGTGCACTTCCTCGCGGTCGGCGTGGTGTTCTTCTGGCCGATCATCGGCGTGGACCCCGGTCCGCACCGGCCGGGGCATCTGATGCGGATGCTGGAGCTGTTCGCGGGCATGCCGTTCCACGCGTTCTTCGGCATCGCGCTGATGATGGCGTCGGCGCCGATGGTGGAGACCTTCAAGAACCCGCCGGCCTCGCTCGGTATCGATGCGCTGTCGGACCAGAACGCGGCGGGCGGGATCGCCTGGGCGTTCAGCGAGATCCCCTCGGTGCTGGTGCTGATCGCGCTGCTGTTCCAGTGGTACGGCTCCGAGCAGCGGCAGGCCCGCCGCACGGACCGTGCCGCCGACCGGGACGGCGACAAGGAGCTGGAGGCGTACAACGCCTATCTGGCGTCGCTCAACGCGCGCACCGACTGACGCGCGCCGAACCGTCCGCACCGACTGATCGGTGCAGCGCCGGGCACCGTAGCGCCGATCGGGGGCACCATTGAGGGGAGCCGACCTCGAGGAGGGTGTCGCGATGCCCGGTTCCGTCCCTGGTTCCACGCCCGGTTCCACCAAGGCCATGGGGGCTGTCACCCTCGGCGGCCTGGTCGTCGTGACGGCGTACACGGTGGCCCTCGGAAGCAACGGCTGGCTGTGGTTCGGCTGGGTCGTGCTGGGCCTGATCACCCTGGGGATGGCCGCCACCCGCACCACCTGAACGCCCGCCGGCGGCGAACGCCCGGCCGCTCCTCACCCGCTGGATACAGTGCGGACATGAACAGCAGGCCCACCCCGTTCGACGACCTCGACCGGAAGATCATCACCGCGCTGATGGACAACGCGCGCACGAGCTTCGCCGAGATCGGCGCGGCCGTCGGGCTGTCGGCGACGGCGGTGAAACGGCGTGTGGACCGGCTGCGTGAGACCGGGGTGATCACCGGGTTCACGGCGACGGTGAAGCCGTCGGCGCTCGGCTGGCGCACGGAGGCGTACGTCGAGGTGTACTGCGAGGGCGCGGCCCCGCCGCGGCGGCTGGCGGAGGTGGTGCGCAACCACCCGGAGATCACTGCGGCCATGACGGTGACCGGCGGGGCGGACGCCCTGCTGCACGTGCGGGCTCGCGACGTGGAGCACTTCGAGGAGGTGCTGGAGCGGATCCGTACGGAGCCGTTCATCCGCAAGACGATCAGCGTGATGGTGCTGTCCCATCTCATCCCGGAGTCTCCCGAAGCGGGCGCCAGCCAGGTCGCCCCGGACGGCGCAGCAGACGTGCGTTGAGCGGCTTCACAACGCAGTGATCCTGCGCGAACACGCAGCTGTCGTTGCTTGTCGGCCGTCCGCGTCAGTTTCTACCTTGGTGTCAACCCTCAGTCGACACCCCAGGAAGCGGAGGGACCCCTCTGTGACCGACAGCCGTGTGCCGCGCCGGCGGCGCTTTCTCGTCTGCGAACCCAGACACTTCGCCGTGCAGTACGCGATCAACCCCTGGATGCATCCCGACACACCCGTCGACGTCGACCTCGCCCAGCGGCAGTGGCAGGACCTGATCGGCGCCTACCTCGCCCATGGGCACACCGTGGAGGCGGTCGCCCCCGTCCCCGGCCTGCCCGACATGGTGTTCGCCGCGAACTCCGCGGTCGTCGTCGGCGGCCGCGTCTTCGGCTCGCTCTTCCACGCGGCCGAGCGCCGCCCGGAGTCCACCCACTACGACACGTGGTTCAAGACGGCCGGCTACGACGTCTACCGGCCCGAGAACGTCTGCGAGGGCGAGGGCGACCTCGTCTGGACCGGCCGCTACGTGCTGGCCGGGACCGGGTTCCGTACGACCCGGGAGGCGCACTGCGAGGTGCAGGAGTTCTTCGGGCACCCCGTGATCAGCCTCACGCTCGTGGACCCGCGCTTCTACCACCTGGACACGGCGTTGTTCGTGCTGGACGACGGGCCCGAGGAGAACATCGCGTACTACCCGGAGGCGTTCTCGCCGGGCAGCCGTGAGGTGCTTCAGCGGCTGTACCCGAACGCGGTGCTCGCCACCGAGCAGGACGCCCTCGCCTTCGGTCTGAACTCCGTGTCCGACGGCCGCCACGTCTTCATCGCCCCGCAGGCCGAGACGCTCGCCGCCCGGCTGGACGAGCACGGCTATGTCCCCGTTCCCGTCGACCTGTCGGAGTTCCGCAAGGCAGGTGGCGGCATCAAGTGCTGCACCCAGGAGATCCGCTCATGAGCGCACCCGCCCCCGTCCGTACCTCCGCCGAGCTGATCGGCGCCGAGGAGCCGGTCCTCGCGCACAACTACCACCCGCTGCCCGTGGTCGTCGCCCGCGCCGAGGGCGCCTGGGTGGAGGACGTCGAGGGGCGCCGCTATCTGGACATGCTGGCCGGTTATTCGGCGCTCAACTTCGGTCACCGTCATCCGGCGCTGATCGAGGCGGCGCACCGGCAGCTGGACCGGCTGACGCTGACCTCCCGGGCCTTCCACAACGATCAGCTGGCGGAGTTCGCCGAGCGGCTCACCGCCCTGACCGGCCTGGACATGGTGCTGCCGATGAACACCGGCGCCGAGGCCGTGGAGAGCGGCATCAAGGTGGCCCGCAAGTGGGCGTACGACGTGAAGGGCGTCCCGGCCGACCGGGCCACGATCGTGGTCGCGGCGGAGAACTTCCACGGGCGGACGACGACGATCGTCGGGTTCTCCACGGACGAGACCGCCCGCGACGGTTTCGGGCCCTTCGCGCCGGGCTTCCGGATCGTGCCGTACAACGATCTCGCCGCGATCGAGGCGGCCGTGGACGAGACAACGGCGGCGGTGCTGATCGAGCCGATCCAGGGCGAGGCCGGGGTGATCATCCCGGACGACGGCTATCTGGTCGGCGTGCGGGAGCTGACCCGGCGTACGAACACCCTGTTCGTCGCGGACGAGATCCAGTCGGGGCTGGGCCGCACCGGCCGCACGCTCGCCGTGGAGCACGAGAACGTCCTGCCCGACGTGCTGCTGCTCGGCAAGGCGCTCGGCGGCGGGATCGTACCGGTGTCGGCGGTGGTGGCGACCCGTGAGGTGCTCGGGGTGCTGCATCCGGGTGAGCACGGTTCGACCTTCGGCGGCAACCCGCTCGCGGCGGCGGTCGGTACGGCCGTGATCGGCCTGCTGGAGTCCGGCGAGTTCCAGCGCCGGGCCGCCGAGCTGGGAGAGGTGCTGCACGCGGGCCTGTCCGCGCTGGTCGGGCGCGGGGTGCTCGGCTTCCGCGCACGCGGGCTGTGGGCCGGGGTCGACGTGGACCCGGCGATCGGCACCGGGCGCGAGATCAGCGAGCGGCTGATGCGGGAGGGGTTCCTGGTCAAGGACACCCACGGCTCGACGATCCGGCTGGCCCCGCCGCTGACGATCACCCGCGAGGAGCTGGACTCGGCGCTCGGCGCCCTGGAGAAGGTCCTCGCGCAGTGACGTGACCTGACACGCGGGGTGACCTGGGTCCATAGCACACGGTGACCGGGCCCGCCCGGTGGCCCGAGGGGTCGCTCGCTTCGGCGGGCGGCCCCTCACGCAGCGACACGAGCAGCCGTCCCTGTTCCTTCCGCAGTGGCCCCGGAACCCCCTTTCGGGCAGGGTGAAGGGAACGGGGCGAGAGGTGGTGGACCACTGTCAGCGACGGAGAGGTCGCCCGTGGGTGCTGACGAGGAGCCGGACGTGGTCGGCCGGCGGTTCGACGTGGCGGATGCCGCGCCGGTGCTGCTCGACGCCCAGGGCCTCGTGACCGGGTGGACCCGCGGCGCCGAACGGCTGCTCGGTTACCCGGCCCCGGAAGTGGTCGGCAAGCAGCTCGCCGACCTGCTGACCGGCGCGGACGCCGAGCGCGCGCCCGAGGTGCTGGAGCACTGCCGGGTGGACGGCGGCTGGGCCGGGCTGCTCACCGCCCGCTGCAAAAGCGGCCCCGCGATCCGGCTCATGGTGCGCGTCACCGCCGCCGAGGAGTCCCGCGGCCCCTCCCGCTGGCTGGCCCTGCTGTCGGAGGTGTCCGGCCCCGGCTGGGACATGAGCCGCACGGTGCTGGAACAGATGGTCACCGGCTCCCCCATCGGCATCGCCATCGTGGACACCGATCTGCGGTTCGTGTGGTCGAACGAGGCGCTGGCCCGGTACGGCGGCCTCCCCGCCGAGCAGCGCCTCGGGCTGCGCCTGGCCGACGTGCAGCCGGGCCTGGACGCGGCGGCGATCGAGGAGCAGATGCGGCGCGTGCTGGCCACCGGCGAACCGGTCACCGGCTACGAGCACGTCGGCCGCGTCCGTGCCGCCCCGCTGCGCGAGACCGCGCACATGATGTCGTTCACGCGGCTCGAGGACGAGCACGGCCGCCCGATGGGCGTGTACTACACGGTCGTGGACATCAGTGAGCGGCGCCGCGCCCAGCAGCGGCTCGCCCTGCTGGACCGGGCCGGCGAGCAGATCGGCCGCAGCCTGGACCTCATGCGCACCGCGCAGGAGCTGGCCGACGTGGCGGTGCCGGCGCTGGCCGACTTCGTCGCCGTGGACCTGCTGGAGGACGTGCTGCACGGCGGGGAACCGGCGGGCGCGCCGGCGCCCGGCCAGGAGACGGTGACGCTGCGCCGGGCCGCGCACCGCTCGGTCTCCCCGAACGCCCCCGAGGCCGTCGTCGAGATCGGGCACGTCGCCTCCTACCGGCCCGGTTCCGCGCCGGTGCGGTGTCTGGCCACGGGCCGCTCGTGGCGGGAGGCACGGCTCGACCCGGCCGACCGCCCGTGGGCGGCGGAGGCGCCCGGCAGCCGGGAGGCCACCTTCGGCGAGCTGGCGGTGCACAGCGGGATGGTGGTGCCGCTGCGCGCGCGGGGCGTCACCCTCGGCATCACGACGTTCTACCGCCGCTACCGCCCCGAGTCCTTCGACGCGGCCGACCTCAGTCTCGCGGAGGACTTCGTCTCCCGGGCCGCGGTCTGCCTCGACAACGCCCGCCGCTACAGCCGCGAACGCGACGCGGCGCTCGCCCTGCAGCGCAGCCTGCTCCCGCACCGGCTGCCCGACCTGGACGCGGTGGACGTGGCCGCCTGCTACCGCCCGGCCGACGAGCTGACCGGGCTCGGCGGCGACTGGTACGACCTGATCCCGCTGTCCGGCGCCCGGGTGGCGCTGGTGGTGGGCGAGGTGCCCGGCCACGGCATCGACGCGGCCGCGGCGATGGGCCGGCTGCGTACCGCCGTACGGACTCTGGCCGCGCTCGATCTGCGGCCGGAGGAGGTGCTGGCCCACCTCGACGACCTGGTGGCGCCGCACCCGGCCCGCGAGGAGGGCGGGGAGGCCGGCATCGAGGCCGGTGACAGCGCGCAGTCCGTGGGCTCCGGCTGCGTCTACGTCGTGTACGACCCGGTGGACGGGCGGTGCGCCATGGCCGCTGCCGGGCATCCGGCACCGGCCGTGGTGCTGCCGGACGGCGCGGTGTACTTCGTGGATCTGCCGCAGGGGCCGCCACTGGGGGCGGGCGGGCCTCCGTTCGAGTCGGTGGAGATGGTGCTTCCCGAGGGCAGCACGCTGGCGCTGCACACGGACGGCCTGCTGACCGACGGCCGGCGGGGAGCGGGACGGGCCGATCGCGCCCGGCTGCGGGAGGCCCTGCGCGCGGCGGCGCCCTCCCTCGACGTGCGCTGCCAGGCCCTGGTCGACGCGCTGGTGCCGGCCCGCCCGCACGACGACGTGGCGCTGCTGATGGCCCGCACCAAGCGGCTGAGCGGGCGGCAGGTGGCCGGCTGGGAGCTGCCCCGCGATCCGGCGGCGGTCGCCGACGCGCGCCGCACGGCGTGCCGGCAGCTGGCGGACTGGGGTCTGGACGAGCTGGCGTTCACCACGGAACTGGTCGTGAGCGAGCTGGTCACCAACGCCATCCGGTACGCCGGGGGCCCGATCCGGCTGCGGCTGATCCGGGAGCGGACCCTGGTCTGCGAGGTCTTCGACGGCGGTGCCACCGCGCCGCATCTGCGCCATCCGCGCACCACGGACGAGGGCGGGCGGGGGTTGCTGCTGGTCTCGCAGCTCACGCAGCGCTGGGGCACGCGGTTCGTGCCCAACGGAAAGATCATCTGGGCGGAGCAGCCCCTGGCGGGTGCGGAGGCGTGACGTGCCGGACGCGATCGACTACAAGGCTGTCTTCCAGGCCCTGCCGGGAGCGGTGTCCATCCTGACGCCCGAGCTGTTGTTCGCCGACGCCAACCGGGAGTTCCTGCGCGGCGCCGGGCGTAGCCGTGAGCAGGTCGTCGGCCGTCACTTGTTCGACGTCTTCCCCGACAACCCCAACGACCCGTCGGCGACCGGGCGGCGCAATCTGGCCGCGTCGCTGCACCGGGTGCTCACCACCGGGGAGCGCGACGCGATGGCTCTGCAACGCTACGACGTCGAGAGCGCCGAACGGCCGGGCGAGTGGGACGAGCGCTACTGGAGCCCGGTCAACGCGCCGGTGTTCGGCCCGGACGGCGAGGTGGTGCTGCTCGTGCACCGGGTGGAGGAGGTCACCGAGCTGATCCGGGCGCGCGGCGGCAACTCGGGCAGCCGGGGGCGGGTGCTGGAGGCCGAGCTGTACAGCAGGGCCAGGGAGCTTCAGGCGCTGAACGAGCGGCTGAGGGACGCGCACGCCCGGGAGCGTGAGGTGGCGCTCGCGCTCCAGGAGGCGATGCTGCCGGCGCCGCGGCAGATCCGGCACCAGGGCACTGCGGTGCGCTACCGTCCGGCGGTCGGCGCGCTGAACGTGTGCGGGGACTGGTACGACCTCGTGGACCTGGTCGGCGGCCATCGTCTCGGCGTCTCGGTGGGCGACGTGGTCGGCCACGGGCTGGAGGCGGCCGGGGTGATGGGCCAGCTGCGCAGCGCGCTGAGCGCCGCCTCCCGGGTCGCCGCGGGGCCGGCGCAGGCGCTGGACGTGCTGGGCCGGTACGCGGGCGTCGTGAACGGCGCGGAGTCGGCCACGGCGGTCACCACGTTCGTCGACTTCGACGCCCGCACCATCACCTACAGCAGCGCCGGCCATCCTCCGCCGGTCCTCGTGCACGGCGACGGGCGGGTGGAGTTCCTCGACCAGGCCACCGATCCGCCGCTGGACGCCCGGCCCGACCCGGTGCCACGAGTCCAGGCGGCCACGGCGTACACGGACGGCGCCACGCTCGTGCTGTACACCGACGGGCTGATCGAGCGCCGCCGGGAGGACATCGACACCGGTCTGGCCCGCCTCGCCGATTGCCTGCGCCGCCATCGCGGGGACGCTCCGGAACGCCTCGCCGACGCCATCCTGCTGGAGTGCCTGCCGCGCGGCGGCGCCACCGACGACACGGCTCTTGTCATCGTGCGGCTGTGAACGTCCGTCCCACTGCGAGGCGGCCGGAGGCCGGTGGACGGCGTCACGAGGTGACGGCGGTCTCCCGGTCGGGGTGGATGGGGAAGATCTGGTCGAGACCGACGATCTTGAGGACGCGCAGCGTGTGGGCGGGTACGGCGGCGAGAGCGACGTCCGCCTGTGCGGCCTGGGCGTGGTGGCGTGCGGCGATCAGGGCGGTGATGCCGCTGGAGTCGCAGAACTCCAGGCCGGTGAGGTCCAGGACGAGGCGCTGTCCGGGGCGCAGCGCGAGCGCGGCGACCAGCTGGCGCAGCTCGCCGGCGTTGGCGTAGTCCAGTTCGCCGCGGACGGCCAGCACGGGGCCGGTCGCGGCGGTCTCCGTCATGATCTTCAGCGGGCTCATCGTCTGTCCGCGGGGTGGGAGTCGGCGGCGGGGGCGCCGAGGGCGAGCAGGGCGGTGTCGTCGTCGAGGCCGTCGCCGAAGCTGTCGAGCAGTCCGGTGAGGGCCTGGATGAGGGCGGGTGCGGGCCGGCCGGCGTGGCGGGCGGCGAAGGCGAGCAGGTTCTCGTCCCCGTACAGGCTCGTGCGGTCGTCCCCGGTCCGGGCTTCGGTGAGCCCGTCGGTGTAGAGCAGGAGGGTGTCACCGGGGTCGAGGACGGTCGTGGCGGGGGTGAAGGGTGCCGACGGCAGGACGCCGACGAGGACGCCGCCGGGCGTGGGCAGGAAGCCGGCCGTGCCGTCGGCGCGCAGGACGACGGCCGGAGGATGGCCGCCGGAGGCGAGGTGGACGGTGACCTGTCCGGCCTCGGGGCCGGGTTCGAGGGTGCCGAAGATCGCGGTGCAGTAGCGCGGGTCGCCACCGGAGGAGTAGCGCTCGTGCAGCACCGTGTTCAGGGTGGACAGGGCGGATACCGGGTCGGGGTCGTGCATCGCCGCGGCGCGCAGGGTGTAGCGGGTCAGCGAGGTGACCGCGGCCGCCTGGGGCCCCTTGCCGCACACGTCGCCGAGGAAGAAGGCGAAGCGCTTGCCGTCGACGGGGAAGACGTCGTAGAAGTCGCCGCCGAGCCGGTCGGGCGAGGCGGTGTGGTAGTGGGCCGCCGTCTCCACTCCGGGCACCACCGGCAGGATGTCCGGGAGCAGTGAGCGCTGGAGTACGGCGAGGGCCTCCTGGAGGCGGGCTCGGTCGGCCTCCGCCTGCCGGCGGGCCGCTTCGGCCGCTTCCCGGCGGCGCAGCAACTCCTCCTCGTAGGCGCGGCGGTCCCGTGCGTCGAAGACGGTGGTGCGGATCAGCAGCGGCTCGCCCATGGTGCCGTGCTTGACGACGGAGGAGACCAGTGCGGGCATCCGGCCGCCGTCGCCCTGCTTGATGTCGAGGGCTATGCCGCTGATCTCGCCCTGCATCCGCAGCAGCGGCGCGAAGTGCGTCTCGTGGTACAGCTTGCCCCCGACGGTCAGCAGGTCGGTGAACCGCATCCGGCCCACCACCGTCTCCCGGTCCAGGCCGAGCCAGCCCAGCAGCGTGGCGTTGATCTTGGCGATGGTGCCGTCCATCAGGGTGGACAGGTATCCGCACGGGGCGCTCTCGTACAGGTCCTCGGCGCTGTCCTCCAGCAGCGCGGCGAACGCCGCGGCCTCGGCTTTGTCGCGGTCGGCGCCGTGGGGTTCCGGCTGCCGGCCGGCCCGGCACATCATCGCAGGCCGGCCAGGAAGGTGGTGATCGCCGCGTTGGTGGCCTCCGGCGCGGACAGGTGCGGGCAGTGACCGGTGGCGTCGAGGGTGACCAGGGCGGAGCCGGGTATCGCCCGGTGGACGAAGGCGCCGACCTCGCGGGGCGCGATGACGTCCTGGGTGCACTCCAGGATCAGCGTCGGCACGCTCACGCCCTTCAGGTCGTCCCTGGAGTCCGACAGGAAGGTGGTGCGGGCGAAGACGCGGGCCATGTCCGGGTCGGTGGCGCAGAAGCTGTTCTTGAGTTCGTCGCCCAGCTCGGGCCGGTCGGCGTTGCCCATGATCACCGGGGCCATCGCCGCCGACCAGCCCAGGTAGTTCGCCTCCAGCGACTGGAGCAGTTCGTCGATGTCCTCGGCGCCGAACCCGCCGCGGTAGTCGTCGTCGTCGATGTACCGCGGAGACGGGGCGACCATGACCAGCGCGCCGATGCGCCCGGGGGCCGCGGAGGCGGCCAGCACCCCGATCATCGCGCTGACCGAGTGCCCCACGAACACCGCGTCCCGCAGGTCGAGCGCCTCGCACACCTCGACGACGTCCCGGGCGTACCCGTCCAGGGAGGAGTACCGGTCGGCCGAGAACGCCGAGGCGTCCGAGCGGCCGGAGCCGACGTAGTCGAAGAGCACGATCCGGTAGTCCTCGGCCAGCGCGGGCACCGTGAGCCGCCACATGTTCTGATCACAGCCGAAGCCGTGCGCGAGCACCACCGCGCGTCCTTGCGGGTTGCCGGTGACGGTCACGTTGTTCCTGCGGGCGATGTCCATACCCCCAGTCTCGCAGCCCGGAACGGTGTGCTCCGGCGCCCCCTTGCATCGCCCCGCCGGCGAACGCTTCCTGTTCATCGCCCCCCTCGCAGGCGGGTCGGGCCGATTCCGCACGGTTGATCACTGACAGCAGCGCGACAGAAATGAATAAAACGTACAAAGCGGGGCAGTCGGGGTCTGCACATCACTACTCCAAGGGGAGCGTGAACCCATGTCGACGGGAACGCTTCTGGCGATCATCATCCCGATCGTGGTGGTCGTCGCTCTGGCTGCTGTGGCGGCCTCGATGATGATGCGGCGCCGTCACCTCCGTGAGCGCTTCGGCCCGGAGTACGAACGGACCGTCGAGGGAGCCGACAACCGGCTCGCCGCCGAGCGTGAGCTCCGCGAACGCGAAAGGCGGCACGACTCGCTGGAGATCAAGCCGCTGCCCGCGGTCTCCAGGGACCGCTATTCGCGGGAGTGGACCAGCGTCCAGGCGGAGTTCGTCGACCGGCCGGAGGACGCGGTCCATGACGCGGACCGACTGGTGACGTCGCTCATGCACGAACGCGGGTATCCGACCGAAAGGTTCGAGCAGCAGCTGAAGGACCTCTCGGTGGAGCACGGTGCCACGCTGGAGCACTACCGGGCCGCGCACGAGGTGGAGACGCTCTCCACGCACCGGCAGGCAACGACCGAGCAGTTGCGCGGCGCCATGGTGCACTACCGTGCCCTGTTCGACGAACTGCTCTCCAATGGCGGCGGCCGGGCCCAGCCCTCCCGCTCCTGACCCCGATCACGACGCCGCATGGAGGAACGCCATGCACACCAACGAGGAACCGCACCGGACGACGGACGGCCTGTCCACCGACGACATCGCCCAGCCGACCGGCACCGGCGCCAAGACGGCGGCGGCCTCGACCGGAACCCCCGTCTACCCGGGGGAGAGCACGGCCGTGACGGGCGCCGAGCGCTCGGGCGGCGGGTTCGCACCCGACGGAGCCGATGCCGACGCCCCGGCCGGGGCGCGTACGCCGGAGACGTCCCGTGCCCCCGAGGAAACGCGTTCGCCGGAGATGTCCGGCACCCCGGCCGGAACACGTGCGCCGGAAGCCTCCGGCGCCGGGGACGACGAGCTTCCGCAGCTGCTGACGGACGACGAGGAGCGTGGCTTCCGCGACCGCTGGCAGGAGATCCAGAACCGGTTCGTGGACGACCCCCGCGAGGCGGTGCACCAGGCCGACGCCTTGGTCGCGGACGTCATGCAGACGCTGGCCTCCACCTTCGCGCAGCACAAGAAGGATCTGGAGGGACAGTGGGGCCAGGGCGAGCAGGTGGACACGGAACAACTGCGCGGAGCCCTGCGCCGCTACCGCTCCTTCTTCAACCGGCTCCTCAGCACCTGATCAGCGATGTGAGGCACGGTCCGGCTGATGCCGGGAGGATGAGTCGCACTCTCAAGGAGGGTGCGACTCATTTCCATGTCCCATCCGCACGGCTCTCGGGAGGGAGATCCTCCGCCGGCTGACGATCAATCAGCTTGGTCGGCAAGCGTCGGCATGGGTCCTGGCGGACATGGTTACAGATGACTGTGGGTGCGCACAGCGGAGCAGCTGGTGTGAGGAGAGAGCCGTGTTCTACTTCCTGCTCAAGTACGTGCTGCTGGGTCCGCTGCTGAGGGTGTTGTTCCGGCCGCGCATCGAGGGGCTGGAGCATGTCCCGGAGTCCGGTGCGGCGATCGTCGCGGGCAACCATCTGTCGTTCTCGGACCACTTCCTCATGCCGGCCGTGCTCAAGCGGCGCATCACGTTCCTCGCGAAGGCCGAGTACTTCACCGGCTCGGGGCTCAAGGGCAAGCTGACGGCGGGCTTCTTCCGCAGCGCCGGGCAGATCCCGGTCGACCGCTCCGGCAAGGAGGCCGGGCAGGCCGCCATCCGGGAGGGGCTCGGCGTGCTGCGCAAGGGCGAGCTGCTCGGCATCTATCCGGAGGGCACCCGCTCGCACGACGGCCGGCTGTACAAGGGGAAGGTGGGCGTGGCGGTGATGGCGCTCAGGGCGGGGGTGCCGGTCGTACCGTGCGCGATGATCGGCACCTTCGAAGCGCAGCCGCCCGGCCGGAAGGTGCCGCGGCTGCACCCGGTGGTGATCCGCTTCGGTGAGCCGCTGGACTTCTCCCGGTACGCCGGCATGGAGAACGAGAAGGCGATCCTGCGTGCCGTCACCGACGAGATCATGTACGCGATCCTTTCGCTGTCGCAGCAGGAGTACGTCGACGAGTACGCGGCCGTGGCGAAGGCGCAGCAGGCCGAGGGTGGTGAACGCCGCTTTCCGCGGATGCCGCTGAGCTGATCTCTGCCCTGGGCAGAACAGGCGTGCCGGGGCGGGCCCGGGGGCCTACGGTCGGCTCATGAAACATGCGTTGGTGATCGGAGCGACGGGCCAGATCGGACGGCCGACGGTACGGGCGTTGGCCGAGGACGGCTGGGAGGTGCTGGCAGCCTCGCGCGGTGGCGGCCGGGACGACAGGTGGCCCGAGGGGGTGCGGCCGCTGCGGCTGGACCGGGAGGACGACGCGGCGCTGGCGTCGGCCGTCGGCGACGGCTGCGAGCTGGTGGTCGACCTGGTCGCCTACGGGGAGCGGCACGCACGGCAGTTGACCGCGCTGACCGGCCGGGTCGGTTCGGCGGTGGTGGTCTCCAGCGTCGCGGTGTACGAGGACGACCGGGGCCGCTCCTTCGACACCCAGGACAGTCCCGACGGCTTCCCGCGCTTTCCGGTGCCGCTGACCGAGGACCAGCCGACGGTGGCACCGGGCGAGGCCTCCTACAGCACCGGGAAGGTGGCACTGGAGCGCGAACTGCTCGGTGCCGGGGAGAAGTTGCCGACGACGGTGCTGCGTCCGGCCGCGGTGCACGGGCCGTACAGTCCGCTTCCGCGCGAGCTGTACTTCGTGAAGCGGAACCTGGACGGGCGGCGCCGACGGGTCCTGGCCCACCGGGGCGAGAGCCGGTTCCATCCGTCGGGCGCGGGCACGATCGCCGAGCTGGTGCGGCTCGCGGCGGCCCGGCCGGGTTCACGGGTGCTCAACGCCTGCGATCCACAGGCGCCCACCGTGGCCGAGATCGGAGCGGCGGTGGACGCGGCGATGGGGGTGCGGACCGAGACGGTACTCCTCGACGGTCCGCCGCCGTCACCGTCCGTGGGCCAGACCCCGTGGTCGATCGAGTGGCCGGTGGTGTGCGACATGTCCGCCGCCGCAAGGGAGTTGGGATTCGGCGGCGGCGTCCCGTACGCGGAGAGCGTGCGCGCGTCGGTCGACTGGCTGGTGGAGCGGCTGACGGGCCGGGACTGGCGGGAGGAGTTCCCGCTGCTCGCCCGGGCCTACCCCGAGCTGTTCGACTACGCGGCGGAGGACGCCTGGTTCGAGGAGGCATGACGGAGGAGGCATGACGAAGGGGCGGCCCCCCGTGAGAGGGGCCGCCCCTGTGCCGTATGCGAAGACGGTTACGGCTTGGGCGTGGCGTGCGGGCCGCACGTCACGTCGGCCGCGTCCAGCTTGCCCTCGAGGAGGTAGGCGTCGACCCGGGTGTTGATGCAGGAGTTGACCAGTCCGGTCACACCGTGCGAGCCCGCGTCCTTCTCGGTGATCAGGCGGGAGCCCTGGAACCGCTGGTGCAGCTCGACGGCACCGGCGTACGGGGTGGCGGCGTCGTTGGTGGACTGCACGATCATCACCTGCGGCAGGCCCTTGCCGGTCTTGACGTTCACCGGGGTCTGCTGCTTGGTGTGCCAGGTGGCGCACGGCAGGTTCATCCAGGCGTTCGCCCAGGTCATGAACGGGTAGTCCTTGTTGAGCTGTGTGTTGTCGCGGTCCCACTTGCGCCAGCTGGTGGGCCACTTCGCGTCGGCGCACTCGACGGCCGTGTAGACGGCGTTGCCGTTCTCCGCGGAGATGTTGCCCGCGGTGTCCGACATGTCGGGGGCGGCGGCGTCGACGAGGGCCTGGGTGTCGCCCGCGAAGTACTTGCTGAACACCGTGGCGACCGGTACCCACGAGGAGTCGTAGTACGGGGCGCTCTGGAAGAAGGAGATCAGCTCGGCCGGACCGACGACCCCGCCGATGGGGCTCTTCTTCGCGGTGGCGCGCAGCTGGAGCCACTTGGCCTGGACGGCGTCACGGGTGGTGCCGAGGTGGAAGGTGGCGTCGTTCTTGGCGACCCAGTCCTCCCAGTCCTTCCAGCGGCCCTCGAAGGCGACGTCCTGGTCCAGGTTGGCCTGGTACCAGATGTTCTGGCGCGCGGGGTTGACCACGCTGTCCACGACCATGCGGCGGAGGTGGCCCGGGAACAGCGTGCCGTAGACGGCGCCGATGTAGGTGCCGTAGGAGACGCCCAGGTAGTTGAGCTTCTTCTCACCGAGCGCGGCGCGGATGACGTCCAGGTCGCGCACGGTGTTCGGCGTGGTCATGTACGGCAGCATCTCGCCGCTGCGCTCGTAGCAGCCGTCGGCGTACTCGCGGGCCAGCTTGCGCTGGGCGAGCTTGTCGGCCTCCGAGTCGGGCACCGGGTCCATCTTGGGTGCCTTGACGAACTCCTGCGGGTCCACGCAGGAGATGGGCGCGGAGTGGCCGACGCCGCGCGGGTCGAAGCCCACGAAGTCGTACGCCTTGGCCACGTTGGCCCAGATCGCGTTCTTGGTGACGACGCGGCGCGGGAACTTCATGCCCGAGCCGCCGGGGCCGCCGGGGTTGTAGACCAGGGCGCCCTGGCGCTCCTGCTTGGTCCCGGTGTTGCCGATGCGGTCGACGGCGAGCTTGATCTGCTTGCCGAAGGGGTGCGCGTAGTCGAGCGGCACGCTGACCCAGCCGCACTGGATCGGCTTCTCCAGGCTCCAGTCGGCCGGGCAGTCCTGCCAGTCGATGCCGGCCTGTGCGGCCCGCGCGGCGGCGATCGCGGCGCCGCGGGCCTCGCGGTCCTGTCCGTGCCCGGCGCTGGCGCTCGCCGTGGGCGCGGCGACCGCGCCTGCTATCAGGGTGGCTGCGGCGACGACGCTCGCCGAACCGAGTGTCGTGGTCCGCTTCTTCGGTCTGATGTCCCTCAAGTGGGCCCTCCCCGTACCTTGTGAGTACCTCATGACGACAGGTACGGGGATCCTTGCTGCTGTGAGGGGCCTGAGAACAGGGTTGATTGACCTTCTTTGCCAATCCGATAACCGGAAAATCGTGTACCGCTCAGCGGACCGGGGACGCAGGCCCTTCGACGAGCGCCAGTGCCGCGTCCAGAGTGCGGCGCAGCAGCAGCCCGTCGGGGGCGACGGCGGTGACGAGCACGGCCGGCCCGGGCAGGGGGACGATCGCGCACCCCTCCCCCACCGTCGTCGCGGCCGCCGGCGCGTCGGCGAACTCCGGCCGCACCACGAGGAGCTGCCCGACGGCCCGGTGCCCGGCCAGCACGGCCGGCCCGTCCCAGCCGCCCGGGGCGCCGGGACCGCAGGCCAGTTCCTGGTCGAGGACGGTTCGCTCGCCGATGCGCAGGGTGAGACGGCTGGAGAGCCGCCCGGGTTGCTCGGCGGCCCGGCCGAGGATCTGTTCCTCCCGGAAGACCAGGCGGGCGCCCGGGGCGAGGTCGAGCCCGGTGGTGACGGCCAGTTCACTGCCGGCGGCCGAGATCAGCGGCTCGGGCAGCCACACCAGCTCGCCGCCGTCGGCCACGCGCAACCGCACGTCGTAGCGGGCCTCGCCGCCCGCGGCGCCGGGCAGCGCGATGGTGGCGGCGGCCGAGCCGACGCTCAGCCGGGCCCCGGCGGCCACGTCGGCGGTGACGGTGAGGTGGTCGCCGCCGAGCGGGGCGCTCATCGCGCCGACCAGCAGGACGCGCGCCTCGCCGCCGGTGCCGCGGGTGCGGCGCGGGGCCAGCGGTCCCTCACCCTCCAGCACGGGCAGCGCGGTACCGCCCCGCCCGTCGGGCCGGGCATGGACGCGGGCCACGGCCCGGACCCGGTAGGCGCTGCCGTGGCCGGCGCGGGCGGCCGTGCCTGCACCGGGCGCGGAGGAATCCTCCGCGTGGGCGGCCGTGCCTGCACCGGGCACGCAGGCGTCCTGCGCATGGGCGGCCACGTCCGCGCCGGGCACGGTGACGCCGTCCGGGAGGGCGGGCCCGCCCGCCCTCCGGGTGGCCACCCCGGCCCCCGTGCTCGTCACGCCGTCCACGCGGTGAGCCGGCCGCGTACCCAGGCGGCGACGTCACCGACGCCCTTCTCACCGCGCAGGGACTGGAACACCACGGGCAGGTCACCGCGCTGCGCCTTGGCGTCGGCCGCCATCCGGGCGAGGTCGGAGCCCACGTACGGCGCCAGGTCGGTCTTGTTGACGATGAGCAGGTCCGCGGTGGTGACGCCGGGACCGCCCTTGCGCGGGATGTCGTCGCCGCCGGCCACGTCGATGACGAAGATCTGCGCGTCGACGAGGCCCTTGGAGAAGGTCGCGGTGAGGTTGTCGCCGCCGGACTCCACGAGGATCAGATCCAGCGGGCCGACCTCGTCCTCGAGGTCCTCCACGGCCTCCAGGTTCGCGGAGATGTCGTCGCGGATCGCGGTGTGCGGGCAGGCGCCGGTCTCCACGGCGGCGATGCGCTCCGGCGGCAGGACCGCCTCGCGCAGCAGGAACTCGGCGTCCTCGCGCGTGTAGATGTCGTTGGTGACGACGGCGAGGGACAGCTCGTCGCGCAGGGCGCGGCACAGCGCGGCGACGGTGGCGGTCTTGCCGGAGCCGACGGGGCCGCCGAGCCCGACGCGCAGCGCGCGGCGGCTGCCGTCGGGGCGGCGGGCGTCGGCGCTGACGGCGGCCGGGCCGTCGTGGGTGTGGTCGAGGTGCATGTACGACTCCTACGTTCAGGGGGCGCCGGGGCGTGGGACGCGCCGGGGCGCCGGTGTGTCAGGACGCGAAGAGGCGGACCGGCCAGGCGGCGTGGGCCTCGGCGCCGATCTCCAGCAGCGGGGCGGAGGCCGCGGGGAGGGCGTCGACGCCCTCGTCGGCGACCCGGTGGGCGGCGCGGACGGCCCGCTCGACGACCTGGTCCAGTTCCGGCGCCAGCCGTGCGAGCACGGCCGTGGCGTCGAAGGGGTCCAGGCTGAGCAGCCGCACGGTCGCGGTCGCCGGGCCGCCGATGCTCTCGTAGGCCGCGCAGTAGGCGGCGTCGAGCGGTGCACAGCCGGCCGCGCGCGCCGCGAGGCCGAGCACGACCGGCTGGTGCGCGCCCTTGGGGAAGCGCGCCGCGAGGGCGTCGAGGTCGGCGGACGGCCAGGTCGCCCGCGCGGCCCGCATGAGCTGCCGGCCGAGCTTGCGCGCGGCCGTGCGCAGCGCCGGTGAGGGGGTGCGGGCGTCGGCGGCCGCGTCCAGTGCCGCGGGGTCGGTGCCGAGGGCGGCCGCCGCGGCCAGCGCGGCGGACACCAGGCCCGTGGTGTGCAGCCGGCCGCGGCAGAACCGCTCCAGGCCGGCCGCGTCGGTGACGCGTCCCGCCCGGACGGCTTCCTCGGCCCCGCCGGAGTGCGCGTGCCCTCCGGCGGGGAACCGGCCGTCGGCCAGGACGAGTAGTGCTGCTCGTGTCATCGCCCGGCCGTCAGAAGAGGAAGTACCGCTGCGCCATGGGCAGTTCGGTGGCGGGCGTGGACTCCACCAGCTCGCCGTCGACGCGTACGGCGAAACTGTCGGGGTCGATGTCCACGCGCGGGCGGGCGTCGTTGTTGCGCATGTCCGCCTTGGTCACGCCGCGGGTGGACTCGATCGCGGTGAACCGCTTGCCGAGTCCGAGCCGCTCCGGCAGCCCGTCCTCCAGAGCGAGCGGGGCGACGAAGTTGACCGAGTTCGCGGCGGGCGCCCGGCCGATCGCCCCGTACATCGGGCGGGGCAGGATCGGCTGCGGGGTGGGGATGGAGGCGTTGGCGTCGCCCATCTGCGCGTAGGCGATCTGGCCGCCCTTGATGACGAGCAGCGGCTTGACGCCGAAGAACGCCGGTTCCCACAGCACCAGGTCGGCGAGCTTGCCGGTCTCCACCGAGCCGATCTCGTGGGCCATGCCCTGCGCCAGCGCCGGGTTGATCGTGTACTTGGCGACATAGCGGCGTACCCGCTGGTTGTCGGCGCGGCCGTCGCCGGGCAGGGCGCCGCGGCGGCGCTTCATCACGTGCGCGGTCTGCCAGGTGCGCATGATCACCTCTCCGACCCGGCCCATGGCCTGCGAGTCGGAGGAGATGATCGAGATCGCGCCCAGGTCGTGCAGGACGTCCTCGGCGCCGATGGTCGAGGGCCGGATGCGGGACTCGGCGAACGCCAGGTCCTCCGGGACGGCCGGGTTGAGGTGGTGGCAGACCATCAGCATGTCGAGGTGCTCCTCGACGGTGTTGACGGTGAACGGGCGGGTCGGGTTGGTCGAGCTGGGCAGCACGTGCGGCTCGGAGACGACCGTCATGATGTCCGGCGCGTGCCCGCCGCCCGCACCCTCGGTGTGGTACGAGTGGATACCGCGCCCGGCGATCGCGGCGAGCGTGTCACCGACGAAACCGGCCTCGTTGAGGGTGTCGGTGTGGATGGCGACCTGTACGCCGGTCATGTCGGCGACGGTCAGCGCGGCGTCGATGGCGGCGGGGGTGGCGCCCCAGTCCTCGTGGATCTTCAGACCGGCGGCGCCGCCGCGGATCTGGGACAGCATCGCCTCGTGCGAGACGGTGTTGCCCTTGCCGAGGAAGCCGACATTGACCGGGTAGGCCTCCATCGCCTCGAACATGCGGGCAAGATGCCAGGGTCCGGGCGTCACGGTGGTCGCCTTGGAGCCCTCGGCGGGTCCGGTACCGCCGCCGACGAGGGTGGTGATGCCGGAGGCGAGGGCCTCGTCGGCGACCTGCGGGCAGATGAAGTGCACGTGCGCGTCGATGGCGCCGGCGGTCAGGATGCGCCCGTTGCCCGCGATGACCTCGGTCTCGGGGCCGAGGACCAGATCGGGGTGGACGCCGTCCATGGTCTCGGGGTTGCCGGCCTTGCCGATGCCGGTGATGCGGCCGTCGCGGATGCCGACGTCGGCCTTGACCACGCCCCAGTGGTCGACGATGACGACGCCGGTGATGACGGTGTCGGGGGTGCCGTCCGCGCGGGTCGCCCGGGACTGGCCCATGGACTCGCGGATGACCTTGCCGCCGCCGAAGACGGCCTCGTCGCCGGAGCGCCCGGGGCCGCCGGAGCGGTCCTCCTCGATCTCGATCAGCAGGTCGGTGTCGGCGAGCCGGATGCGGTCGCCGGCGGTGGGGCCGAACAGGTCGGCGTAGGCGCCGCGGGAGATCTCAGGCATCGAGGGCACCTCCGACCTGGCCGCGCAGGCCGGACACCACACGGGCACCGGTGAGGGGGACGAGTTCGACGTCGACCGGCAACCCCGGCTCGAAACGTACGGCGGTGCCGGCGGCGACGTTCAGCCGCTTGCCGTGGGCGGCGGCGCGGTCGAAGTCCAGGCCGGGGTTGGCCTCGGCGAAGTGGTAGTGGGAGCCGACCTGCACGGGCCGGTCGGCGGCGTTGAGTACGGTCAGCCGGGTGACCTCGCGCCCTTCGTTGCACACGACGGGCTCCTCGGCGAAGAGGATCTCTCCGGGAATCATGGTGCGCCCCCGTCAGATGATCGGCTCGTGGACGGTGACGAGCTTGGTGCCGTCCGGGAAGGTGGCCTCGACCTGCACGTCGTGGATCATCTCGGCGACGCCGTCCATGACGTCGCTCCGGGTGAGCAGCTTGCGTCCGGTGGCCATCAGTTCGGCGACGGTGCGGCCGTCACGGGCGCCCTCGAGGATGTGCGAGGTGATGAGGGCGACCGCCTCGGGGTGGTTGAGCTTGAGTCCGCGCGCGCGACGTTTCTCGGCCACATCGGCCGCGACATGGATGAGCAGTCTCTCTTGCTCGTGCGGGGTCAGTTGCACGTGCCACCTCACAGTCCTTGCTCCGGACCGTGCGGGGTCCGGCTGCCGCAGCCACCGCGACGGGGACAGGTGTAACACACAGACAAATTTCCCGACCGCGCTCAATTGCGGGCAGAAAAGCCCCTGGTGGCGTGGGTCGCGAGGCTAGCCCGTCGGAGTTTCAACGACGTTAACCAGCCTTTGATCATCACATGACCGGCAGCAGACCTTCTTCATACCGGCGACAGGAGCGCCGGGTCAGCGCGCGTCGGGCCGCCGGTGCTCGGCCGCGATGCCGAAGCGCTGCTGTTCGCGCGGAGCGGACGCCACCTCGCGCACCGCAGAGACGGAGCTGATCATCTGCTCCCGGGCAGCCTCGTCCGCCTCCCGCAGCTCCTCGAGTCGCTCCAGGTCGGCGGCGGAGACAAGGGCGACGAGGGGCTTGCCGTGGCGGGTCACGACGACGCGCTCGCCGCCGTAGACCACCCGGTTGATCAGGTCGGCGAGCTCAGCCCTTGCTTGCGTCACCGGAATCTCGTAGGCCATGGACCCATTCTAACGTCACGTACATCCTGTACATTTTTTACAGATGCGTCTTACAGACGCAGCTTGCGCGTCGCGCATCGCTTCGAGGAGGCCCGTGATGTCCCGACCGTCCGCCCGCCAGGTCCTGCCGGAGTTCACCGAGCGCACGAGTTTCGGCCACCGGACGACGGATCCGTACTCCAGGCTGCTGGAGGGGCGGATCGTGTTCCTCGGGACACCGATCGACGACGCCGCGGCGTGCGATGTCATCGCGCAGCTCATGCAGCTGGAGCACCGGGACCCGGACCGGCCCGTGCAGCTCTACATCAACTCGCCGGGCGGCTCGTTCCAGGCGATGACGGCGATCTACGACGCGATGCGGTACGTCGCGTGCGAGGTGGAGACGTACTGCATGGGCCAGGCGGGCTCGTCCGCCGCGGTGTTGCTGGCCGCGGGCGCGCCGGGGCGCCGGTTCGCGCTGCCGGGCGCCCGGATGGTGATGCGTCAGCCCGCGTTGCCGGAGCCGGTGGAGGGGCAGGCCAGTGACCTCGCCCTTCAGGCCGCGGAGTTGACGCGCATCCGGGCGACCCTGGAGGAGATGCTCGTCCGGCACACCGGGCGCAGCCGGCGGCAGGTCGGCGCGGACATCGAGCGCGACCACGTCCTCGACGCGGCCGGGGCGCTGGCGTACGGGCTGGTGGACGAGATCATCACCGTCCGCGCGCAGCCGGGCGGGAGGTGAGCCGTCCGATGCTGCCGGATCTTCCGCCGCTGCCCGCCCTCACCCGGGCGGAGGGGGAGCTGATCGACCGTTACCTGGAGGTCGTGGACCTGCTCGGCCGGATCAACCCGGCCTGTCCCGGCGACACCTACCGGGGGCTGCGGGCCGCGCAGGCGCTGGTGACCAAGGCGGTGGCGCTGCGCGACGCGCTGACGCTGATGCACCAGCGCGGCGAGAGCGAGCTGCACGCCGGCACCCTGGCACGCGCGTTGCGGGTGCTCGACGGCGAGCGCCGCACGGCGCGGGTCACCCTGCCGCCACCGGCGGGGAGTTGAGCCGAGGGCCGAGCGGGTTCAAACGGACCGAACGGCGTACCCCCCATCGGCCTATCCGAACGCCTTTTTTTCGGGGGTCCGAGTTGCGTGACCGGCGGGACGAGAGGCCGGAATGAAGTGTTCCGCCGCTGGTCCGGGGCTCGCCGGATCAGTGAACACCCCACCGAACACAGGGCTGTCCACCCGAACGGGTGAGTGGTGAGGAACCCCACAAATACCCGTTTCCGTTGGGATTTTCGGACAGTTGTGGGCCAAGATCCCTGACTGACGACAAGCCCCCGCCGCAGCGGCGGGGCGATCCGGGCGGACGCCGAGTCCTGCCGCCGTCCGGATGACCGGTCGACAGGAGTGGATCGGCAGGAGTGGAGGACCCAAGCACGACGGGTCGCCGGAACGGTCATGCCACGACCGGGCCGAGCAGCCCTTGGGGTGAAGCCGCGTCAGCGGCCGGGCTACTTCGCCAGCCCGAATCCGACAGGTCATCCTTCACAGGCGGCTGACGAAGGGTTGCGCATGACTGCGCTCAATCGTGTCCCGTCGCTCATGGCCCGGGCCGGTACGGCTTCCGCCCTGACCATCGCCGCGGTGGGCGGCTCGATCGTGGTCCCGGGCCTCGCCTCGGAGGCCGCCGCCGCGACGCCGGCGACCAAGGCGCTGCAGATCGCCGCGTCCAAGAAGGGCGCGCCGTACCAGTGGGGCGCCACCGGGCCGCGCCGGTTCGACTGCTCGGGACTCACGCTGTACTCGTTCAAGAAGGCGGGCAAGAAGCTGCCGCGCACGGCCGCCCAGCAGTACAACAAGACGCACCACATCCCGGCCCGCAGCCGTAAGGCCGGTGACCTGGTGTTCTTCCACTCGGGGTCGAACGTCTACCACGTCGGCATCTACGCCGGGAAGAACAAGATCTGGCACGCCCCGAAGACGGGCGACGTGGTGCGCCTGCAGAAGATCTGGACCAAGAGCGTCTGGTACGGCCGGGTGAGCTGACCGACGCCCCTCCTCGGCACACGGCCCTCACGCGGCCACGAGCCCGACGGCACGGCCCTCAGCGGCCGCTGTCGGGCCGAGGAGGGCCGTCAGCGGGCTCCAGCGGCGGCTGCCGGGACAAGGCCGGGGTGGCCGCGGGCCAACGGCGCCAACGGCGCCAACGGCTCGGGCATACGGGTGAGCGGGTGTCACGCCCTGGGGCCCCCGTCGCCGAGGCTCACGGCGTGCGTTCGGCGGCGGTGCCGCCGGGGGCGGTCCGGTGGGCGCGGTGTGACAAGCCCGCGGGAGTCGTCCCGGAACCGAACGGTTCAGCAGGGCTGCGGTTTTGGTTCTGTCTGTTGCGTCGAGGGGACCGGCTCGGGCGGGAGTGCCCAGGGCAGTTCGATGGCGACCGTCTTGCCGCCCTCGCGGGTGGGGCGGACGCGGAGTCTGCCGCCGCACTCGGCGGCCAGCCAGCGGATGATGACCATGCCCCGGCCGTTGTCCTGCTGGACGGCCGCGGGCAGCCGCTTGGGAAAGCGGGGGTGGCTGTCCGTGACACCGATGCGCAGCAGCTCGTCGCGGTCCAGGGTGACGTCCACCGTGAACGTCGGGGATTGCCCGAACGTGTGCTGCACGGAGTTGGTGGCCAGTTCGGAGACGATCAACCGGATGCTGTCCGCCAGCTCCGCGTCCGACGGCAGACCCCATTCCGCCAGGGTGCCGGCCACGAAGCCGCGGGCCGCGGACACCGAGGCCGGATCGCTCGGCAGAGTGACGGATGCTTCCAGGTGGTCTGCCATGGCGACGTCGTCCCTTTCCCACGGGACCGCAGTCCGGCACGGAGCCGGTGGTTCGAGTACGGTCCCGGACTGGTGCTTCGCCGCCAGACTGCCATCACCACGCCGGTCACGGAGGCGATCCACCAAGATATGCATATATCTGTCGCTCGAAGCGGTGAACTCTGCCACGGCAGACCGTATCCGGGCGGCTCGGACGGAGTAAGGAGGGGCGCATGCAGCACGGTCCCGCGGTGCGCCGCCGGAAGCTGGGCGCCGAACTGCGCGCGCTGCGCGCCCGGGCGGGACTCACCAGCGGGGAGGCCGCCCGGCTGGTGGGCTGGCACCAGTCGAAAGTCAGCCGGATCGAGACCGGCTCGAGTGGCGCGAAACCGTCCGATGTGCGGTTACTGCTGAACGCGTACGGCGTCGAGGACGACGAACTGCGGGACCTGCTGCTGGTGTTGGCCGGCTCCCAGGTCGGCGGCAGGGAGCACTGGTGGCACGCCTACCGCGGGGTGCTGCCGCCCACGTACCGCGACTTCATCAGTCTGGAGTCGCAGGCCAGCGCGATGCGCACGCTGGAGACCTCGGTCGTGCCGGGGCTGCTGCAGACGCCCGCCTACGCCCGCGCGGTGACCCGGGCGGCCGTCGGCGCGGTGGACGAGGAACGGCTGGACGCGCTGGTGGAGGTGCGTCTGGCCCGCCAGGACGTGCTGCACGCGCCGCGTCCGCTGAAGCTGAGCGCCGTGCTGGACGAGGCGGTGCTGCGCCGGGAGGTGGGCGGTCCCGAGGTGATGGCGGAGCAGCTGCGGCGGCTGCTTCAGGCCGCACGGCTGCCGCAGGTGCGGTTGCAGGTGTTGCCGTTCTCCGCGGGGGCGCATGTCGGCATCACCGGGCCTTTCGTTATTTTCTCATTTCCGAGCACTTCTGATCTGGACGTGGTTGTTCTCGACCACATGACGAGTAGCCTCTACCTCGAACGGAAAGAAGACCTCCGGGCCTACGCGGAGGCCTTCAACTCCCTTCGGATCCACGCCCTTTCCCCCGAGGACTCGTTGGATTTCATCGCCTCACTAGGTGACGGCGCGTAAGGAGGCACCATGACCGCACTGCCTCGCACCATCCCTTTCAGTACCGATCTGCACGGCGTGCGCTGGCTGCGCAGCAGCTACAGCACCGGAGCGAACAACTGCGTCGAGACGGCCCGGCCGGCCTCCGGGCACTGGGCCGGGCTGCTCGCCGTACGCGACTCCAAGGCCCCGGACGGGCCCGCGCTGCTCTTCTCCCCCGGGAGCTGGGCGGCGTTCACCGCCGCCGTGCGCCGCGACTGAGCACGGCACACCCCGGGCGAGGGCACGGCCGTGGACGCCGACTCATGGCCGCGTCTCGCCGATCACCCGTACAGCGCGTTCGATCTGATCTTCGGTCAGGTCCGCACGGGCGGTCAGCCTGAGCCGTGAGATGCCGTCGGGCACGGAAGGAGGTCGGAAACAGCCCACAGCCAGGCCGGCCGTCCGGCAGTCGGCCGCCCAGCGCACGGCCTGCTCCGGGGACGGAGCGCGCACCGAGACCACGGCGGCGTCCGGCCGTACCGCCTGATGACCCGCGGCCGTCAGCCGGGCGTGCAGCTCTGCGGCCACCGCGCGGGCCCGTGCCGCCCGCTGCGGCTCGCGGCGCAGCAGCCGCAGGGCCGCGAGGGCGGAGCCCGCCGCGGCCGGGGCGAGCCCCGTGTCGAAGATGAAGGTCCGGGCCGCGTTGACCAGGTGGTCGATCACCCGTGCGGGCCCCAGGACGGCGCCGCCCTGGCTGCCGAGCGACTTCGACAGCGTCACGGTCACGACCACGTCGTCCCCGCCGGCGAGCCCCGCCGCGTACGGCGCGCCGCGCCCGCCGTCACCCAGGACGCCCAGCCCGTGGGCGTCGTCGACCACCAGGCCGGCGCCGAATTCCCGGCAGGCGACGGCCAGTTCGGCCAGTGGGGCGGCGTCGCCGTCCACCGAGAACACGGTGTCGGAGACGGCGATCGAGGTGCCCTCATGGGTGCCGAGCGCCTTGCGCACGGCGTCCGGTTCGGCGTGCGCGACGACCTGCGTGGTGCCGCGGGCCAGCCGGCAGCCGTCGATCAGGGATGCGTGGTTGCCCGCGTCGGAGACGATCAGCGAGCCGTGCGGGGCGAGTGCGGTGACCGCGGCGAGGTTGGCGGCGTAACCGGAGGAGAAGACGAGCGCGGCCTCGAAGCCGCAGAAGTCCGCGAGCTCGCGTTCCAGCTCGGTGTGCAGCTCGGTCGTACCGGTGACCAGGCGGGAACCCGTCGCGCCGCCGCCCCATGTCCGGGCGGCCCGTGCCGCGCCCTCGGTGACCTCCGGATGGCGGGCCAGACCCAGGTAGTCGTTGCTCGCCAGGTCCAGCAGCGGCGTGTCGGCGGGGCGGGGACGCAGGGTGCGCACGAGTCCCGCACGGCGGCGCGCGTCCGCCTGCTCGTCGATCCAGCCGAACGCCATGGGTCCTCCGGGATTTTGTAGGCAGTGCACAGACACTAGCGGGACACACCGCAGCTCAGGATGTGGCAATACCCACACCTCGAACGGCCTTGTTTGTGCGAACTCTCCTTGGCCTGGCCTACCCCCGTAAGACAGGATCAGCTCCCATGGACCTGCTGAACACGCTGGTGGACAAGGGACTGCGGCGCGAGCTGCCGACCCGCGAGGAAGCCCTGGCCGTCCTCGCCACGACCGACGACGAACTGCTCGATGTGGTGGCCGCGGCCGGCAAGGTACGCCGGCACTGGTTCGGCCGACGGGTGAAACTCAACTACCTGGTCAACCTCAAGTCCGGCCTGTGCCCGGAGGACTGCTCGTACTGTTCGCAGCGCCTGGGGTCCAAGGCCGACATCCTGAAGTACACCTGGCTCAAGCCCGACGAGGCCTCCCAGGCCGCCGCCGCGGGTCTGGCCGGCGGCGCCAAGCGGGTGTGCCTGGTGGCCAGCGGGCGCGGCCCGACGGACCGGGACGTGGACCGGGTCTCCGAGACCATCAAGACGATCAAGGAGCAGAACGAGGGCGTCGAGGTGTGCGCCTGCCTCGGTCTGCTCTCCGACGGCCAGGCCGAGCGGCTGCGCGAGGCGGGCGCGGACGCCTACAACCACAACCTCAACACGTCCGAGGGCACGTACGCGGACATCACGACCACGCACACCTACGCCGACCGGGTCGACACGGTGACCAAGGCGCACGCGGCGGGCCTGTCGGCCTGCTCCGGTCTGATCGCCGGCATGGGCGAGAGCGACGAGGACCTGGTGGACGTGGTCTTCTCGCTGCGCGAGCTGGACCCGGACTCCGTTCCGGTGAACTTCCTGATCCCCTTCGAGGGCACCCCGCTGGCCAAGGAGTGGAACCTCACCCCGCAGCGCTGCCTGCGCATCCTGGCGATGGTCCGCTTCGTCTGCCCGGACGTGGAGGTCCGTATCGCGGGCGGCCGCGAGGTCCATCTGCGCACGATGCAGCCGCTGGCGCTGCACCTGGCCAACTCGATCTTCCTTGGCGACTACCTGACCAGCGAGGGCCAGGCCGGTAAGGCCGACCTGGAGATGATCGCGGACGCCGGGTTCGAGGTGGAGGGCGCCGGCGAGGTGACGCTGCCGGAGCACCGGGCGGGCGCGGCCGGCGGCTGCGGGTCGCACGAAGCGGCAGGTGGCTGCGGTTCCGACGCGGCGGCGGGCGGCTGCGGTGGCCACGAGGGCGCGGAGGGCTGTGGGTCGCACGCCTCGGCCGGCGGCTGCGGATCGCACGAAGGCGCCGGGATCTGCGGTACGGCCGCCCCCGCGCCGGCGGCGAGCGAGCCCCGTACCGACCTGGTCGCCGTGCGCCGGCGCGGCGCGGGAACGGACCTCGCGCCCAATGCCTGACCTGAGCGTGCCCGAGCTGCTGGAACTGGACCGGCGGCATGTGTGGCATCCGTACGGCCCGATGCCCGGGCAGACCGAACCGCTCGTCGTCGAGGCGGCGAGCGGGGTCCGGCTGAAGCTCGCGGACGGCTCGGGTGAACTGGTCGACGGCATGTCGTCGTGGTGGTCTGCCATCCACGGCTACAACCACCCGGTGCTCAACGAGGCCGCGACCGAACAGCTGGGCCGGATGAGCCATGTGATGTTCGGCGGGCTCACGCACGAGCCCGCCGTGCGGCTGGCGAAGCTCCTTGTCGACATGTCGCCCGACGGCCTGGAGCACGTCTTCCTCGCCGACTCCGGTTCGGTGTCCGTCGAGGTCGCGGCCAAGATGTGCCTGCAGTACTGGCGTTCGCTCGGGCGCCCCGAGAAGCAGCGGCTGATGACGTGGCGCGGCGGCTACCACGGCGACACCTGGACGCCGATGTCGGTGTGCGACCCCGAGGGCGGCATGCACGAGCTGTGGTCCGGGGTGCTCCCGCACCAGGTCTTCGCCGACGCGCCGCCCGCCGACCACGACGAGGCGTACGCCGAGCACCTGCGCGCGACGGTGGAGCGCCACGCCCATGAACTCGCCGCCGTCATCGTCGAGCCGGTGGTGCAGGGCGCGGGCGGCATGCGCTTCCACTCCCCCGCCTATCTGCGGGTGCTGCGCGAGGCGTGCGACGCGCACGACGTGCTGCTGGTGTTCGACGAGATCGCGACCGGGTTCGGCCGTACGGGCGCGCTGTTCGCCGCCGACCACGCGGCGGTGTCCCCGGACGTGATGTGCGTCGGCAAGGCGCTCACCGGCGGCTATCTGACGATGGCGGCGACGCTGTGCACCGCGCGCGTGGCGGACGGCATCTCGCGGGGCGAGGTGCCGGTGCTGGCGCACGGGCCGACCTTCATGGGCAACCCGCTCGCCGCGTCCGTCGCCTGCGCCTCGATCGAGCTGCTGCTCGGGCAGGACTGGCTCGCCGAGGTCAAGCGGATCGAGTCGGGACTGCGCGAGGGTCTCGCGCCGGCCCTGGACCTGCCCGGCGTACGGGACGTGCGGGTCCTCGGCGCGATCGGCGTCGTCCAGCTGGACCACCCGGTGGACATGGCCGCCGCGACCCGCGCCGCGGTGCGGGAGGGCGTGTGGCTGCGGCCGTTCCGCGACCTGATCTACACGATGCCGCCGTACGTCACGTCGGACGCGGACGTGGCACGGATCTGCCGTGCGGTGTACGCGGCGGCCGAGGAGGGATGACATGCCGGTACTGGTGATCTCGGGCACGAACACGGATGTCGGCAAGACGGTCGCGACCGCCGCGGTGGCGACCGCGGCCCTCGCGGCCGGCCGCTCGGTGGCCGTGCTGAAGCCCGCGCAGACCGGGGTGGGCCCCGACGAGCGCGGGGACGCCGACGAGGTGGCGCGGCTCTCGGGCGGCGTCACGGTGGCCGAACTCGCCCGCTACCCCGAGCCGCTGGCGCCGGCCACCGCCGCGCGACGGTCCGGACGGGCGCCGCTGCATCCGCAGGAGATCGCCGAGGCGGCCGCCAAGCTGGCCACCGAGCACGATCTGGTGCTGGTGGAGGGCGCGGGCGGGCTGCTGGTGCGGTTCGACGCGGCGGGTGGCACGCTCGTGGACGCGGCGGCGCTGCTGCGCGCGCCGGTGCTGCTCGTGGCCTCGCCGGCGCTCGGCACGCTGAACATCTCGGAGCTGAGCGCGCGGGAACTGCGGCGACGGGACGTGGAGCTGCTCGGCGTGGTGATCGGCAGCTGGCCGCGCACGCCCGACCTGGCCATGCGCTGCAACCTGGAGGACATGCCGGTCGTGGCCGGCGCCCCCCTCCTCGGCGCCCTGCCGGAGGGCGCGGGCGCCCTGTCCCCGGCCGACTTCCGCACGGCGGCTCCCGGCTGGCTGGCCCCGCGCCTGGACGGCACCTGGGACGCGGAGGCGTTCCGGGTACGCGAGGCGCCCTGACGGCCGGTCCGGGCCGGCCCGCGAGGGCGCGACGCGGACGTGGGCGGTGCGCTGCCGCGCGGTGCGGTGCAGTGCGGTGCAGGGGGCTCAGTCTCCGGTCGGTCGCCTTTCATCCCGCGCCACGGGGAGGGCCGGCACGGGCGGGGTCCGAAGGGGTGGCTCCGCCTCACCGTCGCACCACGGCGGGCCGGTCGTGTCGGCGCCAGGCGGGCGGGCCCGCGCGGGGGGTTTCCCGGCGTGCCGGTGCCGTAGGCGGAGCGGAAGGGGTGGGTCCGGGCGGGGCGGGGGAGAATCGGCGTAAGGCCCGTCCTGCCGAGGAGGTCTCCCATGCCGTTGCGAGCCGCCGGCTCCGGCAAGGTGCCACCGGACGCCGTCCACCATCCGCTGTTCGCCCGCTACTACGCCCGCGTGAGCGTCGCCATGGAGTCCCGGGCCGGTATGGCCGGTATCCGCGGGCGGCTGCTGGCCGGGTTGTCCGGGCGGGTGATCGAGGTCGGCGCGGGCAACGGACTGAACTTCGCGCACTACCCGGCGGAGGTCGCGGAGGTCGTCGCCATCGAACCGGAGCGCACCTTGCGGCAGTTGGCGCAGCAGGCGGCCCTGCGCACAGAGGTACCGGTCGACGTGGCGCCGGGCGCGGCGGAGGCGCTGCCCGTCAAGAGCGAGGCCTTCGACGCGGCGGTGGTCTCGCTGGTGCTGTGCAGCGTGCGGGACGTGCCGCGCGCGCTGGCCGAGGTGCGGCGGGTGCTGCGCCCGGGCGGGGTGGTGCGCTTCTTCGAGCACGGCGCCGGCGGCGGTACGGCGATGCGGTTCACCCAGCGGGCCCTGGACCGCACGGTGTGGCCGGCGCTGAACGGCGGCTGCCACCTCTCGCGCGACCCGGTGGCCGCCTTGCGCGCCGCCGGGTTCGAACTCGGGCCGTACCGGCGGGTACTGATGCCGGAGCAGGGGCTGCGGCTGCCTCCGTCCTACTGTGTGCTGGGCACAGCGTGGCGGCCGGTGGAGTGACGCGGTGACTCACGCGCTCCACTGCCGCAGCTCGCGCGCGATGTCGTCGACGGACGCCTCACCGCTCTTGACCAGCCGGGCCAGTTCGCGGACCTGCTCGGGCGAGGTGACGACCTTCAGACCGCTCGCGACCAGGTAGGCGTAGGCCACGGCGGAGGCGAACAGCGCGTTGGAGCGCTCCAGCGCGGGCACGTGGATCAGCAGATGCAGCAGGGCGGCGGCGCGATCGTACGGGGTGTCGTAGACGGGGACGTCGAAGATCTCGGCCTGATGGCGGGCGACGGCGGCGACCAGCGCGCCCCAGTCGGTGACCTGCGGGTCTCCCGGTGTCTGCTGCTCGGCGAGCATCAGCAGCCAGGCGAGATCGATGCGGAGGCTGCTCAACGGATCAGCTGTGTCCGTCCCGGGCCCCGTCCCGGGGGCCCTCCCGCCGCGCGCCGTCCCGGTCGGCGCCGAACTCCTCCGCGAACACCGACGCGTAGCTCTTCATGAAGTCGGCGGCGGCTTCCACGAACGTGCGCCCCGCCTCACCGGCGTCCTGCCGGACCAGTTCCTCGATGTAGCGGTTGACGCTCATCCCGCGGGCCAGCGCGCGCTCCCGGGCGGCGCGGGCGGTGTCCTCGTCCACCCGCACGTTCAGCTGGGTCTTCGCCATACCTCGACGCTAGCGCCGATGCGCTAGCACCGGCAAGGGCGCGCGGGAGGCCGCACGTGTACCGCGTGTGCGCCGGGTCACACTACGCTCGGCCGGGGACGACCGCCCGGGCCGTACCGCCGCTCCGGGCCGCCACGAGGAGGCAGCGTGTCCAGAACTGCAGCGGAGCACCCGCCCGGCTCCGCCCCGGCCGACGTCACCGCGGCCCGTGCCCGCGGGCTCACCAAGGCGTACGGCCAGGGCGAGGCCGCCGTGCTCGCCCTGGACGCGGTGGATGTGGACATCGCCCGGGGCCGCTTCACCGCGGTGATGGGCCCCTCGGGTTCCGGCAAGTCCACGCTGATGCACTGCCTGGCGGGTCTCGACTCCGTCTCGGCCGGCCGGGTGTGGCTCGGCGACACCGAGATCACGGGGTTGCGGGAGCGGGAGCTGACCCGGCTGCGGCGGGACCGGATCGGGTTCATGTTCCAGTCGTTCAACCTGATCCCGACACTGAACGCGCTGGAGAACATCACCCTGCCGATGGACATCGCGGGCCGCCGGCCGGACCGGCAGTGGCTGGACCGGGTCGTGGACACCCTCGGCCTGCGCGACCGGCTCGGCCACCGTCCGGCCCAGCTCTCCGGTGGCCAGCAGCAGCGTGTCGCGTGTGCGCGGGCACTGCTCTCCCGGCCGGAGCTGATCTTCGCGGACGAGCCGACCGGGAATCTGGACTCGCGGGCCGGCCTGGAGGTGCTGGGGTTCCTGCGGGAGGCCGTCGACGCCCTCGGGCAGACGGTCGTCATGGTCACCCACGACCCGGGCGCGGCCGCCCATTCCGACGTGGTGCTCTTCCTCGCCGACGGACGGATCGTGGACCGGATGGAGCATCCGACGGCGGAGGCGGTGCTCGAACGCATGAAGCGGTTCGACGTGCTGCGCGCCCAGGCCGACAGCGCCGCCCTCCCCGTCGAGGAGGGCTGACGCGTGCTCCGCGCGACCCTGCGCAGCTTCCTCGCCCACAAGGGCCGCCTGCTGCTGTCCGCGCTGGCGGTCGTGCTGTCCGTCGCGTTCGTCGCGGGCAGCCTGATCTTCTCCGACACGGTCACCCGCACCTTCGACCGGCTCTTCGCCTCCACCGCCGCCGACGTCACCGTGGCCCCGAAGGAGGACCTGCGCACGTCGGGGCCCAGCGGCGCCGTCCAGACCCTGCCCGCCTCGCTCGCCGCCCGCGCGGCGAAGGCCCCCGGGGCCGCCTCGGCGCACGCGGACGTGAGCGTGCAGAACGTCACCGTCGTCGACAGCCGGCGCCGGTCGGTGAGCCCGACCACCGGCGCGCCCACCCTCGCGCGGGACTGGCACGTCACCGACCGCAGCCCGGTGAAGCTGACCTCCGGGCACGCCCCGCACGGAGTGCACGAGGCGCTGCTGGACGCCGACACCGCCCGCAAGAAGCACGTGCGGATCGGCGACACGCTGACCGTGCTGGCCCAGCCGGGCACCTTCACGGTCCGCGTGACCGGTATCGCCACGTTCACGACGACCAACCCGGGCTCGGCCCTGCTGTACCTCGACCCGGCGCACGCGGCCCGGCTGCTCCTCGGGTCCGCCGACCGCGCGACGGCCATCTCCGTCACGGCGGCCCCGGGCGTGGGGGACACCGTGCTCAAGCACGGGGTCGCGGCGGCGCTCGGCACCGGGCCGTACACCGTGAAGACGGCCGGTGAGCAGGCGAAGTCGGCGGCGCAGCAGCTCGGCACCTTCCTGAAGGTCATCAAGTACGTCATGGTGGGCTTCGCCGGGGTCGCCGTGCTGGTGGGCATCTTCCTGATCGTCAACACGTTCTCGATGCTGATCGCCCAGCGCACCCGTGAACTGGGGCTGCTGCGCGCCCTGGGCGCCGACCGGCGGCAGGTGCGCCGTTCCGTACTGACCGAGGCCGTGCTGCTCGGCCTGGTCGGTTCCACGCTGGGCCTGGCGGCCGGGATCGGTCTCGCGGCCGGGCTGATCCACCTCATGGCCGCCTTCGGGATGCATCTGACCACGGCCGAGATGGCCATCGGCTGGGTGACCCCGCTGACGGCCTACGCCGTCGGGGTCGGCGTCACCTTCGTCGCCGCGTATCTCCCGGCGCGGCGGGCCTCCGCCGTCTCCCCGATGGCGGCGCTGCAGGACGCCGAGGTCGCCGGGGTGGGCCGGCCACTGAAGGCGCGCGCGATCGCCGGCGCGGTGGTGGGCGCGCTGGGCGCGGCGGCGCTCGCGGGCTGCGCGGCCTCCTCCCGGACCGCGACGGCGGCCTCGCTGCTCGGGCTCGGTGTGGTCCTCACCCTGATCGCGACCGTCGTCGCGGGACCCCTGCTGGTGCGCCCGGTGATCCGGGTGCTCGGCGCGGCCTTCCCGGCCGTGTTCGGTTCCGTCGGCCGGATGAGCCAGCGCAACGCGCTGCGCAACCCGCGCCGGACGGGGGCGACCGCGGCCGCCCTGATGGTCGGGCTCGCCCTCGTCGGCGGGCTGTCGGTGGCGAGCGCCTCGATGTCCCGCTCGTTCGACGAGCGGATCGACAAGACGCTCGGCGCCGACTTCGTGGTGCAGAGCGGCCGGTACGCGGCGTTCTCCAAGGACGTCACCGCTCAGGTTCGCGCCACGAGGGGCGTGGGTCTGGTCGTACGGCAGCGGTTCGCGCCGGTCGCCGTGCGGCTGCCGGACGGGCGGCGCGTCGTCTCGACCGCTTCGGGCTACGACCCGCGCCTCGACGACGTCGCGCACCTGACGTACGCCGCGGGCGGCACGTCGGGCGCGCTGGCCCCGGGCGGCATCGGCATGGACGCCGGGTTCGCGCGGGACCACGGCGTCCGGCTGGGCAGTGTGCTGCCGGTGGAGTTCCCGGGCGGCCGGCGCGCGCAGCTGCGGGTCGGCGCGCTCACCGAACAGGAGGCCACCGAGGGCTTCGGCATGAGCGGCGGACTGTTCCTCGGCATCGGCACAGTGGAGCGGTACGTGCCGGGCGGGCAGGACGCGGCACTGTACGTCAACGCCGCCCCCGGCACGGGCCCCGAGAAGCTGCGCGCCCGGCTGGAGCGGGCGCTGACGCCGTATCCGCAGGTGCAGGTGCGCAACCAGGCCGACTACAAGAAGTTGGTGCACGACCAGATCGCGGTGCTGCTGTACCTGGTGTACGCGCTGCTCGGGCTGGCGATCGTCATCGCGGTGCTGGGCGTGGTGAACACGCTGGCGCTGTCGGTGGTGGAGCGCACCCGGGAGATCGGGCTGCTGCGGGCGATCGGGCTGAGCCGGCGACAGCTGCGGCGGATGATCCGCCTGGAGTCGGTGGTCATCGCGGTGTTCGGTGCGGTGCTGGGGCTGGGGCTCGGGCTGGTGTGGGGGCTGTGCATGCAGCGGGTGCTGGCCCTGCAGGGCATGAAGGCGCTGGCGGTACCGTGGTCCACGATCGTCGCGGTGGTGATCGGATCGGCGGTCGTCGGGGTCGTCGCGGCGCTGCTCCCGGCGTTGCGTGCCTCACGCATGAACGTGCTGGCGGCGATCGCGCACGAGTGATGGAATCGCGAAGTCCCTTGATGGTGAGGAGAGTTCGTGTCACGTCCATTCCGCTTCGGTGTCAATCTGCTCGATCCGTCGTCCGCCGGCGAGTGGCGGGCGAAGTGCCGCCGCGCCGAGGAGTTCGGCTACGACGTGATCCTCGTCCCCGATCACCTCGGCATGGTCGCGCCGTTCCCGGCGCTGGTCTCGGCGGCCGAGGCCACCGAACGGCCCCGGGTCGGCACCTTCGTGCTCAACGCCGGCTTCTGGAACCCGGCACTGCTGGCGCGGGAGGTGGCGACGACGGACGCGCTCACGGGCGGGCGGCTCGAACTGGGCCTCGGCACGGGATATGTGCAGTCCGAGCACGAGAGCGCGGGGCTGCCGTTCGGCTCGCCGCGCGAGCGGGTGGACCATCTGCGGCGGACGGTGGAGGAGCTGGAGCGGCTGCTGGGCTCGGCCGAGCACCGGCCGCGCCCCGCGCAGCAGCCGCGGGTGCCGCTGCTCATCGGCGGGAACGGCGACCGGATGCTGCGGCTGACGGCCGAGCACGCCGACGTGGCCGCGTTCACGGGCGCGCGGACCGTGCCGGGCAGCAGGACGGGGCAGCTGGCGCCGGTCGGCGCCGAGGAGCTGGACGAACGGGTGGCGCGGTACCGCGCGTTCGCGGCCGGCCGCAAGGAACCCGCGGAGCTGAACCTGCTGATCCAGTCGGTCGTGGTCACCGAGGATCCGGAGGCGGCGGCCCGGCCGCTGCTGGAGCGGATACCCGGCACGACCGTGGAGGAGCTGCTGGCGCTGCCCATCTTCCTCTTCGGCACCGAGGAGGAGATCGTCGCGCGGATCCTCGCACTGCGGGAGCGGTACGGCTTCACCTATCTGACGGTGCTCGAGCCGTCCATGGAGGAGCTCGCACCGGTCATGTCACGGCTGCGGGGGCGGTGACCAGGCGGCTTGCGTGGGTGCTGAGGCCGGCTCGCGCGGCTGCGAGGCCGGCTCGCGTGGGTGGTGACGGTGGGTGGTGACGGTCCTGCCGTGTGGCCGGCGGCGGTCCGCATCGTGGAATTGCGGGTCGGCGCGCTTCCCTGCCTGATGTGATCGCCGCATGTCTGATCTTCGGATACGGGCCGCGACGCCCGACGACCTGGACACCGTGCTGGCCTTCTGGAAGACGGCCGCCGAGGGTACGAGCATCAGCGACGACCGGGACGGGGTGGAACGGCTCGTCACCCGCGACCCCGAGGCGCTGATCCTGGCCGAGCACCACGGTGAGCTGGTCGGCACGGTGATCGCGGGGTTCGACGGCTGGCGCTGCCATCTGTACCGGCTCGCGGTCCACCCGGAGCGGCGGCGCCGGGGCATCGGCTCGGCGCTGCTCGCGGCGGCGGAGGAGCGGTTCGCGGCGCTGGGCGGGCGGCGCGCGGACGCGATGGTGCTGGTGCGCAACGAGACCGCCCACCGCGCGTGGGGCGCGGCCGGGTACGGGCCGCAGGAGCAGTGGCGGCGCTGGGTCAAGCCGCTCCCCTCCTGAGCGTTTTTGCCCATCCTTTACTATTGGTGGACCACTCGGTCCTCCATGAAAGGTTGTGAGCCTCCGCCCATGGGCGAGCCCCCCAGTAGCCGACATCGCGCGATCCTTCCTGCCCTGTCCGACCATGGGACGGAGGTGACCCGATGATCGAAGTCCTTCTGCTGCTCGTCGCCGTGCTGCTGTCGCTCGCCTGCGGTGCCTTCGTCGCGGCCGAGTTCTCGCTGACCACGGTCGAACGCGGCGAGCTGGAGCGGGCCGTGGAGCGCGGCGAGCGGGGCGCCGCCGGCGCGCTGAAGGCGGTACGGAACCTCACCTTCCAGCTGTCCGGGGCGCAGCTCGGCATCACGGTCACGAACCTGGTCGTCGGCATGCTCGCCGAGCCCTCGATCGCCAAGCTGCTCGCAGGTCCGATGGAGGCGCTCGGCCTGTCCGGGACGGCGGCGAGCTCGGTCGCGCTGGTGGTGGGCACGGCCCTGTCCACCGTGTTCCTGATGGTCGTCGGCGAGCTGGTGCCCAAGAACTGGGCGATCTCCGCGCCGCTGGCCATGGCCAAGCGGGTGGGGACCCCGCAGCGCCTGTTCAGCGCCGCGTTCCGCCCGTTCATCACCCACCTGAACAACACCGCCAACCGCGTGGTGCGCCGCTTCGGCATCGAGCCGGCCGAGGAACTGGCCTCCGCGCGCGGCCCGCAGGAGCTGGCCGCGCTGGCCCGGCACTCCGCCAAGGCGGGCGCCCTCGAGCCGGACACCGCCGAGCTGTTCGTGCGCACGCTCAACCTCGCCGACCTCACCGCGGAGAACGTCATGACCCCGCGCGTGCAGGTCATCGCCCTGGACGCGCAGGCGACCTGCCAGGACGTGGCGAACGCGACCCGGGCGACGGGCCTGTCCCGCTTCCCGGTCTACCGCGGCAACCTCGACACGGTCGTCGGCACCGCCCACGTCAAGGACGTACTGGCCGTCCCGGCCGACCGGCGCCACCGGGTGCCCGTGTCGGAGCTGATGCGCGAGCCACTGCTCGTCCCCGAGTCGCTGACCGTGGACCGGCTGCTGGACCGGCTGTCCGGCAAGCGGACGATGGCCGTGGTCATCGACGAGTACGGCGGTACGGCGGGTGTGGCGACGCTGGAGGACATCGTCGAGGAGGTCGTCGGCGAGGTCCGCGACGAGCACGACCCGCACGAGACACCCGACCTGGCCCCGGCCGGCACCGACGAGGACGGGCGCGCGGTGTTCTCCGCCGACGGCGCCGCCCGCATCGACCAGCTGGCCCGGGTGGGCCTCAGGGCGCCGGACGGGCCGTACGAGACGCTGGCCGGGCTCGTCGCCGCCGAGCTGGGCCGCATACCGGCCGTCGGTGACGTCCTGCACGTCGCCGGGTGGCGGATGGACGTGGTGGACGCCTCCGGGCGCCGGGCGGCGCGCGTGCTGCTGCACGCACCGCTGGACGACGAGAAGCCGCACGGCGAGAAGGAGGTGCCGCGGTGACCGCGGTGCAGTTGCTGATCGGTCTGGCGACGCTGGTCGTCAACGCCTTCTTCGTCGGCGCCGAGTTCGCCCTGATCTCGGTTCGGCGCTCGCAGGTCGAACCGCACGCGGAGGCCGGCGACCGGCGGGCGCGCAGCGTGCTGTGGGGTCTGCAGCACGTGTCGGCGCTGATGGCCGCCGCGCAGCTCGGCATCACGCTGTGCACGCTGGTGCTGGGTGTGGTCGCCGAGCCGGCGATCGCGCATCTGCTGGAGCCGGTGTTCCATGCCGTGGGCGTACCGCAGAGCGCCGGGCACGCGGTGTCCTTCGTGATCGCGCTGGCCCTCGCGACTTATCTGCACATGCTGCTCGGTGAGATGGTGCCGAAGAACATCGCGCTCGCGGAGCCGGTGCGCAGCGCGCTGGTGCTCGGGCCTCCGCTGGTCGCGCTCGCGCGGGCGCTGAAGCCGGTGATCTTCGCGATCAACGCCTTCGCGAACGCGCTGCTGAAGCTGATGCGGGTCGAGACCAAGGACGAGGTGACCGCCACCTTCTCGGACGCCGAGCTGGCGCAGATCGTCAAGGACGCCGGTGAGGCCGGTCTGCTCGACGACCGCGCCACGGAGCGGCTGCACGACGCGCTGGAGCTGGGCAGCCGCCCGGTGCGCGACGTGGTGATGCCGCTGGAACGGGTCGTCTACGCGCGCGTGGGCGTCACGCCGGAGCAGCTGGAGGGTCTGTCGGCCGAGTCCGGGTTCTCCCGCTTCCCGGTGGTGGACGAGGGGCGGCGGATCGTCGGCTACCTGCATGTGAAGGACGCGCTGGACGCCTCGCCGCGGGATCTGCCGTTCCGGCTGCGCGACATGCGGCCCATCGCGCGGGTGCGGGAGACGACGCCGCTGGACGACGTGCTCACCGCGATGCGGGGCAGCCGGACCCATCTGGCGGCGGTACTGGGCGCGGACGGGCGGCTGGCCGGGCTGGTGACGATGGAGGACGTACTGAGGGAGCTGTTCGGCCAGCGCGCCTGACACCGGCAGACCTGAGGCCTGGGCTGGAGGGGGTGCGGGTGGGGACGGCGCCGGAGCGGGATCCCTGCGGGGGCGAGCGCCGCACTTCGAGCACCCGGGGCTGAGGTCTGGCCCGGCTGCGGGCGGAGGCCGGACGCCTGTGACGCGGTGGCGCCGGTAGCGCGGGGGTGCCGGAGCGGGGCCCCTCCGGGGGCGAGCCCCGCACTTCGAGCGCGCGGGGCCGAGGTCTGGCCCGGCTGCGGGCGGAGGCCGGACGCCTGTGGCGCGGTAGCGCCTGTGGCGCGGGGGTGCCGGAGCGGGGCCCCTCCGGGGGTGAGCGCCGCTGTTCGGGCAGCGGGGCTGACGCCGGGCGGTGTGCGGACGCCGGTGGTACCGGGAGCCCCAGGGCCGAGCCCGGCTGTTCGGGCAACGGGGCTGGCGGCTCGCCCGGGGCGCGGCGCGGACGCCGGTGGCGCCGGGCCGAGTCACGGTGGGGTCGAGGGTGACCGACCGCTGGGTATGCCGTGCGGGTTACCATCGCTGTCGCCATGGACACGAACCCCGCCTACACCAGCCTGGTCGCCGTCGGCGACTCCTTCACCGAGGGCATGTCGGACCTGCTGCCGGACGGTTCCTACCGCGGCTGGGCCGACCTCCTCGCGGCCCGGATGGCCGCCCGTACGCCCGGCTTCCGGTACGCCAACCTGGCCGTGCGCGGCAAGCTCATCGGGCAGATCGTCGAAGAGCAGGTGCCCATGGCGGCCGCGATGGAAGCCGATGTGATCACCCTGGTCGGCGGCCTCAACGACACGCTGCGGCCCAAGTGCGACATGGGGCGGGTCAAGGGGCTGCTGACGGAGGCGGTGGAGCGCCTGGCGCCGTCCTGCAAACAGCTCGTGCTGATGCGCAGCCCCGGCCGCCAGGGGCCCGTACTGGAGCGCTTCCGGCCGCGTATGGAGGAACTCTTCGCGTGCGTCGACGACCTGGCCGCGCGACACGGGGCGCTGGTCGTCGACCTGTACGGGGCGCCCGGGCTGGGCGACCCGCGGATGTGGGACGTCGACCGCCTGCATCTGACCGCCGAGGGGCACCGGCGGGTCGCGGAGGCGGTGTGGCAGACCCTCGGTCACGAGGCGGAGGATCCCGACTGGCACGCCGCGCTGCCCACGGCGCTCCCCCCGAACTGGATCGCCCGCCGCATCGCCGACGCCCGCTTCACCCGGCAGCACCTGCTCCCGTGGATAGGCCGCCGCCTCACCGGCCGCTCCTCGGGCGACGGCCGCCCACCGAAGCGTCCGGAGCTGCTGCCGTACGACTGAGCGGGCGGCTCCGCCGAGCTGAGGACGGGGTGGGACGCCGGTCGCCGAACCGGGCCGGGCCGGGCCGGGCGAGTCTCCGCGCCCGGGCCGGGTGCGGTGCGGCGCCGCCGACCCGCACGGCGCCGCCCCGCCCGGCGCCATGACGGGGTCCAGGGCGGGTCGCCACGGCGTTGGCGCTGCCGCGTGTGGTGGTCTTCCGGGTGCGGGCCCGGTGGGGGCTGGCCGCGCAGTTCCCCGCGCCCCTTCTTCGGCCGGACACGGCGCCCGGCGCTGGAGGGCGCCGTACGGCTCCGGCACCGAGGAGGCGTGGGGCCGGCCGGGCCGAGCTGGCCCCCGGGCCGAGCCGCCCCGGCGCCGGGCCGTCACCCCCCGGGCTGGGTCGGCCGGGGTCGTTACGGCGGGACCGGGCCCTCACGGCAGGCGGAGCCGCCACGGCGGGGCCGGGCCGCCGACCCAGGCCGGGGGCACCACGGCGCGTCCGGGCCGCCACCCGGGCCCGGAGCACCACGGCGCGGCCGGGCCGCCGACGCGGGCCGGGGGCACCACGGCGGGGTCGGGACGCCGACCCGGACCCGGGGCCCCCACGGCCCCCGGGTTCCGGCCCAGCCCCGCCCCCTCTGACCTGCCCACGACCGCGCGTCGCCCCAGGTATCCGTGGGCCGGGCCGGCCGGGCCCGTCGTGCCGCGCGGGCGTGATCGGCGTCTCGTAGGTTCCGCCGATCGGTACCGCGGCGCTGGCCTGCAGGAATCGCCAGTAGAATCTGGACACGTGACTTCTGCGCCCGCCAAGCCCCGCATCCCCAACGTCCTCGCCGGACGCTACGCCTCCGCCGAGCTCGCCACGCTCTGGTCGCCCGAGCAGAAGGTGAAGCTGGAGCGTCAGCTCTGGCTCGCCGTGCTGCGCGCCCAGAAGGACCTCGGGATCGAGGTTCCGGACGAGGCGATCGCCGACTACGAGCGCGTCCTCGACACCGTCGACCTGGCCTCCATCGCCGAGCGCGAGAAGGTCACGCGGCACGACGTGAAGGCCCGTATCGAGGAGTTCAACGACCTCGCCGGGCACGAGCACGTGCACAAGGGCATGACCTCCCGCGACCTCACCGAGAACGTCGAGCAGCTGCAGATCCGGCTCTCCCTGGAGCTGATGCGCGGCCGCACGGTGGCGGTGCTGGCGCGCCTCGGCAAGCTCGCCGGCGAGTACGGCGAGCTGGTCATGGCCGGCCGCTCCCACAACGTGGCCGCCCAGGCCACCACCCTCGGCAAGCGCTTCGCGACCGCCGCCGACGAGCTGCTCGTCGCCTACGGCCGCCTCGAGGAGCTGCTCGGCCGCTACCCGCTGCGCGGCATCAAGGGCCCGGTCGGCACCGCGCAGGACATGCTGGACCTGCTCGGCGGTGACGCCGCCAAGCTGGCCGACCTGGAGAACCGGATCGCCGGGCACCTCGGCTTCGCGCAGGCCTTCACCTCCGTCGGCCAGGTCTACCCGCGCTCGCTGGACTACGAGGTCGTCACCGCGCTGGTCCAGCTGGCGGCGGCGCCCTCCTCGCTGGCCAAGACGATCCGCCTGATGGCCGGGCACGAGCTGGTCACGGAGGGCTTCAAGCCGGGCCAGGTCGGCTCCTCCGCGATGCCGCACAAGATGAACACCCGCTCCTGCGAGCGCGTCAACGGCCTCATGGTGATCCTGCGCGGCTACGCCTCCATGACCGGCGAGCTGGCCGGCGACCAGTGGAACGAGGGCGACGTGTCCTGCTCCGTGGTGCGCCGCGTCGCGCTGCCGGACGCGTTCTTCGCGCTGGACGGCCTGCTGGAGACGTTCCTGACCGTCCTCGACGAGTTCGGTGCCTTCCCGGCGGTCGTGGCCCGCGAGCTGGACCGCTACCTGCCGTTCCTCGCCACCACCAAGGTGCTGATGGGCGCGGTGCGCGGGGGCGTCGGCCGTGAGGTCGCGCACGAGGCGATCAAGGAGAACGCCGTCGCCACCGCGCTGGCGATGCGCGAGCAGGGCGCCGAGCGCAACGACCTGCTGGACAAGCTCGCCGCGGACGAGCGCCTGCCGCTGGACCGTGAGCAGCTCGCGGCGCTGATGGCGGACAAGCTGTCCTTCACGGGCGCCGCCGCCGACCAGGTCGCCACGGTCGTCGGCCGCGTCGAGGAGATCGTCAAGCAGCACCCCGAGGCCGCGGGCTACACGCCCGGCGCGATCCTCTGACCTGCGCCGCACGATGCCCCGTTTCACCCAGGCGGAGCTGGAGGCCGCCCGCGACCGTCCCGTACCGGACGTGGTCGCGGACGGCCTCCGCGTGCTCTTCTGCGGCATCAACCCCGGTTTGATGAGCGCCGCTACGGGCCATCACTTCGCCCGTCCCGGCAACCGCTTCTGGCCCGCGCTGCACCTGTCCGGCTTCACACCCCGCCTGCTCAAGCCCGCCGAGCAGCACGAACTGCCGCGGTACGGCCTGGGCATCACCAACGTGGTCGCCCGGCCGACGGCCCGCGCAGACGAACTGAGCGCCGAGGAGTACCAGGAGGGCGGCCGGCTGCTGACCGCCAAGGTCGAGCGGCTGCGGCCGCGCTGGCTGGCCGTCGTCGGCATCACCGCCTACCGGGCCGCCTTCGCGGACCGCACCGCGCGGGTGGGGCCGCAGGAGCGCATGATCGGGGGCACCCGCGTGTGGGTGCTGCCCAATCCGAGCGGGCTGAACGCGCACTGGACCGTGGTGACCATGGCCGAGGAGTTCGCCCGGCTGCGGCGGGCCGCCGAGGAGTAGCCGGTGACCGCCCCGCCCGTCTCGGCGCAGGCGAATCGCCGGTGACCGCCCCGCCCGTCTCGGCGCAGGCGAATCGCCGGTGGCCGCCCGGCGGGTCTCGGCGGTCTCGGTGGTCTCGGTGGTCTCGGTGGAGGCGAAGCGCCGGTGGCGCGCCCGCAAGTCATGGCGGGTCTCGGTGGTCTCGGTGGAGGCGAAGCGCCGGAGGCGCGCCCGCAAGTCATGGCGGGTCGATCTCGGTGACGACGGCGAGCAGTTGGACCTCGTCGTGCGCGTCCCGGTCGGCCACCCCGAGGGCGACCCAGCGGCCGCTGTCGTCCGGGTCCCACAGGTCCAGCTCGTCCACCCGGACGCTGACCGTGGCCCAGGGCTCGGGTATCTCCTCCCCCCGCGCGGCCCGCATCCGCAGGCCCTGCATGCCCAGAGGCGGCGGGTGCGCGCCCCTGCGCTCGTCCAGCTCACGCGCCACACGGTCCTTCAGCGCGTGGACGTCCGCGGCCGTCGGCGCCCGCTCTCCCGGGTCGCCCTCCCGCAGCCCGTGGCTGGTCATCAACTCCGCTATGAAGTACCCCGGCCCGGCCGTGCCCACGTCCGTCCGGCCGCGCTGCCCGGGAAACACCCGGCAGCGCAGCCGGTCGATCACGGCGAGATGCTGCGCGCTGTCCATGTGATCCAGTAAAGCGGCCCCCACTGACAATTGGCGGGGCGTCAGCGTGCGGCCCGGCTGCGGACGCCCCGCACAGGGCTCTTCAGCCTCAGGCGTCCCGGCGCAGCACGCTCCAGGCGCCCGCTCCCAGCGCGGCCGACGCCCACGCCGCGGTCACCGCGAGCCCCGCCCAGGGACCGAGCAGCCCGTCAGAACCGTGGTGCAGCACGGCCTGACCGGCGCGGTCGGGCAGGAAGTCGGCGACGCCGCCGGACACGTCGCCGACGACGAAGGAGACGATGAGCAGGAAGGGGATGAGGATGCTCAGGGTCGCGACGCCACTGCGCAGCACCGCGGTGAGCCCGGTCGCCAACAGGGCCATGAGCATCAGATAGATCCCGCAGCCCACGACGGCGCGCAGTTGTTCACCCCCCGACAGTCCTGCCGCCTTGTCGCCCAGGGCGGCCCGGCCCACCGCCAGGGTGACCAGGCCGCTGACCAGGCCGACGGCCAGCGCGGGCGCGGCCACCGCGGTCGCCTTCGCGGTGAACCAGCGGCCCCGCCGGGGTACGGCGGCCAGGGAGACGCGAAGCGCGCCGCCCTGGAACTCCGCCGCCATGGCCGTCGTACCGAAGGTGATGGCGGCGATCTGGCCGAAGCTGACGCCGAAGAAGGCCGAGAAGAGGGGGTCGAAGTCCGATCCGCCGGTGTCCAGTGCGGCGAGCGCGGAGAAAGCGGCGGTGGCGGCCAGGACCGCGCCGAGGCTCGCGAGCTGTGAGCGCAACGTCCGGATCTTGATCCACTCGGCGTGCAGGGCGGGGGTGAATCCCATGGTCAGGCCTCCTGTCGGGGTGCGGTGAACTCGGCTTCGGCCGCGGTCAGATCGAGGTAGGCCTGCTCCAGCGTGCCCGCGTCGGCGGCCAGTTCGAGGAGGGGTACGCCCGCCGCGGACGCGATCCGGCCGATGTCCTCCACGCGCGCGTGCGGCACGCTCCACGCCCCGTCGTCCGTCTCGGCGGCGTCGTGGCCGTGCCGGGCGAGCGCCTCCTTCAGTGCGACGCCGTCCGTGGTGCGTACCCGGACGCGGGGCTGCACGCGTGCGTCGATGAACGCGCGCATCGGCATGTCGGCGAGCAGCCGCCCCCGGCCGAGCACCAGGAGGTGATCGGCGAAGGACGCCGTCTCGTTCATCAGGTGGCTGGAGACCAGGACGGTTCGGCCCTCGTCGGCGAGCCGGCGCAGCAGGTGACGGATCCAGACGATCCCTTCGGGGTCGAGGCCGTTGGCGGGCTCGTCGAGCATCACCACCCGCGGGTCGCCGAGCAGCGCGGCGGCGATGCCGAGGCGCTGACGCATGCCCAGGGAGTACGTCCGCACCCTGCGGTGCGCGACAGCGGCGAGCCCGGTCTCCTCCAGCACCTGCTCGACCCGGCGCGGCGCGATGCGGTTGCTCGCGGCGAGGGCGAGCAGGTGGGCGCGGGCGGTGCGGGAGCCGTGCGCGGACTGCGCGTCCAGCAGCGCGCCGACCTCGCGGAGCGGTTCGCCGAGCGTGGCGTAGGGGCGGCCGCCGACGGTCGCGGTGCCGGTGGTCGGCCGGTCCAGGCCGAGGACGAGCCGCATGGTGGTGGACTTCCCGGCGCCGTTGGGGCCGAGGAAGCCGGTCACGCGGCCGGGTTCGACGCGGAAGGTGAGGTGGTCGACGGCGCGCCGGGAGCCGTACTCCTTGGTGAGGTCGTGGACGTCGATGCGGGTCATGTCCCTCACCCTGACGGACCGTCGGGGTCCGGCTCCTCCCCCGCCGGTGGAGATCGTCTCCCCCGTGCGGGGGAGGTCCGTTGTCAGTGGTGGCTGGCACGATGACGTCATGATCCGCTGGTTGCGCCCGTTCGCACGGGCGGTCACGTACACCCGGTGGCTGCATCTGTTCGTGGCCGTCGTGTGGCCGGCGATGTGGCTGTTCATCGACGAAGCCTGGTGGGCGCCGGCCGCCGCGGCCGTGGTGCTCGGCCTGTCCGGTCTGATCCCCGCGACGCGGACCGTGGAGGGCTTCCAGGCCCGGCTGTTGCTCCTCGGCCGCCGGGACGGCGATGCGCCGCTGATCGTCACCGGGCCGGCGAGGACGTGGGGCGACCGCGGGCGGATGGTGCTCTGGCTGGAGACCCGGCTGTTTCTGGGCGCCTTGGTCTCGCAGCTCACCTTCCAACTGCCCCTGACCGCCGTCGACCTGGTCCGGGCGGCGCTGGGCGGTCGGCCGGACAGCGGCGGATGGCTGCCCGTGGCCGGCCATCACTGGTGGTACGCGGTCCTCGCGCCGCTCCCCCTGCTCCTGCTGCCGGCCGTCGTGCTGGCCGGCGGTGAGCTGATCACCCGTGTCGCACTGCGTCTGCTCGGGCCCTCCCCCACCGAGCGGCTCGCCGCTCTGGAGGAGCGCACCGAACAACTGCTGGAGCGCAACCGCATCGCCCGCGAGCTGCACGACTCGATCGGGCACGCGCTGACGGTGGCGGTCGTCCAGGCGGGCGCGGCCCGGGCGGCGGGGGATCCGGACTTCACCGACCGGGCGCTGGCCGCGATCGAGGACACCGGCCGGGCGGCTCTGGAGGACCTGGAGCGGGTGCTCGGTGTGTTGCGGGAGGCGGAGCGACCGGTGAGCAGCCGGCCGACGCTCGTGGACGCCGGGCGGCTGCTGGAGTCCGCGCGGGCGTCGGGCGCCGAGGTCGACGCCGAGCTGAGCGGCCCGCTGGAGACGGTGCCCGGACCGGTCTCCCGCGAGGGGTACCGCATGCTGCAGGAGTCCCTGACGAACGTGCTGCGCCACGCGGGCTCGGTGCCGGTCCGGGTGCGGGTCGCAGCGGACGACGCCCGGCTCCTGCTGGAGGTGCGCAATCCGCTGCCCGGCGAGATACCCGGGCCCGGCCGGGACAGCGGCATCCGCGGCAGCGGCCTGCGCGGCATCCGCGAGCGTGCCGCCCTGCTCGGCGGCCGGGCCCGCACGGGCCCCGACGGACCCGACTGGCAGGTGCACGTCGAGCTGCCGGTGGGGTGATCTAGGCTGGCCGGATGCCGGTCAGCGTTCTCCTCGTCGATGACGAACCCCTGGTCCGCGCGGGTCTGCGGGCCGTGCTGGAGGCCCAGTCCGACATCGAGGTCGTCGGGGAGGCGGCCGACGGGGCCGCCGTGATCCCGCTGGTGCGGCAGCTGCGGCCCGACGTGGTCGCCATGGATGTGCGGATGCCCCTGCTGGACGGCATCGAGGCCACGCGCGCGGTGCTGCGCACGGTGACCGATCCGCCGAAGATCCTCGTGGTGACGACGTTCGAGAACGACGAGTACGTGTACGGGGCACTGCGCGCCGGTGCGGACGGGTTCTTGCTGAAGCGGGCCCGGCCGGCGGAGATCGTGCACGCCGTGCGGCTCGTGGCGGAGGGCGAGTCACTGCTCTTCCCCGCCTCGGTGCGGCGCATGGCCGCCGAGTACGGCGACAGCGGCGGCAACCGCGCGGCCCGTGACCTCTTGGAGCGGGCGCGGCTGACCGAGCGGGAGGGCGAGGTGCTCCGGTTGATGGCCCGCGGGCTGTCGAACGCGGAGATCGCCGCACGGCTCGTCGTCGGCACGGAGACCGTGAAATCGCATGTGAGCGGCGTCCTCGCGAAGCTGGGGGCGCGGGACCGCACGCAGGCGGTGATCGTTGCGTACGAGTCGGGCTTCGTCACCCCGGGCTGAGCCCGGCCGCGGCACGCCGGGCCCGATCCCTTGCGGCCCGCGTCTCGCCGGTGCCCGGCGGGCCGAGTACGATCCCGCCAACACGCGCACGAGCTGGGAGGACGGACGGTGGGGCGGCTGACCGGCGGGGATCCCTCGCTGCTGCGAAGGATCAATTCCGCGGTGGTGCTGCACGCGCTGCGGGCCACGGACTGCGCGACGCTGACGGAGGTCACCCGGGTGACCGGGCTGTCCCGGCCGACCGTCGAGGGCGTCGTGGACGATCTCATCCAGGCCGGCCTGGTCGTCGAGAAGGCGGCCGAGGAGGGCACGGCAAGGCGCCAGGGCCGCCCAGCGCGGAGGTTCCGTTTCCGTGCGGAGGCGGGGCATCTGCTGGGCGTGGAGATCGGCGCGCACCGGGTGGCCGCGCTGCTGGCGGACCTCGACGGGCGGGTGGTCGGCGCGCAGGCCAAGGACGTGGAGGAGACGGCCGGGGCGGACGAGCGGCTGGAGCGGCTGCGGACGACGGTGGCGGAGCTGCTGCGCCGCGCCGGGGTGCCGCGCAGCTCGCTGCGCGCGGTCGGCGTGGCCACACCGGGAATCGTGGAGGCCGACGGGACGGTACGGCTGGGCACCGCGCTTCCGGGGTGGACGGGACTGCGGCTGGGTGAGCGGCTGAGCCGTTCCTTCAAGTGCCCGGTGCTGGTGGAGAACGACGCCAACGCGGCGGCCGTCGCCGAGCACTGGAAGGGCGCCGCCACCGAGTCCGACGACATCGTATTCGTCCTGGCGGGGCTGAGTCCGGGCGCGGGTGCGCTGATCGGCGGGCGGCTGCACCGGGGCTACGGCGGAGCGGCCGGCGAGATCGGCGCGCTGCACCTGCTGGGGCGCGAGGCGACACCGGAGACGCTGCTGTCGACGACCGACGAGCCGCTGCACCCCTTGGACGAGCAGGCCGTGGCCGCGGTGTTCACCCAGGCCCGCGAGGGCGATCGCCGCGCCCGTGCCGCGGTGGACCGTTTCATCCAGCGCCTCGTGCACGACGTGGCCGCGCTGGTGCTGGCGCTGGACCCGGAGCTGGTCGTCATCGGCGGCTGGGCGGCCGGTCTGGACGGGGTGCTCGCCCCGCTGAGCAAGGAACTCGCCCGCTACTGCCTGCGGCCGCCGAAGGTGACCCTGTCCCTGCTGGGCGAGGCAGCGGTGGCGACGGGCGCGCTGCGGCTGGCACTGGACCACGTGGAGGAGCAGCTGTTCGCCGTGGACGGCACGGTGACCGCCCGCCGGTGACCCCTTGATGAAGGCGACGCCATGGTGGAAGACGTCATGATGAAAGACGTCTTGGTGACAGGCGAAAGGGGAAGCGTGCGGGATCTGCCCGAGTCCGCGACGGAGCACGACGGCTCCGTGGTCGTGCGCGTCCTCAGTTACAACGTCCGCTCCATGCGCGACGACGTCGCGGCCCTCGCCCGGGTGATCCGGGCCTGCCGGCCCGACGTCGTCTGCGTTCAGGAGGCACCGCGGTTCTTCCGCTGGCGCAAGGCCGCGGCCCGCCTCGCCCATTCCTCCGGACTCGTGTACGTCTCGGGCGGCGCCACCGCGTCCGGCCCCATGATCCTCTCCTCGCTCCGCGCCCATGTGGAGCACACCGAAGCCGTCCTGCTGCCCCGCACCCCCGGCCTGCACCAGCGCGGCTTCGCCACCGCCGTCCTGCGGTTCGGCCGGGCACGGCTCGGAGTGCTCAGCTGTCACCTGAGCATCCAGGACGAGGAACGCTACGAACAGGGCCGGCTGCTCCTCGAGCGGCTGTCCGCCCTGGACGTGGCGCACGCCGTCGCCGCCGGCGACATCAACGACCGGCCCGACGGCCGCACCTTCAGGCTGCTCGCGGACGCCCTGCAGGACTGCTGGGCGACGAAGCCGTGGGGGCGGGAGCACACCACCCGGCTGGGCGATCCGTTGCAGCGAATCGACGCGGTCTTCGCGACGGCGGGGATCCAGGTGCTGGGCTGCGGGGTGCCGATGGGACTGCCCGGGATCGCGGAACGGGACCTGCGGGCCGCAACGGACCACCTGCCGGTACTGGCCGCATTGCGGGTGCCCGCCGCGTGACGCGGGACGCGGGGAACGCCTCGTTGCGGGTGCCCGCCGCGTGACGCGGGACGCCGGTAACCCCTCGCTCCGTGCCAGGAACGGCTTGCGGGGAGCGTCTGGCCTTACCGGACCGTCGCTCCGTAGCTCACGAGGTCACCCCGCGCTCTCACAGCCCGGTCAGCCGCGCCGGCACCCACCCCGCCCGGTTCGGCCCGGTGCGCCCCGGTCGGCCGGGGCGCGGGTGCGGTGACGGTGGGTCAGGACGCCCGGCGCTCCGGGTCGTGGTGGATCTCGACGCTGCCCGAGTCGCCGAAGGTGAGCCGGCAGGTGTCGGCGCGGTACGTGGCGACGGACAGCGCGGCGGTGCGGCCCTCGGCGAAGTACCGGGTGGTGACGACGAGGACCGGCGCCCCCGGGAGCCGGTCCAGCGCCTTGGCGTCGTCGGCCCCGGCCGAGCCCAGCTCGACGGCGCGGTCCTGGCCGGCCGCCTCCCGCCGCTGCAGTTCGCGCAGCACGGCCCGCGCACGGGCCGGCCCGGAGGGAGCGTCGATGCCGGTCAGCTCGGGCACAGAGCCCTGCGGGATGTAGAGCAGTTCGGCGGCCACCGTCTGGCCGTTGTTCACGCGGGTGCGGCGCACGATGTGCACCGCCTCGTCGCGGCCGGTCTCCAGCGCGTCGGCGACAGCGGCGGGCGGCACGGCCAGGTCGCAGTCGGCCGGCTGCCAGGCGTCGCTGCCGACGCTCGGCCAGGCGTGTTCCTCGGTGCCGACGGCCACACCCATGCGGGGCGGCGCGACGGTGGTGCCGACGCCGCGGCGCCGCTGCAGCCGGCCTTCCAGCTCGAGCTGTTCCAGGGCCTGCCGGAGGGTGGCGCGGGCGACGCCGAAGCGGGCGGCCAGCTCACGCTCGTTGGGCAGGATCTCACCGACCGCGAACTCGGAGTCGAGCGCCTCGGTGAGCACGGTCTTGAGATGCCAGTACTTGGGTTCCGGCACCGTCTCCAGCTGCGTGGTCCCCACCCTGTCCTCCGCGATGCCTGATCCGGCGGCGTTTAGCGCCCTTGTTTATTAAAGGTTGTTGCACTTGTCTGCGACCATAGGACGGCCCACACCCTTGGTCAAGACCAATCCTCGACCTCTCGTCGCGTTCATCGGCGCGCCATGGAGCCGCCCTTGGGGCTACCCGTCAGTAGCAATTACTGACAAGCTGTCTACTCGGCGTCCGTCCGTGAGTCCCCGAGGAGCCCCGCATGTCCGCCACGCTCTCCTTCAAGGTCCCCTCCCCGCACGGCCCGCAGCCGGTGACCGTCTCCTACGCGCGCGTGGGCCGCGGCGCACCGCTGCTCCTGCTGCACGGCATCGGCCATCACCGGCAGGCCTGGGACCCCGTGGTGGACATCCTCGCCGCCGACCGGGACGTGATCGCCGTGGACCTGCCCGGTTTCGGTGCCTCCCCCGCACTGCCGCAGACACTGGCGTACGACCTGCCGACGACGACCGCCGTGTTCGGCGCGCTGTGCGAGGCGCTGGAACTCGACCGCCCGCACGTGGCGGGCAACTCCCTGGGCGGGCTGATCGCCCTGGAACTCGGCCGCGAGCGGCTGGTGCGGTCGGTCACCGCGCTGTCCCCGGCCGGCTTCTGGTCCGAGGCCGAGCGGCGGTACGCGTTCGGCGTCCTGCTGGCCATGCGCGGCATCTCCCGCCGGCTGCCCCTGCCGCTGGTCGAGCAGCTGTCCCGCTCGACGGCCGGCCGCACGGTCCTGACGAGCACCATCTACGCCCGGCCCGGCCGCCGCACCCCGCAGGCCGTGGTCGCCGAGACCCGGGCACTGGCCGAGGCGACAGGGTTCGCGGCGACGCTCGCGGCCGGCGCCACGGTCCGGTTCGACGAGGACATTCCCGGCATCCCGGTCACCGTGGCCTGGGGCACCCGGGACCGCTTGCTGGTGCCCCGTCAGGGTGTGCGCGCCAAGCAGGTCATGCCGCGGGCCCGGCTGGTACGGCTGCCCGGCTGCGGGCACTGCCCGATGAACGACGACCCGGCCCTGGTCGCGCGGGTCATCCTCGACGGCAGCCGAGACTGACGTCACACCGGCATCGACTCAGGGGCTGACGCCACGTCAGCCCCTGTGCCGTGCACGGGAAAAGGCGGCATTACGGCGATCGGCCGCACCCCGGCGTCGCCTGCCGCCGTCGCGTCACGGGCAGTTGTTCACTTGTGGTTTCCGTGTGCGCCGGGGAGCGCCAGTAGGTGTGGGGTGCACATCGGCTGATTCCCGCCCCCTGGAGGCCCTCCATGTCGCACCGTCCGCATCCCGGCCGCCGCAGTGTGCTGCGCGGCTCGCTGGCCGCGTCCGCGGCTCTGTCCCTGCCGGCGGGGCTCGGCGCGGCGCCGGCCTTCGCCCTCTCCGGGCGCCCCGAGGCGGGCTGGGGGGTGCAGGCAGGAGACGTGACCTCGAACTCCGGCCTGATCTGGGTGCGTTCGGACCGCGCCGCCCGCATGATCGTGGAGACGTCCGCGACCGAGTCGTTCCGCAATCCGCGCCGCTGGCAGGGCCCGCTGCTGGGCTCGGACACCGACTTCACCGGCACGACCCGGCTGCACGGGCTGCCGCCCGGCGAGCAGATCCACTACCGGGTGCGGCTCGCCGACCCCGACGACCCGCGCCGTACCGGCGAAGCGGTGGCCGGAACGTTCCGGACGGCGCCCGTGCGGCGGCGGCAGGGCGTGCGGTTCGTGTGGTCAGGCGATCTGGCCGGCCAGGGCTGGGGCATCAACGAGTCCATCGGCGGCTACCGCATCTTCGACGCGATGGCGAAGCTGGACCCGGACTTCTTCCTGTGCAGCGGCGACAACATCTACGCCGACGGCCCCATCGCGGCCACGGCCGCGCTGCCGGACGGCTCGGTGTACCGGTCGGTGACAAGCGAGGAGAAGTCCCACGTCGCCGTGACGCTGGCCGACTACCGCGGCAACTTCCGCTACAACCTGCTCGATGCGGCGCTGCGCCGGTTCAACGCGCAGGTGCCGAACATCATCCAGTGGGACGACCACGAGGTCCGCAACAACTGGTACCCGGGCGAGGTCATCGCCTCCGGCACCCCCTACCCGGCCGGCACCCGGCTGGACGACCTGGCGGCGCGCGCCCGGCGCGCCTTCGCCGAGTACTTCCCGGTATCCACCGTGGGCGCACGCGGCGACGGCCGCATCTACCGGGTCGTCCACCACGGCCCGCTGCTGGACGTGTTCGTGCTGGACATGCGGACCTACCGCAACGCCAACTCCCCCGACGACCAGACCACCGACCCGCAGGGCATCCTCGGCCGTGAGCAGCTGGAGTGGCTCAAGCGCGAGCTGGCCCGCTCGCGCGCGGTGTGGAAGGTGATCGCCGCGGACATGCCGCTCGGGCTGGTCGTGCCGGACGGAGTGGAGGGCCGGCCGAACTTCGAGGCCGTGGCGCAGGGCGATCCGGGCGCCCCGCTCGGCCGTGAGCTGCAGATCGCCGAGCTGCTGCGGTTCGTCAAGCACCGCCGGATCACGGGCACGGTGTGGCTGACCGCGGATGTGCACCACACCTCGGCCCAGCACTACGACCCGTCGCGGGCCGCGTTCAAGGACTTCGAGCCGTTCTGGGAGTTCGTCTCCGGGCCGCTGAACGCGGGGGCCTTCCCGGCCAGTGCGCTCGACGGCACCTTCGGCCCCGACCGGGTGTTCGTGAAGGCGCCTGCCAGGGGGAACGTCTCACCGGCCGAGGGCTACCAGTTCTTCGGCGAGGTCGACATCGACGGCGACAGCGGTGAGCTGACGGTCCGGCTGCGTGAGCAGGACGGCACCGTGCTGTTCACGCAGGTCCTCCAGCCGGGCCGCGTCGGCCAGTGAGGACGGTGTGAGGTCTCGCGTACCCTCGGTGCCCGCGCCGCGCCCCGGAGTCATCCCCCGGAGCGCGGCGCGTGGCAACTCCCCGGTGGCGTGGGGCCGTCGGCACCGCCGCAACGCAGCTGTGACATAACGGACAAAATCTCTAGAAGCACGCTTTACCCATCGGTCACAAGACGTTCGTGATCACGCAACACCGTTCCTTCACAGTGGGTGCATGAAGAGAGAGATTCCCGATGTGAAGCGTGCCCGGCACGGCCGGCCCGTCCACCACTGGCGTCGCGACGTGGTGGAGCTGGCAGCGATGTTCACAGCCGTGGCGGTGGCCGACGGCGTGGCGAACCTGATCGGGCACGGCCCCGACGGACCGGTGCTGCTGGTGGCGTCGGCGGTGGTACTGACGGCCACGGCCGGCTTCCACACATGGTGGTCACGCAGGCACGGACACGCCCCGCCGACCGGTGATACCGGCGCCCGGCCGGGCTCCGCCGAGCCGCCGGCCGGGCAGGACTCCCCGGCGCCGGGGACCGCGGACGCGGTGGGCGCCGAGAGCACCCTGTGGCGGATGCGCACGACCGTGCGGGACCAGCCCGGCTCGCTCGCCGCGCTGTGCACGGCCCTGGCCGGGCACCGGGTCGACATCCTGAGCCTGCAGGCGCACCCGCTGGGCGACACCGCCGTGGACGAGTTCCTGCTGCGCTCCCCCGGCACGCTGACGGCCGCCGAGCTGACCCGGGTGGTGGCCCTGGCCGGCGGCACCGGCACCTGGATCGAGCGCGCCGACGCCCACGATCTGGTGGACGCCCCCACCCGGGTCCTGGCTCTGGCCACCCGTACCGCCCTGGACACCGCGGAACTGCCCCTGGCCCTGCGCCAGCTGCTGGGCCGCTGCACCATCCGGTCGCTGCCCGCGGCCACGGCCGGCGGCGACGACGCCGTCCCGGAAGAGGGCGTGCTGGAGGACACCGTGCTGCGGCTGCGGGCGCCCGAGGGCGGCGTCCTCACCGTCGAGCGGCCGTATCTGCCGTTCACCCCGACGGAGTTCGCGCGGGCCCGCGCCCTGGTGGAGCTGGACGCGCGGCTCGGGCCGCGGGTCCCGGTCGGCACTGACCTGCTGACGCTGCCGGAGGGAAGCCCGATCACCGTGCGGCGGGCCGACACCGGGGACCTCAAGGCGGCGAAGGCGATGCACGAGCGGTGCTCGGCGCGGACGCTGTCCCTGCGCTACCACGGGCCGGTCCGGGACGCGGACCGCTATCTGAACCACCTGCTCAGCCCGCGCTTCGGGCGCACGCTCGCCGTGCAGACCGCCTCCGGCCGCATCGTCGGCCTCGGCCATCTGCTGTGGGACGGCGACGAGACCGAGGTCGCCCTGCTGGTCGAGGACGAGTGGCAGCGGCGCGGCATCGGCAGCGAACTGCTCGGCCGGCTGGTGTCCATGGCGGTCGAGGCGGGCTGCGAGAGCGTGTACGCCGTCACGCAGGCCTCCAACACCGGGATGGTCGCCGCGATGCGCGGGCTCGGGCTGCCCCTCGACTACCAGATCGAAGAGGGCACCCTGGTCATCACCGCCCGCCTTGACGCGGTCCCGGTCGGCTCCCGGCTGCCGTACGACCGGCCGCGGCTGGGCGTGCAGCAGTACGGCGGGAACAGCGCCCGGTACGACGAGAGCGTGACGCGGGACTGAGGCGACCCGGGGACGGGGCCCGGCGGTGTTCCGCCGGGCCCCGTCCCCGTCGCCCTTTGCGGCGCACCGCCGAGCCGCCCCCGTCGGCTTTCGCGGCGCACCGCCGGCGCGCCCCCGCCGGTGTGCGAGGTCAGCGCACGATCACGCTCTGCCCCAGGGTCAGCGCGCGGTGGCCGCGCTCGTCCGGGACCGGTCCGAGGCCCCGGCGAGCGCTCCGTCCAGATCGGCCCAGAGATCCTCCACGTCTTCCAGACCCACCGACATCCGCAGCAGCCGGTCACTCACGCCCGCCCCGCGGCGGTCCCCCTCGTCCACGATGCGGTGGCTGATCGACGCCGGGTGCTGGATCAGCGTGTCGACGCTGCCGAGGCTCACCGCCGGGGTGATCAGCCGAACCCCGGCGATGACCTCGTGCGGGTCGCCGTGCACCTCGAAGGCGACCATCGCGCCGCCGATGCGCGGGTAGTGGACGCGGGCCACACGCGGGTCGGCGGCGAGCCGGCCGGCGAGTTCGGCGGCGTTCGCGGAGGCGGCGCGCACCCGGACCGGCAGGGTGGACAGGCCGCGCAGCAGCAGATAGCCGGCCAGCGGGTGCAGGACGCCGCCGGTGGCGAACCGCACCTGGCGCAGGCGCCCGGCGAACTCCTCGTCGCAGGCCACCACGCCCGCCATCACGTCGCCGTGGCCGCCGAGGTACTTGGTGGCGCTGTGCAGCACGAGCCGCGCGCCCCGCTCGGCGGGCCGCTGGAGCACCGGCGTGGCGAAGGTGTTGTCGGCGAGCAGCGGCACCGAGCCGCAGGCGTGGGCGACGGCCCGCAGGTCGATCTCCGCGAGGGTGGGGTTCGCCGGGGTCTCGACCATGACCAGGCCGGTGTCCGGGCGCAGCGCGTCGGCTATGCCGGCCGGGTCGGTCCAGGTCACCTCGGTGCCGAGCAGTCCGGCGGTGAGCAGGTGGTCGCTGCAGCCGTACAGCGGCCGTACGGCGACGACGTGCCGCAGGCCCATCGAGGCGCGCACCAGCAGGACGGCGCTCAGCGCGGCCATGCCGCTGGCGAACGCGACCGCGGACTCGGTGCCCTCCAGCTTCGCCAGCGCGGTCTCGAAGCGGGCGACGGTCGGGTTGCCGAGCCGGGCGTACACGGGCGGCCCGTCCAGTTCCGCGCCGGTGGTCGCGAAGGCGTCGATGCGAGCGGCCTCACCGCGGCTGTCGTACGACGGGTAGGTGGTCGACAGGTCGATGGGCGGGGCGTGCAGGCCCTGGCGGGCGAGGTCGTCGCGGCCTGCGTGCACGGCCTCCGTGGCCAGTGCTCTGCGGGTCGTACGGGCGGTGTCCACGGGCGCCTCCACAGGGGTCTCCTCGGGGTCCACGCGGGCACCCCTGGCCGTTCCAGGGGTCCCCCGGGCGGGACGGCTGTCGATCAGCTCGCCCTGACCGGAAGGGTGAACACCGGCCGGGGCGATGTGGCCGAAACCCGTGCTACGTTCGGCGCATGACCGAATCCGTCGTACTGGATCCGGTCGATCTGCATCTGCTGCGGCTGCTGCAGAACGACGCCCGGACCACCTATCGGGACCTCGCCGCGCAGGTCGGGGTCGCACCGTCGACCTGTCTTGACCGGGTGACGCGCCTGCGCCGCTCCGGCGTGATTCTCGGCCACCAGCTGCGGCTGAACCCGGCCAAGCTGGGCCGCGGCCTGGAGGCGCTGCTGTCGGTGCAGGTCAGACCGCACCGGCGGGAGCTGGTGGGACCGTTCGTCGAGCGCATCCGGGCCCTGCCGGAATCCCGGACCGTCTTCCATCTCACCGGCCCCGACGACTACCTCGTCCATGTCGCGGTCGCGGACATGGCAGATCTGCAACGCCTGGTGCTGGACGACTTCACGGCCCACCGCGAGGTGGCCCGCGTGGAGACCCGGCTGATCTTCCAGCAGTGGGACTGCGGGCCCCTGCTGCCGCCGGAGCGCCCTGGGACACCCTGACGAGGCGCCGGGCAGGCGGCCGGCTCCGGCGAGCCGCTGGTCGGAATCCGGCCGACGCCGGCAGCCGTAGGGGAAACCCGGCAGACGCGGTGGCGGCACGCGTACGAGGATGGCGGCATGTCAGAGACCAAGAGCTCGCTGCCCCGCGAGGTCGCCGACGCCTACGTCGACGAGCTCATCGCCCTCGATCCGATCACCGGCACCTACCTCGGCGTACCGGAGAGTTCGCGCCGGATGCCCGACACGTCCCCGGCCGGCGCCGACGCGCTGGCCGATCTGGCGCGGGCCACCCTGGCGAAGCTGGACGAGGCGGAGCGCCGGCCCGGCGCCGACAGCGACATCGAGCGGCGCTGCGCGCGGCTGCTGCGCGAGCGGCTCACCGCGGAACTGGCCGTGCACGGGGCCGACGAGCACCTGCGCGCCGTCGGCAACCTGCACACCATGCCGCACCAGGTGCGCGAGGTGTTCACGGTGACCCCGCAGGAGACCGACGAGGACTGGGCGGCGATCGCCGAGCGGCTGCGGGCCGTACCGCGGGCGCTGGCCGGGTACCGGGAGTCCCTGACGCTCGGCCTGGAGCGCAAGCTGTACGCCGCGCCCCGCCCGACGGCCACGTTCGTCGGGCAGCTCACCGAGTGGGCGGACACCGGGCAGGGCCGGGGCTGGTTCGAGGACTTCGCGGCCGCCGGGCCGGACGCGTTGCGCGCGGAGCTGGACGGCGCGGCACGCGAGGCGACCGCCGCCGTCGCCGAACTGCGCGACTGGATGCGCGACGTGTACGCCCCCGTGGTCGAGGGCGCCCCGAACACGGTGGGCCGCGAGCGCTACGCCGTCCTGTCGCGCTCCTTCAACGGCACCGACATCGATCTGGACGAGGCGTACGCGTACGGCTGGGCGGAGTACCACCGCCTGCTCGGCGAGATGCGGCAGGAGGCGAAGAAGATCCTGCCCGGCGCCGCGACCCCGTGGGTGGCGCTCGCGCACCTCGACGAGCACGGCCGGCACATCGAGGGCGTCGAAGAGGTCCGGGCGTGGCTGCAGGGTCTGATGGACGAGGCCATCGAGGCGCTGGACGGCACCCACTTCGAACTCGCCGAGCGGGTGCGGCGGGTGGAGTCCCGCATCGCTCCGCCCGGCGGTGCGGCGGCGCCGTACTACACGTCCCCGTCGGAGGACTTCTCCCGCCCGGGGCGCACCTGGCTGCCGACGATGGGCCAGACCCGCTTCCCGGTGTACGACCTGGTGTCGACCTGGTACCACGAGGGCGTCCCCGGCCATCATCTGCAGCTCGCCCAGTGGACGCACGTGGCCGGGGACCTGTCCCGCTACCAGTCCTCGGTCGGCATGGTCAGCGCCAACGCCGAGGGCTGGGCGCTGTACGCGGAGCGCCTGATGGACGAGCTGGGCTTCCTCAAGGACGCCGAGGAGCGCATCGGCTACCTGGACGCGCAGATGATGCGGGCCCTGCGGGTCATCGTGGACATCGGCATGCACCTGGAGCTGGACATCCCGGGGGACTCGCCGTTCCACCCGGGTGAGCGCTGGACGCCGGAGCTGGCGCAGGAGTTCTTCGGCGCGCACAGCAGCCGGCCGGCGGACTTCGTGGAGAGCGAGCTGACCCGCTATCTGACGATGCCGGGCCAGGCCATCGGTTACAAGCTGGGTGAGCGGGCGTGGCTCACCGGCCGGGAGAACGCCCGCGCGCGGCACGGTGACGCCTTCGACCTCAAGGCGTGGCACATGGCCGCCCTCTCCCAGGGCTCGCTGGGCCTGGACGACCTGGTGGAGGAGCTGTCCCGGCTGTGACCGGCCGCCGCCCGGCGCGGTGCCGGGCTGCCGCGGCCCGCACGCCGGCGGCGTGACCCGCGTCGACGGGACCGGGGGTGCCGGTGTGCACCGTCACCCCCGGTTGCCGGGTCAGCAGCCGCAGTCCTCCGCGTCCACCGGAGCGGTCAGCGGGTCGGCGGCGCGCTGCTCGTCGCCCTCCCAGGTCTCGTACGCGAATCCCTCGCGCACCCAGTACTCGAAGCCGCCGAGCATCTCCTTGACCTGGTAGCCGAGTTCGGCGAGGGCGAGCGCGGCGCGGGTCGCGCCGTTGCATCCGGGGCCCCAGCAGTACGTCACGACCGGCGTGTTCCTGTCGAGGAGCTGCTCGGCCTGCTCGGCGATCAGCGCGGTGGGCAGGTGGACCGCGCCGGGGACGTGGCCCTGGTCCCAGGAGGCGGTGGAGCGGGAGTCCAGGACCACGAAGCCGGGGTCGCCCCCCGCCGCGAGTGCGGCGGCGACGTCGGAGACGTCGGCGTGGAAGACGAGCGAGGCGCGGAAGTAGGCGGCCGCCTCGGCGGGGGCGGCGGGCGCCACGCGCAGGACGGGGTTGGCGGTCGTCGTGGTGGTCATGGGCCGGCCTTTCAGTGGAGTCCGAAGCGACGAGCGCGGTCGTCGGTGCGACGCAGGCTGTCGTCGGGGTGACGCAGGCTGTCGTCGATGTCCTGAAATCTACGGCCCGTTGATCATCTTCTTGAAGGGGCGTTCCCCGGCGTGAACCTTGTGCGACCGTCGATTCCCCTGCTATCCCTCGGGGATGACCGCGTTTTCCCCGGACGCCACCGACTGGCGCATCCTCGACGTCCTCCAGCGCGACGGGCGCGCCAGCTTCGCCGAGCTGGCCCGCGCCGTCTCCATGTCCGCGAGCGCGGTCACCGAGCGGGTGCGCCGGCTGGAGGAGGCCGGGGTGATCAAGGGGTACGCCGCGGTCGTGGACCCCGAGCGGCTGGGGCTCGGGATCCTGGCGTTCGTGCGCCTGCGCTACCCCAACGGCAACTACAAGCCGTTCCACGACCTGGTCGCCGCGACACCGGAGATCCTGGAGGCGCATCACGTGACGGGCGACGACTGTTTCGTCATCAAGGTCGCCGCCCGGTCCATGCGGCACCTGGAGGAGGTGTCGGGCCGGATCGGCGCGCTCGGCTCGGTGACGACGAGCGTGGTGTACTCGTCGCCGCTCGCCCGTCGCGCGCTCGGTCAGTAGACGCGTCCACCGCTCGCCCGGTCAGTGACCGCGCCGTCGCAGCACCGAACCCGATCTGCCCTTGACCACCTCGAGCTGGGCGTGGATGCGGCGGCGCAGGTCGGGGACATGGCTGACGATGCCGACGCTGCGGTCCCGCTCGCGCAGTGAGTCGAGCACGTCCAGGACCTCGTCGAGGGTCTGGTCGTCGAGGCTGCCGAAGCCCTCGTCGATGAAGAGGGTGTCCAGCCGCACCCCGCCCGCCTCGTCGGTGACGACGTCCGCGAGGCCGAGCGCGAGCGCGAGGGAGGCGAAGAAGGTCTCGCCGCCGGACAGGGTCGCTGTGTCGCGTTCGCGGCCGGTCCAGGCGTCGACCACGTGCAGGCCGAGACCGCTGCGGCCGCGCCCGGTGCGGTCGTCGGAGTGGACGAGGGTGTAGCGGCCGGACGACATGCGCCGCAGCCGTGCGGTGGCCGCGGCGGCGACCTGTTCCAGCCGGGCCGCGAGCACGTAGGACTCCAGGCGCATCCGTCGTTCGTTGTCGGCGGAGGTGCCGGCCGCGAGTGCGGCCAGCCGGGCCACCCGGTCGTACTCCTCGCGCAGCGGGGCGAGCCGGCGCACGCCCTGCGCGGCGCGCGCGGAGAGGCGGTCCAGTTCGGTGCAGCGGCGGGCGGCGGCGTCGCACGCGGAGGCGGCGGCGCGCAGCCGTTCGGCGGCCGCGGCGGCGGCCCGCTCGGCGGTGGCCAGGCCGGCGGGGGGCTGACGGTCGGCGGCCGCAGCGTCGGTCTCGGCGAGCATGGCGCGGACGGCGGCTTCCTCGGCCTGCCAGGCGTCCAGCCGCCGTTGCAGCTCGCGGTGCTCGAGGTCGGTGAGCAGCGCCTCGGCGGCGGCCTGCGGGGTGTCGAACCCGGCGCGGAACGCGGCGTCCGCGAGCCGTGCGTCGGCGTCCTTCAGCCTCTGGGCGGCATCTTCGGCGGCGCGTACGGCTTCGGCGGCGTCGGTGAGCAGGGCGGTCCGGCGCTCCAGTTGCGCGGCCCGCGCGGCGACGCTGCCGGCGGTGCCGCGGGCCTGCGCCAGCTCCTCCTCCAGCAGGGCCCGTTCCCGCTCCAGGCGCTCACGGTGGCCGACACGGGCGGCGGCGCGCACGGCCGCCTCCTGCCGGTCGGCGCTGCGGCGCTCGCGTTCCTGCTCCGCCCGGCGCAGTTCCTCCTGGGCGGCGTGCAGCGCGGAGGCGTCCCGCCGGGCGGTGGCGAAGAGGCGCTCCACCTCGTCGGCCTCCCGGGCGAGCCGGTCGGCCGGGTCGTCGCCGGCCTCGGCGGTGGCGGCGGCCAGCGCCTCGCGTACCGCGGCCAGGCGCCGCTCGGCGTCGCCCTGCCGCTGCTGTGCCTGCTGGTAGGCGGCCAGCGCCGCCTCCTCGGCGTCCCGGTCGATGTGCCCGGCGTCCTTGCGGGCGGGCGCGGGGTGCTCGGTGGCGCCGCACACGGCGCAGGGTTCGCCGTCGGTGAGGCGGGCGGCGAGTTCGGCGGCGATGCCGTCGAGCCGTTGTTCCTTGACGTCGAGCCAGTGCTCCTTGGCCGCCAGCACGGCCTGCCCGGCCCGGCGGGCGAGGTCGGCCGCCGCCGCCGTCTCCTCGGTGAGCCGGTCGCGCTCGCGGGCGGCGCGCAGCCTCCGCTGGGCGGGCTCGCGCCGCTCGGCGAGCTGCTCGGCCCGGGTCGCGGCCTCCTGGGCGGCGTCGATACGGCTCTGCAGGCCGGCGCGGGTCTCCTGCCACCCGGCGAGCCACTGCTCGGCGTCGGCGAGGACGTCGTCGTCGGCGCGCTCCTGACGGTCCAGCCCGGCGCGTTCGGTGAGGAGGGCGGTGAGGCGCTGTTCGGCGCGGCGGGCGGACTCCAGCCCTCCCAGTTCCTCGGCGGCCCGGCGCGCGGCGGCGGCGAGGCCGGCCGCCCCGGCGTCCGCGTACCTCTCGGGCAGCAGGGCACGCGCGCGTGTCTCCTGCCGGGCGGCGCGCTCGTGCTCGGCCTCGGCGTCGTCCCGCAGCTGCAGCGCCGGGGCCACGGCCTCCGCCTTGCGGGAGCGCTGCATGCGCGCCTGCGCCGCGTGGTACGCCTCGGCGCGCTCCTCCAGCAGCCGGGCCCGCTCCCGGGCCTGGGCGAACCTGGCCTGGAGCCGGGCCAGTTCCCGGGTGTCCTCCAGCGCACGGTCGGCGGCGGCCTGCGCGGACTCGGCGGCCGCCAGGCGGCAGCGGGCTATGGCGAGCTGCTCACGGGCGGTGGAGCGGGCGACGGCGGCGGCGCTCAATACGGCGTCGGCCAGGCCCGGCTCGCCCGGCGTCAGTTCGGGCAGTTCCATGGCGTCACCGGCGGCCTGCTGCATCCGGTGGGCGTCGGCGAGCAGCGCCGCGTCGCCGTCGCGCACCCGAGTCTCGGTGGTACGGCGGCGCTCGGCGAGCCGTTTCTCGGCGTCCGCGAAGCGCTGGGTGTCGAAGAGCCGGCCGAGCAGGCGACCGCGGGCCTCGGCGTCGGCGCGCAGGAACCGGGCGAAGTCGCCCTGGGGCAACAGGACGACCTGGCAGAACTGCTCGCGGCTCATGCCGAGCAGCTGGGTGATCTCCTCGCCGATCTCCTGGTGGGAGCGGCTCAGGTCCTTCCAGGCGCCGGTCACGGAGTCGTACTCGCGCAGCCAGGTCTGGGCCTTGTCGACCGTGCTGCCCTTGCCGCGCAGCTTCGGGCGCTCCCACGGCGGCTGCCTGGTGATCTCCAGCCGCCGGCCCGCGACGGTCACGTCGAGGGTGACCTGGGTGCGGATGCGCGGGTCGGCGTGGTCGCTGCGCAGGGTCATGCCCTGGCGGGCGCCCGGCACGGAGCCGTACAGGGCGTAGCAGACGGCGTCGAGCACCGACGTCTTGCCGGCGCCCGTCGGGCCGTGCAGCAGGAAGAGACCGGCCGCGGAGAGGGCGTCGAAGTCGACGCTCTGCTCGCCGCCGAACGGCCCGAAGGCCGTGATGTCCAGCCGGTGCAGCCTCACCGGGCCACCTCCCCCACCATCGCCGCACGCAAGTCCGCCGTCACCGCACACCCGCTCATCGCACGCCCGCTCACCGCGCTACCTCGCGCACCGCCGCGTCGGCGCGCGCGGTGTCGAACGCCTCGCGCAGGACTGCCTGTTCGTCGGCGTCCGGTCCCGCGCCGCGCACATGGGCGACGAAGTCCTCCGCGATCTGCTGGTCGCTGCGCCCGGCGAGCCGGCGGGCATAGGTCACCTGGGGGTCCTCGGGCGCCCGCTCGGGTGCGAAGACCAGGCTGAGGGTGTGCGGGAAGCGCTCGGTGAGCCGGGCCATGGGGTCGGCGGGGCGGACGGCGTCCGTCAGGGTGGCCTCGACCCACGCCTCCTCGTGCCGGTCGAGGCCGGGGTCGGCGAGCAGCTCCTCCAGGGTGCCGCGCAGCCGGGCGAGCGGGCGCGGCACCGGGCAGTCGATCCGCTCGGCGGTGAGCGCGCCGCCCTCGCCGAGGTCGACCAGCCACATGCTCTTGCGGTGGTCGGCCTCGGAGAAGGAGTACGCGAGCGGTGAGCCGGAGTAGCGCACCCGCTCGGTGATGGTCTGGCACCCGTGCAGATGGCCGAGGGCCGTGTAGTCCACCCCGTCGAAGACGGCGGCGGGCACCGCGGCGACCCCGCCGACGGTGATGTCCCGCTCGCTGTCGCTGGCCTGGCCGCCGGTGACGAAGGCGTGCGCCAGGACGACGGAGCGGGTGCCGGGCGCGCGGCCGGCGAGGTCGGCGCGGACGCGGTCCATCGCGGCGGCCAGCACCGCCTCGTGACCCGCCTTCTCGACGCCGAACTCGTCCTTGACCAGGGCCGGTTCCAGATACGGCAGGCCGTAGAAGGCGACGTCGCCGAACGCGTCGCGCAGCACCACCGGGACGGCGCAGCCCGCGGGGTCGGTGCGCAGGTGTATGCCGGCGCGGTCGATGAGTCCGGCGCCCACCCCGAGGCGGCGGGCGGAGTCGTGGTTGCCGGAGATCATCACCGTGGGCACGCCGAGGTCGGCGAGCCGGTGCAGGGTGTCGTCGAACAGCTCGACCGCGGCGAGCGGCGGCACCGCGCGGTCGTACACGTCTCCCGACACGACCACCGCGTCGACGCCGCGCTCGCGCACGGTGGCGACCAGGTGACCGACGAAGGCGGCCTGGGCGTCGAGCATGTTCACCCGGTGGAACGCCCGGCCCAGATGCCAGTCGGAAGTGTGCAGCAGCCTCATGATCCCCGAGACTAACGGCCGGGTCTGACATCACGGGTGGTTACTCCCGTAACGGCCCGCCATGACCGTTCCCCAGCAGGCCAGTTATATCCGCTTTGTCCCGAATTGTCAGGCGTCCCCGTAGGCCTCCCCGCCCAGTTCGAACCCGGCTGTGCCCGCCGTCACGTCCGCCAGCCAGGCGCGGAAGGCGTCCACGTCCGCGTCCGGCAGCCCGATCTCGATCGTGACCTCCTCGCCGTAGCGCACGTCCCGCACCTCGCGGCCGGTGGCCCGCAGGTCGTTCTGCACCTTGCCGGCCCGCTGGTGGTCGACGGTCACCGTGGCCAGACGGAACCGCCGGCGGGTGATCGTCCCCAGCGTGTCCAGGGCCTCGCCGACCGCGCCGCCGTAGGCACGGATCAGTCCGCCGGCGCCCAGCTTGACGCCGCCGTAGTACCGGGTGACGACGGCGACGACGTAACGCATGTCGCGGCGCAGCAGCATCTGGAGCATCGGCACGCCCGCGGTACCGCCGGGCTCCCCGTCGTCGCTCGCCTTCTGGGTCGAGGCGTCGGCCCCGATGACGTACGCCCAGCAGTTGTGCGTGGCGTCGGCGTGCTCCTTGCGGACCGCGGCGATGAAGGCCTGCGCCTCCTGCTCGGTGGCCGCCGGGGCCAGCGCGCACAGAAAGCGGGAGCGGTTGACCTCGGTCTCGTGCACCCCGGCGCGGCCGATCGTGCGGTACTCGTCCTGCATCCGGCCAGCCTATGCGCACGGCGGGACACGCTCGGCCGCGCTACTTCTTGGCGCCCCGGGCCACGGTCACCGAGGTCAGCAGGGCGGCGCCCGGCGCGAGGCCGGACCAGCGGTGGCCGTACCAGGTCAGCACCGCGATCGCCGAGGTGGGGAACTTCACCCGGACCCGCTCCAGGGTGTCGTCGATAAAGTCCCCGGCCAGCGTCAGGACGAGGTCCTCGAGGCCCGGGTTGTGCCCGACGAGCAGCAGGGTCTCCACCTCGGGCGGGGTCGCGCGGGCGACCGCGAGCAGGTCGGCCGCGTCGGCCGCGTACAGGCGTTCTTCGTAGCGCACCGGCGGCGGGGTGCCCCACTGCGCGGCCGCGAGCTCCCAGGTCTGCCGGGCGCGCAGCGCGGTGGAGCACACGGCGAGGTCCGGCAGCAGGTCCGCCTCGGCGAGCGCCCTCCCGGCGGCGGGGGCGTCGCGGCGGCCGCGCTTGCCGAGCGGGCGGGCGTGATCGGGGACGCCCTCCGGCCACGCCGACTTCGCGTGCCGCAGGACGACCAGCCGGCGCAGCGGCCCGGAACCGGAGCGCGCGGCGGTCATCCGGGCCACCTCGCGCTCACACCGCCCCCAGATCACGGACCAGGTCGAGGCCGAGCAGCCGGTCGGCATAGGCGTACGTCTCGAAGCGGGCGCCCTCCGGCAGCTCGGGCCCGGCCGCCTCGACCCGGCGCAGCACGTCCAGCACGGCGGGCATGTCCAGGTCGTCCTCCCAGGCGGTGCGCAGGTCGCCGCGCACGTCCTCGGGGATGGGCCGCGAGGGGTGGCGCGCCCAGTCGGCGACGGCGCGGCGCCACCGGGCGAGGGTGCCGCGGGCGGCGGCCACGGTGTCCGGGTCCAGCCGGGCCGACGCGGTGCGCGGCTCGGACAGCAGCGCGAGGCGTACGGCCGCGGGGTCGGCGTCGCTCCGCAGGCAGTCCGCGGGCAGACCCGCCGGCGTCACGGGTCCGACGGCGAGCCGGACGCCGTCGGGGGCGCCACCGCCCTCCGCCACGACATGGATGACCTGGGCCTCACCCAGGCCGGCCCCCACGTCGTGGCTGTCCTCCAGCGGCCGGATGCCGAGGGCCGCCGCGCTCGCACGCAGCTCCGCCTGCCCGCCGCGGCCGGCCAGCAGCGCCCACACGGGCGTGCCGCCCAGTTCGAGGGCGCGCACGAGCAGATCGGTGACGAGCAGGACCCGTAGGGACGCGGAGTCGTGCGCGGGCGCGTGCGCCTCGATGCGGGTCAGCCCGCGGCGCACGGGCGCGGCCTCGAGGGTCTCGCCGGTTCGGGCGTCGGTGATGCGCAGCACGCAGCGAGCCTAGGCCCGTCGCCGTCGGCGCGCAGGTGGAATCCCGGCCGCCCCTCGTCGGTTGTGGTTCGCAGAACCGTTTCATTTCCACTTCCGAGGCCGAGGGAGGCCGCCGGTGTACGGCGACGAGGCAACCATCCGCAAGATCCTCACCGAGCTCGGGGACACCTGGGCCGTGGTCGGCCTGTCCGCGAACCGCGACCGCGCCGCGTACGGCGTGGCGCAGGTGCTCCAGCGGTTCGGCAAGCGGATCGTGCCGGTGCACCCGAAGGCGGAGACCGTGCACGGCGAGCAGGGGTACGCCACGCTCGCGGACATCCCCTTCGACGTGGATGTGGTCGACGTCTTCGTCAACAGCGACCTGGCCGGGGGTGTCGCGGACGAGGCCGTCGCCAAGGGCGCCCGGGCGGTCTGGTTCCAGCTGGGGGTGATCGACGGGGCCGCCTACGCGCGCGTGCGCGACGCGGGTCTGGAGATGGTGATGGACCGCTGCCCCGCCATCGAGATCCCCAGGCTGCGCTGACCCGCGGGGCCGCCGCCATAATGACGGCGTGACCCCCAACTCCCCTGATATACAGCACGTTCCCGTCGTTGTCGTGGGCGCAGGACCCGCCGGCCTGACGGTCGCCAACCTCCTCTCGGCCGCAGGCGTGCGCTGCGTGGTGCTGGAGACCGAGACCCGGCGGTTCGTCGAACGGCGGCCCAGAGCGGGGGTCCTGGAGGAGTGGGCGGTCCGGGAGCTGGACAAGCGGGGCCTCGGCGAGAGGCTGCTGGGCGCTGCCCAGCGGCACACGGCGTGCGAGTTCCGCTTCGACGGCGGCCGCCACCGCTTCGCCTACGGTGAGCTGACCGGGCGCCATCACTGGGTGTATCCGCAGCCCTTGCTGGTGAGCGACCTGTTGCGCGTCTACGCCGACGAGCGCGGCGGGGACGTCCGGTTCGCGGTGCGCGACGTCGCCGTCCACGACGTGGACGCCGACCGGCCGTCGGTGTCGTACACCTGTCCCGACACGGGTGAACGACGGTTGCTGCGCTGCGACTTCGTGGCCGGTTGCGACGGGGCGCGCGGGGTGACGCGGGCCGCGCTGGCGGGCGGCCGGGCCCGGGTGGCCCGGCACGACTACGGCCTCGGCTGGCTGGCGCTGCTCGCCGAGGCGCCGCCGTCCACGGACTGTGTGCTGTTCGGCGTCCACCCTCAGGGGTTCGCCGGGCAGATGCCGCGCAGCCCCGAGATGACCCGCTACTACCTGCAGTGCCCGCCCGGCGACGCCCCGGAGAACTGGTCGCACGCGCGCGTGTGGGACGCGTTGCGGCTGCGGCTCGCGGCCGAGGGGGCGCCGGAGCCGGTCGAGGGGCCGCTGATCGAGAAGCGCGTGCTGGACATGCACGACTACGTCGTGGAGCCGATGGCGTCCGGCCGGCTGTTCCTGGCCGGGGACGCCGCCCATCTCGTCGCGCCGATCGCGGCCAAGGGCATGAACCTCGCACTGTACGACGCTTTCCTGCTCGGCGACGCGCTGGTCGCGCGGCTGACGAGGGGTGACGACAGCGGGCTCGAGGGCTACTCCGAGGCGTGTCTGCGCCGGGTCTGGGACTACCAGGAGTTCTCGCAGTGGCTGTCGCAGGTGTACCACGGGGCGGCGGCGGGCGACGCGTTCCGCACGGGCACCTCACTGGCCCGGCTGCGGCGTCTGTTCAGCTCGCCGGTGGCGGCCGCCGCCTTCGCCGAGCAGTACCTGGGCAGCGCGGAGCGCTACTGACACGGCGGAGCGCTGCCCTCACCGCTGAGCGCCGGCGGCGCCAGTGGCTCAGTCGTGCGGGGGCCGGTCGGTGAGGCGGTGGTCGGCGACGCTGAGCGCCTCGTCGACCAGGCGCCGCAGATGGCCGTCGCGCAGGGCGTAGATCACCCGGCGCCCCTCCTTGCGGGTGATCACCAGTCCGGCCAGGCGCAGCCGGGCCAGGTGCTGGCTGACGGCCGGGCGGGCGGCCCCGCACGCCTCGGTGAGCGTGGTGACGTCGGCCTCCTCGGCGGCGAGGGCGTGCAGCAGCGCCAGCCGGGTGCGGTCCCCGAGCAGCGCCAGCAGCTCGGCCGCGAGCGCGAACTGTTCCTCGCCGGGAGTGCGCGGGTGCGCATCGTTCGCAGATGAGAGGTGCATGCGTGCGCTCATACGCACATAATGGCGCCGTGGGCGGGGTACGTCCACCTCCGCGCACCGAAAGGGGACAGGCGTGAGCGACCGGCACCAGCACGAGCACCGGCCCGAGCGGCACGGCGAGCACCCCCACCACCACGGCCACAGCCACGACGGGCACGCGGGCCACCCGCAGGAGGGGCACGCCCCCCACCGGCACCCGCACTCCCGCTTCCGCCACCGCCTCGCCCATCTCCTCACCCCCCACTCCCACGAGAGCGCCGACAAGGTGGACGCCGCCCTGGAGTCCTCCGCCCGCGGGATGCGCGCGCTGTGGGTCTCGCTGGCCGTGCTCGGCGTGACGGCGCTCGCGCAGGCACTGGTCGTGGCGGTGTCCGGGTCGGTGGCGCTGCTCGGCGACACGGTGCACAACGCGGCGGACGCGCTGACGGCCGTACCGCTCGGGATCGCGTTCGTCCTGGGCCGCCGCGCCGCCACCCGGCGCTTCACCTACGGCTTCGGGCGCGCCGAGGACCTGGCCGGACTGGTGATCGTGCTGACCATCGCGGCGTCGGCGGCGTTCGCCGGGTGGGCGGCGGTCGGCAGACTGCTCGATCCGCGGCCCGTGTCCCATGTCGGGGCGGTCGCGGTGGCCGCCCTGGTCGGGTTCGCCGGCAACGAGTGGGTGGCCCGGTACCGGATCCGGGTCGGCCGGGAGATCGGCTCGGCCGCGCTGGTAGCCGACGGGCTGCACGCCCGCACCGACGGGTTCACGTCGCTGGCCGTGCTGGCGGGCGCGGGCGGGTCGGCGCTGGGCTGGGACCTGGCCGACCCGCTCGTGGGACTGGCGATCACGGCGGCGATCGCGCTGGTGCTGAGGGACGCGGGCCGCGAGGTGTTCCGGCGGATGCTGGACGCCGTCGATCCGGCCCTGGTCGACAAGGCGGAGGCGGCGCTGCGCACGGTTCCCGGCGTGCGGGGGGTGGGCGAGCTGCGGCTGCGCTGGACGGGGCACCGGTTGCGGGCGGAGGTCGCGGTCGTGGTGGACGGCGAGGTGTCGGTGCGCCGGGCGCACGCGATCGCCGTGGACGCCGAACACGCGCTGCTGCACGCGGTGCCGCGGCTGACGGCGGCCCTGGTGCACGCGGACCCGGCGCCGGTGCCGGGCGAGGCGGACCCGCACCTGGCGCTGGCCCACCACGCACGGGCCGCCTGACACCAAGGCAGCGGCGACTCAGGCGACGCCCAGCCCCTCCAGCACCACCGCGCCGGGCAGTTCGGCGAACGCCTTGCCCGGCACCAGCAGCTTGCCGCGCCGCCGCCCGCTGCCGACCAGCACGTACGGCAGGTCGACGACGGCCGCGTCCACCAGCAGCGGCCAGTCGGCGGGAAGTCCGACGGGCGTGATGCCGCCGTACTCCATGCCGGTCTCCCCGGTCGCCGTGTCCATGGACGCGAAGGACGCCTTGCGCACGCCGAGGTGACGGCGGACGACGCCGTTGACGTCGACCCGGGTGGTGGACAGGACGAGACACGCGGCGAGCGTGGTCTCGCCGCCGCGCTTGCCGGCCACGACGACACAGTTCGCGCTCTGTTCCAGCAGCTCACGGCCGTAGTGCTCGACGAAGACGGCGGTGTCGGCCCACTGCGGGTCGGTGTCGACGTAGACGATCTGCTCGGCGGGGACGCTGCCGCGCCAGTGCCGTACGGCGTCGGCGACGGGGCGGGTCAGCTCGTCGAGGCAGTCGGGGGCGGGGGTGGCCCGGTCGAAGTGTCCGATGGGTGCCTGCATGACCGCACGCTAGCAAGTGCGGCGGGCGGGACGCGGGGGCGTCTCAGCGCACGGCCGGCACCGAGACGGCCATGATCATCTCCATCGGCTCGTCGCCCTCGTTGCCGTAGGTGTGCGGGGTGTCGGCCTCGAAGGAGGCGCTGGCGCCGGCCGGAATACGGTGGGCGACGCCGTCCACGGTGAGGGTCAGCTCGCCGGCGGTGACGTGCACCAGCTCGACCGTGCCGGCCGGGTGCGGGTCGGACGGGCTGGACTCGCCCGGCATCAGCCGCCAGTCCCACATCTCCAGCGGGCCGGGGGCCTCGGCACCGGCGAGGAGGCGGTTGTAGCTGCCCGCGTCGGTGTGCCACAGCCGTACGGCCTGCTCCTCGGGGACGATGCGCACCTTCGGACCCTGCTCGTAGTCGAGCAGGGTGGTGATGCTGATGCCCAGCGCGTCGCCGATCTTGACGACCGTGCCGATGCTCGGGTTGGTGCGGGCCTGCTCGATCTGGATGAGCATGCCGCGGCTGACGCCGGCCCGTGCGGCGAGCGCGTCGAGGGTGAATCCGCGCTCGGTACGCCAGCGCTTGACGTTGCGTGCCAGGGACTGGGTCAGCAGGTCGAGGTCCGACACATTCCGTCCAATATCCGGGAAGTCCAATATTCTGAATGGTAGAGTTCACCGTACTGAACTACGGTGGGCTGCACCCGATCGTCCACCGAACTGTACTGCGAGGCGTCCCGTGACAGCATTCTTCGCACTGGCCACCAGCCTGCTGTGGGGTCTGGCCGATTTCGGCGGCGGGGTGCTGACGCGACGCGCACCGGCCCTGACCGTGGTGGTGGTCTCGCAGACCATCGCCGCAGCCGTACTCGGTGCGATCGTGGCCGCCACGGGCGGCTGGAGCGAGGCGGGACCGCGCCTGTGGTTCGCCTTCGCGGCCGGCCTGGTTGGCCCGGTGGCGATGATCTGCTTCTACCAGGCGCTCGCCCGCGGGCCGATGGGCGTCGTCTCCCCGCTCGCGTCGCTGAGCGTGGCCGTGCCGATCGGCGTCGGGCTGGCGCTCGGCGAGCGGCCCGGACTGATGCAGGTCGCGGGTGCCGCCGTCGCCGTCGGCGGCGTCGTCCTGGCGGGCGGGCCACAGCGCAAGGGGGCACCGGTCCAGCGGCAGACCATCGTGCTGACGCTGGTCGCGGCACTCGGTTTCGGCGCGGTGTTCGCGCTGATCGCGGAGGCGTCGACCACCGTCACCGGGCTGTTCCTCGCGCTGTTCGTCCAGCGGCTGACCAATGTGGCCGCGGGCGGCGCCGCCCTGTACGTCTCGGTCAAGCGGGGCGCGCCCGCGCTGCCCGAGGGACGCTTCCCGTGGGGGGCGCTGCCCGCACTGGCCTTCGTCGGACTGGCGGACGTCTCGGCCAACGGCACGTACTCGGTCGCCGCCCAGCACGGCCCGGTCACCGTGGCCGCGGTGCTCGCCTCGCTCTACCCGGTGGTGACCGCGCTGGCCGCTCGCGGCTTCCTGCGCGAACGGCTGCGGGGCGTACAGGCGGCGGGAGCGGGACTCGCGCTGCTGGGCACGCTGCTGCTGGCGACGGGGTGAGCCGGTCGCCGCGACCCCGGACACCCGTCACCAGCAGGCCGACACCCTCTCAGACACCCGTCAGCAGCAGACCCGCCGCGGCTCGGGCACCCGTCACCAGCAGGCCCGCCGCACCGGATCAGGCGTCCGTCTCCAGACGGGCCAGCCCCGTCCCCTCTTCCTCGTCCAGCTCGGCCAGGCGCGCCACCGTCTCCTCGTCCAGCCCGGACAGTGCCAGAAGCTGCTCGGGCGTGACACCCTCCGGTATCGGCACCGGCGCCGGAGTGCGCAGCGGCGGCTGCCAGCCGTCCTCGGGCGTCCAGCGGCGTACGACCCGGGCGGGCGCGCCCGCCACCACCGCGTGGTCGGGGACCGTGCCGCGCACCACGGCGCCCGCCGCGACCACGACGTTCCGGCCGATCCGCGCGCCCGGCAGGATCACCGCCCCGGTGCCGATCCAGCAGCCGGGCCCGATCTCCACCGGCTCCATCCGCGGCCACTGCCGACCGATGGGCTCGTGCGGGTCGTCGTAGGAGTGGTTGGTGGACGTGACGTACACATACGGCCCGAAGTAGCAGTCGCTGCCGATCGTGACCGTGGTGTCGGCGATGACATGGCTGCCGCGGCCCAGCACCACGCCGTCCCCGAGGCGCAGGATCGGCTCGGGGCCGAGGTCGAGATCGGGCATCAGACCGGCGGTGAGGGTGACCTGCTCGCCGACGATGCAATGGGAGCCGAGGTGGATCCACGGCTCGCCGAAGACCGTACCGAGCGGGAAGGCGAGTCTGGTACCTGTTCCCATCGCGCCGAAGCGGAAGCGCCCGGGGTGCTCCGCCGTCACCGAGCCGGTGCGCTGCACCCAGCCCCAGCCGGCGTGGACGGCGCGCTGCGCGAGGCGGCGCCGCCAGGACGAGAACGTGTTCTTGCGCATAAGCACCCGCTCACCGTAAACCTCGCGCCGGGCACGCCTCACGTCCAAGCCCTGTGATCTTCACCCCACCGGGTGGCGTACGGTGCTCACGGACGACGATCGAGGAGGCACCCATGACGCACCAGGCGTTGATCATCGGCATCGGCGGCAAGGAACCGAAGGTCGCGGACGAGGCGTTCGTGGCGCCGACGGCCTCGGTGATCGGCGACGTCACGCTGCGGGCGGGCGCGAGCGTCTGGTACGGCGCGGTGCTGCGCGGCGACGTCGAGCGGATCAGCGTCGGCGCGCAGAGCAACATCCAGGACAACTGCACCCTGCACGCCGACCCCGGTTTCCCGGTCACGATCGGCGAGCGCGTCTCGGTGGGCCACAACGCCGTCGTGCACGGTGCGACCGTCGAGGACGACTGCCTGATCGGCATGGGCGCGACCGTCCTGAACGGCGCGGTGATCGGCGCGGGCTCGCTGGTCGCGGCGCAGGCCCTCGTACCGCAGGGGATGGTGGTACCGCCGGGCTCCCTGGTGGCCGGCGTCCCGGCGAAGGTACGGCGGGAGCTGAGCGAGGAGGAGCGGCAGGGAGTGACGCTCAACGGAACGATGTACGCGCAGCTGGCGCACGCGCATCACGAGGTGCATGGCTGACGTATCTGGCGGGTGCGGGCAGTGGGGCGCTGATCGCGCGGCTCCCCGCGCCCCTGAGGTGGGACTACTCGCCGGCGCCGACCGGTTCCGGTTCGGGATGGGCCGTCTGTGCCTTCTTGGCCTTGCGCTTCAGGATCAGCATCGAGCCCAGGCCGATCAGCACCGCCAGGACCAGGCCCAGCCAGGAGAACTTCTTCAGCCAGGACTCGGCGACGACACCGACGTAGTAGATGACGGCGGTCGTGCCGCCCGCCCAGACGACACCGCCGAGGAAGTTCGCCGTGAGGAACTTCCAGTACGGCATGTGCAGCACACCCGCGAGCGGCCCGGCGAAGATGCGCAGCAGGGCGACGAAGCGGCCGAAGAAGACCGCCCACATGCCCCACTTCTCGAAGGACCGCTCGGCGGTCGCGATGTGCCCCTCGCTGAAGTGCTTGGGGAACTTCCTTCCGAGCCAGGCCAGCAACGGGCGTCCGCCCTTGCGGCCGATCGCGTAGCCGATGGAGTCGCCGATCACGGCGCCGGCGCTGGCGCACGCGCCGAGCACGACGGGGTTGATACCGCCGCTCTGCGAGGACAGCAGCGCCGCCGAGACCAGGACGATCTCGCCGGGCAGCGGGATGCCCAGACTCTCGAGGCCGATGACGAGGGCCACCACCGCGTAGACGGCCCCGGCCGGTACCGTGTCGAGCCATTCCTGGACGTGCACTGCCGGTCCCTCCCGTTTCCGCTGCCCTGCCTGTCCCCGTGCGCGCCGCGAAGGGGCACGTCGGGAAGCCTACCGGGTCGGCGGGCGCCGGCGTCGAGCCGCGGATCGGGCCCGCGGCGCCGCTCGGGAACCGGCGCTCTCAGCTGCCCACCACCGCGCTGGTGCGCAGCCGCAGGTCACGCGACGACGCGCCGATCCACACCGTGCGGCGGCCGGTGCCGAGCACCCAGTCGTGGCGGGCGGTGTCCCAGCAGGACAGGGTGCGCGGGGCGACGCGCACGGTGACCCGGCGCCGCTCCCCCGGCGCCAGGGTGAGCCGCCGGTAGCCGCCGAGCAGCCGCACCGGCTGGTCGAGGGACAGCTCCCGGGAGGGTCCGACGTAGACCTGCGGCACGTCGACGCCCGTGCGCCGGCCGGTGTTGCGGACGGTGAAGTCCACCTCCAGGCCGTCGCCGGTCCAGCGGGCGGACGGATCGCCGTAGACGAAGGACGTGTACGACAGTCCGTGGCCGAAGGGGAAGAGCGGGCGCACGCCCTCGGCGTCGTACCAGCGGTAGCCGGCGTGGACGCCCTCGGAGTACTCCTCGACGCCGCCCGTGCCCGGGTAGCGGCGCGGATCGCCGGCGACGGGGTGGTGGTCGTCGTCGACCGGGAAGGACTGGGTGAGCCGGCCGCCGGGGTCGCAGTCGCCGAAGAGGACGGCGGTGGTGGCGGCCGCGCCCTCCTGGCCGGGGTAGTACATCTGGAGAACCGCGCCGGTGCGCTCCAGCCAGGGCATCGCGGTGGCGGCGGAGGTGTTGAGGACGACGGTGGTGCGCGGGTTGGCCGCGGTCACGGCCTCGATCAGCCGGTTCTGGTGCCCGGGCAGGGCGATGGTGGTCCGGTCCTGGCCCTCGGTGGCGTCCTCGTAGGCGAACAGGACGACCTGGTGGGCGGCGCGCGCGGCCCGTTCCGCCTCGGCGACGTCCGCGGCCCGGGTGGCGCCGGTGCTGTGCCGCAGCCGGAACCGCAGGCCGGCCGTTCCGCCCTGCGCGGTGATGTGCAGCCGGTGGGCGCCGGGGGTGAGGCGCAGGGTCGCGCGGCGTACGGCGAGGCCGTCCGGGGCGGTGCCGAGCAGCCCGCCCACGAAGGCCTCGCCCCAGCCGGACGCGATGGGGAACAGTTCGGTGCCGTCGAGCTGCACCTTCGGCCGGCCGGTGGGGGCCCCGGAGAAGTGGAGCACGAAGGTCCATTCGTCCGCCTCGCCGACGGTGAGGGTTCCGTCGTACGTCCAGGACTTCCCGGCGTCGACCCGTGCGCCCTCGCTCGTGAAGCCGGGGGCGAGCGCGTCCGCCGGGATCGGCTTGCCGAACACGTCCTCGCCGAGGGCGTACGTGACCTCCCCCGCGGCCCGGGAGCGCAGGGCTTCCAGCGGGCTGTCGGCGTGGTCGGGGGCGACGTGGGCGCTGCCGCCGCCGCTGACGAAGGGCAGGGCGCCGGTGGGGCCGATCACCGCGATGCTGCCGGCGGCGAGCGGGAGGGTGCCGTGCGGGTTGTGCAGCAGGGTGGCCCCGGCCTTGGCGACCTCCAGGGCGAGCGCGACGCCCGCCGGCGCGTCCCGCGCGGGGCGGGGCGGCGCGCTGCCGTCGAGCAGTCCGAAGCGGTCCATGACGGTCAGGACCCGGCGTACGGCGCGGTCGACGTACGCCTCGGAGACACGGCCGTCGCGTACCGCCGTCCGCAGCGCCGCACCGAAGTACGCGCCGTTCGGCATCTCCATGTCGAGCCCTGCGGTGAGGGCCTTCTCCGTGCTGTGCGCGGCGTACCAGTCCGTCATCACCCAGCCGTCGAAGCCCCAACGCTCGCGCAGGATGTCGGTGAGCAGGGCCTTGTTCTCGCAGGCCCAGGTCCCGTCGACCTTGTTGTAGGCGCCCATCACGGCGCCGGCGCCGGCCCGCACGGCGGCTTCGAAGCCACGCAGCTCGACCTCGTGCAGGGTGCGTTCGTCGACGCGTACGTCGACGGACATGCGGTCCTTCTCCTGGTTGTTCAGTGCGAGGTGCTTGACCGTCGCGATGAGCCCCTCGCGCTGGATGCCCTCGATCTCGGCGGCGACCAGGTCGGAGGCGAGCAGCGGGTCCTCGCTGAACGTCTCGAAGTTGCGCCCGGCGTACGGGGTGCGGATGAGGTTGACCATCGGGGAGAGCAGGACGTCCTGGCCGAGGGCGCGGCCCTCGCGGCCGATGACCTGGCCGTAGCGGCGGGCCAGCTCGGGATCGAAGGCGGAGGCGAGGAGGACGGGAGCGGGCAGCGCGGTGGCGTGCCGGGTGACCCGGACCCCGGCCGGGCCGTCGGCCAGGCGCAGCGGCGGAATGCCGAGGCGGGGGACGCCGGGGACGTAGCCGGCCTCGCCGAGCGTGTCCGGGTCGGGGGCGCCGTGCAGCAGGGTGACCTTCTCGTCGAGGGTGAGCGCGCTCAGGAGGTGGTCGACGCGTCGGCCTCGGGAGCGGGCGCCGGATCCGCTCCGCGCGGCGGCGCGGGGTGCGAGGGAGAGGGATCCGGCGGCCGCCGCGACGACCGCGATCGTGCCGCTCAGCAGGGTCAGGGCGGATCGCCGGGGGACCGTGTCGGACATGGGCCGTCGCTCCTTCGGTGCACGGGCACGACGAGGGCGTCCGGGACAGATGTTGACGAACCGTCAGAAACGCCGTGCGCGTCGGCAACGTACGACTCGGGGTGGACCGAGTCAACGAGGCGAGGCGGTGAGACGCCGGATGGCGACGGTGGGGCGGGGGGGAAAGAGGGGCGGGGGCCGCCGGACGGGTGGCCCCCGCGAAGGGTGGTCGGGTCAGGGTGCCGGTGTGAGGGGCAGCGGGGCGATCGGTGCGGCAGCCGACGCGAGCCGCTGGGCTGCGGCGGTGACGGATACGACGCCGGTGACGCCGTGGAGGGTGGAGGCCACCGCGGCGACAGGGGCGGGCGGCCGTCCCGGCGTGACCGGCGAGGGCACGGCCGGTGAAGGCTCGGCGCAGCAGCCGACCGGGGCGAACCGTGGCGTGGCCGGCTGGGCGCCGGGGACGTAGCCGGGGACGTAGGAGGGCCCGGGCGGATCAGACGGATCAGTCGGCTCGGCCGGTGCGCCGGGCGGGACGGCACCGTCCGATCGCGGCCCCGGCGGGCCGCCCGCGGTCCCGGTGTCGAACACCCACCGCCCGCGCGCCGACGCGTCCCGCGGCGCGACGGTGACCGTGGTGGCGGAACCCTCCGGGGACGCGAGGCCGAGTCCGGTCCGTCCGCGCAGCAGCAACTCGCCGCGGACGGTGAGGTCGTACACGGTCGCGTCGGCGCAGTCGGTGAGTGTGACGCGGCGGTCGGACGGGTCGGCGCGGAGACAGAGGGCGGGGTCGGCGGCGCTGCGCAACCGGCCGTCGGCGCCGTATGTCCAGCGCTGGGAGGCGGCCGTCGAGCAGTCGGCGAGCTCGGCGGCGGCTTCGGGCCGCACCTGCGCGGCATCGGCGACGAGGCAGCGACCGGTGGCGGCGCTGCGCAGCCGGCCCTTCAGGATCGCAGCCGGGGCCGGACGGGCGACGGAAGGCGAGCCGGGTGCCGGCGGGGTGGCGACGGGTCCGAGCGAGCGGCTGGAGGCCCCGGTCCCGGCGGCGGGCGGCCCCCACGTACGCACGGACCGGCGGCCGGCCCCGGAGCCGGGGACAGCGTTGTCGGCGGAGCGGCTCTGGGTGGCGAGCACCGTGGCGAGCAGGGCCAGAGCGGCCAGTCCGACGCCGGCCACTACGGCCTTGGTGCGCCGCGCGGAAGCGGCGGGACGGCCCGGCGGCGGTGCCCCGCGATGGCGCCCTCCGGGACGGGCGTGCGTGACACCGGCGGTCGCGCCGCGCCCCGGACGGGATTCGAGGTAGCGCCGGGCGCCCCAGCCGAGCACGGTCTCGGCGAGCAGGACGCCGAGCGCGCCGTCGAAGTGGCTGAGCTGTTCGGCGGCGTGACGGCAGTAACGGCACTCCGCGAGATGCCGGCGGACGTCGGGCAGGAGATGTCCGCCGCGGCGCAGCGGAACGTCGAGGAGGCGGGTGTGGAAGCGGCACTCGTCGGTGGGGGCGAGTTCGCGGTGGGCGCGGACGCAACCGGCGCGGAATTGTTCCCTGGCCTGTTCCAGAGCGGCGGCAGCGGTGGCGGGGTGCACGGCCAGCAGACCGGCGGGTATGGATATCGGTTCGACCTCGACCTCGGTGTGCCACAAGAGGCATTGGGCGGCGCCGGGAAGGGCGCGGAATGCGCGTTCGGCGAGTTGTCGCTTTTCCGGGGTTCCGCCTCCGGTCGCGCGCAGACCGCGGCCGCCGGTGGTTTTGCGCAATTCCGGCAGGAGTACGGAAATACCGTGGTCCGCGGCCCAGGTGCGGACGGTGTCGCGCACGGCGACGAGGATCAGTGGGCGCAGGGCGCCGCCGACCCGGCCGGCGGCGAGCCGGTCGAGCACCTGGTGGACCGCCGCGGTGGCCACGAGCTGGGCGGTTTCGCCGGGCGAGGCGAGACAGACGGCGGCGTAGTCGCGGGCGGCGGACCAGTGCCGGGCGAGCAGCAGGGCGACGGCGCGGCCGTGCCCGTCCGGGGTGGCCAACCGGGCGACGAGGTCGCGGTCCGACTCTCCGGGCATCCCTCCCGGGCGGGGCGGATATGGGGGGCGTGGGGGGTGTGGGGACTGCACGGAACCATTTCCTTCCGAGCTGAAGGGTGGCACTGCGTTCCCGCGGGGGGCTCACTTTCGCACAGGCGACTCACGGGAAACAAGGAGTTCGCATGACGTCCCCTCAGAAGGCGGCGGCTTCTTATTGGTTACCGCCGGTATCACTTTCCGAATTCGCCTGCAATGGGCGGTGGACGACTTGAACGACGGTCAGGGAGGGGCTGGTTGGACACGACAAAGGCCGAGGCCCCGCACCAACGCGGGGCCTCGGCCACACTCCGGAAGAACGCCCGCTCAGCCGTTGGGCCGCAGGGTCCACACCACCGTCATCTCCCCGGTGACGGCTCCGTCCTCGCGCCGGATCTCGATGGCGACCGGGAACTCGGGCCGCTGCCCCGCGTCCAGCTCCGCGACGACCTCGGCGGCCGGCCGGCCCAGCGTCGCGGTCGCGGTGACGGCCCCCATGGCCAGCTTCTTGTAGGCGATCTCGGCCCGCACGGCCAGCGGCACGGCCCGCGCGAGCTGGTCCCCGAACGCGGCGAGCACGATCGCCCCGCTGGCCGACTCCCCGAGCGTGAACATCGCACCGGCATGCGGCCCGCCCACGTGGTTGTGGAACTCCCCTTGATCCGGCAGGGCCACCACCGCCCGCTCCGGCGTGGCCTCGACGAACTCGAGCTTCAAGGTCCGGGCCATCGGCACGGTGGCGGCGAGCATCTCGCCGATCGACATCTGATCTGCGCTCATGGCGACATGTTACCCATGAGTAGCCTGCGGGGCCAGGCATCCGGCCCGGGAACCCGTATCCCCCGGGCGACCGTTTTCGGTACGTCCCTGACAAGGCCCGGTGACCGATTCGTGTCCGGGGCGGCACTAGGGTGGGGCGCCATGTGGCCAGGACAGCAGCAGCCGCCCGGGGGCGAGCCGAACCCGAACGCGCAGAACAACCCGTATCAGCAGCCGAGTCAGCCGGGGTACCAGCAGCCGAATCCGTATCAGCAGACCGGTTACCAGCAGCCCAACCCCTATGCGCAGCAGCAGTGGGGGACGCCCACGCCGGCCGGTGTTCCGCAGCCGGCGACGCCGCCGCCCGGGAACCTCGGCAGCGGCAACGGGGGTGGCGGGAACCGGACCAAGCTCGTGGCGATCATCGCGGCCGGCGCGGTGGTGCTGACGGCCGCCGTCACCGGGTTCCTCGTGCTCGGTGGTGACGAGGACGACACGGCGAAGGGCGGCTCGGACAAGCCGACGACCGCGCAGTCGGTGTCCTCGTCGCCGACACCGTCGACGCAGCCGACGGCGTCCGGCGGGGGCGACAACCCGCGTGGCGGCGAGGCCGAGAAGGCGACCGTCCCGGGCTGGAAGGTCGTCGTGAACCCCAAGTACGGCACGGCCTTCGACGTACCCGCGGACTGGCACGTGGAGGATCCCGGCACCTTCATGGGCTTCGAGGACACGCAGAAGGGCGACGGCTCCCCCTACATCGGGTTCTCCGCGCCCGCCGTCTTCAAGCCGGACTGGTGCGTGTCCGACGACGACAAGGACGGCCGCAAGGACTCGACGAAGCTGGCGGCCGCCGGCACCAAGGGCGAGAACGGTGCCAAGGACACCGCGAGCGTCGCCCGCGGTGACGCGGCCGCGTTCGCGTTCGGCGGCTACACCGACCAGAACGAGAAGACCTCCCGCAAGTACCTGAAGATCGGCCAGGCCAAGCCGTACAAGACGAAGTCCGGCGTGCAGGGCAGCGTGGCCGTCTCCTACACGCAGGGCGTGCCCAAGCACGGCACGTGCGACAGCGACGGCAAGGCGATCACGTTCGCGTTCAAGAACTCCGTGGGCAACTTCGTCTCCTGGAGCATGTACGCCGCCAAGGGCGTCAAGGGCGAGCTGCCGGACGCGACCATCCAGCAGATCCTCAGCACCGTGCGACTGCACGGCGATCCGATCGCGAGCTGACCCGATCGCGAGCTGACCGGCGCGTTCCCCGCCCGCTCCGCGGTGGGTGGGGACGCCGGGCAGCGAATTGGCGTGCGCGGAGCCGGTCGGCCATAGTCACCCGGTGACCGCCTCCTCCGACACCCCCCGTCCCGCGCGTCGGCCCGTGTGGGCCGGGCGGAACCACCGGCTGCTGACCGCTGCCGCCTTCCTCACCAACGGCGGCAGTCAGGCCGCTCTCATCGCCTCCGCGTTCGCCGTGCTCGGCGCGGGCGGGGACGGGGGTGACGTGGGTCTGGTGGCGGCCGCGCGGACGGTGCCGCTGGTGGTGTTCCTGCTGATCGGCGGTGCGGTGGCGGACCGGCTGCCGCGGCACCGGGTGATGGTCGCCGCCAACGCCGTCAACTGCCTGTCCCAGGGCGCCTTCGCCGCCCTCGTGCTGGCCGGCGAGCCTCAGCTGTGGCAGATGATGCTGCTGACCGCGCTCGGCGGGGCCGGGCAGGCGTTCTTCAGCCCGGCCGCCGAGGGCATGTTGCTGGCGTCCGTGGAGGGTGAGCACGCGGGGCGGGCGTTCGCCGTGTTCCGGATGGCGATGCAGGGCGCGGCCCTGGGCGGCGCGGCGGCGGGCGGCGCGCTGGTCGCCGCCGTCGGCCCGGGCTGGGTCCTCGCCGCGGACGCGGCCGCCTTCGCCCTCGCCGGTGCCCTGCGCTCCTTCCTCGACGTGCGGCACATCCCGCCGCGCGCTCCGGGCGGCGGGATCCTCGCCGATCTGAGGGAGGGGTGGCGGGAGTTCGCCGGCCGGCCCTGGCTGTGGGGCGTCGTCGCGCAGTTCTCGATCGCCAACGCCGTCGTCGGCGCCGCCGACGCGGTCTACGGCCCGCTCGTCGCCCGCGACCACCTCGGCGGCCCGGGCCCCTGGGGCCTGGCGCTCGGCTTCTTCGGCGCGGGCACGGTCGCCGGCGCGCTGCTGATGACCCGATGGAAGCCCCGTCGGCTGCTGCTGGCCGGCACCCTGTGCGTCTTCCCGCTGGCCCTGCCCTCGGCCGCCCTCGCCGTACCGGTGCCGCTGGGCGTCCTGTGCGCGGTGATGTTCACCACCGGGGTCACCCTGGAGGTGTTCGGCGTGTCCTGGATGACGGCGCTGCACCAGGAGATCCCGGAGGAGAAACTGTCGCGGGTGTCGGCCTACGACAGGTTCGGGTCGATCGCGCTGGTCCCCCTCGCCATGGCCCTGGCAGGCCCCGCGGAGAGCGCCTTCGGGCGGACCGCGTCCCTGTGGGGCTGCGCGGCCCTGGTCGTGGGGGTCACCGCGGCCGTGCTCGGCGTCAAGGACGTACGCACCCTGCGCCGTCGTACCAGGCCCGTCGCGCTGAGCACGGCGTCAGCCGATGCCGAAAGCCCCGTCGGGCGGCACGGGTGAGGGCACCGCGTCCTCGTCCGTGACCGGGCGGACGTCGCCGGTGAGGTCGCGCAGCGCCCGTCCGTGCTCCACCCGCGCCGGGAAGGCGTCCGCGGCGGCTCGCCGGGCCAGCGCGGCCGTGTCGAGAGGGTGGTGCGCGGCGACGAGGATCGCGTTGCCGAAGCGCCGTCCGCGCAGCACGCCCGGCTCGGCGATCAGCGCCGTCTCCTCGAAGAGCGCGCCGAAGGTGGCCAGTTGGGAGCGCAGGAAGGGGAACGGCGCTGCGTCGGCCAGGTTGGCGACGTAGACGCCGTCCGCGCGAAGGACCCGGTCGGCCTCTCGGGCGTAGGCGAGGGTCGTCAGGTGGGCGGGGATGCGCGAGCCGCCGAAGACGTCGGCGACGATCACGTCGGCGCTGTCCGAAGGCGCCGCCTCCAGCCAGGCCCGCGCGTCCGCCATGTGCAGCGCGACGCCCGAACCGGCGGCCAGCGGCAGGTGCTCCACGACCAGCTCCAGCAGCCCCCCGTCGGCCTCGACGACGTCCTGCCGGGAGCCGGGACGGGTCGCGGCGACGTACCGCGGCAGGGTGAGCGCCCCCCCGCCGAGGTGCAGCACGTCCAGCGGACGTCCCGGATCCGCGACGGTGTCCAGCACGTGCCCGAGCCGCCGTGCGTACTCGAACTCCAGGTACGCCGGGTCGTCGAGGTCGACGTACGACTGGGGCGCGCCGTCGACCGTGAGCAGCCAGGCCCGCTCACGGTCGACGTCGGGCATCAGCTTGGCGGTCCCGTGGTCGGTGATCCGGGTGACGGGTATGGCATCGCTCACGAGACCATTGTCGCCTCAGCCGTCACCTCAGCCGACCGAGGTCACCGTCCCCGCGCCCACCGTCCGCCCGCCCTCACGGACGGCGAACCCGAGCCCCGGCTCCAGCGGCAGTTCGCGCCCCAGGTCCACGGTCACCTCGACCGTCTCCCCGGGCCGCGCGAGTGCCGCCTCGCCGAGGTCGAGGCAGCCGACGACGTCGGCGGTGCGGACGTAGAACTGCGGCCGGTATCCGGTGGTGACCGGCGTCGCACGGCCGCCCTCACGCGTCGAGAGCACGTACAGCCGTGCCGTGAACCGTCGGCTCGGGGCGACGCTGCCCGGCGCGGCGACCACGTGCCCGCGCCGCAGGGCGTCCCGGGGCACCCCGCGCAGCAGCAACGCCACGTTGTCCCCGGCCTGCGCCTCCTCCATCGGCTTGCCGAAGGTCTCGAGACCGGTCACAACCGTGTCGACACCCGCGCCGAGCACCTCGACCCGGTCTCCGATCCGCACCGTGCCGCGCTCGACGGCGCCGGTGACGACGGTCCCGCGGCCGGTGATGGTGAGCACGTTCTCCACCGGCAGCAGGAACGGCGCGTCCAGGTACCGCTCCGGCATGGGCACATAGGTGTCCACCGCGTCGAGCAGCGCCTCGACGGACGCCGTCCAGCGCGGGTCGCCCTGAAGCGCCTTCAGCCCGGAGACCCTTACCACGGGCGCGGCGTCACCGCCGTAGCCGTGCGCGGTGAGCAGGTCGCGGACCTCCAGCTCGACCAGGTCGGTCAGCTCCTCGTCGCCGGCGTCGGCCTTGTTGAGCGCGACGACGATGTGGTTCACGCCGACCTGACGGGCGAGCAGCACGTGTTCGGCGGTCTGCGGCATGATCCCGTCGAGCGCGGAGACGACGAGGATCGCCCCGTCCAGCTGCGCGGCACCGGTGACCATGTTCTTGACGTAGTCGGCGTGGCCCGGCATGTCCACGTGGGCGTAGTGCCGGGTGTCGGTCTCGTACTCGACGTGCGCGATGTTGATGGTGATGCCGCGGGCGGCCTCCTCCGGGGCGCGGTCGATGCGGTCGAACGGCACGAACGTGCCGGTGCCGCGCTCGGCCAGCACCTTCGTGATGGCGGCGGTCAGCGTCGTCTTGCCGTGGTCGACATGACCCATGGTGCCGATGTTGAGATGCGGTTTGGTGCGCGTGTACGCCGTCTTGGGCATGGCTGTACCTCGAAGCCTCGTGAGAGAGAAGGGGACCCCAAGGAACCGCCGACCCTCCCCCTGCGGGGTCCGCGGGACGATCCGGGGAGGGTCAGCTTCGGGCGCCGTCGACAGCGGCCAGGATGACGGGAACGGCAGCCTTCGGCGCATCCGCGACCGCGGATGCTGCGAGAGGGAAGGCGTACCGGAACATGGCGTCGATCATTGCCGAGCCACGGGCCGCCGTCGAATGATTTATCGCTGTACGGCCGGTGACGGGGCGTTCCTCACGAGGTGTCAGGCGCCGATGGTCTTCAGTGCCTCGCGCACCGTCAGCGCCGCGAACCGGCCCCGCTCGCGGGCGAGGAAGTCGCGCACGGCCTCCGGGTCGGTCTTGGCGTACTCGCGCAGGGCCCAGCCGATGGCCTTGCGGATGAAGAAGTCGGGGTGGCCGCTGCGCCGGAGGCAGTAGCCGAACAGCCGCCCGGTGTCGGTGTCCTGCCGGAACCGCAGCTGGTGCAGCAGGGCGGCGCGGGCCACCCACAGGTCGTCGTCGGCGATCCAGGTATCCATGGTGGCAGCGAGGGCCGGGTCGGCCGCGACGAGCGGGCCGACGACATGGACGGCGAGCAGGTCGACGGTGTCCCACCAGGGGACGGTGGTGATCAGATGCCGGACCACCGGCAGGAAGGCGGACGAGCAGCGGCCGACGTGGCGGCGCAGGTAGTCGACGGCGAAGTAGTGGTACTCCCGCTCGGGCAGGGCCCAGCAGCGCAGGGCGAGCGCCGCGCAGTCGTCCTCGCCGGGGCGCGTGGTGCCGGCGAGAACAGTGCGCGACAGCGCGCGCCGCTCGGGGGTGGGGATGCCGAGGAAGGGGGCGACGTCCTTCATGTACGCGCGCATGACCCCGGCCCGTTCGGGGTCGGCCGCGGCGCCGTACACCTCGGTCAGCCGCGGCAGGACGGCGTCGGCGAGCGCGCTGTGCGGCACGGCGGCCGCTCCCCCCTCTGTCACGGTCGTGAGCCCGTACCTGTGACGGTCATGAGACAGACCATACGGCGATCAGACACCCGCGTCGGTTACTGTCGCCGGATGCCCGATGCACCCAACCGCTCTGGGGGCACCGCAGTGGCCTCTCCCCCGGCCCCCGCCATGGAGCTCGCGATTCCCGCGCCGCCCGTGCCCTTGCCCGCCACGCTCGGCGCGCGCTGCACCCGTGTCCTGCGCTCCCCCTGGTCCCGTTTCTCCCTGCTGGTCGCGTTGCTCGCGGCGGCCGGCTGCACGGTGCTGCTGTTCGAGCCGCAGCGGCTGCTGGCGCACGGCTGGCCACCCCAGCTGGGCGGTGCGGCGGCCATCGTGGTGTTCACGGTGGCGTACGGGCTGTGCACGGTGGCGTTCGTGCCGCGGCCGCTGCTGAACCTCGCGGCCGGCGCGCTGTTCGGCACGTCCATGGGGCTCGCCACCTCGCTGGCCGGCACCGTGCTGGGCGCCGGGATCGCCTTCGGCCTGGGCCGGGCCCTCGGCCAGGACGCGCTGCGCCCACTGCTGCGGGGCCGGTTGCTGAAGGCGGCGGACGGCCAGCTCACCCGGCACGGTTTCCGCTCGATGCTGATGGCCCGCCTGTTCCCCGGGGTGCCGTTCTGGGCCGCGAACTACTGCGCCGCCGTCTCCCGGATGCGCTGCCTGCCGTTCCTGCTGGCGACGGGGATCGGCTCGGTCCCGAACACCGCCGCGTACGCCCTCGCCGGCGCCCGGGCCGGCTCCCCGACCTCCCCGGCCTTCCTGCTCGCGATGGCCGGCATCGCGCTGCCGGCCGTGGCTGGGGCCGTGGTGGCCTGGCGCAAACGGCACCATCTGCGCCGCGGCTGACGAGTCAGAGCCCGCCGCCCCAGCCGAGAGCCCGTCATTCGGGGGCGCTACGCTGCCCTGGACACACGTGATCATCGCGTACGGCGGCCCCAGTGCCCCGTCGCCCCTCCACGACCGGCACTTGGACTGACGTAACTTCATGTCTTGGTTTGAATCGCTCGTCCTCGGACTCGTCCAGGGGCTGACCGAGTTCCTTCCCGTCTCCTCCAGCGCGCATCTGCGGCTGACCGCGGCCTTCTCCGGCTGGCGCGACCCGGGCGCGGCCTTCACGGCGATCACCCAGATCGGTACGGAGGCGGCGGTGCTGATCTACTTCCGCAAGGACATCGCGGGCATCCTGACCGCCTGGTCCCGCTCGCTGTTCGACAAGAGCATGCGGCGCGATCACGACGCCCAGATGGGCTGGCTCGTCATCGTCGGCTCGATCCCGATCGGCGTGCTGGGGGTGACGCTCAAGGACCAGATCGAGGGGCCGTTCCGCGATCTGCGGATCACCGCGACGATGCTCGTGGTCGTCGGTGTCGTCATCGGCATAGCCGACCGGCTGGCGGCCCGCGACGAGACGGGCGGCCGGCACCGGGCGCCGAAGCAGCGCAAGACGCTGAAGGACCTGGGCGTGAAGGACGGCCTGATCTTCGGCCTGTGCCAGGCCTGCGCGCTCATCCCGGGTGTCTCCCGCTCCGGCGCGACCATCAGCGGCGGCCTGTTCATGGGCTACCGGCGCGAGGCCGCCGCCCGCTACTCCTTCCTCCTGGCCGTCCCCGCGGTGCTCGCCTCCGGGCTGTTCGAGCTGAAGGACGCGATGGAGAGCGATCACGTCTCCTGGGGGCCGACGATCTTCGCGACGGTGATCGCGTTCGGATCCGGATACGCCGTCATCGCCTGGTTCATGAAGTACATCTCCAGCAAGTCCTTCATGCCGTTCGTCTGGTACCGCGTGATCCTCGGGATCGTCATCATCGCCCTGGTCACGGCGGGCGTCCTGAGCCCGCACGCGGCTGAGTCGGCCGGCTGAATCACAGACCGGCGCAGCGGGGAGGAATGAACCCATGGCTCTCACCCAGCAGTTCGCCCGTGTGTCCCCCGAGTACCTGGAACGCTGCCGTCAGTCGGCCCTCGACTCCCCGGGCGCCGCACCCGGCTGGGACCCGCCCGCGTCGGACCTGCTGGACACCGGCTGGGCGAGTTGGGGGCTCGCCGCGTACTGCCGTTCCACCGGGGCCGATCCGTCCCTGGCCGACCTGATCGACCGCGCGGTCTCGGCCACGTTCGGCCAGACCGCCGGCTATCTGGACCACGACGAGGTGTACGACGGCTTCACCGACCCGCCGCGCGTGCTCGACCCGGCCGAGGTCGAGAAGATCGCCCGCGATCTGCGGGACGTCGACGTGGACACCGTGCTCGCCGGCGTGCCGGGCGACGCGGCCGAGGCCGCGGCGCTGTGCGGTCATCTGGAGAGCTTCAGCGGTGACGTAGGCGCTCATCTCGGCGAACAGTTCGCCGCGCTCCGGGAGTTCTACGACGGTGCCGCGCGCCGGGGGCAGTGCGTCGTGGTCTGGATCGACTGACACCGGCTGCCGTCCGGTGCGGACCGGTCCGTTGACCGACTCCCTACGGGATGCGTAGCCAATCGGTAGCGCAGTGTCAGTTCTTGCCCCTAGGCTGAGGCACATGTCCCCCGATTCCATGACCTCTGGTTCCGTGCGCTCCGCCGCCGAGGTGAACGAGGAGATCCGCGCGCTGTGGCTGCGCGCGGGCGGCTCACTGTCGGCACAGGAGCGCGAGGAGTACGAGCTGCTGGTGGTGCAGTGGGCCGCGGCGGTGCGGAGCAAGGTGGTCGAGGCGGCGTGAGGACCGCCCTCGCTTGATCGAGGGCCGAGGCCACCCCCTCACCGGCCACCGGAGACCGCCCGCCCTCACGAGCCGGCCCCGGACCGCACTCCTCTCGAGCCGGCCCCGGACCGCACTCCTCTCGAGCCGGCCCCGGACCGCACTCCTCTCGAGCCGGCCCCGGACCGCACTCCTCTCGAGCCGCCCCCGGCCCGCCGGCCTCACCAGCCACCCCGGGCCCCCGCCTCACCGCCCGTCCAAAGCCGCCCGCCTCACCGTCCGTCCAAGGCCGCCCGCCTCACCGCCCGTCCAAAGCCGCCCGCCTCACCGCCCGTCCAAGGCCGCCCGTCCGAGGCCCGTCTCACCGCTCGCTCGCGACTGCCCCCTCACCGCCCGCCGGAGACCCGCAGCACCGCGCCCGTCGTGTACGCGGCGTCCGGGGACAGCAGCCAGGCGATGGCCGCGGCGATCTCCTCCGCCCGGCCCGGGCGACGCAGCGGAATCCCCGCCGCCGCGCGTTGCGCCCGCCCCGGGTCGCCCATCGTGGCGTGCATCTCCGTGTCGATCATGCCCGGCGCGACCGCGTTGACCCGGATGCCGTCCGGGCCCAGCTCCTTGGCCAGCCCCACGGTGAGGGCGTCCACGGCGGCCTTGGCGGCGGCGTAGTGGACGTAGTCGCCGGGGCTGCCGAGGGTCGCGGCGGCCGACGACACGTTCACGATCGCCCCGCTCCCCCGCTCCGTCATCAGCTGGGCCGCGCGCCGCGCACACAGCAGCACGCCCAGCAGGTTCACGTCGACGACCCGCCGCAGATCGGCGGTGCCGGTGTCGGCGAGCCGGCCGAGCGGCCCGGTGACCCCGGCGTTGTTCACCAGCCCGGTCACCGGCCCCACCTCCCGTTCCACGGTGGCGAAGAGACGGTCGACGTCAGCCTCCACGGACGTGTCCACCCGTACCGCGACACCGCGCCGCCCGATGGCGCGGACAGCCTCCACGACCCGCTCGGCGGACCCGGCGTCCCGGACGTATCCCACCGCCACGTCGTGGCCGTCGGAGGCGAGCCTGAGACAGGTCGCGGCGCCGATACCGCGACTGCCGCCGGTGACGACGGTGAGCGTCATGAGTACCTCCGCAATGCGTTTGATCGATCATCGATCACTCTAGGCGCACAGATGCGCCAGCACATCCCGGTCGACCGGGTACGGCCGCTCCTCGGGCAGCTTCGCGGCCGCCGTGTCGAGTTCCCCGGCCCGCACGTGCGCGTGGATCTCGGCGGCCAGCGGCGTCACGTCCTCGATGCCGACGATCCACTCGTCGGCGTAGCGGGCCACGGCCTGCCCGCCAAGGCCCAGTTGCAGCGAGCGGTGCGGCAGCGCCGTGAAGTGCAGGTCGCGCTCCGGGTCCCACTGCACGCGCGCCGGGGCCTGCCTCAACTGCCGCCTCCAGCCGTCCCGGTCGCCGTGCAGGCCGGGCACATGGTGCGACAGGCACGCGTGGCGCAGCGCCCACTCGAACCCCTCGCGGGTGATCTCGACGGCGAGGACGGTCTCCTGGTCCGGCTTCGTGCCCCAGCCGCAGCGGTACATCATCCACAGGAACGACGGCTTGATCCAGGTCATGCGCTCCCGCTTCCAGTTGGACGGGAAGCGCCCGGTCCGGGCCGCCGGGAGGCCGATCTGCGGGCGGTAGGCCTGGTAGACGGTGACGGTGGTGTCCGTGTACCGGGCGCGGATACGGAACCGGGGTTCGGGAGCGACGGTCTGATCATTCACGGACGCAAGGCTGCCCCGGCCCGGGGCGTGTCGGCCACCGAAATATCGGCGCCGTCGGCGAACAGTGCCGCGCGCCCCTTGGCTGCGTCCGCGCCATGCCCAACACTGAGGCGATGACGCAGCGTGTGGAATTCGCCACGGTGAGGGACCGCCTCGCCGTCGACGCCCTGATCACGGACTACGCGGCGGTGGTCGACGACGGTGACTGGGCGGCGTATCGCGCGCTGTTCACGCCGGACGGGCGCGCCGACCACCGCTCGGCCGGGGGTGTCGAGGGGGACGTGGAACAGGTCGCCGCGTGGCTCGCCGACAGCATGCGCCCGGCCGTGATGCGGCAGCACCTCATCGTCAACCGCCGGCTGCGCTTCGGCGTCCTGGACCAGGCGGCCGGTGACACGGCCGAGATGCGGGCGGACTACGTCAGTGCGTTGCGCCTGTCCGGTACCGAGGGTGTCCCCACCGCGCCGGACTTCGTGTGCGGAGGCCGGTATGCCTTCGGCGTGCTCCGCACGGACGACGGCTGGCGGCTGCACCGGGTGGCCGTCCAGGAGAAATGGCGGCGCGCGGACCGCTGAGCCATGGTCCTCTGTCCCCGGATCGTCCCGGGCGCGCACACTGGAGCCCCCACCGGGTAGGAGGGCGGCATATGAAGACGTTCAGCGGTTGGCTCTCCTCCCCCTGGCGGCGCGCGGCCCTCGGTGCGCTGGCCGGCGCCCTGCCCGTGCTCGCGTTCCCCGCGCCCGCCGCGTGGTGGTTCGCGTATGTCGCCCTGGTGCCGTGGATCCTGCTCGCCCGGGGCGCCCCCACCCAGCGGCGGGCGGCGTACGACGGCTGGTGCGGCGGGTTCGGGTTCATGCTCGGCATGCACCACTGGCTGCTGCCGGACCTGCATGTGTTCACGCTCGTGCTGGCCGCCCTGCTGGGGGCGCTGTGGGCTCCCTGGGCCTGGCTGGTGCACCGTTTCCTGGCCGGTGTGCCCTCGCGGGGCCGGGTCGCGGCGGCGCTGCTGGTGCTGCCGTCGGCCTGGCTGATGGTCGAGCTGGTGCGCTCTTGGCAGGGGCTCGGCGGGCCGTGGGGCATGCTCGGCGCCAGTCAGTGGCAGGTGGGTCCCGCGCTGCGGCTCGCTTCGGTGGGCGGGGTGTGGCTGCTCAGCTTCCTGGTGGTGGCCGTCAACGTGGCGGCGGCGGTCCTGCTGGCGGTGCGCGAGTCGAGGGTGCCGGCCGTGGCCGGGCTGGTCGCCACCGCGGCGGCGACCTCGGCGGCCTGGATGTGGTCGCCGCGCCCGCACGTGGACGGCCGCGCGCGGATCGCCGTCGTCCAGCCCGGGGTCGTGGACGGCACCGACAGCGGCGACCGTCGGTTCGCCGTCGAGGAGCGGCTGACCCGGCAACTGGCCGGACAGGGCGTCGACCTGGTCGTCTGGGGCGAGAGCAGCGTCGGCTTCGACCTGACCGCGCGGCCCGACCTGGCGCGGCGCATCGCGGCCCTGTCACGGGAGACGGGCGCCGACATCCTGGTCAACGTGGACGCGCGGCGCTCGGACCAGCCCGGGATCTACAAGAGTTCGGTGCTGGTGGGACGGGACGGGCTCACCGGGGACCGCTACGACAAGATGCGCCTCGTGCCGTTCGGCGAGTACATCCCGGCGCGTTCGCTGCTCGGCTGGGCGACCTCCGTCGGCAAGGCGGCCGGTGAGGACCGCAGGCGCGGCACCGAGCAGGTGGTGATGAACGCCGGGCACGGACTGCGCGTAGGCCCGCTGGTGTGCTTCGAGACGGCGTTCCCCGACATGAGCCGGCGGCTCACCCAGGACGGCGTGGACGTGCTGGTGGGCCAGTCGTCGACGTCGTCGTTCCAGCACAGCTGGGCGCCGGAGCAGCACGCCTCGCTCGCCGCCCTGCGCTCCGCTGAGACGGGCCGGCCGATGGTGCACGCCACACTCACCGGCGTGTCTGCGGTGTACGGCCCGGGCGGTGAGCGCGTCGGCTCCTGGCTGGGCACCAGCGCGAGCCGGGCCGCGGTGTACGAGGTGCCGCTCGCCGACGGCGTCACGCCCTACGTCCGCTACGGGGACTGGCCGGTGGACGTGGCGGTGCTGGTGCTGGTGGCGCTGGGTCTGACGGAGGGCGTGCGCGCGGTCAGGCTGCGCCGGAGCGCTCCTGCACCGCTTGTACCACCCGCTCGCACAGTTCGTGAGTCTCCAGTGCGTCACGGGCGCTGAGCGGCCGGCCGGCGCGGACGGCGTCCAGGAAGGCGAGCACGGCCTGTTCGATGCCGCGCTGCCGGGCCACCGGCACCCAGTCGCCGCGCCGGCGCACGGTCGGCTGCCCCTTGTGGTCGATCGTCTCGGCGAGGTTGACGACCTGGCGCTTGGTGTCCTGCCCGGACACCTCGAGGATCTCCTCGTTGGAACCGCTGAGCCGGTTCATCACGCCGAGCGCGGTGAAGCCGTCGCCGGCGAGCTGGAGCACGACGTGGTGCAGCAGCCCGTCCTCGACGCGGGCCCGCACGGTGACGTCGTCGACCTGCCCGGGCACCAGGAAGCGCAGGGTGTCCACGACGTGGATGAAATCGTCGAGGACCATGCTGCGCGGCTCCTCCGGCAGCCCGATCCGGTTCTTCTGCATGAGGATCAGCTCACGCGGGTGCTCCAGACACTGTGCGTACCCGGGCGCGAAACGCCGGTTGAAGCCGACGGTCAGCGACACTCCGCGCTGCTCGGCCAGCTCCACCAGCCGGGCGGAGTCGCCGAGTTCGTAGGCGAGCGGCTTGTCGACGTACGTCGGGACGCCCGCCTGGAGCAGCCGGGTGACGATCTCGGGGTGCGCAGAGGTGGGCGCGTGCACGAACGCGGCGTCCAGGTCCCGGTCGAGCAGCACGTCGAGGTCGCGGTGCCGCTGCGCGGCGGGCAGGTGCAGATTGTCGGCGACCCGGTCCAGCGTCGCCGGGGTGCGGGTCTGCAGGTGCAGCTCCACACCGGGCTGGAAGGCGAGCACCGGCAGGTACGCCTTCTGCGCGATGTCGCCGAGTCCGATGACGCCGACCTTCACTGCGGGCTCCTTCACTGCGTGTCCGCTGCTGACGTGACGGCAGCATACGGGTCCTGCGGAGGCCGCCAGTCGGCGATCCCGTCGAAACTCCGCAGGAACAGCGCGGGTCCCGCCTTCGAAAGGGAGGCGATCACCGCGTTCCGTGCGGCGATCAGCGGCCGGTTGGCGGTGAGGTTGAGGCGCGCGACCTTCACCGCCCGGCGCGCGATCGCCGTCGTACGCGGCAGCCGGGCTGCGGTGTAGGCGGCGAGGTCGTCGCAGTGGTGGGCGAGCACGATCGCGTCCTCGACGGCCTGGTTGCCGCCCTGGCCGAGGCTGGGCGGCATGGCGTGCGCGGCGTCGCCGAGGAGGGCGACGCGGCCGCGGTGGTGGGCGGGCAGCGGCTCGGCGATGTGATGCACGTCGTGGCGCAGCACGTCCTCGGGGCGGGTGGCGGCGAGGACCGCGGGGATCGGGTCGTGCCAGCCGCCGAAGCGGCGCAGGAGTTCGGCCCGTTCGTCGTCGCGGGAGCGTGAGCCGGCGGGGACCGTGGCGGCGGCGTAGGCGTAGACGCGGCCGTCCCCGAGCGGGTGGGTGCCCCAGATGCGGCCCCTGCCCCAGGTCTCGTGCGAGGCGAAGGCGACGCCGGGCAGGGGGACCACGACCCGCCAGGTGGTGAACCCGGAGTAGACGGTTCCGGGGTGGTCGGGGAACAGGGCACGGCGTACGGCGGAGTGGATGCCGTCCGCGGCCACCACGAGGTCGGCCTCCAGTTCGCCGTCGGCGGTGCGCACCAGGGCCGGGCGGCGCGCGTCGCCGGGGTCGGTGACCGCCGCCTCCGCGTCGACGCGCACGACGCCGGGCGGCAACTGCGCGGCGAGGAGATCGACAAGGGTCGCGCGGTGCAGCAGGACCAGGGGACCGCCGAACCGTGCGGCGGCGGCGTCGGCGTCGGAGCGGGACAGCCAGCGGCCGCTCGGGGTGCGCAGCCCGCCGTCGCCCTGCCAGGCGGCGAGGTCCCGGATCTTGTCGCCGAGGCCGATGACGTCCAGCGCGCGCAGGGAGTTGGGCGCGAGCGAAATGGCGGCGCCGACCGGTTCGAGGGAGCGGGCCCGCTCCAGGACGGTGACCTGCAGGCCCCGGCGGTGCAGGGCGGCGGCCGCGGTCAGCCCGCCGATACCACCGCCGATGACGAGAGCGCGCTGCGCCTGGCTCATGGCTCCTCCTGACGTCACTACATCCGTAGTACGCCGTCGACTTTACTACAGATGTAGTGACCCGGGTGCGGAGCGCCGGGTAGCGTGATCTCCATGTCCGTAAGCACCTCCGGCGCCTCCGGCGCCTCCCGCGCCGACCTCGTCGCCGACACCGCCCTGGCCCTGCTCGCCGAGCGCGGGATGCGCGGGCTGACCCACCGGGCGGTGGACGAGACGGCCGGCCTGCCGCAGGGCTCGACGTCCAACGTGGCGCGGACCCGGCAGGCGCTGCTGGAGCTGGCGGTGCGTCGCCTCGCCGAGCGTGAGGCCCGGGTGCTGGCACTGGACGAGATGCCCGAGCCGAGCCGGGGCACCGACGCGGTGGTGGACGCACTGGCCCTGGCACTGCACCGCGCCGTGACCCGCCACCGCGACCTCACGCTGGCCCGTTACGAGCTGGCCCTGGAGGCCACCCGCCGACCCGAGCTGCGCATGTCCTACGACACCACCGGCGCCCGCTTCCGCGACCGGCTGACCGCCCTGGTCACCGCGCTGGGCTCACCGGACCCGGACCGCCACGCGCTGTCGCTGGCGGCCTGGGGGGACGGCCTGATGTTCTCGTGTGTGGCCGGCTCCTACGAGCCCCCGCCTCTCGCGGCGGTGCGGCAGGGGCTGCGGGAACTGCTGACGGGCATGCTCGGCAGCTGAAAATCCGCTGGTCCGCCTCCGCCCGCCTGCACGAGGATGCTGGGCATGACGACGCAGCGCCACATCCCCGCAGCCGACGCCGACGAACGCACCATGCTGGAGGGCTGGCTGGAGTACCACCGCCGGACGCTCGCCGTGAAGTGCGAGGACCTGACGGACGCCCAGCTGAGGACCGCGGCCGTCGAGCCCTCCGAGCTGTCCCTCATGGGGCTGGTGCGGCACATGGCGGAGGTGGAGCGGATCTGGTTCCGCAAGGTGCTCGCCGACGACGGCGCCGGGCCGATCTGGTTCAGCGACGAGGACCCCGACGGCGAGTTCCATCTCACCGAGGCCGACACCTGGCAGGAGGCGTACACCGCCTGGCAGTCGGAGATCGACGCCGCCCGGCGCCACGCGGCCGGCTTCGGCCTGTCCGACCTGTCCAAGGGCGTCACCAGGCTGGGCGACGGAGGACCCGTGAGCCTGCGCTGGATCTACACCCACATGATCGAGGAATACGCCCGCCACAACGGCCACGCAGACCTGATCCGCGAGCGGATCGACGGCGCCACCGGCCACTGACGTCAGCCGGGACCCGCGCGGGACCTCCTTACGGGGCGGGAGATCACCCGTGCGGGGCATCCTGCGCCTGTCCGCCGCCCTCTCGCAGCGCGCAGCCAGCAGAGTGACGCGGGTGCATCGAACGACGACCACCGCAACGCTCCTGGTCACCGTGGCTGTCTCGGCCCTCTCCGGCTGTGTGACGGTCCAGCGTCCACCCGCGTCGGGGCCGCCGGCCCCCTCCGTCCGCTCCGCGTCGCCGTCCGTCCCACGGCCGGACGGCGACGCGGAGCAGCGGGTCGTTCAGGCGCCGGCCCGTGAGGCGCTGGAGATGGTCGGACCGTCCCGCCGCCCGGAGCCTGTGAAGCCACCCCGGCCCCACCGACCGGCCCACGCCGAGCCCCCGGCGCCGGCGCGGCCGCAGCACCGGCACCAGCAGACCCCGCACCGCGCTTCCCCGCCGGAACACCGCCGGCCGCAGGCCCGCCGCGGGAAGGTCCCCGACGTCCCGGACGTCGCGCGCCGGAACGCCGACGTGTGCGCCCTGGGCGAGCAGTACGGCGGCTGGCGCCCGGACAGCCCGGAGGCACGGATCTGCAAGCAGACGTACGGCCGCTGAGCCGACGGTTGCGGACGGCGCGGCGGGGTCGGGTCCGGTCGCAGGCCCGCCTCACCTCCCGCCAGGCCCCGGCAGGGCGGCGGGGTCCGGCCCGGACGCAGACGCCCGCCTCACTCCCCCAGCCGCAGCTCCATCCGCCGGATCGCCGCCCGGATCCCGTCGCCGTAGCCGTCGTCGGCGAGGGCGCCGGAGGCGTGGCGGGCGCGGGCGAGGTGGGTGCGGGCGGCGTCGGGGTGGCCGAGGCGGACGTAGTCGGCCGCGAGGTTCAGATGCAGCGAGGGATACAGCGCCCGGGCCGCGGGCGCCCCCTCGTGCCGGTCGAGCCGGTCGCCGGTGAGTTCCTCGGCGGCCGTCAACGCCCTGAGGTCCCAGGCGAGTTCGTCGGCGGGGTCGTCCTGGGTGTCGGCCAGGTAGTGGGCGAGGGTGCAGCGGTGCAACGGGTCGCCGTCCTGACCGATCTCCGCCCACAGGTCGAGGAAGCGGTGCCGGGCCTCCTCGCGGTCCCCGCCGTGGAGCAGCATCACCACCTGACCGATCCGCGTCAGCACGGCGTCCGACGCCGCCTGCTCCTGTCGCTCCGTCACCGCGTCGCCCTCCGTCGGCCGTCCTGCTCCTTGCCCCGACGCTAACGGCCGGCACGGACGATCCCGCTCAGGCGGCACCGGGACGGACCCGCGCGGGCGGTACGGGACACCGCCCCGGCGGCGGGGGGCTTCCTCTCGCGCGACACGGGCGAGCCGCGACACGAGAGGACTCCGTTCGCGTGCCACGGGGCTCACCCGCTCGGCAGTGGGACGACTCCGCTCACGCGACGCGGGCGACCGATCCGGACGGCACGGGACGACACCCCGGGCGGCGCGACGACCCCGCCCGGGCCGGCCCCCCGTGGAGTCGGCCCCGCGGCGGCTCAGACCAGGAGGTTCGGCACCGTCCAGTCGATCGGCTCGTGGCCCTGGCGGGCGACCGCCTCGTTGATCTGGGTGAACGGGCGGGAGCCGAAGAACTTCTTCGCCGACAGCGGGGAGGGGTGCGCACCCTTGACCACCGCGTGCCGGCTCTCGTCGATCAGCGGGAGCTTCTTCTGCGCGTAGTTGCCCCACAGGACGAACACCGCCGGGTCCGGGCGATCGGCCACCGCGCGGATCACCGCGTCGGTGAACTTCTCCCAGCCGCGGCCCTTGTGGGAGTTGGCCTCGCCGCCGCGCACGGTCAGCACCGCGTTGAGCAGCAGCACGCCCTGCTGGGCCCACGGCATCAGATAGCCGTTGTCCGGGACGGGCGTGCCCAGCTCGGCGTGCATCTCCTTGTAGATGTTGCGCAGCGACGGCGGGATCTTCACGCCCGGCCGCACCGAGAAGCACAGGCCGTGGCCCTGCCCCTCGCCGTGGTACGGGTCCTGACCGAGGATCAGGACCTTCACCTGGTCGTAGGGCGTGGCCTCCAGCGCGGCGAAGACCTGCTCGCGCGGCGGGTACACGGGACCGTTCGCCCGCTCCTCCTCGACGAACTCCATCAGCTCCTTGAAGTAGGGCTGCTGCAGTTCCTCGCCCAGAACCCCGCGCCAGGACTCGGGCAGCATGGCGATGTCGGTCACGTCAACGTCCTCAAGATTCGTGCGGTCGCTTCCTGACTCCAGAACCTACCGGCACCCACTGACAACGCCGCCCGCGCGGTCCCTACCAGCTGGTCTTGCGGGACAGCTCCCACATCATCATGATCGTCGACGGGTCCAGCGCGCGCTCCGGGCCGGCGATGTCCTCGCTGGCGGCCACGTACTGCTTGCCCTGCCACAGCGGCAGCAGCCGGGCGTCCTCGACCATGATCTTCTGGGCTTCCTCGAAGTCCTTCACCACGTTGGCGCGGTCGCTCTCACGGCGGGAGCGGGGCAGCAGGATGCCGGTGATCTCGGGCTGCGGGTAGGGCGTGCCGAGGGCGTTCTGGTCGCCGACGAACGGGGCGATGAAGTTCTCCGGGTCCGGGAAGTCGGGGAACCAGCCGCGCCCGAAGACCGGGTACTCGCCCTTCTGGTAGCCCTCGACGTAGGTCTTCCAGGGCCGGCTCTTCAGCGTGATCGTGAACAGCCCGGAGTCGTCGAGCTGCCGCTTGAGTTCCTGGAACTCCAGGGCGGTCTCGGAGCCGTAGCGGTCGCTGGTGTACCAGAGGGTGAGCGGGACGGGCGTGGAGATGTTCGCCTCGGAGAGGATCTTGCGGGCCTTGGCGGTGTCCGGCTCGCCGAAGTCGTCGAAGAAGCCGGTGGTGTGACCGGTGAGGCCCTTCGGGACCATGGAGTACAGCGGGTCGACGGTGTCCTTGTAGATCTTGTGCGCGATGGCCCCGCGGTCGACGACCTGGGCGACGGCCCGGCGCACGGCGGCCTTGCCGGCCCACTTGTCCTTGGGGTTGAACACCAGGTAGTTGATGTCCGCGCCGGTGCTCTCGACCAGCTGCAGGCCGGGCGCGCTCTCCTTGCGCTGGAGGGCCACGATGTCGTCGGCGGCCAGACCCCGGTAGGTGACGTCGATCTGCTTGTCGCGCAGCGCCTTGACCATGACGGCGGAGTCCTGGAAGTAGCGGATCGTCACCGCGGTGTTCTTGCGCTGGGCGTAGCCCTGGTAGTTGTCGTTGCGCTCGAGCCGGGCCTCCTTGCCCTCGTCGTAGGAGGCGAGGGTGTAGGGGCCGGAGCCGAAGACCTTGCCGTCGTCCCGCAGCTTGTCGGCCGGGTAGTCGTCCGGGTCGACGATCGACATGGCCGGGGTGGCCAGCACGAACGGGAACGTGGCGTCTGACTTGTTGAGGTGGAAGACCACCTCGTCCGCGCCGGTGGCCTCGACGCTCTGCAGGCTGCCGAGGAGTCCCGCGGGGCCGCCGGGGACGTCGATCCGCCGGATGCGCTCGATGGAGTAGGCGACCGCCTTGGCGTCGAGGGCGTCACCGTCGGCGAACTTCATCCCGGACCGCAGCCGGCAGCGGTAGGTGCGGTTGGAGCTGTCGGTGAACGAGCACTCCTCGGCGGCGTCCGGCTGGGGCGTGGTCGCGCCGTTCGGGTAGGCGAGCAGCGTCTGGTAGATGTTCCGGAACAGCTCCCACGAGCCGTCCCAGGAAGCCGCCGGGTCGAGGGTGCTGGGGGCGCTCGTCGTGCCCACGACGATGGGTCCCGCGTCCTTGGAATCGTCTCCCGACAGCAGGCCGCAGCCGGACATCAGGGACGTTATGGAAGCGATCGCCGCCACTTGCCGCAGGCATCGGTTCCGGTTGAACACGCGCACGCTCCTCGATCTGCCATGCCAAGGTCGGCAGACCATACCGCAGTGCGACGGGTGTTGAACCAGGTTCGTTCGTCATGTGAACACACTGTTGATGACAGCGTTGTCCTTGGCCCCGGAACACGCCCTTTGCGTACACGGGCGCCGTTTCCGTCAAGAGTGCGACGGTAACGGCGCCCGAATCGTCATACGGCGCCGGGGACGGCGGGCGTCAGGCGACGCCGGCGTTCAGGAACAGCCCGCCGTCGACGACGAGGGTCTGACCGGTGATCCAGTCGGACTGCTCCGAGGTCAGGAACGCGGCCGTGCCACCGATGTCGGAGGGCACGCCGAGCCGCTTCAGCGGGTAGGCCGCGGCGGCCTCCTCCTCGCGGCCCTCGTACAGCGCCTGGGCGAACTTGGTCTTCACCACGGCCGGGGCGATCGCGTTGACCCGCACCTTCGGCGCGAACTCGTGCGCGAGCTGGATGGTCAGGTTGACCATCGCGGCCTTGCTGATGCCGTACGCGCCGATGAACGGCGAGGGGGCGAGGCCCGCGACGGAGGCGATGTTGACGATCGCACCGCCGTTGTCCTTCTGCCAGGCGTGCCAGGTGCGCTGGGCGAAGCCGAGCGCCGAGACGACGTTGGTCTCGAACACCTTGCGGGCGACGTTCAGGTCGAGGTCGGCGATGGGGCCGAAGACCGGGTTGGTGCCGGCGTTGTTGATCAGGTGGTCGACGCGGCCGAAGGCCTCCATCGTGCGCTCGACGGCCTCGGCCTGGTGGGCCTCGTCGTGCGCCTTTCCGGCGACGCCGATGACCCGGTCGGCGCCGAGCTTCTCGACGGCCTCCTTCAGGGCGTCCTCGCCCCGGCCGGTGATGCAGACCCGGTCACCGCGGGCGACGAGCGCCTCGGCGATGCCGTAGCCGATGCCGCGGCTGGCGCCGGTGACGAGGGCGACCTTGCCCGACAGCTCGGGGAGTTCCACGGAAGTCATGTGCGCTTCCCCTTAGTTGAGCGGTCCGCCGGCGACGTACAGGACCTGGCCGGAGACGAAGCCGGCCGCCTCGCCCGTGAAGAAGGCGACGGCGTTGGCGATGTCCTCGGGCTCACCGACGCGCGCCACCGGGATCTGGGTGGCGGCCGCGGCCTTGAAGTCCTCGAAGCCCATCCCGACGCGGTCGGCGGTGGCCTTGGTCATCTCGGTGGCGATGAAGCCGGGGGCGACGGCGTTGGCGGTGATGCCGAACTTGCCGAGCTCCTTGGCGAGGGTCTTGGTGAAGCCCTGCAGGCCGGCCTTGGCGGCGGCGTAGTTGGCCTGGCCGCGGTTGCCGAGGGCGGAGGACGACGACAGGTTCACGATCCGGCCGAAGCCCGCGTCGACCATGTGCTTCTGCACGGCGCGGGACATCAGGAAGGAGCCGCGCAGGTGCACGTTCATGACGGTGTCCCAGTCGGCGACGCTCATCTTGAACAGCAGGTTGTCGCGCAGCACGCCCGCGTTGTTGACCAGGATCGTCGGCGCGCCGAGCTCTTCGACGACGCGCGCGATCGCCGCCTCGACCTGGGCCTCGTCCGAGACGTCCGCGCCGACGGCGATGGCCCTGCCGCCCGCCGCGGTGATCTTCTCGACGGTGTCCTTGCAGGCGGCCTCGTCGAGGTCGATCACCGCGACCGCACGGCCTTCGGCGGCCAGTCGTACGGCGGTGGCGGCGCCGATGCCGCGCGCGGCACCGGTGACTACGGCGACCCGCTGCTCAGTGGTGGACATTGCTGTTTCTCCTCGCCCTCGAGAAAACCTGAACGCCTGCGGCTCAGTGTTGCTCCTACGGTACGCCCGTCAGGTGAGCGACCGCTTAGTACCTTCGGCAGGGCTGACGCTAGAAGCGTTGGCACCCGGTGTCAACGGCACACCGGCGCGGTGTGATCCATTACCTGATCGCCGGCCTGTGCCGACGCGCCGGAACACCCGTTCGGCCGACGGCCGCGCGCCGCCGGAGCGCCGCGCCCCTAGCGTCGAAGCGCGAGCCAACCGTGCCCGGAAAGGAGGCGCTTCATGCGCCGCAGCACCGGAGCCGTCGGCACCCTGATCGCGATAGCCGCGCTCATGCCGCTGGCCGACCCCGCTCATGCGCAGGACCTGGACTGCCGCGACTTCCGCTTCCAGGAGGACGCCCAAGCCGTCCTCGACGCCGACCGCAGCGATCCGAACCGGCTCGACGAGGACCAGGGCCCGGACGACGGCATCGCCTGCGAGGCGCTGCCGCGGCGGTCGCAGGGCCTCACGTCCTCGACCTCGAGGCCCGTCACACCCGTGCCGGTCACACCCGCGCCCGTCGTCCCGACCCGGGGCGTGCAGGGCGGACTGGGCGGCGGCTCCAGCGCCGGGCCCACGGACTGGGACATCGCGATCGGACTGACCTTCGTCACCGCCGCGGTGCTGGGCACCGGGTACGTGGTGAAGCGCCGCCGCGGCTGAGGCGGCGGCGCAGGTGGGGGCATGGGCGGACGCGCTGCCGGTCGAGCCGGTCCGCACCGGACCGCGCTCAGCCACCGGACGCAGCGCGACGGTCCTTGACCGCCGCGCGTGCCGCGCTCACGCCACCGGACGCGGAGCCGACAGCTCCCGGACCCGCCCGGACCGCGCTCAGGTCACCGGACGCGGCGTCACGGTCCCGTGCGATGCGGGCCGGGGCCGGTCCACCGGCGGTCTGGAGGCGTGCCACAGCGGCCGCGGGTCGGCGCCGGGTCAGCGCACCAGCAACTCCAGCAGCCGTTCCGTCTCCGCCGCCGGGTCGGTGGTGAGGCCGGTGTGGACCGGGCCCGGCTGGACCACCGTGGAGCGCGGGGCGATCAGCCAGCGGAAGCGGCGGCCGGCGTCGTCACCGGCGGCCTGGCCCGCGCCGGTCCCGCCGGCGCAGACCGCCTCCACGGCTCGCAGCGCGGCCCGCACGCCGGCCACGTCCGCGTCGGGGTCCAGGGCGAGCAGCCGCGCCTCGTCGAGGTGCGTACGGGCACCGACGTAGGCCCGGGCGCGGCAGTAGACGAGCACGCCGGCGTTGATGCACTCGCCGCGCTCGACCCGCGGCACGACACGCAGCAGGGCGTACTCGTAGACGTCCCGGCCGCCGCCCTGCCCGGCCCGGATGATGTGGCGCTCGGCGAGCCCGCCGGCCATGTGGATGTGCTGCTCGCTCACTTTTCCGCCTCGCTTCCCGTCGCGTGCCGCTCGCTCACTCGTCCCCCTCGATCCCCGTGACGCGTTCGTGGATGACGGCGGCCCGGGCCAGCAGCGGGCGGACGTAGGCGCGGCGCAGGTCGTCGGGGTCGTCGAAGCCGGGCTCGCCGGTCAGCCAGGCGTCGGGCACCTCGGCGGTGACCTCGGCGAGCAGGTCCTCGGTGACGAGTGGCGCCAGCTCGGCGGCGGCGCCCGCGAGGTCGGGGGCGAAGCCGCGCAGGGCGTGGTCGCCGGCGTCGTACGGACGCGCGGCGGAGGTCTCGGCGCCGGGCCAGTTGTGGTGCCAGATCATGGTGGCGCCGTGGTCGATGAGCCACAGCTCGCCCCGCCGCACGAGCAGGTTCGGGTTGCGCCAGGACCGGTCGACGTTGTTGATCAGGGCGTCGAACCAGATGATCCGCCCCGCCTCCTCGGAGGTGACCGCGAAGGCGAGCGGGTCGAAGCCGAGCGCGCCGGAGAGGAAGTCCATGCCGAGGTTGGTGCCGCCGCTGGCGCGCAGCAGCCCCTGCACCTCGGCGTCCGGCTCGCCGAGGCCCAGCACCGGGTCGAGGTCGAGGGCGACCAGGCGCGGCACGCGGAAGCCCAGTCGGCGGGCGAGTTCGCCGCACACGACCTCGGCGACGAGCGTCTTGCGCCCCTGCCCGGCCCCGGTGAACTTCATGACGTAGGTCCCGAAGTCGTCGGCCTCGACGAGTCCCGGCAGCGAGCCGCCCTCCCGCAGGGGGGTGATGTAGCGGGTCGCGGTGACTTCCTTGAGCATCGCCCCAGGTTACTTGGGTCCTTGCGGTGAACCGCCGGTCCCCCGGCGCCGTATTGGGAGGCAGATCTCCAGGCAGTCAGCGAAGGGATGTCGGCATGACCAGCGAATCGCTCCAGGGCACCTCGGGCCCCACCCGCCGTACGGTCGTCGCCGTGGTCGGCGCGGCCGGGGCCTCGGTCGCGCTGAGCGCGTGCGGCTCGGGCGACTCGGGCGGCGGCACCACGGCCGCGAAGTCGGGAACGGTACTGGCGAAGACCTCGGACATCCCCGAGGGCGGCGGGAAGATCCTCCCCGAGCATCAGGTGGTGGTCACCCAGCCGACGGCGGGTTCGTTCAAGGCGTTCTCGTCCAAGTGCACCCACCAGGGCTGCGCGGTCAGCGGCGTGCGGGACGGCGTCATCAGCTGCCCCTGCCACCACAGCGAGTTCTCCATCGCCGACGGCAGCGTGAAGAAGTCTCCGGCGACGCGACCGCTGCCTGAGGTGCGGATCACCGTGTCCGGGAACGACATCACCCTCGCATGACGTCCGGCCGCACGCGGCAAGCCGCCATTGCGCGGTCGGGGGGAACGACCCATGATTCCCGACGTCATGTCAGGCGAGCGGAGGGGGCCGGATGACCGCCACACAGCGCCGGGGCCGGAAGATCATGATGACGCCCGGGGAGCTGGACGCGTTCCTCGCCGAGCAGCGCACCTGCCGGGTGGCCACCGTGTCGGCCGACGGCGCGCCGCACGTGAGCGCCCTGTGGTTCCTGTGGGACGGCACGGCGCTGTGGCTGTACTCGGTGGTGCGCAGCAGGCGGTGGGCCGACCTGCGCCGCGACCCGCGGGTGGCGGTCGCGGTCGACACCGGCGAGGAGTACGGCGAGCTGCGCGGCGTCGAGCTGTCCGGCGCGGTGGAGAGGGTGGGCGAGGTGCCGCGCACCGGGGAGCTGTGCGCCGAACTCGACGCGGTGGAGACGCGGTTCGCGCGCAAGTACTTCGACCTGGACATGCTGCCGCACGACGGCCGCCACGCCTGGCTGAAGCTCGTCCCGGAGAAGGTCGTCTCCTGGGACTTCCGCAAGCTCACTCCGTAGTGGCCGCGGGCCCACCCCCCACGTGCTCGGCCGCCGCCCGCAGAGCCGCGACCGCCGCGCGGATCGAGGGGCGGCGATCGGCGTCCGCGCGCCAGACGACGTACACATGACGGCGGACACGCTGCTTGAGGGGCACTGTCACGACGCCCTCGGGCACCGGGTGCCGTCCGAGCAGCGGCGCGATGCAGACGCCGAGGCCGGCGGCGACCAGGCCGAGCTGAGTGTGCGTCTCACCGGCGCGGTGTCCGACGATCGGCTCGACGCCGCGCGAGCGCAGCGTGTACATCAGCCACTCGTGGCAGAACTCGCCCTCGCCCCAGGTGATCCACTCGTCCTCGGCGAACTCGCCGAGGTCCACCTCGGCGCGGTCGGCCAGCGGATGTCCGGCGGGCATGGCGACGTCGGCGGGGTCGTCCAGGACGGATGCCTTGACCAGCCCGTCGGGCAGCGGCATCGGCTTGTTGTACCAGTCGAGGGCGACGGCGAGGTCGAGGTCGCCGCGCACCACGGCCCGGATGCCGGCCTCGGGTTCCAGCTCGCAGGAGCGGATCCGGAGGGCCGGATGCCGCGCGCGCAGGGCGGCGAGGGCGGCGGGGAAGAGGCCGCGCGCGGCCGTCGGGAACGCCGACAGCCGCAGCTCGCCGGCCACCTGACCGCGCTGCGCCTCCAGGTCGGACTGGGCGAGCTGGACCTGGGAGAGGATGCGCGCGGCATGCTCCGCGAGCAGCCGCCCGGCGTCGGTGAGCCGGACGCCGCGCCCGTGCTTGGCGAGCAGTTGCTGACCGCACTCGCGCTCCAGCTTGGCGAGCTGCTGGGACACGGCGGAGGTGGTGATGTGCAGGCCCTCGGCGGCGCCGCTGACCGAGCCGTGCCGGGCGACGGCGTCCAGGGTGCGCAGGCGCTCGAGGTTCAGCACGGCAGGGCTCCTTCGGCGAGGGACAACGCGTTAGCAATGCTACGAGGTACCGGGTGTGAATTCTCGATTGTGCTACGAGATCCTCGTCCCGCAAGGTTGCCTGCATGAGCACCGTCTCCGTCACCCGCCCCCGCTCTCGTACCGGCGGCGCCCCCGAGCCCCGCTCCCCCCGCTTCGGCTGGCGGCTGCGCTTCGCCGCATTGTCGCTGATCTGGGGTTTCAGCTTCCTGCTCATCAAGGTCGGCACGCAGGGCTACGCCCCCTTCCAGGTCACCCTGGGCCGGCTGGTGTTCGGAACGGCGGTGCTCGCCGCGGCGATGGCGGTGCGGCGCGAGCGCCTCCCGCGCGGGCCGCGCACCTGGGCGCATCTGACCGTTGCCGCCTTCCTGCTGAACGCGCTGCCCTTCTCGCTCTTCGCCTACGCGGAGCTGACCATCCCGTCCACGCTGGCCGGCATCTGCAACGCCACGTCACCGCTGTGGGGCATGGCGCTGTCACTGGTCGCGCTGTCCGAGGACCGCCCGACGCGCCTGCGCGTGGCGGGGCTCGGCATCGGCTTCCTCGGCGTGCTGACCGTCCTCGGCGCCTGGCAGGGCTTCAGCGGCCTGGACGCCAAGGGCACGGCGCTGGCCCTGCTGGCGTCCTTCAGCTACCCGGTCGGCTGGATCTACGTCCGCCGCACGCTGGCCGGAAGCAGTCACTCGAACCTCTCGCTGACCGGCGCCCAGCTGCTGCTGGCCACGCTGCAACTGGCCGTCGTCACCCCGCTGTTCACCGGCGTGCCGACGCACGTCGCCGCGCTCCCCCTGCTCGCGGTCGCGGCCCTGGGAGCCCTCGGCACGGGCCTGGCGGTACTGATCCAGTACGGCCTGGTCGCCGAGGTCGGCCCGACGACGGCCCAGATGGTCACGTACTTCATCCCGGTCATCGCCACGGCGGCGGGCGTCGCCCTGCTGGACGAATCCCTGCGCTGGTCCACCCCGGCGGGCGCGGCGATCGTCCTGGCGGGAGCGGCGCTGACGCAGGCGCGCTCGAGACGCTGAGCGGAACGCGAGCACATCACGCAGGGCGGGACGGGACCACGCGTCACGCAGGGCGGGACCAGCGTCACGCGGAGACGGGACCCGCATCACGCAGGGCGGGACCGCACGTCACGCAGGGCGGGACCCGCGTCACGCAGGGACGGGGCCCGCATCACTCAGGGCGGGGCGAGACCCACGCCCCGGCCGCCCCCGGCCGCCCCCGGCGCCGCCCGCGCCCGCACCGGCCGCCCCACTCCGCCCCCCTCCCGCGCCCGCACCGGCCGCCTCATCCCGCCTCGCCGGCGCCTCAGACCGGCCGTCCGACTCCGCCCGCCCCCAGAGCCGTGGCGATCGCCGTCGCCTCAGACCGGCCGTCCGACTCCGCCCGCCCCCAGAGCCGTGGCGATCGCCGTCGCCAGTGCGGCGGCCTCTCCCTCCGGCAGGGTCGAGACCGTCACACGGATGCCCGGCGCCGCGCCCATCCGGAACCGCGCGCCGGGTGCGACCGCCCAGCCGGCCTGCAGGAGCCGGGCGACGGCGCCGGTCTCGTCGGGGACCGGGATCCACACGTTCAGCCCGCTGCGCCCGTGCGCGCGCACGCCCCGCTCGGCGAGCGCGCCGATGAGCGCGTCCCGGCGGCGGCCGTACGCGGCCGCCACGGCCGGCACGTCCACCGCGCCCTCGGCCCACAGCCGGGCCACCGCCCGTTGCGTGATCCGGCTGACCCAGCCGGGCCCGAGCAGCTGCCGCCCGCGCACCCGGTCGAGGGTGACGTCGTCGCCGGTGAGCACGGCGAGCCGGAGGTCGGGTCCGTAGGCCTTGGCGGCCGAGCGGACGAAGGCCCAGTACCGGGTGACCCCGGCCAGGGGATGCAGCGGCAGGTCGACGATCGCGTGTCCGTGGTCGTCCTCGATGAGCAGCGTCTCGGGGTACTCGCGCAGGACCGCCCGCAGGGCACGCGCGCGTGCGGCGCTCACCGCGGCACCCGTGGGATTCTGCGCGCGGTCGGTGACGATCACCGCGCGGGCACCGGCCGCCAGCGCGCCGCGTACGTCCTCGGGCAGCGGCCCTTCGTCGTCGACGCGGACCGGCGCGGTGCGCAGTCCCAGCGCCGGCACGAGGTCGAGGAGGCTGCCCCAGCCGGGATCCTCGACGGCGACCGTGTCCCCGGGCTTCAGGTGCGCCGCGAGCACGCGCTCGACGGCGTCCAGCGAGCCGGAGCAGACCGCCAGCGGACCGTCCGGCACCCCGTCGGCACGCAGTGCGTCGCACGCCGACGACTCCAGTTCGGGCTCGACGGGAGCGGCGCCGTAGAGGACCGGGTCCCGGTCGCTCTGGGCCGCGGCCGCGGCGAAGGCGGGAGCGAGCGGCGGCAGCAGCGCGGGGTCCGGGTTGCCGTTGGTCAGGTCGCGCACCCCCTCGGGGATGTCCACACCGATGTACTCGCGCCCCGTCGTGGCCGGCCGGGGCCGCACCCGGCTGCCGCGGCGACCGGCGGTCTCGATGACCCCCCGCTCGCGCAGGGTGCGGTACGCGGCCGCGACCGTGTTCGGGTTGACGCCGAGCCGCACCGCCAACTCCCGCATGGGCGGCAGGAGTTCGCCCGGCGTCAGCGCCCCGGCGGCCACCGCGCGCTCGACATCGGCGGCAATCTCTGCTGCACGCCGCCCGCTGATCGGATATTCTCCTAGCACAAACCTCATTATGCACTAGTGCAATACAGATCGCCAGTACGACGACGCCACCTCAGGGAGAGCGCCATGCAGGGGACCACGACCACACCGGCCACCACCTACGCCCCGACCGACCGCACCGTCCCCACCCGCTCGGCCGAACGCGCCCGCTACGACGCGGAACTGGTGCACGCGATACTCGACGAGGGCTACGTCTGCCACCTCGGCTTCGTCCGCGACGGCGCGCCCGTGGTGTTGCCGACGCTGTACGCCCGGGTCGGCGACCGGCTCTATGTGCACGGCTCGACCGGCTCGCGCCCGCTGCGGATGGCCGGCCAGGCCGACCCGGGGCTCGCGGTGTGCCTGACCGTCACCCACGTCGACGGGCTGGTGCTGGCCCGGTCCGCCTTCCACCACTCGATCAACTACCGCTCCGTCGTGGTGCACGGCATCGCCCATGACGTCACCGACGCCGAGGAGAAGCGGCTCGCGCTCGACGCCCTGGTCGACCATGTCGTCCCGGGCCGCGCCGCGGACTCCCGGCCGGCCAACAAGAAGGAACTGGCCGCCACCGCCGTGATCCGCCTCGACCTGACCGAGGTCTCCGCCAAGCTGCGCACCGGAGGCGTCAACGACGAGCCGGAGGACCTCGCCCTTCCCCACTGGGCCGGCGTGGTCCCCGTGCGCAAGGTCTACGACGCCCCCCTCGCCGACCCCCAGCTCGCCCCCGGCACGCAGCTCCCGGACTACCTGACGGCCCTGTGACGCCGGCCCAGCGGTTGCCCCCATCGCCTACGACGCCGACCACGCCGAGGTGGTCAGGCACCCGGCCCGTCCCGACCCGCCCCTGACAGGCGCCGGCCGACGCACCGCCCGGCCTTTTCCAGCCGGAGGGCGGCTCGACCCCGGCGGCTGTGGGCGGGGCGCCGTACGGGCGGCTGCTGTCCGGGATCCGCGGCATCGGCTGGAGGTGACCGGCGTCCGCGCGAAGTTCGGGTACGCCGGTCACCGCCCGGCCGAGACGCGGGACCGGATCGCGGCCGGGCTCGCCGACCGCAGGGGGGCCGCGGGACCCGGCAGCCCATGAGCACCTGCTGCGCCGCCCTACCGCCTGAGCGGCAGGCGTAGGCCGGTCCCCCGCACCACTGAGTCGCAGGAGTCGGCCGGTCCCCGCACGGCTCGGGCAGCCGGTCAGGCCGGCGCCGGCGTCCGGGCCTCCGCGAGCGCCAGCCCGGTGACCGAGGCCAGCATCAGGACCGTGCCTGCGCAGGTCGCGGCCGTGAGCCGTTCGCCGAGGAGGGCCACGGCGAGCACGGCCGCGCTCACCGGCTCCAGCAGCATGATCACGGACACCGTCGCCGACCGGACCACCGCGGCGCCCGCGAAGTACAGGGCGTAGGCCAGGGCGGTCGGCACGGCGGCGATGTACACCAGCAGCCACACCGTCCGCACGGGGTCGGCGGTGTGCGGGATCAGGCCGTCGGCCAGGGCGAAGGGCAGCAGGCACAGGCTGGTGACCGTGAACGCCCCGACGGACGTACTGGCGGCGTCCGCGCCGCCGTCGCGCCCCCACCGGCGGGTCAGCAGCGTCATCGTGCTGTAGCCCGCGGCGGACAGCAGCGCCAGGCCGACGCCGTACGGCCGGACCGTCGCCGCTCCCCCGCCGAGTACCAGGACGCCGAGCCCGGCGAGCGCGCCGGCCACCGCCGCCAGGCCGCCGCCGCCGAGCCGCTCGCCCAGGGTCAGCCGGGCGCCGAGCGCGATCAGGACGGGGCCGGCGCCGAGCGTGACGACGGTCGCCACGGCGAGGCCGGTGGCGGAGACGGCGGCGAAGTACGCCGTCTGGAACACCGCGAGCCCGACGCCCGTGGCCCCGGCCCGCAGCAGCCTGCGGCGCAGCGGTCCGGGGGTCGCGGCCGCCGCCGGACGGGGGCCGAAGCGGCGGGCGGCCAGCAGCAGGACGAGTCCGGCGGCGCAGCGCCAGAAGGACAGGGTGACGGCGCTCATGTCGCTGGTCCGGTAGACCAGGGAGGCGGCCGCGCCGGCAGTGCCCCAGGCGGCACCGGCGACGATCAGATAGAGCAGGCCTCGCCCGACGGGCAGGCCGGAAGCAGGAGTGGACACGCGTTCTCTCCGCAGAAGGCAGAAGGTCGTGGAAGGATCCCGTCCGTGCGGGATCCGCTGACGTCTTCTGCGGGCAGCACCGTTCGGCCCGGCGACGCGCGCCGGGCGTACTTCACCGGATGGCCCGCCTCAGGCGGCCGGAGGCGGAAGAACGAGTGCGTCCGAAGGCATGACCGGCACCTTATGCGGCCGTTCCGCGGGCCGACAACTCCCTTTCCGCGCCGCCGGCGGCCACCGGCTCCCCCGAGCCCTTGGCGGGCGTGGCGGACTGGGCGATGAACGCGCCGACCAGGACCACCGCGCCGCCGGCGATCTGTGGCGCGGACAAGTGTTCGCCGAGCAGCACCCAGGCCAGCACGGTCGCGATGACCGCCTCCAGACAGGCCACCACGCCGGCCACCTGCGGGGACAGCCGGCGCACCGAGAGCACCCCGGTGACGTAGGCGACGACCGTGGCGAGCAGGACGATCCAGGCCAGCAGCAGCCAGGCCGCGACGGGCGAGCCGTCCATGCGGGCGGTGTGCGCGAGCACGGACCAGTCCATGCCCCATGGGCGGGCCACCACGGTGAGCACGACGGCGCCGATGAGCAGGCCGTAGGCGATGACACCGAGCGGGTCGGGCGCGTCGGCACCGGAGTCGCTGCCCTGGTCGGACAGGACGAAGTAACCGACCTGGCAGCAGGCGGCGCCGAGCGCGAGCAGCAGGCCGAGGACGTCGAAGCTCAGCCCCGACCACACCTCGACGACGCAGGCGAGGCCGCCGACGGCGAGGACCACGCCGAGCGCCGCGGCCCGCGTCACCGGCCGCCGCTGCACGAACCGCACCCAGCCCAGCACCAGCGCCGGGGCGAGGTACTCGATGAGCAGGGCGACCCCGACCGGGATCCGGGACAGCGCGGCGAAGTAGAACGCCTGGACGCCGGCGACGGCGAGCAGTCCGAACCCGGCGAGCAGCACCGGGCGGCGGCGCAGCAGCGCGCGATGCCGGACGGCGAGCGGCAGCATCACCAGAGCCGCGCCCGTCACCCGCAGCCACACCACGTCCAGCGGGTCGAGCCCCGCCTCGATCAGCGGTTTGGCCGCGACGCCGGATCCGCCGAAGGCGAGGGCCGATGCGAGGGCGAGTGACAGCCCGGCGCCCTTGCCGCGGTTGCCCTGAATGCTTCCAGACGTATGCACCGGCACATGATGACAGGGCCCGACAGGAGCGTCATCCTCTATGGCTGCTGTCTCACCGGCTGGACGAGGCGCCGTCTCCGGACGGTTCCCGGCCGAGGCGCGCGGACAGCTCCCGGGCGTCGATCCCGGCGTGGTCGAGCACCTGGACGGCGCGCGCCTCGGGGTCCGCGACGAGCGCGGCGAGCAGGTCGACGCCGCGGGCCGGGCGTCCGTCCCGCGCGGCGCGCTCCTCGGTCCGCGTCAGGGCGAGCGCCGCCAGCGGAGAGCAGCCCTCGGCCGGGCCCGCCGCGGGCAGCGCGCCGGACTCCTCCACGGCGGCCTGCCAGCGCAGCCCGTAGCCGATGCTGCGCTGGACGAGATAGCCGAGCAGCCGGGCGACCTGCGCCGCCTCGAACACTGCGCGCACGCCGGGGTCGGACTCCAGCAGGGAGTGCAGCAGGTGGGCGGTGTCGATGTGCCGGTCCCCGTCCCGTACCGCCCGGCGCCGGGCACCGGCGACCACCGCGGCCAGCTCTGCGCCCGACGGGACATCGTTGTCGTCACGGCGAACGCCCGGGTCACGGCCGGCTTGCTGGGGTATACGCGGGTGCACGTCTCCTACCCCATCAGTCCCGAGCGGTGCCCGCATCCACGGCGCGAAGCATTTGTGCGTCCCACGAGGAGTGGACCGGGCCGGCCGGAATCTCCTCCTTGAGGATGAGATCACGCCGTTCCCCCACGAGGAGCGCGCGCCGCCTTGCTTTGCGCCCCCCGAGGGCAACCACCCCGCCCCCTGGTTCGTCCAACACGGACATGGAGAGCGAGTGCTGGCTGGTGGCCCTGCCGGCCGTCGACGGCCGGCAGTACGTGTACCGGGTCTACGCCCCGCAGGACGCGCTGCTCGCCGACCTGTTCTGGGAGGCCTGGCACTGCCACGACGAGGGTCCCTTCCCGCGGGCGTGGGACCTTTTCGACGCGGCGCACATACAGCGGGTCGGCTGAGCGGGCAGGCGGAGGCCCCCACCGGTCATGACCATGCGGACACACGAAGGCGCCCCGCGCGTCACCGCGCGGGGCGCCTTCACCGCCGTACCGCTCAGTCCTCGTCGGCGAGGATCAGGTACAGCTTCTTGCGGGCGTCGTTGAGGACGGCCAGCGCCTTGTCGCGCTGCTCCTTCGTGCCGGTCTTCCAGACCTGGCCGAAGGCCTCCATGAGGCCGACGCCGGCCTGGCGGATCTCGCCGAGCGCCTCGAAGTCGATCCCTCGGGAGGCCTCTTCCCAGGGGGCCTCCGGGCCCGCTTCGGCCGCCGTCCGGCCCTCCTCGGTGAGCGAGAAGAGCTTCTTGCCGCCCTCCGACTCACTGCTGATCAGCCCCTCGTCCTCCAGCAGCTGGAGGGTGGGGTACACCGAGCCGGGGCTCGGCTTCCAGGCACCGCCACTGCGTTCGGCGATCTCCTGGATCATCTCGTAGCCGTGCATCGGCCGGTCCTTGAGCAGGGCCAGGATCGAGGCCCGTACGTCACCGCGCCGGGCCCTTCCGCGCGGTCCGCCGCGCCCTCGCCCGCCCCAGGGGCCGTGTCCGCCGAAGCCGGGACCGCCGGGGCCGAAGCCGGGCCCACCCGGACCGAAGGGACCGAAGGCCGCGCGCCGGCCGTCACCGCCGAAGCCGCCGAAGCCGCGCTCCGGGCCACGCCCGGGGCCGCCGTGCCGATGTCCGTGCTCGAAACCGTGGGTACGCATCGCGATCACTCTCCATTCCATCATCATTCGATCGTTGATCCTTCGCGATGCTTCAACGATATATCGGAACAGTTCGCATGACAAGACCCTTCGCAGTGGACGGGGCGACGCTCCCCCGGAACGCGAAAGCGGCGAGGGCCGGACCGCGTGCAGGCGGTCCGGCCCTCGGACGAGCGGCGTGGGGGCGGTCAGCCGTTGAACCAGCCGTTCAGGTCGGCGATGACCTGCACGCCGCCCGTGTGGTTGGTGAAGGTGATCCTGCCGTCGACGACCGGGACGACCACCAGGTTGGAGATCGTCTTCCCAGCCGTGTAGTTGAGGTTCGACACCCCGGGTTGCGGGCGGCCGTGCGGGTGGACGATCAGGAAGCTGCCCGCGGTCGGCGCCGCGGCCGTCACGTTCAGGACGACGGCCGTGACGCCCTCGCCGGGAACGCCCGCCACACCCGTGACCCGCAGGCTCACCACACCGCCGGGACCGACCGCCCCGGCGCGGGCGCCCAGACCGCTGCGGGTGTCGAGCAGCCGCACCGGCTCGGCGGCGGTGAACGCGGCGCCGGTGGCGGAGTAGTAGCCCGTGACGTCGGCGAGCAGATCGACCGCGCCCGCGCTGTTGCGCAGCGCCACCGAGCCGTTCACCACCGGTACGACCACCAGGTTGGGCAGGGTCTCCCCGGCCGTGTAGTTGATGTTCGACGCGGTCGGGACGGCCTGGCCGTCCGGGTGGACGGTGACGAAGCCGTTCGCGGTGGGAGCTACGGCCGTGACGTTCATGACGACCGCGGTCACCCCCGTCGCGGGCACCCCGCGCACGCCGGCGACCTTCAGCTTCAGCGTGCCGCCCGCGCCGACGCGGGCCTTGGGCGCGCCGATGCCGGAACGGGTGTCCAGGAAACGCGTCGGGTCGATCGGCGTCAGGTGGGAACCCGTGCCCTGCGCGGCCGTGTAGTAGCCGGCCACGTCGGCGACGACGTCGACCGTGCCCGCGCTGTTGCGCAGGTCCACGGTGCCGTTGCTCACGGCCACCGTCACCAGGTTGGAAAGGGTCTTCCCCGCCGTGTAGTTGAGGCTGGAAGCCGACGGCACGGGGCGGCCGTCGGGGTGGACGGTGAGGAAGCCGTTGCTGGTCGGAGCGACAGCCGTCACGTTCATGACGACCGCGGTCACCCCGGTGGCGGGGATGCCGCCCGCGCCGGCGACCTTCAGCTTCACCGTGCCGCCCGCGCCGACGCGGGCCTTGGGCGCGCCGGTGCCGGAACGGGTGTCCAGGAAGCGCTTCGGCGTGATCGGGACGAACCTGCCGGGCGTCGTGGCCGCGGCCTCCGTCACTGTGTAGGCGTCCGGCAGGTAGCCGGGGGAGCGGGTGCCGCTCGTGTAGCCGGGGCTGTCGGCCAGCAGATCGTAGCGGCCCGGCGGCAGGTCACGCGTGCTCAGCAGCACGGTCAGCGAGGTGCCGCCCGGCCCGACGGAAACCGCCGGGTTCATCCGGTACTCGCTCCTCGTCTCGCTGTTGCGCAGTTCGATCTCGGTGCCGAGCGTCAGCCCGGAGCCGTACAGCACGACCGGGTGCGCCGTCCCGGCGGCTCCGCTCGTGCTGCTCAGCCGGGACACGTCGGCATGGGGCACGGAGCCCCCGCAGCCCGACTTGCACACGCCCTGCATCGAGTACTCGTACGGCGCCGCGGCGTTTCCGGCGCCCAGGACGAGCACGTACTGTCCAGTGGGCGCGTAGCTGTCGGTCAGGCAGTGGAACCGGAACTCGCCGTAACTGCCGGAGCACTGGTACGAGTAGTCGGGGGGCCCGGCGAACGCGGTCGGCGCCAGCAGGCTCATCGACGGCATGTCCGTGCCCTGCGAGCTGTCCGCGCCGTACACGTCGAAGGACAGGTTCGGCTTCATGTCGAGCACGGCGCAGTAGGCCGTGGCGGACTCCGTCAGAACCCCGCTGCGCGGCGCGAAGCCCGCCGGGGACACGGTGTTCGCCGTGCACTCCGGCGCCCAGCCGGCCGCGGTGCCGATCCGCCAGGTGTCCAGGTAGGCGGTGATCGGCGTGGTGTCGTATCCGTTCGCCAGGGCGAAGACGAGGTACGACGTGGAACCGCTGACCCGGCAGGTGCCGGCGGTGCCCGGTGCGCGGCACAGGACCGTCCCCGAGCCGTCGACGACCCCGAGGGACGCGCCCGTGCGGTAGGCCGCGTCCGGGGTGCGCACGGACAGCCACAGTTTGTCCGTGGCCGCCGCCGTCACCCGCAGGCAGGTGCTGTCGAGATCACCGTGGAAGGTGTACGCGGTCGAGGGTCCGCCGACGACCAGCGACTTCGGAGCCGTGCACCGGGCCGTCGCGGAGATGTCCCGGCGGACCAGCTTGTACGTGTCGGTCGCGTAGCCGTTGTTGGTCAGCAGGGCCGTGTACACGGCACCGCTGGTGAAGCGGCAGGTGGCCGTGGAAGAGGCGAAGGTGGCGCACACCTGGTTGCCGGCGGTGTCGTGGATCGCCAGCGACGCGTTGACCCGGTTGCTGTCGTTCGTGTAGTCGAGCATCTCGGCGGTGGAGTGCGCGTCGGCCGCGAGGGCCAGGCATGCGGTCTGCCCGGGCTCGAGGGCGGCCTGGGCGCCGAAGTGGTCACCGTAGGAGGACTGCGCCCACGCCGTGCAGCCCGCGGCCTCGCCGGTGCGCTGGACGGCCAGCCGGTACGTGCCGGCCGCCCGCGCGGACAGCACCGCGTGGAACGGTGCGGTGCCGGTCAGCTTGCAGACCGTCGGCGCGCCGTCGTTGGCGCACTGGGCGGCGCCCTCGGCGTCGAAGACCCGCACGGCCGGGTGGACGCCGTCCGGCGTTCCCTGGTCGACGAGGTAGACACCCCGGCCGGAGCCGGTGGGCAGCCCCAGGCACAGCGTCTGTCCGGCGCCGGTGAAGGTGCCGGTCGCCGGGCCGGACGCGAAGCCGTCGTCGCGCACCGTCGCACAGCCCTGCCCTTGAGAGGTCGGGTAGAACCAGACGCCGTACGCGTCGGTCCCGGTGCTGCTGCGGCCGTCCCGGGCCCAGGTGTAGTCGCCGGCGGTCAGCCGGCAGGTCGTGGTCGTCTCGGAGACGCAGACCGGTGTGCCGTCCTCGCGGTGCAGCCGGCCGTCGGCTCCGGTCGCGGTGTCGCCGTCAGCCCTGAGCGCGCCGAACAGGTAGGGCCCGGGGGTCCGGACCCGCAGGATGCGACAGCGCGCGGCCGAACCGGTGTCCGGGACCGTGCCGTACGCCTGCGGCTCGACGGCCGGGCAGCCGGCCGGGTGGGACAGCCGGGCCAGGGTGACCGTGTTGCTGTCGTCGGCGGCACCGGACCGCTCGTTCGCAAGGACGCGGAACGGCGCCTCGCCCTTCAGCGCGCAGTCGAGGTCCGTCGTGTCGCCGGTGCGGGTGTCGCAGACCTGCGTGCCGTCGGCGTCGTACACCGTCGCGTGCACGGGCCAGTGGGCCACGTGCAGGCGCAGCGTCTCGCCGGCCGCCGTCGGCAGGTCGTAGCAGACGCCGGCGGCACCGGCTGCGAGGCCACCCGCCAGAACGGCCGGCGCGCCGAGAGCCGTGTCAACCTCCGTCACCGCGGTGCAGGAGGTGTCCGACAGCAGCGGCCTGTACGCCACGGAAAACCCGCCGCCGGCGCTCCAGGAACTGCTGACGCTGAGCGTGTGGGCACCGGCCTGCTTCGTCGGGCAGCGCCGTATCCCGTAGGAGTCGTCGGGCTGGTCGCAGGTGACGGTGCCGCCGTCGGGCGCGGTCAGCGAGACGTCCGCGGGATAGCCCTGCGCGTCGACGACCTGGACGAACACAAGGTCGCCGGCGCGGGGCACGTCGAGCGCGTAGCTCGCGCCGCCTGCGGGCAGGGCGGAGCAGGTGTGGACGGCGTCGGGCGCGATGGGCCCGGAACAGACGTCGGAGAGGCCGCCCTCGCCGATGTCGTCACGGATCTGGCGGGCGGCGAGGAGATGCGAGTCGGCGGCCGCGGCCGGCTTGGGTGCCGCTTTGGGCTTCTGGGCCGACTTGGACGTCTGGACCGACTCGGGTGCCGTCTTGGACGTCCGGGCCGGCGTCGGCGTGGGTGCGGCGGCCGCCGAGGCGGCGCCGACGGGTCCGAGTACGGAAGCAACGACGGCGACGATCAGCGCGAAGACCGCGCCGACGCGCGGTCTTCTCCCCTGTTTCCGCGTGTACTCGTGTGTCAAGTGGCCCCCCCTTGGGACAGCTGCGTCAGAAAAGCACCGCAGTCTACGGTGATCCGATCATGCGTTCCCCTCGGTTTCCCGGCGGCCGTCGGGCCGTTGACGCAGCTGCTGCTCCGCGGGACGCCGACCGGTCCAGCGGCGTCCGATTGGCCTTGGTCGGCGCCTTCCGCGGAGCACTACCGTCGGGTCATGCGCATTCGAATCGTCGACGCCTTCACCGACCGCCCCTTCGCCGGCAACCCGGCCGGTGTGCTCCTGCTCGACTCGTTCCCGGACGACGACTGGCTGCAGAACGTGGCCCTGGAGGTCAACCACGCCGAGACCGCGTTCGCCCACCGCTTGCCCGAGGGCGACGAGGCCGACTGGGCGCTGCGCTGGTTCACCCCGGCCGCCGAGGTCGCGATGTGCGGCCACGCGACCCTCGCCACCGCACACGTCCTGCACACCACCGGCGCTCACGAGGGCCCGGTACGGTTCGCCACCCGCAGCGGCGTCCTCATCGCCACCCCTCGCGAGGACGGCTCGATCACGCTGGACTTCCCCACCGCCCCGCTCACCCCCGTCGAGGTCCCGGCCGGGGTCGCCGAGGCCCTCGGCGCGGAGCCGCGCGCCGCTCTCGACACCGGGCCGAACGTCGGCGACCTCCTGGTCGAGCTCGCCGACGAGAAGACCGTGCACGGTCTCACCCCGGACCACAAGGCCCTGTCCGCCTTCTCCGAGCGGGGCATCATCGCCACCGCCCCCGCCGAGGACCCGGCGCGCGGCTACGACTTCGTCTCGCGCTGCTTCTTCCCCAACGTCGGCATCGACGAGGACCCGGTCACCGGCAGCGCCCACACCGCCCTGGCACCGTTCTGGGCCGAGCGCTTCGGCCGCCCGGACCTCATCGGGCTGCAGGCGTCGCCCCGCTCCGGCCGCGTGCGTACCGAGGTGCGCGGCGAGCGCACGCTGCTGAGCGGCCGGGCGGTCACGGTGATCGAGGGTGACCTGCTCACCCGGCCGTGACGCCGTGCTGCCGGCGGTTCACACCGTCGGCAGCCAGCCCACCTTGCCGGCCAGCAGCGCGTAGCCCACGAACGCCCCGATGTCGAGCAGGGAGTGCGCCACGACCAGGGGGCCGACCCGGCCCCAGCGGCGGTACAGCCAGACGAAGACGACGCCCATCACCATGTTCCCGATGAAGCCGCCGATGCCCTGGTAGAGGTGGTAGGAGCCGCGCAGCACGGAGCTGGCGACCAGCGCGGTGCCGGGTGTCCAGCCCAGCTGCCGCAGCCGGCGCAGCAGATAGCCGACGACGATGACCTCTTCGAGGACCGCGTTCTGCACGGCGGACAGGATCAGCACGGGGTACTTCCACCACACGTCGGGCAGCGCCTCGGGCACCACGGTGAGGTTGAAGCCGAGGCCACGGGCGGCCAGGTAGAAGGCGATGCCGGTGCTGCCGATCACCGCGGCGATCGCGGCGCCCCGGCCGAGGTCGGGCCAGGGGCGGGAGCGGTCGAAGCCGAGGGTGCGCAGGCTGCCGCCCTCCCGCAGCAGCAGGTGGGCGACGAGCGCCACCGGCACCAGCGCGGTGGCGATGCCGAACAGCTGCCAGGCGAGGTCCAGCCAGGGGCGGCCCGGCGCGGCGGAGGCGTTGAGCGTGGCGGCCTGCTCCTTCAAACCGCCTGGCTTGGTCACCGAACCGACAAAGCTGATCAGCGCGGACACTCCGCTCGCACCGAGCGAGAGCCCGAGGACGAGCAGCGTCTCGTCACGGAAGATCCGTCGCGAGAGCCGCTGTTCGGGAAAAGTCTCGGTCACCTGACCCGCCTCCGCCTGCACACCGTGGGAGGTCACAGCATGCCGGATCACGACGAGGCGAAGTCCCTCGGCCCCCGATGCGGGGCGCGTCCGAGAGCGGAGTCCGCCGGCCCGCGCCGCTCTGCGGGTCCGGCGGCACAGGCCGTCGGCCCATTGCGATGGACGTCCGGCAGCGCAGTCCGTTCGGCCCCTGATGCGATCCGCGTCGGGCCGCGCAGTCCGTTCGGCCCCCGATGGGGGGCACGTCCGGCGCCCGACTGCGGCGGCCACGCGTCGCGCTGCGGATCCGGCGGCGAAGCGCATCGGCCCCCACTGCGATGCGCATCCGGCAGCCCAGTCCGTTCGGCCCCCGATGCGATCCGCGTCGGGCCGCGGAATCCGTTCGGCCCCCGATGCGGGGCACGTCCGGCGCCCGACTGCGGCGGCCACGCGTCGCGCTGCGGATCCGGCGGCGAAGCGCATCGGCCCCCACTGCGATGCGCATCCGGCAGC
>NZ_JBVJPV010000014.1:0-24251 GCF_055609245.1 Streptomyces sp. NPDC036813 | reverse complement strand
CCCAGTCCGTTCGGCCCCCGATGCGATCCGCGTCGGGCCGCGCAGTCCGTTCGGCCCCCGATGGGGGGCACGTCCGGCGGCGGCGGTCCGTCGGCCCCGGTCGCGGGGCGTCCGGCGGCGCAGTCCGGCGGCCCCCGCGTCCCCGGTCAGGGCCGCGGGCGCCGCTCAGCCCAGCGGCACCGGCTCCGGCAGCCCCACCGGCCAGCTGTGGACCGGGTCGCCCTTGCGCATCAGCTCGCAGTAGCGCCGGGTCGTCGCCGCCAGGGCCGCCTCGCGGGACAGTCCCTTCTCCTGCGCGCTGTGGAAGGTGGCCGCCTGCCAGGTCGCCCCGTTCGCGCGCCGCCGACACCGCTCGTCGATCACTCCGAGGTAGAGGTCCCGGTCGACGGGCTCGATGCCCCACGCGTCGAGACCCGCCTCAGCCAGCGGCAGCAGCTCGTCGCGGACCAGGCTGACCGCGTCGACCGTCGTGGTGCCGCCGAGCCGGCCGCGTCGCGGCCACTCCAGGCGGGCGTCGATGCCGTACCGGCACGCGGCGTCGAAGTTGGCGGCGGCCGCCTCGAACGGCAGCCGGGTCCACACCGGCCGCGCGTCCTCGGCGAGGGCGCGGACGACGCCGTAGTAGAAGGCCGCGTTCGCGACCACGTCGGTGACGGTCGGCCCGGCGGGCAGCACGCGGTTCTCCACCCGCAGGTGCGGGACGCCGTCGGCGACGTCGTAGACGGGCCGGTTCCAGCGGTAGACCGTGCCGTTGTGCAGGACCAGCTCGGCGAGCTTGGGCGTCCCGCCGGCGTCGATCACCGCCAGCGGGTCCTCCTCGTCGCAGATCGGCAGCAGCGCCGGGAAGTAGCGCAGGTTCTCCTCGAACAGGTCGTGCGCCGAGGTGATCCACCGCTCGCCGAACCAGGTGCGCGGCCGCACGCCCTGGGCCTTGAGCTCGGGTGGGCGGGTGTCGGTGGACTGCTGGAACAGCGGCGGCCGCGACTCGCGCCACAGCTCGCGGCCGAAGAGGAACGGCGAGTTGGCACCGAGAGCCACCTGTACGGCGGCGACGGCCTGCGCGGCGTTCCACACGTCGGCGAAGCGGCCCGGCGTGACCTGGAGGTGCAGCTGCACGGAGGTGCAGGCCGCCTCCGGAGTGATCGACCTGGAGGTGCACCGCAGATGTTCCACACCCTCGATGTCGAGCGTGAAGTCCTCACCACGGGCGGCGACGATCTGGTCGTTGAGCAGGGTGTAACGGTCCACGTCGGAAAGATTGGACGAGACCAGATCGTCCCGGTCCAGCGTGGGCAGAATGCCGATCATCGCGATTCCGGCGTCGACCTCCGATGCCTTGCGGTCGGCGTAGGCCAGGGCGATGCGCAGTTCCTCGGCAAGCCGGTCGAATACCCGGTCTCCGAGACGGTGGGGGGCTATGTTCACTTCCAGGTTGAACATGGCGAGTTCTGTTTGGAAGTCACGGCTCGCGATCCGCTCCAGCACTTCCGCGTTGAGCATTTTCGGCAGGCCGTCGGCGCCCACCAGATTCAGTTCGATCTCCAGCCCCATCAGGTTCTTCGGACGGTCGAACCGCTGCTGGGCCAGAAGCCGCTCCAGCCCCGTCAGGCACTGCTGCAGCTTGTCGCGATAGCGCTGGCGATCGGACAGGTCGAACGAGCCTGCCACGACCTTCTCGCCCATCGAAGCGTCCCTTCCTCAGGTGGGGCGGGGCCCGGTGATCGGGCCTCCGGTGTCCGGTGCACGGGGGATGATGCCCAGCCGAAGCGATCCATAACGCATGCGCGCTCCAGCGGGAGCGGCTAGGCTTGCCGGGTTGTCCGGCGGGTTGTCCAGTGGCACATTCGCAAGGCATACGGCGCCCGGCATTTTCCCCGGGAATGGATCTCGTAAAAAACGCCGACGAGAATTGGCCGACCCCTGGACCTGCACTTCCCGAGGTCACCGCCGTTCATCCCCCGCGGAATCGGGATGATTCCCGCGAATCGCCGACCGAATAGTCTCTTGCCGTGTGCTCCGGAAACGGCTAGACGAAACACAGGCTGAACACGTGTCGTATAAACTCGCGGGACAGGGCAGCAGGTTGGCGCCCCCGGTCGAAGGCTTGTCGTCGGGGTGACGGACGACGGGCCACAGCGCACCTCTTTCCCACTCCGACCCAGGACCCTGCCTAGCCGACCCCTGATCCCGAGAGCTGACAGCGTCGTCCGCCCACGCCCCGCCCTCACGCCACCGTGCCTGCCGAATGAGAGGCGACCCACCATGCCGCTGCATGTACCCCCGGCTCCCGCGCCCGCACTTCGCTCCGTCCTCACGGCACTCGGTTCCCCGACCGCGGTCCGTCAAGCACCCACTCCGTCCCTCCGTAATGCCGAGGGGCCGGCGACGCCCGATCTGCCGCTGCCCGTGCACGTGCTGGAAGCGATCACCCCGGAGGGAGTGCGGGCCACGCGGCTGGTCGGCTGGCGTTTCCTGATCCGCTGCGGGGAGCGAGCGGTGGCGGCGGCCGAGACCCGGCTGACACCCGACGGCTGGGCCTTCTCGCACTTCTTCGAAGGACCCTACGTCGCCTCCACCGAGCGGGCGCTGCGCCAGGCGGAGTCGGTCGGGCAGCCGTACCAGGCGCGACTGCTGTCCGTGCCCGCGCTGTACATGCTCACCCTGTGGCTGCACGGGGACTGCGCGGCGGACGCGGCGACGGGGCATCCGCAGGCCACCGATCTGCTGGTGCCGCTGGCGCCTGCGCCGCCGGGGATCGCCGCGCACCGCCCGCACCGGGTCTCCGACCTGCTGCCGGTCCTCACCCTGCGGGCCACCCCGGCCCCGCTGCTCGGCCAGCCCGCCTGACCTGCGTCTCACCGGGTTTGCCCCGGCCTTCGGCACACCGGGCCCCGCTTCCCCACCGGAAGCGGGGCCCGCGCACACGGCGCCCCCACTTTCAATTCGCTCGAACGAGCAATTCATCGCTCGTACGAGGCTGCTCGAATAACCGCCCGCCCCATCCGGACTAGTCATCCCCGGCCACGGGAAACCACCCGAACGTGCAGGTCAGTTGCGCTGAACCAGCCGCGCGGGTGATGCGTCATCATTCTGTGAAGGAGCGGTGCTGCGAAATCCCTGCGGATTGACGCCCGTGGGGCAACACTGGATTCCGACCGACTTTCCAACGGGGGCGGACATGACCACAACAGAGCGAGAGATCCCACCCACCATGTGCCAGCACCAGCCGCCTTGCCCGTCAGCCGATTCAGCCGACCGGGAGTCCGCCCGTCTCGTGGCGCACCACCCGGAGCAGGGCTGGAGCCTGCTGTGCAACGGCGTACTCCTCTTCGAGGACACCGGCGAACTCCTGCCCAACGGCAAGATCATCGCGCCGCACCGCCCGCTGGACGCCGGCCGGGTGATGACGGCCGCCTGATCCACCACCTCCCGGGGCCGGCCGCAGCCACCGCTGCGCACCGGCCCCGCACGCTGCGCGCCCTCTCCCCGCCGCACCCGCCCCGCGGCGGGGTCAGCGCCGCTCGACCAGCTCCCTCAGCGCGAGGCTGAGCCGCAGCACGTTGACGCGGGGCTCGCCGATGAACCCCTACGTGCGCCCCTCGGTGTGCTCCAGCTGATGTCACCGTCAGAACCTCTCCGGGAAGATCGGGCGAGGACGAGACAGCGGCGGCCTCCCCGCCCGACGCGCGTTCGGTGCCCGAGGGGCCGCGCGGATCCGTCCCGGCGCCCCTTCCGGGAACCTCCCGGCCCCCGCCCTCCGGCCGGTCACCGCACTCCCCGTCCGGCGCAATCGCCGTCTCCCACCTGCGGCCCACCTGCACCGCCAGTCTTAACGCAAGATTGACGCTCCCCGGCCCTCGATCCGAAGGCCCCTACGTCACGCTCCGCATACGCTGGTGCCGCCGACCGCGTGATGGCCGAATCCACACGCCGAGCCGCACTTCAGGAGCACCCCGATGGCCACCACCGAGCACCCCCCTCCCAGTCGTCTGCGCACGTGGATGCTGGAGGGGCTGTCCGACATGGGCAAGAACGGCGGACACACCGGGCCGCACGCCGCGCCGGAGCCCCCGCACAAGGGACAGCGCTGGTACCGGGTGATGTGCCTGACCGGTGTCGACTACTTCTCCACCCTCGGCTACCAGCCCGGCATCGCCGCGCTCGCGGCCGGCCTGCTCTCCCCCGTGGCGACCCTCGTGCTGGTCATCGTCACCCTCGCGGGCGCACTGCCCGTCTACCGCCGCGTGGCCAAGGAGAGCCCGCACGGCGAGGGGTCGATCGCGATGCTGGAGCGGCTGCTGTCGTTCTGGCAGGGCAAGCTGTTCGTGCTCACCCTGCTCGGCTTCGCCGCCACCGACTTCCTCATCACCATCACCCTGTCGGCGGCCGACGCCTCCACGCACCTGGTGGAGAACCCGCACCTGACCAGTGCCCTGCACGACAAGCAGATGCTGATCACGCTGCTGCTGGTGGCCCTGCTCGGCGCGGTGTTCCTCAAGGGCTTCCTGGAGGCGATCGGCGTCGCCGTGGTACTGGTCGGCATCTATCTGCTGCTGAACGTGGTCGTCGTGATCGTCGGCTTCTACCACGTGGTCACTGCCGGGCATCTCGTCACGGACTGGTCCAACGCCCTGACCGCCGAGCACGGAAACGTTTTTGCGATGGTCGGTGTGGCCCTGCTCGTCTTCCCCAAACTGGCGCTCGGCCTGTCCGGCTTCGAGACCGGCGTCGCGGTGATGCCGCACGTGAAGGGTGACCCGGGCGACACGGAGGCCGATCCGGCGGGCCGCATCCGGGACACGAAGAAGCTGCTGACCACGGCCGCCCTGGTCATGAGCTGCTTCCTGATCGCGACCAGTTTCATCACCACGCTGCTGATCCCGGAGCGGGAGTTCGAGCCGGGCGGCGCCGCCAACGGCCGCGCGCTGGCCTACCTCGCCCACCACTACCTCGGTGGCGCCTTCGGCACGGTCTACGACATCTCCACCATCGCCATCCTGTGGTTCGCCGGAGCCTCCGCGATGGCCGGGCTGCTCAACCTGATGCCCCGGTACCTGCCCCGCTACGGCATGGCCCCGCACTGGGCCCGCGCGGTGCGCCCGATGGTCCTCGTCTTCACCCTGGTCGCGTTCCTGGTCACCTGGATCTTCGACGCCAACGTCGACAAGCAGGGCGGCGCCTACGCCACCGGCGTGCTGGTGCTGATCAGTTCCGCCGCGATCGCCGTGACCATCGCGGCCCGCAAGGCCGGCCAGCGCGGCTGGACCATCGGCTTCGCGGTGATCTCGGCGGTGTTCCTCTACACCACGGTCGTCAACGTCATCGAGCGCCCGGACGGCGTGAAGATCGGCGCCTGCTTCATCGCCGGCATCATCCTCATCTCCTTGCTGTCGCGCCTGCTGCGCGCCTTCGAGCTGCGGGTGACCAGCGTGACTCTGGATCCGATGGCCGAGCGGTTCATACGGGACATGTCGAGCCGGAAGATGCGCTTCATCGCCAACGAGCCCGACCGGCGCGACAAGGCGGAGTACCGCGACAAGATCGAGCAGATCCGCGAGGACAACGACATGCCGGAGCAGGACGACTTCGTCTTCGCCGAGGTGACCGTCACCGACCCGTCGGAGTTCGAGGGCGGTCTCACTGTGTGCGGCGAGGTCCTGCACGGCCGCTACCGCGTCCTGACGCTGCACTCCCCCTCCGTGCCCAACGCCCTGGCTGCGCTGCTGCTGCACGTCCGTGACACCACCGGCTGCACTCCGCACATCTACTTCGAGTGGACCGAGGGCAATCCGTTCCGCAACTTCCTGCGCTTCTTCCTCTTCGGTTCGGGCGAGGTCGCCCCGGTGACGCGTGAGGTGCTGCGCGAGGCCGAACCGGACCGCGAGCGGCGCCCTCGCGTCCACACGGGCTGACACCCCCCGCGCCCACACCGGCTGACACACCGGCCGCCCCGCATCGGGTGCGTGTCGCCCGCGCCCTTATCGTGACCGGCATGCAGTCCTACACAATCGGCCAGGCAGCCCGGCTCCTCGGCGTGAGCCCCGACACCGCGCGCCGCTGGGCGGACGCCGGCCGCGTGACCACCCACCGCGACGACAGCGGACGGCGGCTGATCGACGGACGGGACCTGGCGGCGTTCTCCGTGGAACTCGCGAAGGCGGGCACCGGTGAGGAGGAGACGCCGTACACCTCCGCCCGCAATGCCTTCCACGGCATCGTCACCGCCATCAAGCTCGGCGACGTCGCCGCCCAGGTGGAGATCCAGGCCGGGCCGCACCGGCTGGTCTCCCTGCTCACCCGGGAGGCCGTCGAGGAGCTGGGCCTGGAGGTCGGCATGGAGGCCACCGCCCGCGTGAAGTCGACAAACGTACACATCGACCGCGCCTGACCCGCGCCGCAGACACATGCGTCACGGGTGCCGTACGAACGCACATGCCGCCCGTGACATCCTCCGGCATAGCTCATGCGATGCGACAGCAGACTTCTCCCTGGCAGATGCGCCAGTATGATCGGCAGATGGGAGGGGTCCGCTGGGCTGCCTCCGCCATGAGCACCGAGGGAGTCAACCCGTGATGACCCGTCCCGCCCGCCGGACCCTGTCGATCGCCGGTGCGTCGGCCGCCGCGCTGCTGGCGCTGAGCGCCTGCTCCTCGTCCTCCGACTCGGCCGACTCCTCCGGCTCGTCGGCCACCTCGAGCGCGTCGTCGTCGCCGCAGGTGACCGGCACGGTCACCGTCTTCGCGGCCGCCTCCCTCAAGGAGAGCTTCACCGCTCTCGGCCAGGAGTTCGAGAAGGCCCACCCGGGCACCAAGGTGAGCTTCAACTTCGGCGGCAGCGACTCCCTCGCGGCGAGCATCACCGGCGGCGCCCCCGCCGATGTGTTCGCCGCCGCCAGCCCGAAGACGATGAAGATCGTCTCGGATGCCAAGGACACGGCCGCGGCGCCGACCACCTTCGTGCGCAACCAGCTGGAGATCGCCACCCTGCCGGGCAACCCCGACAAGGTCGCCTCCCTGAAGGACCTCACCAAGTCCGGTCTGAAGGTCGTGCTGTGCGACAAGAAGGTGCCGTGCGGCGCAGCCGCCCAGAAGGCCCTCAAGGCGAGCAGTCTGACGCTCACCCCGGTCTCCTACGAGCAGGACGTCAAGAGCGCCCTGACGAAGGTCGAGCTGAAGGAGGCCGACGCCGCCGTCGTGTACAAGACGGATGTGAAGGCGGCCGGTGACAAGGTGCAGGGCGTGGAGTTCCCAGAGTCGGCCAAGGCCGTCAACGACTACCCGATCGCCCTGCTGAAGGACGCGCCCAACGCCCGGGCCGCCCAGGCCTTCATCGACCTGGTCAGGTCCGCCGAGGGCCAGAAGGTGCTGGCCGAGGCCGGGTTCCTGAAGCCGTGACGTCCCTGGGCAGGACCGGCGCCGCGGACACCCTTCAGGGCGGTCCGCGGCGCCGCCGCGCCCGCACGGGCGTCCCCCTCGCCCTGCTGCTGCCCGCGCTGCTGGGCCTGGCGTTCCTGGTGCTGCCGCTGGCCGCCCTGCTGATCCGGGCGCCTTGGAGCACCCTGCCGGACCAGCTGACCAGCACCGAGGTGTGGCAGGCGCTCCAGCTGTCCCTGATCTGCGCCACCGCCGCGACCGCGCTGAGCCTGGTCGTCGGCGTGCCCCTGGCCTGGCTGCTGGCCCGGACCGAATTCCCCGGACGCGGTCTCGTGCGCGCCCTGGTGACCCTGCCCCTCGTCCTGCCGCCGGTGGTCGGCGGCGTCGCCCTGCTGCTCGCCCTCGGCCGCAACGGCGTGATCGGGCAGTGGCTGGACTCCTGGTTCGGCGTCACCCTGCCGTTCACCACGACGGGCGTCGTCCTCGCGGAGACCTTCGTGGCGATGCCCTTCCTCGTCATCAGCGTCGAGGGCACCCTGCGCGCCGCCGACCGCCGCTACGAGGAGGCCGCGCAGACCCTGGGCGCCTCCCGCTTCACCGCCTTCCGCCGGGTCACCCTGCCGCTGATCGCGCCGGGCGTCGCGGCGGGCGCGGTGCTCGCCTGGGCGCGGGCGCTCGGCGAGTTCGGGGCCACGATCACTTTCGCCGGCAACTTCCCCGGCCGGACACAGACCATGCCCCTCGCGGTCTACCTCGCGCTGCAGAACGACCCGGCGGCGGCCATCGCGCTCAGCCTGGTGCTGCTCGCCGTGTCCGTGGCCGTGCTGGCGGGTCTGCGGGACCGATGGATGAGCGCCTCATGACCGGCACCGGGAAGAGCGCCCGTGACCGACGCCGAGAAGACCCGCTCGACGCCAAGAGGACCACCTCGTGACCGACACCGAAAAGTCCAGCTCGTGCACCGAGACGACCGCCCCGTGACCGACACCGAGAAGCCGACGACCGTATCCCCCGCCCGAGGCGCCGAGGGTCTGGACGCCCATCTCGTCGTCGACCGCGGCTCCTTCCGGCTCGACGTGACCCTGAAGGCAGCTCCCGGCGACGTCGTCGCCCTGCTCGGTCCGAACGGCGCCGGCAAGACCACCGCCCTGCGCGCCCTGGCCGGACTCGCTCCGCTGACCGGCGGCCGGCTGTGCCTCGACGGCACGAGCCTGGACCGTACCCCGCCCGAGTCCCGCCCGGTGGGTGTCGTCTTCCAGGACTACCTGCTCTTCCCGCATCTGACGGCCCTGGACAACGTGGCGTTCGGGCCGCGCTGCCAGGGAGCGAGCAAGGCGGAGGCCCGCGCCGAAGCCGCCGGGTGGCTGGAGCGGATGGGCCTCGCCGAGCACGCCGGCGCCAAGCCGCGCCGTCTGTCCGGCGGCCAGGCCCAGCGCGTCGCCCTCGCCCGCGCGCTCGCCACCCGGCCCCGGCTGCTGCTGCTGGACGAGCCGCTGGCCGCCCTGGACGCCCGTACCCGCCTGGAGGTGCGCGCCCAGCTGCGCCGCCATCTCGCCCGGTTCGAAGCCGTGGCCGTCCTGGTCACGCACGACCCGCTGGACGCCATGGTCCTCGCCGACCGCCTGGTGGTGATCGAGCACGGCCGGGTGGTCCAGGAGGGCACCCCCGGTGACATCGCCCGCCACCCGCGCACCGATTACATCGCCCAGCTGGTCGGCCTGAACCTCTACCGCGGCCGGGCCGACGGCCACACCGTGACCCTCGAGGCCGGCCCCGAGATCACCACCACCGAGCACCTCACCGGCCATGTCTTCGTCGCGTTCCCGCCGGGCGCGGTCACCCTGCACCGCGAGTGCCCGACCGGCTCCAGCGCCCGCAACCTGTGGCGCTGTGAAGTGGCCGGCCTGGAGACCCACGGCGACCAGATCCGCGCCGACCTCACGGGTGAGCTGCCTCTGGCCGCCGACCTCACCACGGTCGCCGCGGCCGAGCTGGACCTGCACCCGGGTGCACCGGTCTGGGCGACCGTCAAGGCGACGCAGACCCACGCATACCCGGCCTGACCGGACACCGGCGCTACGGTGGGGCGCCATGACCCTGAGCATCCGCAACCAGCTCTCCGGCACCGTCACCGCCGTCCAGTCCGGCGAGGCCATGGCCACCGTCCGGGTCCAGCTGAAGGGCGGCCGGGAACTCACCGCCGCCGTCACCCTGGACGCCGCAGAGGACCTCGGCCTCGCCCCGGGCTCCGCCGTCCGCGCCCTGGTCAAGTCCACGGAGGTCTCTCTCGCGACGGGCCCCGTCGAGGGCCTGTCGATCCGCAACCAGCTGCCCGGCACGGTCACCGACGTCACCAGCGGCGGCGCCATGGCCATCGTCAAGGTCGCCGTCGAGGGCACCGAGCTGACCGCCGCCATCACCAAGGACGCCGCCACCGACCTCGCGCTGTCGGCGGGCTCCTCCGTCGTCGTCCTGATCAAGGCCACCGAGGTGGCCCTGGCGACCGCCTGAAACGGAACGAGGGCCCCCGAAGCCGGGGGCCCTCACTCACCTCAGGACGTCTCAGTCCTCGTACGCGTCCAGCGGCGGGCACGAGCAGACCAGGTTCCGGTCACCGAAGGCCTGGTCGATACGGCGCACCGGCGGCCAGTACTTGTCCGCGGCCGACACACCGGCCGGGAAGACGGCCTCCTCGCGGCTGTAGGCGTGCTCCCACTCCCCGCCGAGCGCAGCGGCGGTGTGCGGGGCGTTCCGCAGCGGGTTGTCCTGCGCGGACCACTCGCCGGAGCCGACCTTCTCGATCTCCGCGCGGATGGCGATCATCGCGTCGCAGAATCGGTCCAGCTCGGCCAGGTCCTCGGACTCGGTCGGCTCGATCATCAGCGTGCCGGCCACCGGGAAGGACATCGTCGGCGCGTGGAAGCCGTAGTCGATGAGCCGCTTGGCGACGTCGTCCACGCTCACGCCGGTCGCCTTGGTCAGCGGGCGCAGGTCGATGATGCACTCGTGCGCGACCAGGCCCCCGGGGCCGGTGTACAGCACCGGGTAGTGCGGCTCGAGGCGCTTGGCGATGTAGTTCGCGGACAGCACGGCGACCTGCGTGGCCTGCTTCAGGCCCTCCCCGCCCATGAGGCGGACGTACGCCCACGAGATGGGCAGGATGCCCGCGGAGCCCCACGGCGCGGCCGAGATCGGGCCGACGCCCGTCTCCGGGCCGGCGGTGGGCTGCAGCGGGTGGTTCGGCAGGTACGGCGCGAGGTGCTCGCGGACCGCGACCGGGCCGACGCCGGGGCCGCCGCCGCCGTGCGGGATGCAGAACGTCTTGTGCAGGTTCAGGTGGGAGACGTCACCGCCGAAGTGGCCCGGCTTGGCCAGGCCGACCAGCGCGTTCAGGTTGGCGCCGTCGACGTACACCTGGCCGCCGGCCTCGTGGACCTGGGCGCAGATGTCGGCGACGTGCTCCTCGAACACACCGTGCGTCGACGGGTAGGTGATCATCAGCACCGCCAGTTCGTCGCGGTACTGCTCGATCTTCGCCCGCAGGTCCTCGACGTCGATCTCGCCGTCCTCGGCGGTCTTGACGACGACGACCTTCATGCCGGCCATCACGGCGCTGGCGGCGTTGGTGCCGTGCGCGGAGGACGGGATGAGGCAGACGGTGCGCTGCTCGTCGCCGTTGGCACGGTGGTAGCCGCGCACGGCCAGCAGACCGGCCAGCTCACCCTGGGAGCCGGCGTTCGGCTGCAGCGAGACCTTGTCGTAGCCGGTGACCTCGGCGAGACGGTCCTCCAGCTCGTGGATGAGCGTGAGGTAGCCCTCGGCCTGCTCGGCGGGCGCGAAGGGGTGCAGCTGGCCGAACTCGGGCCAGGTGACCGGCTCCATCTCGGTCGTCGCGTTGAGCTTCATGGTGCAGGAACCCAGCGGGATCATGCCGCGGTCGAGCGCGTAGTCGCGGTCGGACAGCTTGCGCAGGTAGCGCAGCATCGCCGTCTCGGAGCGGTGCTGGTGGAAGACCGGGTGGGTCAGGTAGGCGTCGGAGCGCAGCAGGTCCTGCGGCAGCGCGTCACCGGCGGAGGCGTCCAGCGCCTCGATGTCGCCCTCGACGCCGAAGGCGCCGAACACGGCGGCCAGCTGGTCGCGGGTCGTGGTCTCGTCGCAGGCGAGGGAGACGTGGTCGGCGTCGACCAGGTACAGGTTGACCCCGTTGTCCCGCGCGGCGGCGACGACCTCGGCGGCCCGGCCCGGCACCCGCACGGTGACGGTGTCGAAGTAGACGCCGTGCACGACCTCGACGCCGCCGGCCTTCAGGCCCTCGGCGAGGATGCTGGCGTACCGGTGCGTGCGCTGGGCGATGCCCTTCAGGCCGTCCGGCCCGTGGTACACGGCGTACATCCCGGCCATCACGGCGAGCAGCACCTGCGCGGTGCAGATGTTGCTGGTGGCCTTCTCCCGGCGGATGTGCTGCTCACGCGTCTGCAGCGCCAGCCGGTACGCCTTGTTCCCGTCCGCGTCCACGGACACGCCCACGAGCCGCCCGGGCAGGCTGCGCGCGAACTTCTCGCGTACGGCCATGTAGCCGGCGTGCGGGCCGCCGAAGCCCATCGGCACACCGAACCGCTGCGTGGTGCCGACCGCGATGTCCGCGCCCAGCTCGCCCGGCGACTTCAGCAGCGTCAGCGCCAGCAGGTCGGCGGCGACGGTGACCAGCGCGCCCAGCTCGTGCGCCTGGTCGATGACCGGCTTGATGTCGCGAACGGCACCGGAGGCGCCCGGGTACTGGAGCAGCACGCCGTTGATCTCGCGGGCGGCGATGTCGGCCGGGATGCCGTCGCTGAGGTCGGCGACGACGACCTCGACGCCGGTCGGCTCGGCACGCGTCTGGATGACGGCGATGGTCTGCGGCAGCGCGTCCGCGTCGACCAGGAAGAGACCCTTCTTGTTCTTGCCCATGCGCAGGGACAGCGCCATCGCCTCGGCGGCGGCCGTGCTCTCGTCGAGCAGGGAGGCACCGGAGGTGGGCAGACCGGTCAGGTCGGCGACCGTGGTCTGGAAGTTCAGCAGCGCCTCGAGCCGGCCCTGGGAGATCTCCGGCTGGTAGGGCGTGTACGCCGTGTACCAGGCCGGGTTCTCCATGACGTTGCGCAGGATGACCGGCGGCGTGAAGGTGCCGTAGTAACCGAGGCCGATCATCGAGCCGAGGACCTGGTTGCGGTCGGCCAGGGAGCGCAGCTCGGCGAGCACCTCGGCCTCGCTGCGGGCGCCCGGCAGGTCGAGGGCGTCGGCGTTCTTGATCACATCCGGCACCGCGGCGGCGGTGAGCTCGTCCAGCGAGCCGTACCCCACCTGGGCGAGCATCTTGGCCCGAGCCTCGTGGTCGGGGCCGATGTGACGCTGCTCGAAGGGAATCCCCTTCTCGAGCTCGGAGAGCGGAATGCGATGGGCGGTCATTGCGGAGGCCTCCTGGTCTGACACGACCTTCGAGGGGCACCACGGCACGGGTACCCGAACGGCCTCCCCCTCTGTCATCTCGACCTGAGAGCTTCACCGGAGCGCCCGAGAGCACCCGGCTTTCACCGTCGGTGAGAGCGGAGGCCGTCGGCACCCGCCCTGCTTTCCAGAGTGACCTCGTCCGTGCGGTACGTGAGCCTGAGAGATTCCGGGGAGGATTTGCTCCTTCGGCGCCTCCGATGATGTCTGGAGGACTCTCCCGCACGGGGTCAGCAGCCGTAGTCAGCCTACCAGCGAGGTCAACGCCGGGGCCCTCGAGTGGCCGCCGTCACGATTGTGCTCTTTCGTAGTGCTTACAACAGTCTTGCGAGCGAGTGGAGGGCCCGTGCAGACCGAGATCGATCCGCGCAACCTGATCGGCCGCAAGGCGTTCGACCGCAGCGGCGTCAAGATCGGCACCGTCGACGAGGTCTATCTCGACGACGCGACGGGCGTGCCGGAGTGGGCCGCCATACGAACGGGTCTGTTCAGCAGGGACGCCTTCGTCCCGCTGGAGCCGAGCGAACTGATCGAGGGCGCACTGCACGTCCCCTTCGAACGCGCCCTGATCAAGGACGCCCCCGACTTCGGCGTGGGCCGCCATCTCTCACCGGAACAGGAACTCCAGCTCTACCACCACTACGGCCTCGACATCGCCGCCCCTCCCCCGCTCCAGGACCACGACTTCGGCAAAGTGGCGGGCACGGAGGAGCCCTGACCGGCAGATCCGGACCGAACCCATTCCCACCAGCACACCCGTCCCCACGCGGCAGTACGGGGCCGGCACACCCGTGTACGCCGCTTCAGCCGAGGGAAGACGGCCCCCTCCACCCGCTGGCCGCCGGGTGGCCGGCCTCGGTGCCGTCGGCCGCTCGCCCGTCGGCCGCAGACCCGGCCCCCGGTCCGGCCGTCCCCGGAGCCGCTTCGTCGAGGTGCGCCGCCGGGACGTCCGGTCTTCGCACCAGCGGCAGCGGTTCCGTCGGCTCCAGCGCGGGGTCGTCCGTCCGGAACGTCCGGACCCGGCCCGGCTCCGAGTCCGGTGTCTCGAAGCGGACCGTGACCCGGCCCAGGCCGCTGCCCTGGATCCACCCGTGCCCGTACTCCGTGTGCCGCACGTCGTGCCCCGGCAGCCAGCGCCGCTCCGCCGGCTCGGGTTCCTCGGCGAGGGGCTGCGGCGCGTGTGGAACGTCGTCGTCCTCCTGCGGTGCCTCCGCCCGCGCCCGCGCCCCCGCCGCCTGCGCGAAGAGGTCCTCCTGGGTGTAGTCGGCCAGCCCGCTGACGCCGACGCCGAGCAGCCGCACCCCGCCCGTGGTGTCCACCGCGTCCAGCAGCCGCAGCGCCGCCTCCCGGACCACCGCGGGATCGTCCGTGGGCCCGCGCAGCGTCTCCGACCGGGTGAGCGTCGAGAAGTCGTACCGCCGCACCTTCAGCACGATGGTCCGCCCGGACAGGCCGGCGGAGCGCAGCCGCCGCACACACCGGTCGGCCAGCCGCTGCACCTCGAGCCCGATCCGCAGCCGGTCGTGGATGTCCACGTCGTAGGTGTCCTCGACGGAGACCGACTTGGCCTCCCGCTCCGCCACCACGGGCCGATCGTCGTGCGCCAGCGCCATGGCGTACAGACCGTGCCCGTGGGCCTTGCCCAGCAGCCGGACCAGTTCGTCCTCACCGGCCTCCACGATCTCGTCGACCGTGGTGATCCCCGCCCGCCGCAGATGGTCGCCGGTCGCCGGCCCGACCCCCGGCAGGGTCCGCACCAACAGCGGCCCGAGCAGCGCCCGCTCGGTACCCGGCTCGATCAGCACCAGCCCGTCCGGCTTGGCCCGCTCGGAGGCGATCTTGGCGATCATCTTGGACGCGGCGAGCCCCACCGACCCGGTCAGCCCGGTGACCGCCCGGATGTCAGCGCGCAGCTTCAGCCCCGCCCGCTCGGCCGACGCACTGTCCCAGGCGACTCCCCCGGCCTCCAGGTCCACGAACGCCTCGTCCAGACTGAGCGGCTCCACCAGCGGCGAGAGCGCCCGCAGCAGCCCCATCACCTGTTCGCTGATCGCCCGGTAGAAGGTGAAGCGGGGCGTGAGATACGCGGCGTTCGGCGCCAGCCGGCGCGCCTGGGCCGTGGGCATCGCCGAATGGACCCCGAAGACGCGCGCCTCGTACGACGCGGTCGCCACCACCCCGCGCGGCCCGAGCCCGCCCACGACGACGGCTTTCCCGCGCAGGCTGGGCTTGGACGCCTGCTCCGCCGAGGCGAAGAAGGCATCCATGTCCAGATGCAGAATCGTGGGCGCGGTCCTCACATGTCCGATCCTGCACCACACAACTGACAACGCCGCCCCGACGGCCGGTCCGGCACGGTCCCGCGGCGGCGGAGCCGGCACCGCGTCGCACGGCGGCAGCCGAGGCTGCGGGCCAGAGCGCCCGGTTGCGCTAGACCGCCCGGTTGCGCCGACGCGCCAGCTCGTCCCCCGGGTTGTGCCCGACCAGGGTCTCGCCCGTGTCGACACGCTCGCCGTGCAGCTGCGACAGCGCGTGCTCCACGTCCCGCCACACCACGCCGACGGCGATGCCGAAGATGCCCTGTCCGCCCTGCAGCAGGGCGTGCACCTCGTCGGGCGAGGTGCACTCGTAGACGGTCGCGCCGTCGCTGAGCAGGGTCATGCGCTCCAGGTCGCTGAATCCCCGCTCGCGCAGGTGCTGGACGGCGGTGCGGATGTTCTGCAGCGACACCCCGGTGTCGAGGAACCGCTTGACGATCTTCAGGACGACGACGTCACGGAAGCTGTACAGGCGCTGCGTACCGGAACCGTAGGCGGGCCGCACGCTGGGCTCGACAAGTCCGGTGCGGGCCCAGTAGTCGAGTTGCCGGTAGGTGATTCCGGCGGCCGCGCAGGCCGTCGGACCCCGGTAGCCGATCTCCTCGGACGCCATGGACGTCGCCTCTCCGCCGCTCGGCACGGCCGTCGGTCGCTGCGGAGCGTGATCGGTCGCGCTGCCGGGATGGGCATACCCGCTGCTCGAGCGCAGCCGAGAGCCAGGGGAAGGAAGGGGACCGCTCCCGCCGAAACCGCGTTCGGGGGCACCCCCAGCCCTACCGCCGCCGCTGCTTCTCACGCCGACCTCCGTCCTCGACCTGCCTTCTCGAAGGTAGGCAGCCACCAGGGGTGCGTCAACGACCGCCACACTCGGCACGCCGAGTGATAATCACCCTAAGAGTGGTTTCCCGTACCCCATCGCGGGGAAAGGCTAGCCGAATGCGCTCGAGGCAGGGCGTAGGACGCTCTCACGCGCCATCGGCACATGCCGACATTGTCGACCGCCGCGCCGCACGCCGCGACCTGCGCGGACCGGACCTCCCGGCCCGCGCCGGCCCCGTTTCCCGCGGCTACTGGCTGCTGGTGCCGAAGTCCTCCGGCGAGATCTGGTCGAGGAACTCGCGGAACTTCTCCACCTCGTCCTCCTGCTCGTCCGGAATGGCGATGCCCGCGTCGTCGAGCACCGCGTCACTGCCGTAGATCGGCGTGCCGGTGCGCAACGCCAGCGCTATGGCATCGGACGGACGGGCGCTCACCTCGACGCCGCTGGCGAACACCAGCTCGGCGTAGAAGACGCCTTCACGCAGGTCCGTGATGCGGACTTCGGTGAGTTCCTGACCGACGGCCTCCAGCACGTCCTTGAACAGGTCGTGGGTCAGCGGCCGCGCGGGGGCCATGCCCTGCTGGGCGAAAGCGATCGCCGTCGCCTCCCCCGGCCCGATCCAGATGGGGAGGTAACGGTCGCCTCCCACTTCGCGCAGGAGCACGATCGGTTGGTTGGAGGGCATTTCGACCCGGACACCTACGACATCGAGCTCGTTCACACAGCAACCCTAGGCCGTGCCCGGGATGTTTGGGTAGTCGGGCAGGGAACGCATGGATGATCATCACATCCGGCGCCCGCCCGGCTCAGGGCAGCCGCACCCCGAGAGCGGTCTGCACCAGCGCAGCATGCAGCTTGACGGCGAGGTCCGCCAGCTCCTTCGTCCGGTCCTCGGCATGAGCCCTGGTCTGCGGATTGCGGTGGCGCTTGAGCGGGGCCACCACCTGCTCCACCAGCCCGGCCTCGCGGTCGGCGGCGGCCTTCATCACCCGCAGATGGCGCGGCTCGATCCCGAACCGGCCCAGCTGGGCGATCAGCGAGGCCACGGTGACCGCCTCCGCGTCGTACACGCCCTCCTCCAGCTGAGCGATCAGGCCGTACGACTCCCACTCCTGGAGTTCCTGCTCCCCGATCTCCGCGGCGGCCAGCAGCTCGGCGCGGCCGATCCGGGCGACGGTGGGCTGCTGCGGCAGCTCACGCAGCTGCTCGCCGTCCCTTTGCCGGCCGAGCGTCGGCAGGCGGACGCTCTCGCCGCGCTCCACGGCGTCCAGGTGCTCGCGAATCACCTTCAGCGGCAGATAGTGGTCCCGCTGCATCCGCAGCACCCGGCCGAGGCGCTCGACGTCCTGGGCGCTGAACTTGCGATAGCCCGAAGGGGTCCGCTGCGGCTCGATCAGCCCCTCCGACTCCAGGAAACGGATCTTGGAGATGGTGACCTCGGGGAACTCCTCGCGCAGCACGTTCAGCACGGTGCCGATGCTCATCAGACCACTGTCCGCCGCGGCGGTGCCGTGGCCGGCACCGCCGCCCGGTGTTCGAAGCATGGACCTTCCCTGGGGGTGCCCCCGGACTCAGTCCGAGGGAGGGTCAGTAGCCCCGCTGGCTCGCGTAGAAGACCAGCCGGTACTTGCCGATCTGCACCTCGTCGCCGTTGTGCAGGGCGACCTGGTCGATGCGCTCGCGGTTGACGTAGGTGCCGTTGAGGCTGCCCACGTCGGCGACCGTGAACGTGCCGTCCGGGCTGCGCCGGAACTCCACGTGGCGGCGCGAGACCGTGACGTCGTCCAGGAAGATGTCGCTCTGCGGGTGACGGCCGGCCGTGGTCAGCTCACCGTCCAGCAGGAAGCGGCTGCCCTGGTTCGGCCCGCGACGCACGACCAGGAGCGCGGAACCCAGCGGCAGGGCGTCCACGGCCGCCTGCGCCTCCGGGGACAGCGCCGGAAGCTGCGTCTGACCGGTGACCTCGGCGTCGTAGGCCTCGATGCCTGAGATGGAGATCGTGGACGTCGTCTCGGAGGCACGCTCCGGCACCGCCCCGGCGCGCAGCGGCGCACCGCAGTTGTTGCAGAAGCGGCTGTTCTCCGCGTTGCGGTGACCGCACCTCGTGCAGACCAGGGCCGACATGGACGGATCCTCCTGCTGCGGCTGCCCCGCCGGGGCATGGGACGCGTACGGGTCGGACGAGAACCCTCCACCCGTACCTGAGGTTGACGGTTGGCCGAAACCTATGCCGCCGGCCTGGCCAGGGTCAACAGACGGCGCGCCCTGACCTCCGGAAATGCCACCGCCCGGACCAGCCACCTGGTCCCGGAACAGCGGACGCTGTGCCTCTTCGTCCGGCTGGGCACGATGGCGAGCGGTCGCGTTGCTGTCGCTGCCCTCTCGCGCGCTCTTGCCGAACAACCTCGCAAACAACTTCACGGGCGATTCCCCTTGACCGAAACAGACCCGCCCGTGGGGCAGGACGAACCCTGACTGAACACACCGGTCGACCCGGACATCCTCACAACGTCCGTATCCACCAAACAGTTTCCACCACGCACCACCCCTTCGGTGCGCCGACCCCCCGCAAGCTCATGCCCTCGTGCGACGCCCCCCATGCACCCCCGGTTCACTGGGAGGACGACCGAGCGTAGTCAGGCTGCTTCGCCGCTCGCAAGGCGTCCACGACGATCTTGCTCGATCGCTCGACAGTCACCGTGGCCTGCTCCTTCTCCAGGGTCTGCACCACGCCTCCAGGGATGTTGAGCGCCGGTTCGAGGTCCTGCGGCTTGCCGATGACCTTGAAACGATAGGGCGCGGTGATCTTGTTCCCGTCGACGCTCACGCTCTTGCCGGAGTCGGTCAGGTAGGTGCCGGCGACCACCCGGACATCGTTGACCTGGATCGCCTCCGCGCCCGCCGCGCGCAGCTCCTGGATCGCGTCGAGCAGCATGTCCGCCTGGACCGTCCCCTTCGGGTCGTCGATGGTCATCGTGATGCCGGGGCCCTGCGCCGCCACCGTGCCCGCCAGAATGCCGAGTTGCCGTTCCTTCTCCACCGTCTGCTTGCGGGCCTCCTCGGCCTGGTCGGAGCTGTTCTCCAGCTCCTGGCGCTGCTTGTCGAGCCCCTGCTTCTCGTCCTCTAGACGCTGTGTGCGGTCGTCGAGTTCATCGAGGATCCGGACAAGATCCTCCTGCCGGGCGCCGCGCAGCGCGCTGTCACTGTCGCTGTTGGAGGCGACCTGGACGGCGAGCCCGAAGCCCAGACCGAAGAGCAGCACAGCCACGATCAGTTGGGCCCGCGTGACACGCGGCGGCCACAGCCCCTTCACCAGTCGCTGCCGACCGCTCACCGCACCGTCCGGCGCGGCCCCGGGAGCGGCCTCGGCCTCGGGGGCCTGCGCCGGCACCTCCTCGGGCAACTCCCGGCGCAGCTTGTGGTCGGGTGTCCCGGGCTGGTCGCTGCTGTTCTCGGGCGTCTCGTCCTCGTTGCTCATCGCCCTCACGCCCGGAACACGTGCCGTCGGATCGCCGCGGCATTGGAGAAGATCCGGATGCCGAGCACGACCACGACACCCGTGGACAGCTGCGCACCCACGCCCAGCTTGTCCCCGAGGAACACGATCAGCGCGGCCACCACCACGTTCGACAGGAACGACACCACGAAGACCTTGTCGTCGAAGATGCCGTCGAGCATGGCCCGCAGACCACCGAAGACGGCGTCCAGTGCCGCCACGACGGCGATCGGCAGATACGGCTCGACGACCGCCGGAACCTCCGGCCGGACCAACAGGCCGGCCACGACTCCCACGACGAGGCCCAGTACGGCGATCACGATGTGCCCTTCTCAGTCTTTGCCGTGTTCGGCTGTGCTGTACGTACGATCACGCTCGGCGCCGCGGGCAGCCGGAGGTCGCTCTGCACGGAGATGTTGGTACGGATGCCGTAGTTCTCCTGCAGGGCGTTCAGATACAGCCCGTCCGCGCTGTCCTGGAACCGCGCGCTCAGCTGTTCGCCGTCCCCCACCGCCAGCACCGTGTAGGGCGGCACCAGAGGCTTGTTGTCGACCAGTATCGCGTCCCCCGCGGCCCTGATCGCGGACAGTGCCGTCAGCCGCTGCCCGTTGATCGCCACGGCCTCGGCGCCGGACGCCCACAGGCCGTTGACCACCCGCTGCATGTCCCGGTCGCGCACCCGGCCCGTGTCGGAGAACCCGCTGGTCTCCCGCGGGTTTCCGGCCTGTCCGGAAGTGGCTTCCTTGGCGTCGTCCACGACCAGCTTCACGCCCGGCCCGTGCACGGCGGTCGCCCCGGACAGGATGCCCACGAGCTCCGCCTGCTCGCCGCCCCCGCTCGTCCTGAGCGCCTCGCGCTGCCGCGCGCTCACCTCGTCACGCAGCTGGTCGACGGTGCCCTCGAGGTCGTCGGCCGTCTTCGTCTCCCGGTCGATCCGGTCGAGCAGCTCCTGGCGCTCCTTGGCGACAACGGGGGCCGCCACCCGCGCCTGCGCGGCGCCGACGGTGACCACGAGCGCCGCGAGCACCAGTCCGGCGGCGAGCCCCAGCTTGGCCTTCAGCGTCTTCGGCAGGCCTCCCGAACCGGCCGCCCGCTTACGGGCGGCGGCCTCCGCATAGCCGTCGTCGAGGCTGTGGTCCATGACGTTGGTGAGCAGCGACATGGACGCGTCCGGCCGCGACGGTGGCGTACGAGTGCTCCGAACGGGGGGCTGCTGCGGCATGCCGCACATCGTCGCACGTCGCGACGGATTCCTCCGAATGGCCCCACCGGCGTGCCGGACAGGCCCCTGTTGGGGAGCCTTGTCCGGCACGCACGCGTGCCGTTGCGCCTAGCGTCCCGCGCTGTCCACCACGGCCGACCATTCGTCCAGCAGGGCCTGAGCAGAGGCGTCGTCGGGACCCTCCGCCCACAGATGGGTCACCGCCTCGGCCGGGTCCGGCAGCACCATCACCCAGCGCCCGTCGGGCTCCACGACGCGCACCCCGTCGGTGGTGTCCACATGGCGGTCTCCCGCCGCCTCGACGACCCGCCGCATGACGAGCCCCTTCACGGCCCACGGGGTCGCCAGATCGCGCTTGAGCACGTGCGCCCGCGGAATCCGCGCGTCGATCTGGCTGAGCGTGAGCTGCGTCCGCGCGACCAGACCGATCAGCCGTACGAAGGCGGCCGTACCGTCGTAGACGCTGCTGAACTCGGGGACGATGAAGCCGCCCTTGCCGTCACCGCCGAAGATGGTGCCCTCCTCGCCGCCGACCCTCGTCAGGTCGTCCGGCGAGGTGGTCGTCCACTCCACCTGGGTGCCGTGGTAGGCGGCCACCTGCTCGGCGATCCGCGTGGTCGTCACCGGAAGCGCCACCCGGCCGCTGCGCCGCTCCGCCGCGATCAGGTCGAGCATCACCAGCAGGGCCCGGTCGTCTTCGATGATCCGGCCCTTCTCGTCCACGAGCGACAGTCGCTCGCCGACCGGGTCGAACCGCACACCGAATGCGGCACCCGAGGACGCCACGATCTCACCGAGCCGCACCAGGCCCGCCCGGCGCATCTCCGTCGTCTCGGTCGGCCGGGTCTCGTCGAGACCGGGGTTGATCGTCAGTGAGTCCACGCCGAGCTTGCCCAGCAGAGAGGGCAGCACCAGACCGGCGCTTCCGTTGGAAGCGTCCACGACGACCTTCAGACCCGACTCGGCGATGCCGGTCGTGTCCACGTTGCGCAGCAGCGACCCCGTGTAGGAGTCGAAGACGCTGGCCGGGAAGTGCAGGTCACCGATCTCGCCGGGGAACGCACGCCGGTACTCCTGCCGCGCGAACACCCGGTCGAGCTTGCGCTGCCCGCCCTGCGAGAGGTCGGCGCCCTGCGAGTCGAAGAACATGATGTCGACCGAGTCCGGCACCCCGGGAGTGGTCCGGATCATGATGCCGCCGGCACTCCCCCGCGCGGTCTGCTGCCGCGCCACCGGCAGCGGCACGTTCTCCAGATCGCGTACGTCGATGGCGCTGGCCTGCAGCGCGGAGATCACCGCGCGCTTCAGCGCCCGGGCACCACGGGAGTGGTCGCGGGCCGTGGTGACCGTGGAGCCCTTCTTGAGGGTCGTGGCGTAGGCGCCGGCCAGCCGCACGGCAAGCTCCGGCGTGATCTCCACGTTGAGGATGCCGGACACACCTCGGGCGCCGAAGAGATGGGCCTGTCCGCGGGACTCCCAGATGACCGACTGGTTGACGAAGGCGCCGGCCTCGATCGTCTTGAACGGGTAGACCCGCACATTGCCCTGCACGATCGATTCTTCGCCGACCAGGCACTCGTCACCGATGACGGCGCCGTCCTCGATCCGAGCCGCCCGCATGATGTCGGTGTTCTTGCCGACGACGCATCCGCGCAGATTGCTGTGCTGCCCGACGTAGACGTTGTCGTGCACCACTGCCTTGTGCATGAAGGCACCGCTCTTGACGACGACGTTGGAGCCCACCACGGTGTGCTCGCGAATCTCGGCGCCGGCTTCCACCTTGGCGTAGTCACCGATGTACAGCGGACCGCGCAGAACGGCGTCCGGATGGACTTCCGCGCCCTCCGCGACCCACACGCCCGGCGAGATCTCGAAGCCGTCGATGTCGACGTCGACCTTGCCCTCCAGGACGTCGGCTTGCGCCTTCACATAGCTCTCGTGCGTGCCGACGTCCTCCCAGTAGCCCTCGGCGACAAAGCCGTAGATCGGCTTGCCCTCCTTCATGAGCTGCGGGAAGACGTCACCGGACCAGTCGACGGGCACATCGGGCTGGACGTAGTTGAACACCTCGGGCTCCATGACGTAGATGCCCGTGTTCACGGTGTCCGAGAAGACCTGGCCCCAGGTCGGCTTCTCCAGGAAGCGCTCGACCTTGCCTTCCTCGTCGACGATGGTGATACCGAATTCCAGCGGATTGGGCACACGGGTCAGGCAGACCGTGACCATCGCGCCCTTTTCCTTGTGGAAATTGATCAGCTCGGTGAGGTCGAAGTCGGTCAGGGCGTCACCGGAGATGACGAGGAAGGCATCGTCCTTCAATGCCTCTTCGGCGTTCTTGACGCTTCCGGCAGTACCGAGTGGCTTCTCCTCATTGGCATAGGTGAGCTCCATGCCGAGCTCTTCACCGTCACCGAAGTAGTTCTTGACCAGTGACGCCAGGAACTGCACTGTTACGACGGTCTCGTTGAGCCCATGCCTTTTGAGCAGCCGCAGCACGTGCTCCATGATCGGTCGGTTCGCGACCGGCAGAAGCGGCTTGGGCATGCTCGAGGTCATGGGGCGAAGGCGAGTGCCTTCGCCTCCGGCCATCACGACGGCCTTCATGTCGGAAGCGTCCTCCTCTAAAGACGACGGTCTAGCCGACTACTCCCGTCCAGATTCTCCCGTACTTTCCCAGAGCGGGCCATCGGGGACCGCCGTCACCGTCGACGGGCGAGAGGAGTCAGTCGGCCGTGGCATCCGCTCGGACCAGGCGGCGGACTTGTACCACGTAGAGGACTCCTGCCCACCAGTACAGCGTTGTACCCCATCCGGCGAACGCCCATCCGAAAATAGCAGCGAGTGACGGCAGCCAGCCAGACCCGTCACTGAGCAGCAGCAACGGGAACGCGTACATCAGGTTGAAGGTCGCGGCCTTGCCGAGGAAGTTGACCTGCGGCGGCGGATAGCCGTGCCGGCGGAGGATGCCCACCATCACCAGCAGAACCAGCTCCCGCGCAAGCAGTACAGCGGTCAACCAAAGAGGCAGAATCTCGCGCCAGGTGAGGCCGACGAGAGTGGAGAGGATATAGAGCCGGTCGGCCGCGGGGTCGAGCAGCCGACCGAGGCTGCTGATCTGGTTCCAGCGCCGGGCGAGCTTCCCGTCCAGATAGTCACTGACACCGCTCAGGGCCAGCACGAGAAGTGCCCAGCCGTCGCTCTTCGGGCCGCCGAACTCGGGGCGCAGAATGAGCCACAGGAACAGGGGCACGCCGACGAGCCGCGCCATGCTGAGGATGTTGGGGATGGTGAGGACCCGGTCCGTCTGAACACGAGTCTCCTGGACCTCCACCCGGGGGCCTCCAGTAGGAAATGAGCCAACGATGCCCCCTGACCCTACCTCAACGCAAAAAAGCTCTGGCTCTTGGGCTGTCTGCCCAAGAGCCAGAGCTCTAAAAGGAGTTCGGCGGCGTCCTACTCTCCCACAGGGTCCCCCCTGCAGTACCATCGGCGCTGTAAGGCTTAGCTTCCGGGTTCGGAATGTAACCGGGCGTTT
>NZ_JBVJPV010000013.1:22960-287269 GCF_055609245.1 Streptomyces sp. NPDC036813 | reverse complement strand
CCCTGCCGGCTCAACGTCGACGCCAGCGCCCCGCCCCAGCCCACCGTCGACAGTGACGTCTTCCCCGAAGCCACCCCGGACGGGCAGACCTGGTCGAAGGTGAAGTTCGGCAGCACCGGCGCGGTCACCTTCACCTCGCCCGGCGCAGCCAAGTTCCGCTGGTCCATCGAAGGCAACAACCCCGTCGACGTGACCGCCGCCAACGACACCGCCACCGTCAGCGCGCTGCCCCCCGCTCACGCCGGCCCCAACACACTCCAGGTGTATGCCTACGACGCCTCGGGCAACGCCAGCAAGCGCACCGACTACACCTTCTACGTGCCGCCGCGCGACACCGCCGACGGCCCGATGGACGCCACCGGTGACGCCAAGCCGGACCTGGTGATCGTCGACGCCAACGGCAACCTGCGAAACTGCGTCGGCGGTGACGACGGCGACCTCTACAACTGTCTGGTCGCCTCCTACGACGCCGACAAGAAGACCGACCCGGCCGGCTACTGGTACGACGCCGCCACCGGCAAGGCCGCCCTGATCACGCACTACCAGGACACCTACCCCGGCGACGGCTCCACCGACCTGTTCGCGGTCGCCCCCGACGGGCACTTCTACCTCTACCCCGGCGACGGCTACGGCAGCTTCGACGTCAGCCAGCGCCTCGAGGTCCGCCTCCCCTCCAACGCCCCCGCACCCTCCACCTGGACCCAGATCAAGGCCGTCGGCGACATCACCGGCGACAAGCTCCCCGACCTCGTCCTGCGGGCCGGCCCCGCGTTCTGGACGCTGTCCGGCTACACCGGCGCCACCTTCCAGACCGCCACCCTCATGGAAGGCACCGCCTGGGCCCGCCGCGAGATCGTCAACGTCGCCGACATCAACGGCGACAACACCCCCGACCTTCTCTGGCGCAACCTCGACAACGGCAACATGTACCAGCGCGACGGCAAGCCCGGCACCGTCGCCGGCAGCACCGACCTCGAATCCATCAAGGTCGCCGCCAACAGCCTGACCGGCAAGGACGAGGCCTACGGCACCAGCTGGACCGACGCCAACGTGCCCACCGCCATCGGCATCCCCGACGTCAACAACGACGGCATCCCCGACATCTGGGCCCGCCTCGCCTCCGACGGCTACACCCGGATCTACCACCCGTCCCGGACCAACACCAACGCACCCGTACGCGTCGTCCTGTCCGTGGACTGGAACGCGATCAAGGCCTTCGGCTGATCGACAGGAGCACCGCGCCACAATGACCGGGCCCCGGCCACCCCTTCAGGGCGGCCGGGGCCCGGCCGTTGGTCAGTGCACCCGCAGCAGCAGCACCGACCGCCCGGGCACGGTGATCGCCGTGCCCGCCGGGTGCGTCACCTCCGGCGCCCGCGCCTGCTCCTCCCGCGCGGTGTCCACGACCACCTCGTACCGCTCCGCCCACGGCGGCCCCGGCAGCACGAACTCCACCGGGCCCTCCCCGGCGTGCAGCACCGCGAGGAAGCTGTCGTCGAGGATCGGCGCCCCCCGCTCGTCGCGGCCCGGGATGTCCCGCCCCGAGAGGTACATGCCGAGGGTCGCGGCCGGCGCGTACCAGTCCCGTTCGGTCATCTCGGTGCCGCGCGCGGTGAACCAGGCCAGGTCCCGCAGCCCGTCCGCCGCCTGCGGCCGGCCGGAGAAGAAGGCCCGCCGGCGCAGCACCGGATGCCGGTGGCGCAGGGCGATCAGCCGGGAGGTCAGGTCGAACAGCGCCTTCCAGCCTGGCTCGTCCAGCAGCCGCCAGTCCACCCAGCCCAGCTCGTTGTCCTGGCAGTAGGCGTTGTTGTTGCCGCGCTGGGTGCGCCCCATCTCGTCGCCCGCGACCAGCATGGGCACACCGGTGGACAGCAGCAGCGTGGTCAGCAGGTTGCGCAGCTGCCGTCTGCGCAGGGCGAGGATGCGGGGGTCGTCGCTCTCGCCCTCCGTCCCGCAGTTCCAGGACCGGTTGTCGTCGCTGCCGTCCCGGTTGCCCTCGCCGTTGGCCTCGTTGTGCTTGCGCTCGTAGCTGACCAGGTCGCGCAGGGTGAAGCCGTCGTGTGCGGTGATGTAGTTGACCGACGCGTACGGCCGCCGCCCGCCCCAGGCGTACAGGTCGCTGGAGCCGGACAGCCGGTAGCCCATCTCCCGCACGTCGGGCAGGGCGTGCCGCCAGAAGTCCCGCACGGCGTTGCGGTAGCGGTCGTTCCACTCCGTCCACAGCGGCGGGAAGGCGCCCACCTGGTAGCCGCCGGAACCCACGTCCCAGGGCTCGGCGATCAGCTTCACGCGCCGCAGCACCGGGTCCTGCGCGATGACCGCGAGGAACGGGGACAGCATGTCGACGTCGTGCATCGAGCGGGCGAGGGCCGCCGCGAGGTCGAAGCGGAAGCCGTCCACCCCCATCTCGGTGACCCAGTAGCGCAGCGAGTCGGTGATCAGGCGAAGCACGTGCGGCTGCACGACGTGCAGGGTGTTGCCGCAGCCGGTGTAGTCGGCGTACCGGCGCGCGTCGGACTGGAGACGGTAGTAGCCGCGGTTGTCGATGCCCTTCAACGACAGCGTCGGGCCGTACTCGCCGGCCTCGGCGGTGTGGTTGTAGACCACGTCGAGGATGACCTCGATCCCGGCCGCGTGCAGCGCACGCACCATCCGCTTGAACTCCCCGACCTGCTCACCGGTGGTGCCCGAGGCGGCGTAGGCGGCGTGCGGGGCGAAGTAGCCGATGGAGTTGTAGCCCCAGTAGTTGCGCAGGCCCCGCTTGAGCAGATGGTCCTCGTGGGCGAACTGGTGCACCGGCAGCAGCTCCACCGCCGTCACCCCGAGCCGGGTGAGATGCTCGACGGCCGCCGGGTGCGCGAGGCCCGCGTAGGTGCCGCGCAGTTCCTCGGGGATGCCCGGGTGCAGTTTCGTGAAGCCGCGCACGTGCAGCTCGTAGATCACCGAGTCGGCCCACGGCGTCTTCGGGCGCCGGTCGTCGGACCAGTCGTCGTCATCGTGGACGACGACCCCCTTCGGCACGTACGGCGCCGAGTCCCTCTCGTCGCGAACGGTGTCGGCGACGTGCTGGTCCGGCCAGTCCCGCACATGCCCGTACACCTCCGGCGGCAGTCGGCTGTAGTCGTTCCCCTTGGCTCCGTCCACCGCGCGGGCGTAGGGGTCGAGCAGCAGCTTCGCCGGGTTCCAGCGGCCGCCGGTCCACGGGTCCCAGCGGCCGTGCACCCGGAAGCCGTAGCGCTGCCCGGGCAGCACGCCCGGCACGAAACCGTGCCAGATCTCGTGGGTCAGCTCGGTCAGCTTCAGCCGCGTCTCGACGCCGTCGTCGTCGAAGAGGCACAGCTCGACGCCCTCCGCGCCGCCCGCCCACAGGGCGAAGTTCGTCCCGGCCACCCCGTCCGGGCCGACCCGGTAGCGGGCGCCCAGCGGCGTCGGCGCACCCGGCCACACGGGCAGGCGCTGCATCCCGTTCACAGCGGCGGCCGGGCGCCCCTGCTCAGCGGCGCGCCCTGCCGTCACCGCCTCCTGCTCGGCTGCGCTGGACACCGTTCAGCCTCCCGCGGCTCATGGCGAGACCCGTTCAGGGCGTACGGCGTCCCAGGCCGCTCCCCGTCGTGTCGTCGTCCTCCCCACAGTTCTGCCCAGACCGTGGCTCGCACTCACGTTTCCCCGGGGCGGCCCCGCTCGTTGGGCTGCTCGTGAGGCACGTACACGGGCGCGCGCGGCGCGCGGGGGCCGCGCTGGCCGCCGTACTGACATGGGCAGGACTGCTGGCGGGAGCCGCCGGCTGCACGTCGGACGGCTCCGGCGGTCCGGGCGGGATCTTCGGCAAACCGGGCGCGTCCGAGGACGCCATCCGCATCTCCCCGGACGACGGCAGCAAGGGGGTACGGCCCGAGCGGAAGCTGCGCGTCACGGTGCCCGACGGCCGGCTGGAGTCGGTCAAGGTGGTCGCCTCCCAGGACGCCCAGGACACCCCGGTGCCCGGCCGGGTCTCCGCCGACGGCCTGACCTGGCGCCCCGACGACGACCGGCTCGCCCTCGCCGCCCGCTACACCGTGGACGTGGTCGCCGTCGACGGTGACGGGGACCGCTCCGCCCGCCACGCCACGTTCACCACCTACGTCCCCGGCGAGCGCTTCATCGGGTACGTCACCCCGGAGAACCGCTCGGTCGTCGGCACCGGCATGATCGTGTCGATCCAGTTCAACCGTGAGCTGGAGAACCGGGCCGCCGTCGAGCGGGCCATTCGGGTGCGCGCCGAGCCGGCCGTTCAGATCCGCCCGCACTGGTTCGGCAAGGACCGCGTCGACTTCCGCCCCGAGCGCTACTGGCAGCCCGGCACCAAGGTCACCGTCGACCTGGCGCTGCGGGACGTGGAGGGGGCGCGCGGGGTGTACGGGCTGCAGTCCAAGTCGTTCTCCTTCACGATCGGCCGCAGCCAGGTGTCACTGGTGGACGCCGCCGACCACACCATGGAGGTGCGCCGCGACGGTGCGCTGCTGGCCACCGTGCCGATCACCGCGGGCTCGCCGAAGAACACCACCTACAACGGCAAGATGGTGGTGATGGAGATGCTCGAGGTCACCCGCATGAACGGGGCGACGGTCGGCTTCAAGAAGACCGACGGCAAGGGCGAGTACGACATCCCGGACGTGCCGCACGCCATGCGGCTGACCGACTCGGGCACCTTCCTGCACGGCAACTACTGGGCGGACGAGGACGTCTTCGGCCAGACCAACGTGAGCCACGGCTGTGTGGGCCTGCGCGACGCCAAGGGCGGCGGCTCCGACACCCCGGCGGGCTGGTTCTTCGACCGCAGCCTGATCGGGGACGTCGTCGAGGTGATCAACAGCAAGGACAAGACGGTGGCGCCCGACAACGGTCTCGGCGGCTGGAACCTGAGCTGGACCGAATGGAAGGCGGGTGGCGCGGTGCGCTGAGCGAGCCCGGTGGGAGTTGGGACGGAACGGTGACATTCCGAGGCCGTCGGCGCTCCTGACCGGGCAGTTAATATGCGCTTCATGCGCGCGCGGCGCGCGGGGCGTGTGGGCCTGGCACAGGCCCGGGGGAGGGAGAAACAACTTGAACATCCGGCCGATATCGGGGGCATCGGTTGCGGGGCGCGGGCGGGGCCGCGCGGGGCTCGCGCTGGTCGCGGGCGCCGTGCTGTTCGCCGTCACGGCGTGCGGCGGGGGCGGGGGCTCGAACGCCGAGGAGGGCAAGGGGGGTGACGCCTCGGCCGCCGCGGACAAGCAGTCCGAGGCGGTCGTCACCGTCGCGCCGAGGGACGGCGCCACGGCCGTCGACACCAGCGGCGCCCTCAAGGTCAGCGCGGCCAAGGGCAAGCTGACGGAGGTCGTGGTCAAGGACGCCAAGGGGACGAAGGTCGACGGGGCGATATCCGCCGACGGCTCCTCCTGGACGCCGGCCGCGCACCTGGCCGCCGCCACCCGTTACCAGGTGCACGCGGTCGCCAAGGACGCCGAGGGCCGTACGGCGGCCGAGGACTCCGCGTTCACCACGCTGACCCCGAAGAACACCTTCACCGGCACCTTCACCCCGGAGGACGGTTCCACCGTCGGGGTCGGCATGCCGTTCTCGCTGCGCTTCTCGCGGGGCATCACGCACCCGCAGGACGTGGAGAAGGCCGTCAAGATCAAGACCGAGCCGGCGGTCGACGTACAGGGCCACTGGTTCGGCAACGACCGCCTGGACTTCCGTCCCGAGCAGTACTGGAAGTCCGGCACCAAGGTCACCGTCACGCTGAACCTGGACGGCGTCGAGGGCCGCCCCGGCGTCTACGGCAAGCAGAAGAAGACGGTGTCCTTCACCATCGGGCGCAACCAGGTGTCCTACGTGGACGCCAAGAAGCACACCATGCAGGTCACCCAGGACGGCAAGGTCGTCAAGACCCTGCCCGTCACCACCGGCAAGCCCGGCTACGACACCTGGAACGGCCAGATGGTCATCAGCGAGAAGCTGACCGTGACCCGGATGAACGGCGAGACGGTCGGCTACGGCGGCGAGTACGACATCAAGGACGTCCCGCACGCCCTGCGCCTGACCACCTCCGGCACCTTCCTGCACGGCAACTACTGGGGCGGCGACGCCTTCGGCAACTACAACGCCAGCCACGGCTGCGTCGGCCTGCGCGACGTGCGCGGCGGCTACGACAGCTCGGTGCCGGCGGCGTGGTTCTTCAACCACTCGCTGATCGGCGACGTGGTGGTCGTGAAGAACTCCCACGACGAGACGGTCGCCCCGGACAACGGCCTCAACGGCTGGAACATGCCGTGGGCGGAGTGGACGAAGTAGACCCGCGGATCTGACGGGGCCCGGTGCTGTGACCTACGGCACCGGGCCCCTTGCCGTTGGTCCCCGCGCTGTGCTTCTCCGGGGGGCAACCCCCGGACCCCCGGCTTGGTGTGAGTGAGCGCATCTCTTCGGTTGCCGTTGGTTCCCGTGCTGTGCTTGCCCGGGGGGCAACCCCCGGACCCCCGGCCGGTGTGAGCGAGCGCACCTCTTCGGTTGCCGTTGGTTCCCGTGCTGTGCTTGCCCGGGGGGCAACCCCCGGACCCCCGGCCGGTGTGAGCGAGCGCACCTCTTCCGTTGCCGTTAGTCCCCGTTAACCTGCTGGCATGACCGTACATCTCGAAGTCGCCGAAGGCGTCGGCACGCTGCGCCTCGACCGCCCGCCGATGAACGCGCTGGACGTCGCCACGCAGGACAGGCTCAAGGAACTCGCCGAGGAGGCCGGCCGCCGCGACGACGTGCGCGCGGTCGTCGTGTACGGCGGCGAGAAGGTGTTCGCGGCGGGCGCGGACATCAAGGAGATGCAGGCCATGGACCACACCGCGATGGTCCTGCGCGCCCGCGCCCTGCAGGACGCCTTCACCGCCGTGGCCCGCATCCCCAAGCCGGTCGTCGCCGCGGTGACCGGTTACGCGCTCGGCGGCGGCTGCGAGCTGGCCCTGTGCGCCGACTACCGCATCGCCGGCGAGAACGCCAAGCTCGGCCAGCCGGAGATCCTGCTCGGCCTGATCCCCGGCGCGGGCGGCACCCAGCGCCTGTCCCGGCTGATCGGCCCGTCCAAGGCCAAGGACCTCATCTTCACCGGCCGCATGGTGAAGGCCGACGAGGCGCTGGCGCTCGGCCTGGTCGACCGGGTGGTGCCGGCTGCCGAGGTGTACACCGAGGCGCACGCGTGGGCGGCGAAGCTGGCCCAGGGCCCGGCGCTCGCGCTGCGCGCGGCGAAGGAGTCCGTCGACACCGGTCTGGAGACGGACATCGACACCGGCCTGGCGGTGGAACGCAACTGGTTCGCGGGCCTGTTCGCCACCGAGGACCGCGAGCGGGGCATGAAGAGCTTCGTGGAGGAGGGCCCGGGCAAGGCCAAGTTCCTCTGAACCCACCGGGGCCCGACCGGAGCGAAGTGTCCGCGAACACACCGCCACGCACTTGCAATTGACGTCGTGTCTGATGCGGGGTCCCTCGATGGGGCGGTTTATGGGAACCTTTGGGCAACCTTAAGCCTGCCTTGTCGAGGGAGCCTGTCGATTGCCTTCGGTCGAGCCGTCGCCGCAGGTCAGCGGGGCTGCGGCGGCCCCTGAAATGCCTGGCGCATATGCCGTTCGCCAGCGGTGGAACGGGGGCGCCAGGGGGGCGTATTCCAGCAGAACGGCCCCCGACGATCCCTCGGACGGCCATGATGGGGGCATGGCGGGGCTGGAGGGCATCGAACAGCCGCGGGGACACGGCCGTGCTGTGGCGGCGCGCTGGTCGCCTGCGGTGGAGGACGAACGAGCGCTCAAAGCAATGGAGTTGTTCGGCAACCCGGCGGAACAGGATGTGCCGTTGCCGTCCCGCCCCGAGTCCGCGGCCACCGCGCGCCGGCTGACCCAGGTGGTGATCCTGCGCCACTGGGGCCTGACCCCCAAGCTCGCCGAGGATGCCGTCCTGCTCGTCTCCGAACTCGTCGGCAACGCCGTCCGCCACACCGGCGCCCGCGTCTTCGGTCTGCGCATGCGCCGGCTGCGCGGCCGTATCCGCGTCGAGGTCCGCGACCCCTCCCGCGGACTGCCCTGTCTGATGCCTGTCCGTGAGACGGACATCAGCGGCCGCGGCCTGTTCCTGGTCGACAAGATCGCCGACCGCTGGGGTGTGGACCTGCTGCCCCGGGGCAAGACGACGTGGTTCGAGATGCGGGTGGGCGACCGCTAGGGCAGGCCCTGGGGGCCCGCCCGCGGTGCCCCTGCGAGGGGCGACGCGGCACGCCCGGAGGCGGACCGCCGGACCGTCACCCGGAGGCGGACCGCCGGACCGTCACCCGGAGGCGGACCGCCGGACCGTCACCCGGAGGTGTCCGTCCGGGACGGTGCCGGCGGCGACCCGCGCCCCCTGTGGCGACCGGGTGAATAGCCCGATTTTCGATGGTTCGCCCCTTTAAATGGTCACGTGACCGCACCCGACCGCCGCACGGCCCTGCGCGCCGGTACCGGCCTCCTCGCCGGCGCCGCACTCAGCTCCGCCTGCTCCCAGCCCGGCGGTGCCGTCCGGCCCGCCGCGGCCCGCCCCGCACCCCACTCGTCACCGGCCGCGGCCCCCGCCCCGCGCCGCTACCCCGGTGTGCCCGCCCAGATCACCCACGGCCCCCGCACCCGCCCCCGCGTCGCCCTCACCTTCCACGGCCAGGGCGATCCCGCGATCGCCCGCGCCCTGCTCACCGAGGCCGAGCGGCACGGCGCTCACCTCACCGTCCTCGCCGTCGGCACCTGGCTCGACGAGCACCCGGAGATGGCCCGCCGCATCCTCGACGGCGGCCACGACCTGGGCAACCACACCCAACACCACCTGGGCATCAACACGATGCCGGAGGCCGAGGCCCGCGAGGAGATCACCGCCTGCGCCGACCGGCTGAAGAAGCTCACCGGCTCCATCGGCACCTGGTTCCGCCCCTCGCGCGCCCCCCGGGCCTCCGCACTCGTCGCCCGTCTCGCCACCGAGGCCGGCTACCCGCACGTCCTGTCCTACGACGTCGACTCCCTCGACTACACCGCGCCCGGCGCCGCCGCCGTCACCCGCAAGGTCCTCGGCGAGGTCCGCGACGGATCCGTGGTGAGCCTGCACTTCGGCTACCCGGACACGGTCGCCGCGCTCCCCGCCGTCCTCGAAGAACTCGACCGCCGCGGTCTGCGCGCGGTCACCACCACGGAGCTGATCGGCTGATGCACCTGAAGCGAACGTCCCGCACCCTGCTCGCCGGCGCCGCCCTCGCCGCCCTCGCCGCCTGCGGCAGCCCGGGCGCCGGCCACGGCGCCGCCGAGACCACCAAGGCGGCCCTGCCCGCCCCGGCGAAGAAGCAGCACACCGTGCCCGGGCTGCCCGGCATGCCGCCCGTCCTCGACCCCAAGGACGTCTACGCCGCCGACCGCCCGAACAAGCTCTCCCCGGTCGTCAAGGACTTCCCGTCCCGGGTGTACGTGCCCAACACCGAGTCCAACACGGTGAGCGTCATCGACCCGAAGACGTACCAGGTGATCGAGACGATCCCGGTCGGCCGCCAGCCGCAGCACGTCGTGCCCTCCTGGGACCTGAAGACGCTGTGGGTCAACAACGACCGGGGCAACACGCTCACCCCCATCGACCCGCGCACCGGCAAGGCCGGCAGGACGGTCGACGTGCACGACCCCTACAACCTCTACTTCACGCCCGACGGCAAGTACGCCGTCGTCATGGCCTCCCTCGACCGGGAACTGGTCTTCCGCGACCCGCACACCATGAAGCGGATCAAGACCGTCCCCGTCTCCTGCTACGGCGTCAACCACGCCGACTTCTCCCTCGACGGCCGCTACTTCATCGTCTCCTGCGAGTTCAGCGGCGAACTGCTGAAGGTCGACACGGCGTCGATGAAGGTCATCGGACAGGAGAAGCTGCCGTTCCGCGGCGCGATGCCGCAGGACGTCAAGATCTCGCCCGACGGCAAGCGGTTCTACATCGCCGACATGATGGCCGACGGCATCTGGGTCCTGGACGGCGACAAGTTCACCAAGCCCACCCTGCTGCCCACCGGCAAGGGCGCCCACGGCCTGTACGTCAGTCGCGACTCCCGCGAGATGTACGTCTCCAACCGCGGCGAGGGCACCATCTCCGTCTTCGACTTCGAGCAGAACAAGCTCACCAAGAAGTGGCGCCTGCCCCAGGGCGGCAGCCCCGACATGGGCGGCGTCTCCGCCGACGGCAAGGTGCTCTGGCTCTCCGGCCGCTACAACGCCGAGGTGTACGCCATCGACACCCGCACCGGCGAACAGCTCGCCCGCATCAAGGTCGGCAGCGGCCCGCACGGCCTCGCCGTCTACCCGCAGCCCGGCCGCTACTCGCTCGGCCACACGGGCATCTTCCGCTGACGGCCTCTCACCGGGCCCGCAGCAGCGCCTCCGCGCCGACCTGCCGGTAGCCCGCCGCCTGGAACGCCCGCGCACTGCGGGCGTTCCCCGGTGAGACCTGCGCCCACAGCGGCTCCCCGGCCAGCTGCCGCGCCGCCGTCACCAGGGCCCGGCCCAGCCGCCGGTGCCGTGCGTCCTCGTCGACCTCCACGGACACCTCCAGCCGTCCGGCCACTCCCCGGCCCAGCACCACCACCCCGCCGTCCGCCGCCCAGGCGCGCACGTCGTCGCGGCGGCGGCGGGCGTAGGCGATGCGGGGGTGGTCGCCGGCCATCTCCTTCAGCGCGACCTCCGGCTCGCCCGGCAGCGGGGCGGCGACCAGCAGCGCGTCGATCGTCTCCGTGGTCCGTCCGGTGCGGCGCAGGAACGCGGCGAGGAAGAGCGGGTTCAGCGTCGCCGCCAGCGGGTCGCATCCCGTCGCCTCCAGGGCGGCGTACACCCAGGCCGGGTCCTCGTCGGTGAAGACCACCGAGTGCGCGGTGAAGGACAGCACCCCGGCGTCCCGGGCACCCTCCTGGGGCACGACCGTGGTGCCGCCGTCCGGCGGCGGGAAGACACCCCGCGCCGCCGCGTCGAGGATGTCCCGCAGGATTCCCATCACCGCTCCTTGAGTCTCCACCCGCTGGAAGGCCCACACTCCCAGACATGATCGAGAACGGCACCGGTCTTTTCACCATCGGAGCGCTGGCCCGCGCCACCGGCCTGACCGTGCGCACCATCCGCTACTGGTCCGACGAGGGTGTCCTGACCCCGGTGACCCGCTCGTCCGGCGGCTACCGGCTCTACGACGCCGAGTCCACCGCCCGCCTGGAACTGATCCGCACCCTGCGCGAGCTGGGCCTCGGCCTGGACGACGTCCGCACGGTGCTGGCCGGGGAGCGGACGGTCGCCGAGGTGGCGGCGGCGCACGTGGCGGCGCTGGACGCGCAGATCAGATCGCTGAAGGTGACCCGTGCGGTGCTGTCGACCGTGGCCCGCAGGGGCTCGAGCGCCAAGGAGACGACCCTGATGAACAAACTGGCCCGGCTGTCGGCGGCGGAACGGAAACGGATCGTCGACGATTTCATGGAGGAGATCTTCGACGGGCTGGACGCGGCGGACCCCGACATCCGGCGGCGCCTGCGCTTCATGACCGCCGACCTGCCCGACGACCCGACGCCGGAGCAGGTGGACGCCTGGGTGGAGCTGGCCGAGCTGATCCAGGATCCGGATTTCCGGGCGCTGATGCGCCGGATGGTGCAGTTCAACGCCGCCGACCGGGGCCCGGACGTCCCGGCGGGCACATCGCTGTGGTTCATGAGCCGTCTGGTGCAGCTCGCGGGGGAGGCGCGCGAGCGCGGCATCGCTCCGCAGGCGCCGGAGGCGGAGGACGTGCTGCGTTCACTGCTCGGCGACGCCGACCCCTCGGCGGTGCTCGACCGGCTGACCGCGGCCTCGAACGCGCGGGTGGCGCGCTACCGGGAGCTGTCGGCGATCGTGAACGGCCTGGGACCTCAGCCGTCGCACGAGGAGGACTTCGCCTGGGTGGTCGCCGCACTGCGTGCGCGCGCGGGCCGTTAATCTGACCTGCGGCACTACGCCGGCACGAGTAAGAAACGCGACAAAAAGGGGCGGATCGGTGGCGGACATCGAGGAAGCACGCAAGCAGTTCCAGCGGATCGACGCGGACGGTGACGGTTTCATCACCGCTGCCGAGTTCAAGAGCGCCCTCGCCCAGGAGGGTGACTGGAACGTCACCGAGTCGGTCGCCGAGGCCATCATCAAGTCCCGTGACCTCAACGGCGACAAGGTGCTGTCCTTCGACGAGTTCTGGGCGCACCTGAACAAGTGACGTGCACCACAAGGGGCGCCCGCCGGTCACCGGCGGGCGCCCCTTCGTCATGCACGGCACCGGATCCGCACACTCCAGCGGCCCTCGTGCCGCTGCGGAGCCAACGGCAGGTCGAAGCACTTGCCCGGCCGGTCGCCGGTGAGGGCCTCGTCCGCCGGACCCTGGTCGAGAGCGCGGTCGTCGCGCAGCAGCAGGGCGGGCGTGGTGGGGCCGCCGAGGCCGGCCCACCCGGCTGCGCCGGGCCGCGGTCACCGGCGTCTACGAGGTCCGCACCGCCGTGGAGGTGCACACCGCCCGCCTAGGACGCCCGCCTCCGGTAGGGCCCCGGCTGCTTGCGGTACTGCCCCGGTGCCACCCCGTACTCCCGCTTGAACGCCTTGGCGAAGGCGAACTCCGAGGTGTAGCCCGCTCGTTGGGCGACCTGGCGCAAGGGGAGGTCCTCCGCCCGCAGCAGCCGGCCCGCCGTCGTCATCCGCCACCACGTCAGATATGCGAGCGGGGGCGTGCCGACCAGCGCCGCGAACCGGCGGGCGAACGCGGCCCGCGACAGGCCGCCCCGCGCGCCCAGTTCCTCCACCGTCCAGGGGCGGGCCGGGTCGGCGTGCAGGGCGTGCAGCGCCGCAGAGACGGCCGGGTCGCTCAGCGCGGCCGCCCAGCCGCCCCGGTGGGCGGCGTCGCGCGGCTCGCGCTCCCACCAGGCGCGCAGGATGTACAGCAGCAGGGTGTCCAGCAGCGAGGTGACGATGGTGTGCGAACCGGGCCGGCACTCCGCCAGCTCCCGCCCCAGCAGCTCCACCGCCGCCCGCAGCGACCCGTGCACGCCGACCCGGGCGGGCAGATGAACCACCTCCGGCAGCTCGGTGAGCAGCGGGTGGGCGCGGCTGCGGTCCAGCAGATAGGCCCCGCACAGCATCAGGGTGTCCGGCTCGGGCGCACCGGGCGGCGGAGGCGGCGGGTCGGGCCAGCGGCCGTCGGCACCGAGGCCGACGTCCTCCAGGGGCGCGTCCAGCCCGCTCGCCAGCGCGTGTCCGCGTCCGTGGGCGAGGAAGACCACATCCCCGGGCCCGAGCGCCACGGGTTCCCCCTGCGCCGGCAGCAGCCACGCCGACCCGCGCAGCACCACGTGGAATCCGGCCCCGTCCGTGGCCCGGAAGCGGGTCCCCCAGGGGCCGTACTTGTACCGCAGGCCGGAGTGCGGCCGCCCGGTGCGCATCGCGGCGACGGCGTCGCTGAGTACGTCCATGCCCCGCACCGTAACGCCCCGCGGCCGCGGGCGAGACGTACGGACAGAAAACCGAGACAGACAGGCATGGATCGTCTCGCCGCATGGCCATAGCGTCGACGGCATGCCAACTCCCGCACTCAGCGTGCTCTTTCACGAGACCGGCGGTCCCGACGTCCTCGTCGTCGAGGAGACCGAACTGCCCGACCCCGGCCCCGGCGAGGTCCTCGTCCGCGTCGGAGCCGTCGCCCTCAACCGCGCCGAGGCCCTCCTGCGCTCGGGCGGCTACTTCTACCAGCCCACCCTGCCCGCCGCCCGCAACGGCTACGAGGCCTCCGGCACCGTCGAAGCGGTCGGCCAGGGCGTCACCGCCTTCGCGCCCGGCGACCCGGTGCTGACCGCGGCCAACTTCAGGCTCGACACCCACGGCGTCTACGGCGACCGCGTCCTGATGCCGGAGCACACCCTCGTCCCGCGTCCCGACGGCGTCGACGAGGTCACCGCCGCCGCGGCCTGGCTGACGTACACGACGGCGTACGGCGCGCTGGTCGAGCGGGCCGGGATGGCGCCCGGCGACCATGTGCTGATCACCGGGGCCTCCAGCGGCGTCGGCACGGCCGCGATCCAGGTCGCCCGGCGGGCCGGCGCGGTGCCCGTCGCCACCACCCGCACCGAGGCCAAGCGGCAGCGCCTGCTCGACCTGGGTGCGGAGCACGTGATCGTCACCGACGACGAGGACGTCGTGAAGGAGACCCGGCGGCTCACCGGCGGCAAGGGCGCCCGGATCGTCCTCGACGCGATCGGCGGCCCCGGCTTCGCCACCCTCGGCGCAGCGGCCGCCGAGGACGGCTACCTGATCTGCTACGGCTGGCTGGAGGGACAGCCCACGGTCCTGCCGATGCAGTGGCCCCTCACCGTCCACGGCTACAGCAACTTCACCCTCACCGAAACCGCCGAGGGCCGCCGCCGCGCCGCCCACTACCTGGGCTCCGGCCTCGCCGACGGCACGCTGCGCCCGGTGATCGGCGAGGTCCTCGACGGCCTGGAACGCATCCGCGACGCCCACCGGCTGATGGAGTCCAACCGGCACACCGGCAAGATCGTGGTACGGATCTGACGCCGCTCCCCGTTCGGCGCACAACCGGGAATAGCCGGAGGGAACGCACGGTTTCCGCCCCGAGACCGGACCATGCGCAGCATCTCAACCGAAGGGCTGAGCCATGAAGATCGGCATCATCGGCGCGGGCAACATCGGCGGCAACCTGACCCGGCGGCTCACCGCCCTCGGGCACGACGTGTCCGTCGCCAACTCCCGCGGCCCGCAGACGCTCACCGAGCTGGCCGAGGAGACCGGTGCGACGCCGGTGCGGGTGGAGGAGGCCGCACGGGACGCGGAGGTCGTCATCGTCACGGTTCCGCTGAAGGTGGTGCCGGACCTGCCGAAAGGGGTGTTCGACGAGGCCGCCGAGGGGGTCGCGGTCATCGACACCGGCAACTACTACCCGCAGCAGCGTGACGGCCGGATCGCGGCGATCGAGGACGAGGGCGTGACGGAGAGCCGCTGGGCCGAGCGGCAGCTCGGCCACCCGGTGATCAAGGCCTTCAACGCCACCTTCGCCCAGGACCTCCTGGAACGCCCGCGGCCGGCAGGCGACCCCGACCGCATCGCGCTGTCGGTCGCCGGGGACGACGCGGCGGCCAAGGCGAAGGTGAGGGCCCTGATCGAGGAGATGGGCTTCGACACCGTCGACACCGGTGGCCTCGACGACTCCTGGCGCCAGCAGCCCGGCACCCCGGTCTACGGCATGCGCGGCGACGTCGAGGCCGTGACGAGGGCGCTCGAGGCGGCGACCCCGGAACGCCCGGCGGACTTCCGCGGCTGAGCCCCGCTTCCTCTCAGACGATCTCCAGGGGCCGGTGCGGCCCGTCCGGCAGCTCGACCGCGACGCTGTCCCCGGGCCGCACCACACCCCCGGCGACGACGACGCCCATGATCCCGGACCTGAAGCGCGGCCGCCCGTCGGCCCCCCGCCCGACGACCTCCTTCAGCAGCCCCTTCTGGAAGCCGTCGATCTGCGCGCACGGATTGCGCAGCCCGGTCACCTCGACCACGGCGTCGTCCCCCAGCAGCAGCCGCGCCCCCGCGGGCAGCCCGAGCAGATCGACCCCACGGGTGGTGACGTTCTCCCCGAGCTGCCCGGCCGCCACCTCGAACCCGGCCGCCCGCAGCTCCTCGAACAGTTCCTCGTGCATCAGGTGCACCTGCCGCAGATTGGGTTGCGAGGGATCCTTCGCCATCCGGAACCGATGCTTCACCGTGGCCCCACCGTGCACGTCACCCTCCACCCCGAACCCGGCCAGCAACCGGACACTCGGGCGGTTGGGCTTGGTGAACGAGTAGACGCCGTTACTGCTGACCGCGGTGATGGTGCCGTTCATGTGGATCTCCCTAGGGTGTGGCCCAGTCACGCAGCGCCGCACGGCTGGTGAAGTTCGCCACGTCCTTGTCGTGCGGGTCGTCGGTGTACTGGTGGAAGCGCCACGCCGCCTTGATGCGCGGCTTTCCGGCGGTGACGTAGTCGGCGATCCAGAGGCCGTCGCCGGCGTACGAGGTCGTGTCGACCGTCAACCAGAAATGGCGGTTGCAGTAGAGCACGACCCGGTTGTGCGGGCGCATCTGCTTCAGGGTGCGCAGGAAACGGTCCTTCTCCGCGTTGCTCGCGTGGGTGCCCTCTCCCGTCGTCTCCCAGTCGACGGCCAGGATGTCGCCGGGCTTCTCCGGGGTCTTGCTCAGGAAGTACTCGGCCTGGGCCGTGAGGTTGCCGGGCCACAGGAAGTGGTAGAAGCCGACGACCAGGCCGGCGTCACGGCCGTGCCTGGTCTGCGCGGCGAGTTCGGGGTTGACGTACGAACGCCCCTCCGTCGCCTTGATGAAGACGAAGGAGAGGCCGTCCGTGCCGTAGGCGGAGGACTGGTAGGCGCTCACGTCGATGCCGCGCAGCATGGGGGCTCCCGACAGGTGTGGGGGGACGGGAGTTGTTGATGCCCCGGATCGGCACTCGCTCAACCGCCTGAGCGGAAGCGCTCGTTCAGCACTCGATGATGTTCACCGCGAGACCGCCGCGGGCCGTCTCCTTGTACTTCACGCTCATGTCCGCGCCCGTCTCCTTCATGGTCTTGATGACCTTGTCCAGGGACACCTTGTGCGAGCCGTCGCCGCGCAGCGCCATCCGCGCCGCGGTGACCGCCTTGACGGCGGCCATGCCGTTGCGTTCGATGCACGGGATCTGGACCAGGCCGCCGACCGGGTCGCAGGTCAGGCCCAGGTTGTGTTCCATGCCGATCTCGGCGGCGTTCTCCACCTGCTCCGGCGATCCGCCCATGACCTCGGCGAGCGCGCCCGCCGCCATCGAGCAGGCCGAGCCGACCTCGCCCTGGCAGCCGACCTCCGCGCCGGAGATCGAGGCGTTCTCCTTGAAGAGCATGCCGATCGCGCCCGCGGCCAGCAGGAAGCGGACCACGCCGTCCTCGTCGGCGCCCGGCACGAAGTTGATGTAGTAGTGCAGGACCGCCGGGATGATGCCGGCCGCGCCGTTGGTCGGGGCGGTCACGACCCGGCCGCCGGCCGCGTTCTCCTCGTTCACGGCCATCGCGTAGAGCGTGATCCACTCCATCGCCAGGGCCTTCGCGTCACCCTCGGAACGCAGCTTGCGGGCGGTGGTCGCCGCACGGCGGCGCACCTTCAGTCCGCCCGGCAGGATGCCCTCTCGGGACATGCCGCGCTCCACGCACTCCCGCATCACCCGCCAGATCTCCAGCAGCCCGGCGCGGATCTCGTCCTCGGTGCGCCAGGCCCGCTCGTTCTCCAGCATGAGGGAGGAGATCGACAGGCCGGTCTCCTTCGTCAGGCGCAGCAGTTCGTCGCCGGTGCGGAAGGGGTACTTCAGCACCGTGTCGTCCAGCTTGATCCGGTCCGCGCCGACCGCGTCCTCGTCGACGACGAACCCGCCGCCGACCGAGTAGTACGTCTTCGACAGCAGCTCCGTGCCGGCCGCGTCGTACGCCCAGATCGTCATGCCGTTCGCGTGGTACGGCAGGGCCTTGCTGCGGTGCAGGACCAGGTCGTCGTCGAAGGAGAAGTCGATCTCGTGCTCGCCGAGCACGTTCAGACGGCCGGCCGACTTGATCGCCTCGACCCGCTCGTCGGCCGTCTCGACGTCCACCGTGCGCGGGGAGTCGCCCTCCAGGCCGAGCAGGACGGCCTTCGGGGTGCCGTGGCCGTGCCCGGTCGCGCCGAGGGAGCCGTACAGCTCGCAGCGCACGGAGGCGACCGAGCCGAGCACGTCCTCGTTGCGCAGACGGCGGGCGAACATGCGTGCCGCGCGCATCGGGCCCACCGTGTGGGAGCTGGACGGGCCGATGCCGATCGAGAACAGGTCGAAGACCGAGATGGCCACGGGGTAACTCCTCAGAACGGGGGTGGTGCGGGGCGCGGGCACCGCGCACACCGGTACTCCCAGTGTGCGCGGTGCCCCGCGGGGCGTTACTTACTTGTTCAGACCCGGGTAGAGCGGGTGCTTCTCCACCAGTGCCCGGACCCGGGCCTTCAGCGCGTCCGCGTCGTAGGACGGCTTCAGCGCCTCGGCGATCACGTCCGCGACCTCGGCGAAGTCCTCGGCCGTGAAGCCGCGGGTCGCCAGGGCGGGCGTACCGATGCGCAGGCCCGAGGTGACCATCGGCGGCCGCGGGTCGTTCGGGACCGCGTTGCGGTTGACCGTGATGCCCACCTCGTGGAGGCGGTCCTCGGCCTGCTGGCCGTCCAGCTCGCTGTCGCGCAGGTCGACCAGGACCAGGTGCACGTCGGTGCCGCCGGTCAGGACGTTCACCCCGGCCTCACGGGCGTCCGGCGAGGTCAGCCGCTCGGCGAGGATGCGGGCGCCGTCCAGCGTACGACGCTGGCGCTCCTTGAAGTCCTCGGAGGCCGCCAGCTTGAAGGAGACCGCCTTGGCCGCGATCACGTGCTCCAGGGGGCCGCCCTGGAAGCCCGGGAACACGGAGGAGTTCAGCTTCTTGGCGAAGTCCTGCTTGGCGAGGATGATGCCGCCGCGCGGGCCGCCGAGCGTCTTGTGCGTGGTGGAGGTCACGACGTCCGCGAACGGCACCGGGTTCGGGTGCAGCCCGGCCGCGACCAGACCGGCGAAGTGCGCCATGTCCACCCACAGGTACGCCTCGACCTCGTCGGCGATCCGGCGGAAGGCGGCGAAGTCCAGCTGGCGCGGGTACGCCGACCAGCCTGCGATGATCACCTTGGGGCGGTGCTCCTTGGCGAGCCGCTCCACCTCGGCCATGTCGACCAGGCCGTCGTCGTCGACGTGGTAGGGGACGACGTTGAACTGCTTGCCGGAGAAGTTCAGCCGCATCCCGTGGGTGAGGTGGCCGCCGTGCGCCAGGTTCAGGCCCAGGATGGTGTCGCCGGGCTGGGCCAGCGCGAACAGCGCGGCCTGGTTGGCGGAGGCGCCCGAGTGGGGCTGGACGTTGGCGTACTCGGCGCCGAACAGCTCCTTGACCCGGTCGATCGCGATCTGCTCGGTGACGTCGACGTGCTCGCAGCCGCCGTAGTAGCGGCGGCCCGGGTAACCCTCGGCGTACTTGTTGGTCAGCACCGAGCCCTGGGCCTCGAGGACCGCCACGGGGGCGAAGTTCTCGGAGGCGATCATCTCCAGGGTGGACTGCTGACGGTCCAGCTCGGCGTCGACCGCGGCGGCCACGTCCGGGTCGAGCTCGTGCAGGGGCGTGTTCAGAAGCGACATGGGATTCCTGCGACCTCTCAGCCGGCGATGAAGGCGTCGTACTCGGCGGCGGAGAGCAGGTCGCCCGGCTCGCCCGTGACGCGCACCTTGAACAGCCAGCCGCCCTCGAAGGGGGCCGAGTTCACCAGCGACGGGTCGTTGACGACATCCTCGTTGACCTCGGTGATCTCACCGTTGACGGGGGAGTACAGCTCCGAGACGGACTTGGTCGACTCCAGCTCGCCGCAGGACTCGCCCGCGGTCACCGTGTCGCCGACCTCCGGGAGCTGGACGAACACGACGTCACCGAGCGCGTTGGCCGCGTGCTCCGTGATGCCGACCGTCGAGACGCCGTCCTCGGCGCCCGACAGCCACTCGTGCTCCTTGCTGTAGCGCAGCTGCTGGGGGTTGCTCATGGCCTGAATTCTCCTGTACGCGGGTCTGTGCTGATGAATGGGGGACTGCGAAGACGCGCGTGACCAGGGGCGATGTGCCCCATGTCACGTCGGAGGGCTTACGACAGTGTCACTTCTGCCGCTTGTAGAACGGCAGCGCCACGACCGCGTACGGCTCATGGGTACCGCGGATGTCCACGCCGACACCCGGCGTGCCCGGCGCGGCGTGCGCCGCGTCCACGTAGGCCATGGCGATCGGCTTGCCCAGCGTGGGGGAGGGGGCGCCCGAGGTCACCTCGCCGATGACCTTGCCGTCCGCGACGACCTGGAACCCGGCGCGCGGGACCCGGCGGCCCTCGGCGACCAGGCCGACCAGGACGCGCGGCGGGTCGGACTCGGCGCGCTCGGCGGCCGCGGCGAGTGCCTCGCGCCCGACGAAGTCACCCTCCTTCTCGAACTTGACCACCCGGCCCAGCCCGGCGTCGAAGGGGGTCAGGGCGGCGGTCAGCTCATGCCCGTACAGCGGCATGCCCGCCTCCAGGCGCAGCGTGTCCCGGCAGGACAGGCCGCACGGGACGAGGCCCACGCCCTCGCCGGCCTTGGTCAGCGCCTGCCACAGCTCGACGGCGTGCCCCGGCTTCACGAACAGCTCGAAGCCGTCCTCGCCGGTGTAGCCGGTGCGCGCGATCAGCGCGGGCACCCCGGCCACGGTGCCGGGCAGCCCGGCGTAGTACTTCAGGCCGTCCAGGTCGGCGTCGGTCAGGCTCCTGAGGATCCCCGGGGACTCGGGGCCCTGCACGGCGAGCAGCGCGTACGCGTCGCGGTCGTCGCGCACCTCGGCGTCGAAGCCCGCGGCGCGCTCGGTCAGCGCGTCGAGGACGACCTGGGCGTTGGAGGCGTTGGCGACGACCATGTACTCGGTCTCGGCGAGCCGGTAGACGATCAGGTCGTCCAGGATGCCGCCGTCGGCCTGGCAGATCATGGTGTAGCGGGCGCGGCCGGCCTTGACCGCGCCGATGTTGCCGACCAGCGCGAAGTCGAGGAGGGCGGCGGCCTGCGGGCCGGTGACGGTGATCTCGCCCATGTGGGAGAGGTCGAAGAGCCCGGCCTTCGTGCGGACGGCGTTGTGCTCGTCGCGCTCGGAGCCGTAGCGCAGCGGCATGTCCCAGCCGGCGAAGTCGGTCATGGTCGCGCCGAGCGAGCGATGCACGGCATCGAGCGCGGTGTGACGGAGTTCGGTACTGCTCATCGGTCGGTCGTCTCCCAGGGGAAGGACAGGGCGAGGAAGTTCCTCCCCATCTGTCATCGGAACCTGAGAGGTTCGCCATGACCGCGCGCGGTCCTGGCTTGCACCTTGGGTGGGGCCGCCGACGTGGACGGCCCGCTTTTCAGATGTGCCTCGCCCGCGCGGTAACGGGGCCTGAGAGATTCAAGGGAGGGACTTGCTCCTTCGGCGCCCCAGCCTTCGGCTGGGAACTCTCCCGCGCGGATTCAAACGGCCGGTATGCAGTTGGCGGGCTCATCATTGCACGCCGCGCCCGATGACGGCAGGCCGCATCTGTAACCGGGTTGTGGCGGTACGCACACGAAAACACGAGACAACCGGCATTACCTTCTCTTTACCTACGTTGGGCAGGTCTTCACCTGACCCCAGGGGAGGACGATGACGGTGGACAGGATCACGGCGTACGCGACGACCCCGGGCCTCACGCTGCCTTCGCAGCCGGGGGCGCCCGCCCTGGAGGCACAGCCCGGCCCGGTGGTGCGGGACCTGCGCGAGCGGGCCGGCCGCAGCCCGCACGCCCTGCTCTTCGGCCCGCGCGACCTGGTGGTCGTCACCGGGCTGCCCGGCTCCGGCAAGTCCACGCTCATGCGCCGCGCGGTGCCGGGCATACGCGTCGACTCCCAGGACACCCGGGACCGCTACGACGCCCGACTGCCCCGCCTGCTGCCCTACGCGCTCTACCGCCCACTGGTCCGCCTCGCCCACTACGCCGCCCTGCGCCGCGCGCTGGCGAGCGGCGAGGGCGTCGTCGTGCACGACTGCGGCACACAGTCCTGGGTGCGCGGCTGGCTGGCCCGCGCCGCCCGCCGCCGCGGCGGCACCCTGCACCTGCTGTTGCTCGACGTCGACCCGGACACCGCCCTGACCGGCCAGCGCGAACGCGGCCGCGGTGTCTCGCGGTACGCCTTCCACCGCCACCGCCGCGCCACGACCCGGCTGCTGTCCGCCGTCCAGCGGGGCGACCTGCCGGCCGGCTGCGACTCGGCGGTCGTGCTCGACCGGGACGCGGCAGACGCCCTGCGGCGGATCGCCTTCACCGGCTGAACCACCGTGCGGTTAGCCTTTCAGCCACAGCAGCGGTTCGAAGCACATGGTGGAGAGATGGACTTCCCTGCCGACCTTCCGGCGGACTTCCCGGCGCAGACGCACCCCCATCCGCACGGCGGATGGCCCGGCAACGAGCTGGAGGAGGTGCTGTCGGCCTCCCTCGGCGTGCCGGGAGCCGGCGGCCGGATCGTGGAGGTGCTCGGCCGCAGCTTCCTGTGGATCCCGCTGCCGGGCGGCGGCGGCCCGCACAGCGGCCCCCTCGACCTGCCCACCACCGAGATCGACGGCCAGGCCTACGTCCCCGTCTTCAGCTCCGAGGAGCAGTTCCGATCGGTCGTCGGCTCTCACATGTCGTACACCGTCGCGCCCGCCGTGGAGTTCGCGCGCGGGCTGCCCGCGCAGGTCGGCATCGCCGTGAACCCGGGCGGCCTGGTCGGCATCCCGCTGCCGCCGGACGCGGTGGCCGAGGTGTGCCGGGCCGGCCGCACCCCGCTGGACGGCCCAGCGAGCGGCGGCCGGGTCCGCCTGTACGAGCCGGACTGGCAGGACGACCCCGTCGACTTCCTCTCCACGGCCTCCGCCGAGTTCGAGGCGACCGGCACCGTCCTGACGGCCCGCCGCTGCCTCGCCGCGATCGAGACGGCCGACCCGGTGATGTTCGTCGGCGTCGAACTCTCCCAATGGGAGGGCGACCTGCGCAACGCCCCCCTGGACGCCCTGGGCCGGGCCCTCGGCACCACCCCGGCCCCCTGGCCGGTCAACCTGATCCTGCTGGACCTGGCGGGCGACGACCCGGTGGCGATCTGGCTCAGGGAGAAGGTGCGGCCCTTCTACACGAGGGGCGGCTGACCCGCCCGCGGTCGCGCATCGTTCTCCCCGGTCCTCCCCACGCACCACTTAACCTGGTTTCATAGCTCGGTCGAGGGTGTTGTACGAAAGGGCGATTCGAAGTGAGCGCGAGCGGCACGGCCGCGACCGGCCAGGTCGAGCACATGCTGCGCCAGGTGACGCCCGGGCGGTACGACGCCTACGAGGCGCTGCTGCGCGCGCTCGCCACCCCCGCCACCGGCCAGGTCTGGATGCTGCTGTGGCACGGCCAGGCCGGTTCCCCGGACGCCCAGTACGGCACGATGGAGGTCGACGGCCACGGCTACGCCCCCTGTGTCACCTCCGCCCAGGAACTGAGCGCCAGCGGCTGGAACCGCTCGTACGAGGTGGTCGACGGCCTCGAGGTGGCCCGTGCCCTCTACCCCGACCACCACGGCCTGTGGCTCAACCCGCACGCCCGCGGCGGCGGCCTCGGCATCCCCTGGCTCGACCTGCGCCGCATCGCCACCGGCCTGGACCGCCAGCCCGCCGGCCCGCTGCGCCTGACGGAACCGGCCATCGAGATCCCGCAGTTCTACGCCCTGCTCGCGCAGAACGCGCACCGCACCCCGCCCCTGCGCGCCCTGCGCCGCGCCTGGGTGCAGCCGGCGCTCGGCGCGCCGTACCTCGCCATCGGCCTGGACGTCTACGACACCTCGCCGGCCGCCGTCGACGCCGTACGGGCGATGATGCAGCAGTCTCTCGGCGCGGTGCCGGACGGGCTGCCGGTGTCGACCGTGGCGATGAGCGACGACCACGACCCGGTCGTGCTGTGGATGCGCGCCAACGCGCGTCCGTTCTACGACCGTGAGGCCCACGCGGCCGCCGCGCCCCCGGCGTCGGCGTCCGGCTACGGCTTCCCGCCCGCCCCCGGCCGGTACTGACACCCGCTCGGCTCGCCGCGCCCTCCGGCACACTTCTGCGCGCGTAGATCACGGCGTATGACCCCGACCTGCCCGAATTGCCCCAACTGGCCCCCGTCCGGCCCGCGCTACCCACTGTCCGGATAACGGAAGTCCCCAGACCGCATCACGTTTACGCATCCTTTCCTCACCAAGTCTGGCAACTGCTCGCCAATGCGTTGAAGACTCCCGCTCCAAGGGGCCGCTCGCCCCTGTGTACGACTTCGTACGACGGACTGACCATGCCGCCACAGCGGCAAGTGCGGGCCGGCTACCGCCGGTTGAGAGGGGTCCCTGCCAGATGACGGCACCATTGCACGAGCCGACCGCGGAAGCGGCCCCGAGCGCGGCCGAGGAAGCGGCGGTTGCGACCACCGGCGCCAAGGCCGTCCAGGGCCGGTCCCTGGGACGGATCGCCTGGGAGCGCCTGAAGCGGGACAAGCTCGCCCTCGCGGGCGGCGTCGTCGTGCTGCTCCTCATCGTCGTCGCCCTGCTCGCCCCGGTGATCACCAGCGTGGTGGGCCAGGACCCGAACGACTATCACGAGAACCTGATCGACCCGCTGTTCGGCACCCCCAAGGGGTCGCTGGGCGGCATGAGCGGGGACCACTGGCTGGGCGTCGAGCCCGTCAACGGCCGCGACATCTTCGCCCGCATCCTCTACGGCGCGCAGATCTCCCTGCTGGTCGGCTTCCTGTCCGCGATCGTCGCCGTCGTCCTCGGCACGGTCCTCGGCATCCTGGCCGGCTTCTTCGGCGGCTGGGTCGACTCGCTGATCAGCCGGGTGATGGACGGCCTGCTGGCCTTCCCGCAGCTGCTGTTCACCATCGCGCTGGTCTCCGTCATGCCGAACAACATGCTGGGCCTGTCCGGCACCGGCGTGCGCGTGTTCATGATGGTCGTGGTCATCGGATTCTTCGGCTGGCCCTACATCGGACGCGTGGTGCGCGGCCAGACGCTCTCGCTGCGTGAGCGCGAGTACGTGGAAGCCGCCCGATCGCTGGGCGCAGGGCGGCTGTACATCCTGTTCAAGGAACTGCTGCCCAATCTCGTGGCGCCGATCATCGTCTACACGACGATGATGATCCCCACCAACATCCTCACCGAGGCGGCACTCAGCTTCCTGGGCGTGGGCGTCAAGCCGCCCACGGCCTCCTGGGGCCAGATGCTCTCGAGCGCGATCGACTACTACGACTCGGACCCCATGTACATGGTGGTGCCCGGCGTGGCGATCTTCATCACCGTTCTTGCCTTCAACCTCTTCGGCGACGGCGTGCGTGACGCGCTCGACCCCAAGGGCTCCCGCTGAAGTGCCGTACCCCAAGCGACCCGTGGCAGCACCTGGCACGGGGTCTCTCATCAAAACCGGAGGATCCGAGATCGTGACTACGCAACGCACCTCAGGGCGGCACAAGCAGGCCATGGCCGCCGCCTTCGTGGTCGCCGGGCTGCTGACCACGGCGGCGTGCGGCGGCGGCGGCAGCGACGACGGGGGCTCGAAGTCCGGTGCCGCCGGCTTCGACGCCGCCAACAACAAGGTCGCCCAGGCCTCGCTGGCGAAGAAGGGCGGCACGCTGAGGTTCGGCGCCGCCCAGGACGCCGACTCGTGGGACACCACGCGCGGCTACTACGGCTTCATGTGGAACTTCTCCCGCTACTACAGCCGCCAGCTGGTCACGAACAAGCCGGCCCCGGGCAAGGAGGGCGCCACCCTCACCCCGGACCTCGCCACCGGTCTCGCCAAGGTCACCGACGACGGCAAGACCTACACGTACACGCTGCGCGACGGGATCACCTGGGAGGACGGCAAGCCGATCACCTCCAAGGACCTCAAGTACGGCATCGAGCGCATCTGGGCGCAGGACGTCCTCTCCGGCGGCCCGACCTACCTGAAGGACGTGCTCGACCCCAAGAACGAGTACAAGGGCCCGTACAAGGACACCTCCGCGGACCACCTCGGCCTGAAGGCGATCGACACGCCGGACGAGAAGACCATCGTCTTCCACCTGCCGAAGGCCAACTCGGACTTCGAGGAGATGCTGGCCCTCACCTCGGCCTCCCCGGTCCGCCAGGACATGGACACCAAGTCCAAGTACGGTCTGAAGCCGTTCTCCTCGGGCCCGTACAAGTTCCAGTCGTACAACCCGGGCAAGGACCTCACCCTCGTCCGCAACGCCAACTGGAAGCAGGCCTCGGACCCGGTCCGCAAGGCGTACCCGGACAAGATCACGGTCACGTTCTTCTCCAACGCCAACGAGCTGGACCAGCGCCTGATCAATGGTGACCTGGACCTGGACATCAACCAGACCGGCATGTCGCCGCAGGGCCGCCAGACGGCGCTCAAGCAGCACAAGGGCAACCTGGACAACCCGACGTCCGGCTACATCCGTTACGCGGTCTTCCCGCAGAGCGTGAAGCCGTTCGACAACATCCACTGCCGCCTCGCCGTGATCTACGGCGCCGACCACGTCTCCCTGCAGACCGCGCGCGGCGGCCCCCTGGCCGGCGGTGACATCGGCACCAACATGCTGCCGCCGTCCGTCGCGGGTGGCGAGGGCCAGAAGTACGACCCGTACCAGCTCGCCGGCGCCAACAAGAACGGCAACGCCGCCAAGGCCAAGGAAGAGCTGAAGGCCTGCGGTCAGCCGAACGGCTTCAAGACCACCATCGCCGTGCGCAACAACAAGCCGGTCGAGGTGGCCACCGCCCAGTCCCTGCAGGCGTCGCTGAAGAAGGTCGGCATCAACGTCGACATCGACCAGTACGACGGCTCGCAGACCACCGGCATCATCGGCAGCCCCTCGAACGTGCAGAAGAAGGGCTACGGCATCATCATCATGGGCTGGGGCCCGGACTTCCCGTCCGTGCAGGGCTTCGGTCTGCCGCTGTGGGACAGCAAGTACATCCAGCAGAGCGGTAACAACAACTACGCCCTGATCAAGGACAAGACGATCGACGGGCTGTTCGACAGCTACGTGAACACGCTGGACGACGCCGGCAAGACCAAGATCGCCACGGAGATCAACCACAAGGTGATGGAGGGCGGCTACTACCTGCCCTTCGTCTTCGAGAAGTTCATCAACTGGCGCGGCGACAACCTGGCGAACGTCTACACCACCGACGGCTACAGCGGTACGTACGACTTCGTCAACCTCGGTCTGAAGAACTCGAAGTAAACCCGGCACACCCGCCGTACGGCACGAAAGGCAGGTGAAGGCCGGCGCGGCGTGACCGCGGGCCCCCGGACGACCTCCGGGGCCCGCGGTCCCGCGGCGGGCCGTAAGCTGTGCTCGCTTACCTCATCAGGCGGTTGTTCGCCGCCGCAGTGATGCTCGTGGTCATCATCCTGGCCGTGTTCTGCATCTTCTTCCTGATCCCCAAGTGGGCGGGCGTCGACATCGCCCTGAGCTTCGTGGGCAAGCAGGCCGACCCGGCGGCCGTGGAGGGCGTGCGGGAGAAGCTCGGCCTCGGCGACCCGATCTACCTCCAGGTCTGGGACTTCTTCAAGGGCATCTTCGCCGGCCGCACCTACTCCGGCGGCGGCGACGTGATCCACTGCTCCGCACCGTGCTTCGGCTACTCCTTCCGCAGTGAGCAGGCCATCTGGCCGGTCCTCACCGACCGTTTCCCGGTCACCCTCGAGCTCGCCCTCGGCGCGGCCGTGCTGTGGCTGGTCTTCGGCATCGCGGCCGGTGTGCTCTCCGCGCTCAAGCGGGGCAGCCTGTGGGACCGCGGCGCCATGGTCGTCGCCCTCGCGGGTGTGTCCCTGCCGATCTACTTCACCGGTCTGCTCAGCCTGGCGATCTTCGCCTTCGGGCTCCATTGGATCGACGCCAAGTACGTGCCCATCGGCGAGAGTTTCACCGGCTGGTTCGGCGGCATGATCCTGCCCTGGGTCACCCTCGCCTTCCTGTACGCGGCCATGTACGCCCGTATCACCCGCGCCACCATGCTGGAGGTGCTGGGCGAGGACTACATCCGCACCGCCCGCGCCAAGGGCCTGGGCGAGCCGGTCGTCATCGGCAAGCACGCCATGCGCTCCACGATGACGCCCATCCTGACCATGCTCGGCATGGACCTCGGCGCCCTCATCGGCGGCGCGATCCTCACCGAGTCCACGTTCAACCTGCCCGGCCTCGGACGGGCCGTACTCGACGCGATCCGCAACGTCGACCTGCCGATCATCCTCGGAGTCGTCCTGATCACGTCCCTCGCGGTGCTGATCGCCAACCTCGTGGTCGACGTCCTGTACGCCGTGATCGACCCCCGAGTGAGGCTCTCATGACCGAACTGAGCAAGACCGCGGCGGCCGTGGGTGAGCCCACCCCCGCCTCGACGCCGCCGTCGGCCTTCCTCGAAGTGCGCGACCTGAAGGTGCACTTCCCGACCGACGACGGCGTGGTCAAGTCCGTCGACGGGCTCAGCTTCCAGCTGGAGAAGGGCAAGACCCTCGGCATCGTCGGCGAGTCGGGCTCCGGCAAGTCGGTGACCTCGCTCGGCATCATGGGCCTGCACACCGCCGGCCAGTACGGCAAGCGCAAGGCCCGGATATCCGGCGAGATCTGGCTGGACGGCACCGAGCTGCTCTCCGCCGACCCCGACCACGTGCGCAAGCTGCGCGGCCGGCAGATGGCGATGATCTTCCAGGACCCGCTGTCGGCGCTGCACCCGTATTTCACGATCGGTCAGCAGATCGTCGAGGCCTACCGGATCCACCACGACGTCGACAAGAAGACCGCCCGCAAGCGCGCGGTCGAGATGCTCGACCGGGTCGGCATCCCGCAGCCCGACAAGCGCGTCGACAACTACCCGCACGAGTTCTCCGGCGGTATGCGCCAGCGCGCGATGATCGCCATGTCGCTGGTCAACAACCCCGAGCTGCTCATCGCGGACGAGCCGACCACCGCGCTGGACGTGACCGTCCAGGCGCAGATCCTGGACCTGATCCGCGATCTGCAGAAGGAGTTCGGCTCCGCGGTCATCATCATCACCCACGACCTGGGCGTCGTCGCCGAGCTGGCCGACGACATCCTGGTGATGTACGGCGGCCGCTGCGTCGAGCGCGGACCCGCCGAGAAGGTGTTCTACGAGCCCCGCCACCCCTACACCTGGGGCCTGCTCGGCTCGATGCCTCGCCTGGACCGCGAGCAGCAGGAGCGCCTGATCCCGGTCAAGGGCTCCCCGCCCTCCCTCATCAACATCCCGTCCGGCTGCGCCTTCAACCCGCGCTGCCCGTACGCCGACGTCCCCAAGGACAACGCCACCCGCACCGTCCGCCCCGAGCTGGCCGAGGTCGGCAGCCGGCACTGGGCCGCCTGCCACATGAGCGCGGAGCAGCGGGAGCGTATCTGGACCGAAGAGATTGCGCCGAAGCTGTGAGCGAGAACTCCAAGGACACGGACGTGACCCTGCCCGCGCAGAGCGACGGCACCCAGACGAGGGCCGCCGGCGCGGCCACCCTCACCAAGGACGCCGAGCACGGTGACGTCCTGCTGAAGGTGACCGGGCTGCAGAAACACTTCCCGATCAAGAAGGGCCTCCTCCAGCGGCAGGTCGGCGCGGTCCACGCGGTCGACGGCATCGACTTCGAGGTGCGCCGCGGCGAAACCCTCGGCGTCGTGGGCGAGTCGGGCTGCGGCAAGTCGACCATGGGCCGGCTGATCACCCGGCTGCTCGAACCGACCGGCGGAAAGGTCGAGTTCGAGGGCAAGGACATCACGCACCTCGGGGTGACGGGCATGCGCCCGATGCGCCGCGACGTGCAGATGATCTTCCAGGACCCGTACTCGTCGCTGAACCCGCGCCACACCATCGGCACCATCGTCGGCGCCCCCTTCCGGCTCCAGGGCGTCACGCCCGAGGGCGGCATCAAGAAGGAGGTGCAGCGGCTGCTGTCGGTGGTCGGGCTCAACCCCGAGCACTACAACCGCTACCCGCACGAATTCTCCGGCGGCCAGCGCCAGCGCATCGGCATCGCCCGCGCGCTCGCGCTCAGCCCCAAGCTCGTGGTGGCCGACGAGCCGGTCTCCGCGCTGGACGTGTCGATCCAGGCCCAGGTCGTCAACCTGCTGGACGACCTCCAGCAGGAGCTGGGCCTGACGTACGTGATCATCGCGCACGACCTGTCGGTCGTCCGGCACGTCTCGGACCGGATCGCGGTGATGTACCTCGGCAAGATCGTGGAGCTGGCCGACCGCGAGCAGCTGTACCGGTCGCCGATGCACCCGTACACCAAGGCCCTGATGTCGGCGGTGCCGATCCCGGACCCGCGGCGCAGGAACGCCAAGAGCGAGCGCATCCTGCTCAAGGGCGACGTGCCCTCGCCGATCTCGCCGCCGAGCGGCTGCCGCTTCCACACGCGGTGCTGGAAGGCGACGCAGATCTGCGCGACGACCGAGCCGCCGCTGGCCGAGCTGCGGCCGGGGCAGCGGGTGGCGTGCCATCACCCGGAGAACTTCGAGGACCAGCAGCCGCAGGACACGGTCCTGCTGACCATCGCCAAGGAGGCGGCGGAGCTGGTGGCCGACGAGGTCCTCGCGGAGTCGGCGGCGACGTCGGCGGCGGTGGCGGCGGAGGTTGCGTCGACGGACGCTTCTGCGGACGGCGCCGAGGGGGTGTCGACGGACGCTCCTGCGGAGGCTGTTGAGGTGGCGTCGGCGGAGGCTTCGGCGGAGGACGCCGAGGTGGCGTCGGCTGAGGCTTCTGCCGAGGGCGCTGAGGCGGCGGAGGTTTCTGCCGGCAGTGCTGAGGCGGCGTCAGCCGGGGCTTCCGCGGAGAGTGCGGAGGCGGCCTCGACGGAGGAAGCTGCCGAGGGCACAAAGCAGCCGTCCGCCGGGAGTGCCGGGGGCACGGAGCCGGCGTCCGCCGGGAGTGCCGAGGCGGAGGAGCCCGCGGAGGCGTCGGCCGGCGCCGAGGAGCAGGACTCCCCGGACAGCTCCAAGAAGTAGCGGCTCGAGGGGCGTGGCCTGGCTTTGCCAGGTGCACGCCCCTCGAGACGTCAGAATGTTCGGGTGATCCCCCAGCTCTTCAGCCCCTCCGTCCAGCACACGCTCGACCTGGTCGGCATCTTCGTCTTCGCCATCTCCGGCGCGCTGCTGGCCGTGCGCAAGAACTTCGACGTCTTCGGCATCGGCGTCCTCGCCGAGGTCACCGCGCTGGGCGGTGGGCTGTTCCGGGACCTGATCATCGGCGCGGTACCGCCGGCCGCGTTCACGGACCTCGGCTACTTCGTCACGCCGCTGCTCGCCGCGCTCGTGGTCGTCTTCCTGCATCCGCACGTCGAGCGGATCCAGGCGGCGGTCCTCGTCTTCGACGCCGCCGGCCTCGGCCTGTTCTGCGTCGCCGGGACGACGAAGGCGTACGCCTACGGGCTCGGCCTGACCGCGTCGGTCACCCTCGGCCTCGCGACCGCGGTCGGCGGCGGCGTCCTGCGCGACGTACTCGCCAACGAGGTGCCGTCGCTGCTGCGCTGGGACCGCGACCTCTACGCGGTCCCGGCGATCGTCGGCTCCACCATGGTGGCCCTGTGCATCCGCTACGACGCGCTCACTCCGCTGGCCAGCGGCCTCGCCGCGCTGACGGCGTTCGTCCTGCGCCTGCTCGCGATGCGCTTCCACTGGCGCGCCCCACGAGCCTGGAACCGCCGCTCGACGGTACGCGAGGAGTGACCGACGACCGACGGTGCCGCGTCCCACCGGGGCCCGGAGCCGACGACCGACGCTGCCGTCCCCCCCACGGGCGCGGGGAACTGCGCGACCAGCCCCGACGCACCCGCAGACGACTACGGCCTCCTCGGCTCCCCCGCCGGAAGCACCCCGCGGCGAAACGATCCTTTTGCGCAGGCCTGCCGGAGGCTCACTGCTTGCGGCCCGTCGTGGCTCCCGAGGGGGCGCCGCTGGCCAGCTCGGCGCGGGTGGAACCCGTCTTCCGGGTGGCCGGGGGAGCGGAGGCGGTGGGGTCCTTCACGCCGTGCTTGCCCATCTGCACCGACAGCCAGCGGAAGACCGCGTCGACCTGCGGCTTCCACAGGGCCATCGTGTGCCCGCCCGCGGTGCGCGGCAGATAGACCACGTGGACGGTGGTGGGCGCCTTGGCGACCTGCTTCAGGGCCATGGCCGCCTCGTAGCCGTCGCGCGGCTGGCCGGACAGGTAGAGGGCGATCTGCGGCGGCACCTTCGCCTTGCGCAGCAGCATGTACGGGTTGTTCGCGTCGCGCAGCGCGCGGGTCTGTGCGGCGAGGGAGTTGCTCTCGCCGATCGGGTCGTTGTAACCCGACAGGCTCACGGCGGCCCGGTAGCGGTCGGGGTGGGCGACGGCCAGCTTGGCCGCGCAGTGCGCCCCGGCGGAGTAGCCGGCGACCGCCCAGCCGCCCGGCGCGGGCTGGGTGCGGAAGTTGTCCGTGACCATCTTCGGCACGTCGACGCTCAGCCAGGTGTCGGCGTTGACCGTGCCGGGGATGTTGGCGCAGCCGGTGTCCACGCCGGCCAGCAGGTTGGTGCGGGGCGCGACCAGGATGAACGGCGCGACCTCACCGGAGCGCATCAGCGGCAGCAACTGCTCGTGGGCCTTCATCGACCCGAACCAGGCCTTCGCCGAGCCGGGGTAGCCCGGCAGCACCTCGACGACCGGGAACTTGTAGTGCCGCCAGCCGGGCAGGTGGTACTGCGGCGGCAGCCAGACGTAGACCTCGGCGTCCACCCCGGACACCTGTCCCTTGAGCTGGGTGACCTGCACGCCGCCGGCGGCGCGCATGCCGGGTCCCGTCGCCGGGCTGAACTTCTGCTTGACCTTGGGCAGCTTGTCCAGCGCGATGTTGCCCGTGCCGTTCGCCCCGAGGTCGGCGGCCTGGTGGACGTGGTCGCCGGTGCCGAGCAGGTCGTCCCAGTTGTCGTACAGGTTGTTGGAATTGTTGACCAGGACGAACACCAGGGCGACGGCGGTGCCCTGGGCGAACAACAGCATCAGCAGCCGGGCCGCGGCGCGCAGGGCCTTCGGTCCGCGCAGCCGTGACCACAGGACCAGAGGAACGAGCACGGCCACGACGGCCAGCACGATCAAGAGGTAGAGGAACGGAGTCCCGGTGAGGCTCATATCCCTAGAGAGGGCGATAACGCCCACAAGGTTTACGGACCGATACGGACACTTACCGTTTAATTGCCGAAGCCTCACCTGGGCGGCGGTGCGCGCGGGGTCACAGAGCAGAAAAGCTACCGCTTAGTAGTTACCTGTTGTACCGTTCATGGCATGCCAGAAGCAGCTTCCGCAGCGGCCCGCCGGGCCGTGATCGGTGACAGCGAGTTCGACCGCGACACCGCCGTCACCCGCCGCGCCCCCGGTGTCTACGACATCGACCTCTCGGCCGGCTGGACGATCATCAACGCCGTCAACGGCGGCTACCTGCTGGCCGTCCTCGGCCGCGCCCTGGCCGACGCCCTGCCGCACCCCGACCCCTTCACCGTCTCGGCGCACTATCTCACCGCCTCCCAGCCGGGCCCCGCGGTGATCCGCACCGACGTCGTCCGCACCGGCCGCACCCTCTCCACCGGCCAGGCGTCCCTCTTCCAGTACGACGACGAGGGCCACGAGGTCGAGCGGATCCGCGTCCTCGCCTCGTACGGCGACCTGGCCGAGCTGCCCGACGACGTGCGCACCACGGCGAAGCCCCCGGCCATCCCGCCGATGGAGCAGTGCTTCGGCCCCCAGGACAGTCCCGCCCCCATCCCGGGCAGCTCCGCCATCACCGACCGGCTGATGATCCAGCTCGACCCGGCCACCCTGGGCTGGGCGCTCGGGCAGCCCTCCGGCAACGGGGAGATGCGGGCCTGGTTCGGCCTCGCCGACGGCCGCGACGCCGACCCGCTCTCCCTGCTGCTCGCGGTGGACGCCCTGCCGCCCACCGCCTTCGAAATGGGGCTCAAGGGCTGGGTGCCCACGGTCGAGCTGACCGTGCACGTGCGTGCCCGCCCGGCCGCCGGTCCGCTGCGGGTGGCCATCACCACGCGCAATCTCGCCGGCGGCTTCCTGGAGGAGGACGCCGAGGTCTGGGACAGTGCCGACCGACTGGTCGCCCAGTCCCGGCAGCTGGCCCGCGTCAGGCTCGGCTGAGGGGTTCGCGGCCCAGCCAGGCCGCGAGCCGGGTGTAGGCGTCCGCCCCCTCGGGGGCGGACCGCACCCGCTCGAACGGCGTGTCCCCGCCACGGCGCGTCGCGGGAAGCACGCGCTCGGCCGTGGCCAGGGCGAATTCGGCCAGTGGGGCGTCGAGGGGGAGCGGGTGGCCGAGCGCCTCGGACAGGTCCCAGGTGTGGGTGACGATCTCCATCACATATCCCGAGAGCGCCTGCCGCCCCGGCACCTCGCCCCACGGGACCCGCACCGGCGCGTCCATCCGCTCGTCGGACTCCCACGCCTTCAGCGCCCGGGTGCGGACCTCGTCGTACGCCTCGGGCCAGCCGGCATCCTCCACACCCTCCGCGAACGGCCGTACGGCCATGCCGTCGCCGCCCTCGCCGACCACCGCGATCCGCAGCGTGCCGCCGACCATGTGGCTCAGCAGCCGCCGTACGTCGAACTCGGTGCACGGGGTGGGCCCGTCCAGCTGCCGGGGCCGGACGGTCCGGATCAGGGCGGCGGCCTGCTCGGTGGCGCGGGTGTACACGGGGCGCGGGTCGATGGCGTTCATCGGGTACCTCTCTCTCGGTCGGTGCCCCGAGGTTCGGCCCATAACCTGACAGTTTCCGTCAACATTTGCACCGGGGTTTCCGGGGGCGCGATGCTGAGGCCGTGAAGTCCGACCGCCTGCTGTCGATCCTGCTGCTGTTGCAGACCCGCGGCCGTGTGCCCGCGCACGAACTCGCCGAGCGGCTGGAGGTGTCGGTGCGCACCATCTACCGCGACATCGAGGCCCTGTCCGCCTCCGGCGTCCCGGTCTACGCCGAACGCGGCCGGCACGGCGGCATCCAGCTCCTCGCCGGTTTCCGCACGGACGTGACGGGCCTGACCGCGGACGAGTCGCGCGCCCTGTTCATCCTGGCCGCCGAGGGCGCGCACGCAGCGCTGGGGCTGGACGCCGCGCTGGGTTCGGCCCTGCGCAAGGTGATGGCGGCGCTGCCCGCCCCGTACCGCCCGGCCGCCGAGGTGACCAGCCGGCGCATCCTGGTCGACGCCACCCGCTGGCGCGGCGGCCCCCGGCCGGCCGTCGACCTGGACGTGCTGCAGGACGCCGTCTTCGCCGACCGCCGCCTGAGGCTGCGCTACCGGCACAGCGGCGAGCCCGAGCCGCGCACCTACACCGTCGACCCCTACGGCCTGGTCTCCAAGGCCGGCGTCTGGTACCTCGTCGCGGACCGGCGCGGCCGGCCGCGGCTCTTCCGCGCCGACCGGGTGCGCTCGGCGAAGCTGCTCGACGAAGAGGTTCGGCGCCGGCCCGGGGTCGAACTCGCCGACGCCTGGGAGGTGCTGCGCCGTCAGGTCGAGGAGCGGCCCGGCGCCCTGGAGGTGGTGGTGCGCGTCCGGCGCGACCGGCTCGACATGTTCCAGCGCATGATGGCGTCCACGCTCGTCGGGCTCCCCGGCGACGACGGCCACGGCGACTGGGTGACCGCCCGTCTGTCGTACGGCGTCGTCGCCGAGGCCCGCCAACTGCTCGCGTTCTCCGACCGCGTCGAGGTGCTCTCCCCGCCCGAGGTGCGCGAGGAGCTGGCCCGCGCGGCCGCGTCCGTCGCGCAGCTGTACGCGCCCGGATGAGGCGGCTCAGTCGAGCCAGTGGTGGCGGCCGACGCTGATCAGCCGCATCTGCCGGGTCGCCACCTGGGTGACCCGCTCACGCTCCGCCTGCGACGCCTCCAGGGACTCCAGGAAGAGCGAGGCGGTGATGAGCATCTGGTCGACGTAGAGCGTGGCGAGCATCAGCAGGTCGTCCTCGCTCCAGCCCGCGGAGACCGGGTCCTTGGCCAGCTCGGCCTTCACCTCGGCGGCGAACCGGGCCAGCTGCTCGCGGATCGCCTCCCGCACCGGCTGCACCCCGCCATGTCGCTCCCGCGCGATGAACCGGACGTGTGCGGGGTACGCGTCAACATGACGGGCGATCAGTTCGACGGCGCGCACGATGCGTTCCTCGTGGTCGCCCGCCGTGGACACCGTCGTCCTGATCATCGGGTGCAGGCTGCCCAGCGCCTCCTCGACCAGCGCCACGCCCAGATCCTCGATGGAGCGGAAGTGGCGGTAGAAGGCGGTCGGGGCGACGCCGACCGCGCGGGTGACCTCGCGCAGACCCAGACTGCTCAGGCTCTGCCCCTCCAGCAGGCCGAGCGCCGCGTCCAGGAGGGCTTGGCGGGTCTTGAGTTTCTGGGCCTGCCGGACGCCGAGGGTGTGACTCATACCATGCAGTTAACAACTGTTCTCCGGAATTGAAAAGCCGTGGAGCGCGCTAGACTGGGTAGTCAGTGAACAAGTGTTGCTACAACCGTTCACCCAAACTTCACGAGAGCATCTCGGAGGGGGCTTCATCCCATGCTCTTCCTCGTCGCCGCACTTCTGCTGCTCGGTGTCGTCATGGGCACCGTGGCCCACGCGCCGCTGTCCTTCACGGCGATCGCGGCTGTCGTCATCGCCGTCTGGCTGGCCGTCTTCGCCGTCCGCGAGCGCCACGCCCGCCGGCGCGGCACGCCGGCCCGGTGACCGCCCGCACGTCCCACCACGACTTCGACCGTCGGGAGCCGACCATCATGCAACTGACCGCACCGGCCAACCGCCGCACCGGACTGCGCGACACCGACGGCATGGCCGTCGCCTCGTTCATCCTCGGCCTGCTGGGCCTGCTCGTCCTCAACCTCTTCCTCGGCCCGATCTCCATCGCCCTGGCCTCCGTCGCCCTGTGGCGCGGCACGGCCCGCCGCGGCCGCGCGTACCTGGGCCTGGCACTGGGTGTGGCCGACCTGGTCGTCCTGTTCGGGTTCATGCAGGCGGACCACTCGGTCTCCTGGAGCTTCTGAGGGGGCATGGTCGCGCCCCGCAGCTGTGGAGGGGTACGGCCGCTCGTGCCGCCGTGGGCGGGCGTGGGGTGATCCGGCGGACCTGGAGCCGAGGGCGCCCGCACGGGCCCCGTAGAATCGGCACACCATGGCTTACCTCGACCACGCGGCGACCACGCCGATGCTCCCGGAGGCGGCAGAGGCCCTGACCGCCCACCTGGGCGTCACCGGCAACGCCTCGTCCCTCCACGCATCCGGCCGCAGGGCACGCCGCACCGTCGAGGAGGCCCGCGAGACCCTTGCCGAAGCGCTCGGCGCCCGCCCCAGCGAGGTGGTCCTCACCTCCGGCGGCACCGAGGCCGACAACCTCGCGGTCAAGGGCCTGTACTGGTCCCGCCGCGACGCCGACCCGGCCCGCACCCGGGTTCTGGCCAGCCCCGTCGAGCACCATGCCGTCCTGGACGCCGTCCACTGGCTCGGCGAGCACGAGGGCGCCACCGTCGAGTACCTCCCCGTGGACCGTCACGGCCGGGTCCACCCCGACGCCCTGCGCGAGGCGATCGCCCGCGACCCCGGCGACGTCGCGCTGGCCACCGTCATGTGGGCGAACAACGAGATCGGGACACTGCAGCCGGTCCGGGAACTCGCCGAAGTGGCCGCCGAGTCCGGCGTCCCGCTGCACTCCGACGCGGTCCAGGCCTTCGGTCAGGTCCCCGTCGACTTCGCCGCATCAGGCCTCGCCGCGATGACCGTCTCCGGCCACAAGATCGGCGGCCCCTACGGCATCGGAGCCCTGCTTCTCGGCCGTGAGTACAGCCCCGTACCCGTCCTGCACGGCGGCGGCCAGGAGCGTCACGTCCGCTCCGGCACCCTCGACGTCCCCGCGATCGCCTCCTTCGCCGTCGCCGGCCGTCTCGCCGCCGAACAGCGCGAGTGGTTCACACGCGAGATCGGCGCCCTGCGCGACCAGCTCGTCGACGCGGTCCGTGCTGCCGTGCCGGACGCGATCCTCGGCGGCGATCCCGCGCCCGAGGGCCGGCTTCCGGCCAACGCGCACTTCACCTTCCCCGGCTGTGAGGGCGACTCCCTGCTGCTCCTGCTGGACGCCCAGGGCATCGAGTGCTCCACCGGCTCCGCCTGCACCGCGGGCGTCGCCCAGCCCAGCCACGTCCTGCTCGCCACCGGCGTCGACCCCGACCTGGCCCGCGGCACACTGCGCTTCTCCCTCGGCCACACCTCCACCGAGGCCGACGTCGAGGCCCTGGCCAAGGCCATCGGCCCGGCGGTCGAGCGGGCCCGCGCGGCGGGACTGACGTAGGGCAGACGGCCTTCGGCGTACAGGGCGGCCCTGCAACCGCGGGGGCGCACAGAAGGGACCTACGAAGCGGGTTCCCTTCGCCGGCATGGTCCGGATCAGGTACTGGGGGTCGCCTTCCGGCCGTGAACTGCACCTTCCGGCCTCTCAGCCCGACCGTCGACGTCGGCCTCAGCGGAAGCCGGGGCTTCTCGCTCAAGTCGGCTACTCCGGTCGAACTCCCTCACTCGCCTCGTAGGCCTGTAACCAGGATAGAACGCGTGTACCGGGAGGGAAGGGGGCAATCCTAGATTTTTGCCTCAGGCCGGTGCCGTCAGCGCCCGCCGGACCAGAGCCAGGTAGCGGTCCCAGTCCCAGTGCGGTCCCGGGTCGGTGTGGTCCGTGCCCGGCACCTCGACATGGCCGATGATGTGCTCCCGGTCGACGGGTATGCCGTACCGCCGGCAGATCCCGGCCGTCAGCCGCGCGGAGGCCGCGTACATCGCCGCCGTGAAGTCGCCCGGCCGGTCCACGAACCCCTCGTGCTCGATGCCGACACTGCGCTCGTTGTACTCCCGGTTGCCCGCGTGGAAGGCCACGTCCAGCTCGCGGATCATCTGCGTCACGTGCCCGTCCCGCCGGACGATGTAGTGCGCCGCCGCCCTGTGACCCGGGTCCTGGAACACCTTCACGGCGCTGCGGTAACTGCCCTGCGTGACATGGACGACCACCCGGTCGATCGGGTAGTCGTCGGGCCGGTCGGCCCTGCGGTAGTTCGCCGTGGAGGCCGCCACCCACAGCGCGCCCCGGAAGTCGACCGCGCCCGCCACCCGCGGTCTCTCCACGCCTGGCAGCCGCCACCACAGATGCGCCAGCTCGTCACGGGCCAGCACGGCCGTGCCCGCGGCGGCCGCCGCACCGCCGATCAGCAGGGCGCGGCGCCCGATCCGCCGGTCCGCGTCACTCTTCGCATCCCCCATGTGGTCGTCAACGCATATCCAGCGGTCCCGGTTCCCGCGCCCCGTACCCTGGAAGGGCTATGACTGACACCCCGCAGCGCTCCCGCCCCCTCCGCGTCCTCGCCGCCATGTCGGGCGGCGTCGACTCCGCCGTCGCCGCGGCCCGCGCCGCCGAGGCGGGCCACGACGTGACCGGCGTCCACCTCGCGCTCTCCGCGAACCCCCAGTCCTTCCGCACGGGCGCGCGGGGCTGTTGCACCATCGAGGACTCCCGGGACGCCCGCCGCGCCGCGGACGTCATCGGCATCCCGTTCTACGTGTGGGACCTCGCCGACCGCTTCCGCGAGGACGTCGTCGAGGACTTCGTGGCCGAGTACGAGGCCGGGCGCACCCCGAATCCGTGCCTGCGCTGCAACGAGAAGATCAAGTTCGCGGCGCTGCTCGACAAGGCGCTCGCCCTGGGCTTCGACGCGGTCTGCACCGGTCACTACGCCAAGGTGATCGTGCGCGAGGACGGCTCCCGCGAGCTGCACCGCGCCTCCGACATGGCCAAGGACCAGTCGTACGTCCTCGGTGTGCTGGACGAGCAGCAGCTCGCGCACGCGATGTTCCCGCTCGGCGACACGGTCACCACCAAGGAGGAGATCCGCGCGGAGGCCGAGCGGCGCGGGCTCGCCGTCGCCAAGAAGCCCGACTCGCACGACATCTGCTTCATCGCCGACGGTGACACCCAGGGCTTCCTCGCCCGGCGCCTCGGCAAGGCGGAGGGCGACATCGTCGACGAGGCCGGCAACCGGGTCGGCACGCACGAGGGCGCGTACGGCTTCACCATCGGCCAGCGCAAGGGCCTGCGCATCGGCACCCCGGCCCCCGACGGCAAGCCGCGCTACGTCCTCGACATCTCCCCGGTGACCAACACCGTCACCGTCGGCCCGGCCGCCGCCCTGGACGTGACCGCCCTGACCGCGATCAAGCCGCGCTGGTGCGGCACGGCGCCGGCGGGCCCCGGCACCTACACCGCCCAGCTGCGCGCCCACGGCGACGAGACCGAGGTCACCGCCGAACTGAGCGACGGCGAGCTGCGCGTGACCTTCACCGAACCGGTCCGCGGCGTCGCCCCCGGCCAGGCGATCGTCCTGTACGACGGCACGCGCGTGGTGGGCTCGGCGACGATCGCGACGACCACGCGCGTGACGGCGAGCGTGGCCTGAGCCGGGGGGCGCCTCACCCCAAAAGGATCGAGCGCCCCTCACCCCCGGAAGACCCGAGCGCGCCTCACCCGCAGAAGACGTCCGTCAGCACGGGGCCCAGGACGTCCGGCTCCACCATGTGGGTCTGCCCCTCCAGAACCCGGTGGTCGCTGCGCGGCGCCGCCTCGGCGACCGCCCTGTTCGCGTCCAGCATCCACGCCGGGCTCGCCCCGCCGGCCACCACCAGCAGCGGCACGGAGATCGCGGCGACCCGCGCGCGGGGCAGCAGTCCGTCGCCCATCACCGCCGCGTCGTACGCCAGGCTGGGGGCCACCGCCTCCATGCCGGCCCACATGGGGGACTGGCGCGCGCCCCGGATCACCTCCTCGCCGAGCCCGGTCAGGCGCAGGAACAGCTCCACGGCGTCCCCGCGCCGGTCTTCGGCGAGCGCCGCGGTCAGGTTCCGCACATAGGTGGCGTGCCACTCGGCGCCGTCCGCCAGGAAGTCCGCGTACGGCACCTCGTACACGCCCGCCTGACGGACCGGCAGGCCGCTCGCCGCCGCCTCGAGCACCAGAGCGCCGCCCGAGGAGACGCCGAACAGGGCCGCCTCACCGCCCACCGCGTCGATCAGCGCGGCCAGGTCCTCGACCTCCCGCTCCACCGCGTACGGCGCCGTGTCACCGCTCTCGCCGCGGCCCCGGCGGTCGTACACCACGGCCGTGCAGTGCCCGGCGAGCCGCTCGGCCAGCGGGGCCAGCGTGCCACCCGTGGACATCGCGCCGCTCACCAGGATCACGGGCGGACCGTCGCCGTGGCGCGTACCGGCGATGCGGGTGCCGTCCCGCGACACCACCGTCAGCCTGCTGTGACCGTCCTGCTTCTCCTGCTTCTCCATGGCAGAGCAGACTGCCGCAGATGACGCGGCGGAGCGGTCACGACACTTCCACCTCGTAGAAGCAGAGGTGGTTCTTGATCTGCGCGACGTCCGGCTTCGGGTCCGGATACGACCACACCAGGTCGGGGGCGCCGGGCAGCGACCAGTAGGACGCCGTGCCCTTGAACGGGCAGTGGGTGTGCGTGTCGGAAGGGGTGAGGAGTTCGAGCCGCACGTCCTCGGCGGGCAGGTAGTAGCGAGGCGGACAGCCCGTCTCGTGCAGGACGAGCGGGCGGTCGCTCGCGGCCAGGACCTGACCGTCGTGCACCACGCGCACGTGCCGGTCGCTTCGCTCGACGGTGATGGTGTGTCCTCGGGTCATGTCCGGGAACAGCGTTTTCCGGGCGCCGGTTCTTCCCGCGTACGGTGGCGTCATGCGTATCTGTGTCTTCCTCTCCGCCGCCGACCTCGACGACCGCTACACCCGTCCCGCGCGCGAGTTCGCCGAGCTGCTCGGCAAGGGCGGCCACACGCTCGTCTGGGGCGGCTCGGACGTCGGCCTGATGAAGGTCGTCGCGGACGGCGTGCAGGAGGCCGGCGGACGGCTGTGCGGGGTCTCGGTGGACTTCCTGGCGGCCAAGGTCCGCCCGGGCGTCGACGACATGGTGATCGCCAAGGACCTCGCCGAGCGCAAGAGGCTGCTGCTGGAGAAGGCCGACGCGGTGGTGATCATGGTGGGCGGCACGGGCACGCTCGACGAGGCCACCGAGATCCTGGAGCTGAAGAAGCACGGCCACACCGACAAGCCGGTGGTGCTGCTGAACACCGCAGGCTTCTACGACGGCCTCAAGGAGCAGTTCCGCCGCATGGACGACGAGGGCTTCCTGCCCCGCCCGCTCACCGACCTGGTGTTCTTCGCCGAGGAGCCGGTGGGCGCGCTGGCCTACCTGGAGGAGAGCCAGGGCATCGTCTGACCCTGCGGTGATGCGAGCATGGCGGGCATGGCTACACATGTGATCACCGGAGCCGGTTCCGGCATCGGCGCGGCCGTCGCCCGCCGTCTGCACGCGCGCGGGGACGACCTCGTGCTGCACGCGCGCGACGCGGGCCGCGCGAAGGAGCTGGCCGCCGAGTTCCCCGGCGCGCAGACCCTGGTCGGCGACCTCGCGGACCCCGACAAGCTGTCCTGGGCGCTGTCCCACCAGTCGCTGCCGGACCGCGTGGACTCGCTGCTGCACATCGCGGGCGTCGTCGACCTCGGTCCGGTCGGCGACCTGACCCCGAAGTCCTGGCGCCACCAGCTCAACGTCAACCTGATCGCGCCCGCCGAGCTGACCCGCCTGCTGCTGCCCCAGCTGCGCGTCGCCCGCGGTCACGTGGTGTTCGTCAACTCCGGCGCCGGCCTGAACGCGCACGCCGAGTGGGCGGCGTACGCCGCGTCCAAGCACGGACTGAAGGCCCTCGCCGACTCCCTGCGCCAGGAGGAGCACGCGAGCGGCGTCCGCGTCACCTCCGTCTACCCGGGCCGCACCGCCAGCCCCATGCAGGCCAAGGTCCACCAGCAGGAGGGCAAGGAGTACGACCCGTCCCGCTGGATCGACCCCGAGTCGGTCGCCACGACGATCCTGATGGCGATCGACCTTCCCGAGGACGCGGAGGTCAACGACCTGACGGTGCGGCCGGGGCGCTGATCCCCCGCGCGGGGTCCGCGCGGACGGCGCCGGGGCGACCGGCGACCGGCAGTCGGCGACGGACCCCCGGTGAGCCTTACGTAGGCTTCAGGCGTGAGCGAAAACAGCCAGTTCAGGTTCGGGAGCGCCACCGGGGTCGGGTCGATGCCCGGAGGTGACGCCCGGGAGGCCGCCAAGACCGTCACCGGGTCCTTCGAGGACTTCCCGTTTCTGCCGGAGCTGCCCGCCCGCGGTCCCGGCGCGGACATGATCGGCCGGACCGCCGGCATGCTCGTCGAGCTGTACGCGCGCGTGGAGCCCAGCGGCTGGCGGCTCGGCGACCGGCCGGGCCGCGACACCAAGCGGGCCCGGTCCTGGCTCGGTGAGGACCTCGACGCGCTGGAGGAGTTCACACAGGGCTACACCGGGCCGCTGAAGGTGCAGGCGGTCGGGCCGTGGACGCTCGCCGCGAGCGTGGAGCTGAGGAACGGCGAGGCCGCTCTCTCCGACGCGGGCGCCTGCCGCGACCTCGCCGCCTCCCTCGCCGAGGGGCTGCGCCTCCACCTCGCCGAGGTGCAGCGGCGCGTCCCCGGCGCGCAGCTCGTCCTCCAGCTCGACGAGCCGTCCCTCACCGCGGTCCTGCGCGGACAGGTGAGGACGGCCAGCGGCTACCGCACCCACCGCGCCGCCGACCGTCAGGTCGTGGAGGCCACCCTGCGGGACACCGTCGCGGTGCACACCGGCGGCCCCGTCGTGGTCCACTCCTGCGCGCCCGACGTGCCCTTCGCGCTGCTGGGCCGGACCGGCGCGGCAGCCGTCTCCTTCGACTTCTCCCTGCTCACGGAGCGTGACGACGACGCGATCGGCGAGGCCGTGGAGGGCGGCACCCGGCTGTTCGCCGGTGTCGTGCCGGGCACGGACGTCCCGTTGTCAGACCCTGCCGGTAGCGTCATGGGTGTCAGGACGCTGTGGCGCAGGCTGGGCCTGCACCCGGGGCTGCTCGCTCAGGCGGTCACGGTGACGCCGGCGTGCGGGCTCGCGGGCGCCTCCCCGGCGTACGCGCGCCAGGCGCTCGCCCATTGCGTCCAGGCGGCGAGATCCCTCGCGGACAACCCAGAGTAACGGGAGGACAACACGGTGGCCGGCGACAAGCAGCAGGCGGAGACGGCAGTGCCCGCCGAAGCACGTGAGAAGCACGCGCAGCTCGCTGAGCAGATCGAGGAGCACCGCTTCCGGTACTACGTGAAGGACGCTCCCGTCATCAGCGACGCCGACTTCGACAAGCTCCTGAAGACGCTGGAGGCGCTGGAGGAGCAGTATCCGGAGCTGCGCACCCCGCAGTCCCCGACGCAGAAGGTCGCGGGGTCCTACGCGACGGAGTTCACCGCCGTCGAGCACCGCTCCCGCATGCTCTCCCTGGACAACACCTTCAACGACGACGAGCTCGCGGGCTGGGCCGACCGCATCGCGCGCGAACTGGGCGAGCAGAAGTACCACTTCCTGTGCGAGCTGAAGGTCGACGGCCTCGCCGTGAACCTCACCTACGAGCACGGCCGCCTCGTCCGCGCGGCGACCCGCGGTGACGGCCGCACCGGCGAGGACATCACCCCCAACGTGCGCACGATCGCGGAGATCCCGGACCGCCTCGACGGGGACGAGGTCCCCGACCTCGTGGAGATCCGCGGCGAGGTCTACTTCCCCGGGGAGAAGTTCGAGGAGCTGAACGCCCGCCTGGTCGAGGCGGGGGACAAGCCCTTCGCCAACCCGCGCAACGCCGCCGCCGGCTCGCTGCGCCAGAAGGACCCGCGCGTCACCGCCACCCGCCCGCTGCACATGGTGGTGCACGGCATCGGCGCCCTGGAGGGCTTCGAGGGCCTCACCCGCCTCTCCCAGGCGTACGACCTGCTGAAGACCTGGGGCCTGCCCACCTCCCGGCACAACAAGGTGGTCGACGACCTCGACGGCGTCCGCGAGTTCATCGCCTACTTCGGCGAGAACCGGCACTCGGTGGAGCACGAGATCGACGGCGTCGTCGTCAAGCTCGACGAGATCCGGCTCCAGGGCCGCCTCGGCTCCACCGCGCGGGCGCCGCGCTGGGCCATCGCGTACAAATACGCGCCGGAGGAGGTCAACACCAAGCTCGTCAACATCCGCGTCGGCGTCGGCCGCACCGGCCGCGTCACGCCGTACGCCCAGGTCGAGCCGGTGACAGTGGCCGGCTCGGAGGTCGAGTTCGCCACGCTGCACAACCAGGACGTCGTCAAGGCCAAGGGCGTCCTCATCGGTGACACGGTGGTGCTGCGCAAGGCCGGTGACGTCATCCCCGAGATCCTCGGGCCCGTGGTCGACCTGCGCGACGGCAGTGAGCGCGAGTTCGTGATGCCGAGCGAGTGCCCCGAGTGCGGCACGCCGCTGCGGCCCATGAAGGAGGGCGACGTCGACCTGCGCTGCCCCAACGCCCGCACCTGCCCGGCCCAGCTGCGTGAGCGCCTGTTCTACCTCGCGGGCCGCAAGGCCCTCGACATCGAGCACTTCGGTTATGTCGCCGCGGCCGCCCTCACCAAGCCGCTGGAGCCGGCGGACCCGCCGCTGAAGGACGAGGGCGACCTGTTCGACCTGACCGTCGAGCAGCTGCTGCCCATCAAGGCGTACGTCCTCGACCAGGACAGCGGTCTGCCCAAGCGGGACCCGAAGACAGGCGAGGAGAAGATCGTCACCGTCTTCGCCAACCAGCAGGGCGAACCGAAGAAGAACGCCCTGGCCATGCTGGAGAACATCGCGGCGGCCAAGGAGCGCCCGCTCGCCCGCATCCTCACCGGCCTGTCGATCCGGCACGTCGGCCCGGTCGCGGCCGAGGCGCTCGCCCGGGAGTTCCGCTCCATCGACCGCATCGAACAGGCCGACGAGCTGGAGCTGGCGAACACCGACGGCGTGGGAGCGATCATCGCCGCCTCGCTCAAGGAGTGGTTCGCCGAGGAGTGGCACCAGGAGATCCTGCGCAAGTGGAAGGCCGCCGGCGTCCGCATGGAGGAGGAGAGCACCGGAGAGGACGAAGGACCCCGCCCGCTGGAAGGGCTTACCGTCGTCGTCACCGGCACCCTGGAGCACTTCACCCGGGACGGGGCCAAGGACGCCCTGCAGAGCCGCGGCGCCAAGGTGACCGGTTCGGTGTCGAAGAAGACCTCGTTCGTCGTTGTGGGGGACAACCCCGGATCGAAATACGACAAGGCGATGCAGCTCAAGGTGCCCGTCCTGAACGAGGAGGGCTTCAACGTCCTGCTCGACCAGGGACCCCAGGCCGCGGCGGACGTCGCTCTTTCGGCCGAGGAGTAGCGGTTGAAGGCCACCCGATCGGCGCATATCAGATGCATAGGGGTGGCCGGGGCGCATTCGGGCAACCGTCGGCGACCGCTGCCCGAGGAAGGCGTCCGCGGCCTACTGTTGAGATATGCGCCTGCCGTGCCCAGCTGCGGTCGGGGCATCCTCGTGCTCGCGCATGAGCAGGGGGAAGGGTTTTCCGACGCGGAGCCGTTAAGGGAAGTCGGGCATCGGGCCGCGAGGCGTGGGCACCGCCGGCTGTGAGAGGGACGGGAATGGAACCGACCGAGAGCACCGCCCCCGGCTCACGGCTGCGCCTGCGCCGTGTGGCGGGCGCGTGGCGGGGGAGCCGGTGGGTGACACGCGTGACAGGGCGCGGCGGCGTACGCGAGCGGGCCCTCCCTGTGTACCCCGGCGCCGACGGCATGGACTCCGCCCGGCTGAGCGCCGGCCTGACGGGGGCCGACGGGCACGACGCCACCCGGCTCGACGCCGGGCTGGGCCGCCCCGACGGACTCGGTCCCTCCCGCCCCGCCACGGCCCTGCCCGGCGCCGACCACGAACGCCATCTGTCCTGGCCCCCGCTGCCCGCCGCGGTCGTCGCGGCCGCCGGGTTCGTGCTGGGCGCCGGCTTCTACCGCGCCTTCACCGGCGGCCAGGCCCTCTTCCCGTCCGGCACGGTCGGCTGGTCGCTGGCCCTGCTCACCGGCATCATCGTCGGCCACCTCGTCATGCTGGGCCGCGCCCGCTGGTGGGGCGGCACCGGCTCCGGCGCCGCCCTCACCCTCGCCGTCCTGCTGCTCTACGGCTGGGTGCCGGCCGGCATGGTCAGCCTCACCGTCGTCGTCCTGGTCGGCATAGCCCGCCGCCACCGCTGGCGGCAAGGCGTGCTGCACGGCTCTGTGGACCTGCTCGGCATCGGCGCCGGCGCCCTGGTGCTGGCCGCCTTCGGCGCAGTACCGACCGTCGAGGCGCCCTCCGACCCCGGCGGCTGGACCTTCTACACCGCCCCCGAGGTGGTGCTCGTCGCGGTCGCCTATCTCGCCGTGACCCGGATCCTGCTGTGGTACCTGCACGCGCCGCGCGCCGGCGGGCTGCCCACGGTCGCGCGGACCGCGCTGGTCAGGCAGGGCCTGGTGGCCGTCGCCCTGCTCGGCATAGCCCCGCTGGTGTGCGTGGTGGCCACCGCCAAGCCGGTGCTGCTGCCGCTGTTCTCCATCCCGCTGATCGCCCTGGACTCCACCCTGTGGATAGCCCGGGCCCGGGCGGAGGAGCAGCTGCGCGACCCGCTCACCGGGCTGCCCAACCGCCAGTGGCTGCTGGAACGCATCTGGACCGCGCTGGACGACGCCGAGCGCATCGACGCCCGCGCCGCCCTCGTGCTGATCGACCTGGACCGTTTCCGATCGGTCAACGACACCCTCGGTCATCTCGCCGGGGACCGGCTGCTGCTCCAGATAGCCGACCGGCTGCGGCTCGCCCTGCCGCGCGGCGCGGAGGTGGCGCGGCTGGGCGGTGACGAGTTCGCCGTGTTACTGCCGGTCGCCGACTCCACGACCTCCGCGATGCGCGTCGCCCGTGGCCTCGTCGCCGACCTCAGCTCCCCGCTCGACCTCGACGGGCTCACCCTGGTGCTGGAGGCCAGCGCCGGCGTCGCCGTCTTCCCCGACCACGCGCTGGAGGCCGAGGGCCTGCTGCGCCGCGCCGACGTGGCGATGTACCAGGCGAAGCGGGACCGCACCGGCGTCGAGGTCTACGAGTCCAAGCGCGACTCCAACACCCCCGACCGGCTCGGCCTCCTCGGCGATCTGCGCCGGGCGCTGGACGCCCACGAGGTCCAGCTGCACTACCAGCCCAAGGTCCGCTTCGACGGCCAGGTGGCCGGGCTCGAGGCGCTGGTGCGCTGGGTGCATCCCGAGCGCGGCAAGGTCCCGCCGGACGAGTTCATAGCGATCGCCGAGTCCTCCGGCCTGATGCCGCACCTCACCGAGTACGTCCTGGACACCGCGCTCGCCCAGGTCGCCGTGTGGCGCTCGCAGGGACTGTTCGTGCCGGTCGCCGTCAACGTCTCCCCGCGCGACGTGCACACCCCTGGCTTCGCCGGCTCCGTCGCCGCCCGGCTGGCCCGGCACGGGGTCCCGGCCGGGTCGTTGCAGCTGGAGATAACGGAACACGTCCTGCTGGAGGACCCGCAGCGCGCCGCCGACACCCTCGCGGGACTCACCGGCCACGGCGTGAAGATGTCCCTGGACGACTTCGGCACCGGCTACTCCTCCCTGGTGCACCTGCGCCGCCTCCCGGTCAGCGAGCTGAAGATCGACCGCTCCTTCGTGGCCCGGCTCGCCGTGGACACCGAGGACGCCGAGATCGTGCGCTGCACCGTCGACCTCGCCCATTCGCTGGGTCTGCTGGTCGTCGCCGAGGGCGTCGAGGACGACGAGACCTGGGAGCGTCTGCGCGACCTGGGCTGCGACGCCGTCCAGGGGTGGCTGGTCGCCGCCGCGATGCCGCCGGAGGAGACGACCGCCTGGCTGCGCGCCCGCGGCTCCCGAGGCTGGCAGCGCCCCGCGGCGGCCCTCCCCGCCGCCACGGTGGACGACCCGGGCCGGGTCAGCTAGGGCCCGTGGCCCGGCACACAGTCACCTGACGGCGAGCGGCCACGTGATCGTCACGCCGCGTCGTCGAGCCGCCGTGTCGTCGTACCGCCGTGTCGTCGTCAGCCGCGCAGAAGTCACCGGGATGTCGGCACTTTGCCCAGGTACGGCCGGGGTCGCGATCCCGTTGAAGTCGTCGGGAGCGCCCCCACCTGAAGCGACGCGAGCCGTCCGCCCCACAGTGAAGCGACGCGAGTCACCGCCCCACGGTGAAGCGACGCGAGTCACCCACCCCGCCGTGAGGCGCCGAGCGTCGTCCCCCGCCGTGAGGCGGCCGAGGCGTCGTCACCCCGCGGCGAAGCGGCCGGAGTGTCGCCCTCCAGCCTCGACGTGGCCGGGGCTGTCTCACGCCGCCGTGATGTGGCCGATCAGCAGGGACAGCCGCCGCTCGTGTGCCTCCGCCGGCAGGCGGCCGCTGCGCATCAGTGTCACCAGACCGTGCAGGCTCGCCCAGAACGTCTCCGTGAGCAGGCCGGGGTCGTCGTCCTCGCCCGCGATCGGCTCGACGGCACCCAGCAGCTCGCCGAAGGCCTCCTGGAGCGCCGCCGGCGCCTCGGGCGTGGCGAACGGCAGGTCCACGGCGTGCGTGAACATCGCGTCGTACAGCGCGGGCCGCCGCCGCGCGAAGGCGGTGTAGGCCGCGCCCACGGCCGCCAGCGCCTCCCGCGCACCGCCCGCCGCCGCGCGGGCGGTGCGCAGCTCCGCGGCGAGATCCGCGCAGCCCTGCACCGCGACCGCGGCCATGATCGCGTCCTTGCCCTTGAAGTGGCTGTAGAGGACCGGCTGGCTGTACTCGATCTCGGCCGCGAGCCGCCGGGTCGTCACCGCGTCCCAGCCCTCGGCCTCGGCCAGCTCCCGGGCGGCCGTGACGATCAGCCGCTCACGCTCCGCTCGGTGGCGCTCCCGGCGCGTCTGGATCGTCACAGCAGGGATTCTAGCATCGCTAGCTAATCTGTCGGCGTTCGTGCTAGCGTGGCTCTTGTTCCTAGCGCTGCTAGAAATCCATCTCGGGGGGATTCCATGACCATCACCGCCTACAGCCTGGCCGTCCTGCTCGACCTGTTCTGTGTCTTCCTCGGCTACCGCTTCTGGTTCCGGCCCGCCTCCGCGGCGGCCGGCTACGGCGTCCCGGCGGACGCGCACGGCGACGCCCGCGCCTATCTGTCGGTCAAGGGGCTCAGGGACGGCACCTTCGGACTGATGGGCCTGGCCCTGCTCGCGTTCGCCGGAGCCCGCGCCGAGGCCTGGTTCATGGTCTGCGTGGCGCTCGTCCCGCTCGTGGACACGCTGATCGTGCTGCGCAACGGCGGTGCGAAAGCCGTCGCTTTCGGGATCCACTTCGCCACCGCGATCGTTGTACTGATCAGTGCCGCGCTGCTCTTCGCGGTCTGAGCACTCCGAGCACTCCGAGTGCTCCGAGTACAGAGAAAAGAGGGGGGTACGTCATGTCGCTGTTCGTGCCGAAGTTCGACGAGACCGTGCTGGTCCGGGACACCGAGGCGGAGGTCGTCGGGGGTGACCCCGTCGCCGTCAAGCTGCTCGCCGACAGCAGCGCCAGCGGCGGCGCGCTGTCCACCGTCCGCGTGACGCTCGCCGAGGGCGCCGACGGCGCCAAGCCGCACGTGCACCACCACTCCGCGGAGATGTTCTACCTGCTCGACGGCGCCCTGGACGTCCTGTCCGGCGACGACGTCGTCACCGCCGAGCGTGGCGACCTGATCATCGTCCCGCCGGACCGCCCGCACGCCTTCGCCGCCGTCCCCGGAGCGTCGGCGGACCTGCTGATCGTCATCACCCCGGGAGTCGAGCGCTTCGAGTACTTCCGCCACCTGCAGCGCATCCGGCTCGGCGAGGTCCCGCTGGGGAGCATCCTCGAGGTGCAGGAGACGTACGACAACCACTTCCTGCACAGCGAGGCCTGGGAGAAGCGCCGCAGCTGACCCGGTGCGGGGCCGCCTCGCGCGGCCCCCCGGCAAACCGTTTAACAGGCACGGCCCGCTGCCCCATAGGATTGGGCCAAACCACACACACTCACCCCAGAGGATCGCTGCATGCCTGGCATCACGCGCGAGGAGGTCGCCCACCTCGCCCGGCTGGCGCGTCTGGAGCTGAAGCCCGAAGAGCTCGACCACTTCGCGGGACAGCTGGACGACATCATCGGCGCGGTGGCCCGCGTCAGCGAGGTCGCCGACCAAGACGTACCGCCGACCTCGCACCCGCTCCCGCTGACGAACGTCATGCGGCCGGACGAGGTCCGTCCCTCGCTCACCCCCGAGCAGGCGCTCTCCGGCGCCCCGGCCCAGGAGCAGCAGCGTTTCAAGGTGCCGCAGATCCTGGGGGAGGAGTGACCACCATGACGGACAACATCATCAAGCTCACGGCCGCGCAGATCGCCGAGAAGATCGCCTCCGGCGAACTCACGGCCGTCCAGGTCACCGAGGCCCACCTGGCCCGGATCGAGGCCGTCGACGAGAAGGTGCACGCCTTCCTGCACATCGACCGCGAGGGCGCGCTCGCCCAGGCGCGTGCCGTGGACGCCAAGCGCGAGCGCGGCGAGAAGCTCGGCCCGCTGGCCGGCGTCCCGCTCGCGCTGAAGGACATCTTCACCACCGAGGGCGTGCCCACGACCGTCGGTTCGAAGATCCTCGAAGGCTGGATCCCGCCGTACGACGCGACCGTCACGCGCAAGCTGAAGGCCGCCGACGTCGTCATCCTCGGCAAGACCAACATGGACGAGTTCGCCATGGGGTCCTCCACCGAGAACAGCGCCTACGGCCCGACCGGCAACCCGTGGGACCTCACCAAGATCCCCGGCGGCTCCGGCGGCGGTTCCTCCGCCGCGCTCGCCGCCTTCGAAGCCCCGCTCGCCATCGGCACCGACACCGGCGGCTCCATCCGCCAGCCGGCCGCCGTCACCGGCACCGTCGGCGTGAAGCCGACCTACGGCGCGGTCTCCCGCTACGGCATGGTCGCCTTCTCCTCCTCCCTCGACCAGGGCGGCCCGTGCGCCCGTACGGTCCTGGACGCGGCCCTGCTGCACGAGGTGATCGCCGGTCACGACCCGCTGGACTCCACCTCCATCGACGCCCCGGTGCCGCCGGTCGTCGAGGCCGCCCGCAACGGCAGCGTCGAGGGCATGCGCGTCGGCGTCGTCAAGCAGTTCCGCGGCGAGGGCTACCAGCCGGGCGTGATCCAGCGCTTCGACGAGTCCGTCGCGCTGCTGAAGGACCTGGGTGCCGAGATCGTCGAGCTGGACTGCCCGTCCTTCGACCTCGCGCTGTCGGCGTACTACCTGATCGCGCCGTCCGAGTGCTCCTCCAACCTGGCCCGCTTCGACGGCCTGCGCTACGGCCTGCGCACGGGCGACGACGGCAGCCACTCGGCGGAGGAGGTCACCTCCTTCACCCGCGAGGCCGGCTTCGGCCCCGAGGTCAAGCGCCGCATCATGCTGGGCACGTACGCGCTGAGCTCCGGCTACTACGACGCGTACTACGGCTCCGCGCAGAAGGTCCGCACGCTGATCAAGCAGGACTTCGACAAGGCCTTCGAGCAGGTCGACGTGATCGTCTCCCCGACGACCCCGACCACCGCCTTCGCGATCGGCGAGCGCGCCGACGACCCGATGGCGATGTACCTCGCGGACCTGTGCACCATCCCGACCAACTTGGCGGGTAACGCGGCCATGTCCCTGCCCTGCGGTCTCGCCCCGGAGGACAACCTCCCGGTCGGCCTGCAGATCATCGCCCCGGTGATGAAGGACGAGCGCCTGTACAAGGTGGGTGCCGCGGTCGAGGCCGCCTTCGTGGAAAAGTGGGGGCACCCGCTCCTGGAGGAGGCTCCGTCGCTGTGAGCAAGCTGTCCAAGGCCAAGGACTTCAAGAAGTCCAAGTCCGGTACGTACCTGTCGATGGCCACCACCGCGTTCGGCGCGCTCGGTGTCGCCAAGCAGATCAAGAAGGCCCGCGCCGAGCAGGACACGCTGCGGCTGATCGACGCCACCGTCTCCGCGGTCGCGATCGTCACCGGCCTCGCCATCCTGTACCGCGAGCTGAAGCGGCTGGGCGACGACGACGTCCTGCTGGGCTGAGAGGGAAGTTTCACCGTGACCACCACGACCGACCTGGTGTCGTACGAGGACGCGCTGGCGTCGTACGACCCCGTCATGGGCCTCGAGGTCCATGTCGAACTCGGCACCAAGACCAAGATGTTCTGCGGCTGCTCGACCTCGCTCGGTGCCGACCCGAACAGCCAGACCTGCCCGGTCTGCCTCGGTCTGCCCGGCGCGCTCCCGGTCGTCAACGCGACCGGCGTCGAGTCCGCCATCAAGATCGGCCTCGCGCTGAACTGCGAGATCGCCGAATGGTGCCGCTTCGCCCGGAAGAACTACTTCTATCCGGACATGCCGAAGAACTTCCAGACCTCCCAGTACGACGAGCCGATCGCCTTCAACGGCTACCTCGACGTGCAGCTGGAGGACGGCGAGACCTTCCGCGTGGAGATCGAGCGCGCCCACATGGAGGAGGACACCGGCAAGTCGACGCACGTCGGCGGCGCCACCGGCCGTATCCACGGCGCGTCCCACTCCCTGCTGGACTACAACCGCGCCGGCATCCCGCTCATCGAGATCGTCACCAAGCCGATCGTCGGCGCGGGCGAGCGCGCGCCCGAGGTGGCGAAGGCGTACGTGCGTGAGCTGCGCGAGGTCATCCGTGCCCTCGGCGTCTCCGAGGCCCGCATGGAGATGGGCCAGATGCGCTGCGACGTGAACCTGTCGCTGCGCCCGAACGGCACCGAGAAGTTCGGCACCCGCAGCGAGACCAAGAACGTCAACTCGCTGCGCTCGGTGGAGCGTGCGGCCCGCTACGAGATCATGCGCCACGCGGCCGTGCTCTCCTCCGGCGGCACGATCGTCCAGGAGACCCGCCACTTCCACGAGGACACCGGGTCCACGACCTCGGGCCGCGTGAAGGAGGAGGCCGAGGACTACCGGTACTTCCCGGAGCCCGACCTGGTTCCGGTCGCGCCCTCGCGCGAGTGGGTCGAGAAGATCCGCGCGGCCCTGCCCGAGATGCCGCTGGCCCGCCGCACCCGGCTGCTCACCGAGTGGGGCATCACCGCCACCGACATGCAGGCGATCCTCAACGCCGGCGCGCTGGACCTGATCGTCGCCACCATCGACGCCGGTGCCGACGCGGCCTCCGCCCGCAAGTGGTGGATGGGTGAGCTGGCCCGCAGCGCCAACGAGTCCGGCACCTCGCTGGACGAGCTGGCGATCACGCCGCAGCAGGTGGCCCGGGTGACCGAGCTGGTCGCCAAGGGCGACCTGAACGACAAGCTCGCCCGTCAGGTCATCGAGGGCGTCCTCGCCGGCGAGGGCACGCCGGACGAGGTCGTCGACAAGCGCGGTCTGAAGGTCGTCTCCGACGAGGGCGCGCTCACCGCCGCCGTCGACGAGGCCATCGCCGGCAACCCGGCCATCGCGGACAAGATCCGCGGCGGCAAGGTGGCCGCGGCCGGCGCCCTGGTCGGCGCCGTCATGAAGGCCACGCGCGGCCAGGCCGACGCGGCCCGGGTCAAGGAGCTGATCCTCGACAAGCTGGGCGTCAGCGAGGGCTGAGCACCGCACGGCGCACACGGCAGGCCCCGGGGACGACGTCCCCGGGGCCTGCCGCATGTGAGTGACGCCACAACAGGTGACAGAGTGCCGCCGACTGTCCTGTGACCTCGCTCCCAACACCTGTGAACAAGGCCACGAAAGCCGCAAAGGATCTTTTCCGCCTGTAAGAGTGGCTAGGCGTTGCTCATGCGTTCTTTGCGGGCTGTTCGGTTAATGGACCACTGTTCCCGGTCAAAGATCCACAATTCAGTCACTCTGGGAGCAGGTTCGTGGCAGCCCTTGCACGCTGGTGTGTCCGACGGCGCCTGATCGCCGTACTGCTGTGGCTCCTCGCCTTCGGCGGGGTCACCGCTGCCGCCGCCGTGACCGGCTCCGCCTACTCCAACGACTACGACGTCCCCGGCACGCAGGCCGGCCACGCCGCCGAACTGCTCGCCGAAGGCTTCCCCGGAATGAGCGGCGACAGCGACACCGTCGTCTGGCACACCACCTCCGGCACCGTCCGGGCCGCCGACGTCGAGCAGACCATGACCCGCACGCTCGAGAAGATCGACGACCTGCCCGGCGTGGTGGCCGTCAGCGGCCCCTACAGCGGCCAGGGCGCCGGCCGGATCAGCGCCGACGGACACACCGCGTACGCCACCGTCACCTTCGCCGACACCGTCGAGCACATCACTCCCGCCGAGGCGCAGGCCGTGGTGCACACCGCCAAGTCCGCCGAGGGCGACGGGCTCCAGGTCGAGCTGGGCGGCAGCGCCATCGCGCTGACCAAGACCTCCGGCGGCCACCTGGCCGAGGTGGTCGGCGTCCTCGTCGCCGCGGTCGTCCTCTTCCTCGCCTTCGGCTCGCTCGCCGCCTCGCTGCTGCCCATCGCCACCGCCCTGGTCGGCGTCGGCACCGCCTACGCGGGGATCGAACTGCTCGGGCACGCCATGACCGTCGCCGACTTCGCGCCCATGCTCGGCATGCTCATCGGGCTCGGCGTCGGCATCGACTACGCGCTGTTCATCGTCACGCGCCACCGGCGCGGACTCAAACGCGGGCTCAGCGTCACCGAGGCGGCCACCAACGCCGTCGCCACCACCGGACGCGCCGTCGTCTTCGCGGGTGCGACCGTGTGCATCGCCCTGCTCGGCATGCTGATCCTGCGCCTGAGCTTCCTCAACGGCGTCGCCATCGCCGCCTCGCTGACCGTGGTGCTCACCGTCGCCGCCTCCGTGACCCTGCTGCCCGCCCTGCTGTCGTTCATCGGCATGCGCGCCCTCAGCCGCCGCGAACGGCGCCGGCTGGCCGAGCACGGCCCGCAGCCGGAGCTGCCGACCGGGTTCGCCGCCCGGTGGTCGGCGTTCGTCGAGCGCCACCCCAAGAAGCTCGGCGGCCTCGCCGTCGCCGTCATCGCCCTGCTCGCACTGCCCACGCTCTCCCTCCACCTGGGCACCTCCGACCAGGGCAACGACCCGCAGACCACGACCACCCGCAAGGCCTACGACCTCCTCGCGGACGGCTTCGGCCCCGGCGTCAACGGCCCTCTGACCCTGGTGACGCGCGTAGAGGGCGCCCAGGACAGACTCGCCCTGGACAACCTCGACACCACCCTGCGCGGCACCCACGGCGTCGCCTCCGTGACCCCCGCGACCTACGGCCCCGGCGGCGACACCGCGTACCTCACCGTCGTCCCCGAATCCGCCCCGCAGTCGCAGGCCACCAGCGACCTCGTCGACCGGCTGCGCACCGACGTGCTGCCCCGCGCCGAGGGCGGCACCTCCCTCGACGTGTACGTCGGCGGGGTCACCGCCTCCTACGACGACTTCGCCGGGGTCATCGTCGGCAAGCTGCCCCTCTTCGTCGGCGTGGTCATCGGCCTGGGCTGCCTGCTGCTCCTGCTCGCCTTCCGGTCCGTCGGCATCCCGCTCAAGGCCGCCGTGATGAACATCGCCGCCGTCGCCGCCGCGTTCGGCGTCGTCGTGGCGATCTTCCAGTGGGGCTGGGGCAGCGAACTGCTCGGACTGGGCCGCGCGGGCCCCATCGAGCCCTTCCTCCCCGTGATCATGGTGTCGGTCCTCTTCGGGCTCTCCATGGACTACCAGGTCTTCCTGGTCAGCCGGATGTACGAGGAGTGGCTGGAGACCGGGGACAACCGACGCGCGGTGCGCATAGGGCTCGCCGAGACCAGCCGGGTGATCAACTCCGCGGCGGTCATCATGATCTCCGTCTTCCTCGCCTTCGTCCTCAGCGGCGACCGGGTCATCGCCATGTTCGGCATAGCGCTGGCCTCCGCCGTCGCCCTGGACGCCTTCGTCCTGCGCACCCTGCTGGTGCCCGCCCTGATGCACCTGCTCGGCGCCGCCAACTGGTGGCTGCCGCGCAGCCTGGACCGTGTCCTGCCCCGCATCAGCATCGAGCCGCCCGAGTGCCGGGCCGCCCATGAGAGGCTGGCCGCTGCGACGGACGCCGAGGTGGCGGACGTACTGGCGAAGGAGCAGCAGCAGGATGTACGCGATATCCCTGGGTGACGACGGAGCGCAGTTGCGGCCGCTGGAGCCCTGGCACGCCGAGGAGTTCCTGGCGCACCTGGAGCGGGGACGCGACTTCATCAACCAGTACGTCCCCTTCGGCTCCAAGGCCGTCGACGTCCCCACGGCGCGCGAGGCCCTCCAGCGCTACGCCGACATGCGCGCCGCCGGCACGGCCTCACTGCACGGACTGTGGCTGGACGGCACGCTCGTCGGCGGCGTCCTCACGCTGAACTTCGACGCCGAGAACGGCACCTGCGAGGTCGGCTGCTGGCTGGAGCCGGCGGCGACCGGGCGCGGGCTGATCACCCGGGCGATGCGGGTGCTCATCGACTGGGCCGTCGAGGAGCGCGGCATCCACCGCGTCGAGTGGGTCGCCTCCGCCGGCAACGTCCCCAGCATCAACGTCGCCCGCCGCCTCGGCATGACCCGCGACGGGGTCAGGCGCGCGGCCTACCTCCACCACGGGGAACGGCACGACCTGGAGATCTGGTCGGTGCTCGCCCCCGAATGGCGCGCCGCACGCGCGTGACGCACGCCGGCGGCCCGTGACGATCATTAAGGGACCTCTCAGACTCCGTCCGTACGGTGCGGAGCATGGCTACCAAGACTGAGCACGAGGCCGCGGCGACGCAGGCCGACGAGGCGACCGGGACCGAGGAGGAGACGCAGACCGAGCAGGACACGCAGGCCGGGCAGGAGACGCCCGAGGCGGAAGCGCGGGAGGCCGAGCAGCAGGAGGGCGGTCCCTCGGGGGTCGGCCAGGGCGCCGGCGCCGTCGTCGCCGCCGGGCTGGGCGTCGTCTCGCTCACCGGCAGCTGGACCGGCACCGTGGCCTCCGCGCGCGAGTCGCTCATCGGCCAGCTGCACACCTCGTCGTCCTCGAGCGTCGCGACGATGGTCAAGGAGGGCTACGGCGACGCCTGGCAGGCCACCGCATTGTGGGCCGGCCTGTTCGCGCTGGCGGCGCTGGTCGTGGGCGTGGTCGTGCTCGCCCGGCCCGCGTTCGGCGCACCCGGCCGGCCGCAGGCACCGTGGATCAAGTCGGTCGCCTGGGCGGGCGTCTCGCTCGGCGTGATCGGCCTGCTCCTGGCCGTCCTGAAGTACACGGACGTACTGCTGGGCCTGCCCGCCACGAGCTGAACGACCGCCGGTCCGCGCGGGCCGTCGTAGGTCCCGCGAGGAGTCTTCTTAGCTCCGGCGGTCGTCTTAGGCCCCCCGCGCGGTGCCTTACGGCGGACCCGGGGATCCCCGACCGGCGTCTAAGGCCCCCCACCGCGCGCAAGATGCGGAAGTCTCCCGATGTGGCGGACCCCCCTGGGAGACGAAAGTAAAGGCATCGCAGAAAGCGAGACCTCGACTCTCTTCCCGCAGGGGGACCACATGTACGAGTACGACGTCCAGCAGGCCCGCACCGCCGAGCTCATCCGCCGGGCCGACCAGGAGCGCCTGGCCCTTGAGGCCGTCCGCGCCGACCGCGCCGCCCGCCGTGAAGCCGCCGCACGCACCAGCGAGGCCGAGGCGCATACCGGCCGCCCGCGCCGCCGTTGGTCCACCCGGGCCGCGTGAGCGGCGCGGCGCCGGGTGCGGGGAACGGCCGTACGGGGGTCGGCCGCCCGCACCCGTCGACATCGACGCCGAAGAAGGCATCCGGCACCACCGACACCGGCCTCCCGACGGGGCCGGTGTCCGGCTTTCCGGCGCCGGAGCGGACGGTGCCCGCGGGGCCGAAGGAGCTGTCCGTGCGGGCGTCCGGACCGGTCAGCGCGGCCGCTCCCGTCGTGGTTCTCCCCCTTCCGGCCGAGGACACCGCGAGCCCCACCGCCGGCGCGGTCGCCGCCTCGCCGGCCGGCCCCGGCGGCCCGGCGGCCGCTCTGCCCCCGGCGAAAACCGGTGCCCCGTTGTCAGAGCCCCGTGCGATGCTCTCCGGCGTGGAGACCAGGTCCGTCAGTCCGGTGTTCGTCGGTCGCGCCGACGAGTTGGAGGCATTGCACGACGCGCTCGCCCGCGCCGCCACGGGCGAGCCGCAGGCGTTGCTCATCGCGGGGGAGGCCGGCGTGGGCAAGACGCGGCTGGTGGAGGAGTTCGCCACCGCCGCAAGCCGGCGGGGCGCCGTCGTCGCGCTCGGCGGCTGCGTCGAGATCGGCGCCGACGGCCTGCCGTTCGCCCCGTTCTCCGCCGCCCTGCGCGCGCTGCGCCGCGAACTGCCCGCCGACGTCGCCGCAGCGGCCGCCGGCCAGGAGGACGAACTGGCCCGGCTGCTGCCCGAACTGGGTGAGGCCGGCCCCGGCCGGCACGACGAGGAGGGCATGGCCCGGCTCTTCGAACTCACCGCCCGCCTGCGCCAGCAGATCGCCGCCGAGCGGACCGTCGTCGTCGCCCTGGAGGACCTGCACTGGGCCGACGCCTCCACCCGTCACCTCCTCGCCTACCTGCTGCGCACCCTGCGCGCCGGGCGCCTCGTCGTCCTCGGCACCTACCGCTCCGACGACATCCACCGCCGCCACCCGCTGCGCCCCCTCCTCGCCGAACTGGACCGGCTGCGCACCGTCCGCCGCCTGGACATCGCCCGCTTCACCCGCGACGAGGTCTGCCGCCAGGTCGCCGGCATCATCGCCGGTGAACCCGACCCGGACCAGGTCGACGACATCTTCGAACGCTCCGACGGCAACGCCTTCTTCGTCGAGGAACTCGCCGTCGCCGCCCACGCGGGCTGCTGCACCGGCCTCACGGACACCCTGCGCGATCTGCTCCTGGTCCGCGTCGAGGCGCTGTCCGAGAGCGCCCAGCGGGTCGTCCGGGTCGTCGCCGAGGGCGGCTCCACCGTCGAGTACCGGCTGATCGCCGCCGTCGCCTCCCTCGCCGAGGACGACCTCATCGAGGCGCTGCGCGCCGCCGTCAACGCCAGCATCCTCATCCCCACCCCGGCCGGCGACGGCTACCGCTTCCGTCACTCCCTGGTCCGCGAAGCCGTCAGCGACGACCTGCTCCCCGGCGAGCGCTCCCGCCTCAACCGCCGTTACGCCGAGGCCCTGGAGAGCGACCCCACCCTCGTCCCCGTCGATCAGCGCGTCATGCGCCTGGCCAGCTACTGGTACCACGCGCACGACCCCGCCAAGGCGCTTCCCGCCGTCCTGGACGCCTCGGTCACCGCCCGCCGCCGTCACGCCTACAGCGAGCAACTCGGCCTGCTGGAGCGCGCGATGGAGCTGTGGGAGGCCGTCCCCGAGGACGTACGGGCGCGCCTGCGGCCGCACGACCACGCCGAGGCCTATCCGGCATGCGGCTGCGACCCCGCCGCCACGCCCCTGCGCTACCTCGACCTGATGGCCGAGGCGGCGGTGGCCGGACGCCTCTCCATGGAACGCGAACGGGCCCTGAAGATCACCAAGCGGGCGCTGCGGCTGCTGGAGGACGACCCCGACCCGCTGCGCGCGGCCTGGTTCTGGAGCCAGCGCTCCCGCCTGGTGCAGTCCCTCGCCCGAGGCGACGGCTGGGCCGAACTGGCCACCGCGCAGGAACTGGTGCGTGGCCTGCCGCCGTCCACCGTGCACGCCGAGGTGCTCACCGCCGTCGCCGGCTGGTCGATGCTGCACCAGCCGGGCGCCGAGGCGCTCGCGGCCGCCGAGAGGGCGGTGGAGTACGCGCGCATGGTGGACGCCCGGTCCATCGAGCTGAACGCCCGGCTCACCCTCGGCGGGCTCATGGTCGACTCCGGAGCCGTCGAGGACGGCCTCGCCGAGATGCGCCAGGTCTTGGAGCGGGCGATCCAGGAGGGCGTGCCACCCGTCGCCGGCCGCGCGTACATCAACCTGCCCTCCGAACTGGAGTCGGTCGGCCGCTCCCGGGAAGCCGCCGCCGTACTGCGCGAAGGGACCGCCTACGCCCGGAAGTTCGGGCTGCTGGACTCCGAGTCGTGGGTGTGGGGCAACCTCTCCGACTCGCTGTACTCGCTGGGGGAGTGGGACGGCGCCGCGCAGGCCGCGGAGAACGCCCTGCGCCGCGGACAGAGCGCCAAGCCGCAGGGCACGGGCGCGCTGTGTCTGGCCCGTCTCGCGCTCGCCCGGGGGGATCTGGCCGAGGCGGAACGCCAACTGGACGCGTCCCGCGGCCACTTCGGTTCGCACGACCCGATGCCCCAGCAGCGGCTGCCGCTGGCCCGCATCGCCCTCGGAGTGGCCGCGGCCCAGGGCCGCCTCCTCGACGCCCGCGCGGAACTCGAAGGCGCCCTGGACGCCGGGACGCCGCCCGGCACCCAGCGCTACGCCTGGCCCCTGCTGCTGGCGGCCGCCACCGCCGAGGCGGACGCGCTCCCCTCACCCGCGGCCGAGCAGGGCCGCGAGCGGACCCTCGCCCGCATCCTCCAGGCCGTCAAGAAGCTCACGACGGCGGCCCCGATCTGGCACGCCCACGAGCAGTGGGTGCGCGCCGAAGTGCTGCGTGCCGAGGGCCGGGCCACCCCGGACACCTGGTCACCGGTCGTCGCCGCCTTCGAGGCCCTGGAACGCCCCTACGACCTCGCCCGTGTCCGCCACCGCCTCGCCGAGGCCCTGGTCACCGCCGGCGGCGACGACGAGCGTGCCCGGGCCACCGAGCTGCTCCGCCTGTCCCACGCCGTCGCCGACCACCTGGGCGCCCGCCCGCTGGCCGACGCCACCGCCCTGCTCGCCCGCCGCGCCCGGCTGTTCCTGACCGGCCCCGCACAACCGGACGGGGATTGCGTCGACCCGGTCGAGGCCCTCGGCCTCACCACCCGCGAACGGGACGTACTGCGGCTGGTCTCGGCCGGCCGCACCAACCGCCAGATAGCCGAGGAACTGTTCATCTCACCGAAGACCGCCAGCGTCCACGTGTCCAACATCCTTGCCAAGCTGGGCGTCTCCGGACGCGGAGAGGCGGCGGCCGTGGCACACCGGCTGGGCCTGTACGCCGAGGCCCTCCCTGTGCGGGCCGGGCGCTGAGACGTAGGGTGGAAGGAACCGGCAGCGGGGAGGGGCGATGTTCAACGTCTTCGAGGAAGTGTTCGCGCCCGGCCGCAAGCACACCCGCGACGAGCAGAACCGGCTGGAGCTGACCCGGGAGGACGTCGGCGACGGCGACCCCGGGCGCGGCCCGATAGACCTGGCGTCCGGCAAGGTGGTCGTCCGGCCGCCCAGCCCGGAGCAGGACGAGGAGTGAACCCCCTCAGCCGACCCGCACCTCCAGGATCCGGTCGTCCCCGCTCTTCGGCTCACCGCGGCCGTCGGTGTTGCTGGTGGTGACCCACAGCCTGTCCCCACCGGCCGCGACCACCGTGCGCAGCCGCCCGTACGCACCCCGCAGGAAGTCCTGCGGCGCGGCGGACGCCTGCGTGCCCTTGAGGGGGATCCGCCACAACCGCTCCCCCTTGAGCGCGGCCATCCACACACAGCCGTCCGCGTAGGCGATGCCGCTGGGCGAGGCGTCGTCGGTGTGCCACTGAGCGATCGGATTCACAAAGGCACGATCACCGGACCGCCCCTCGGCGCTCGGCCACCCGTAGTCGCCCCCCGGCTTGATCACATTCAGCTCGTCCCAGGTGTCCTGCCCGAACTCCGAGGCGAACAGCCGCTGCTTGCCGTCCCAGGCGAGCCCCTGCACGTTGCGGTGCCCGTACGAGTACACGGGGGAGTCGGGGAACGGATTCCCCGGCGCCGGCTCGCCCTCCGGCGTGATCCGCAGGATCTTCCCGCCCAGCGACTTCCGGTCCTGCGCGAGCCCCCGCTCGCCGGTCTCGCCGGTACCGGCGTACAGCATCCGGTCCGGTCCGAAGGCGATCCGGCCCCCGTTGTGAACGACACCCTTCGGAATGCCCTTGAACACCGTGTCGGGCGCCCCCAACTGGTCGCCCGCCGGCTTCTTGGCGTCGTAGATCATGCGGGCGATGCGGTTGTCCGAGGCGGAGGTGAAGTACGCGTAGATCATGTGGTCCGAGGCGTAGTCCGGGGACAGCGCGATGCCCAGCAGGCCGCCCTCGCCCTCCGCGGCGACCCCGGACACCTCGCCCAGCTCGGTCTTCTTCCCGGTCCTGTCGTCGACCCGGCTGATTGTCCCCTTGTCCCGCGACGCCACCAGCAGACCGCCGTCCGGCAGCGGAGCGAGCCCCCACGGCGAGTCCAGCCCGGTCGCGACGGTACGCACGACCGTGACGGTGCCCTTCGCGGGCGCGGCGGACTCCCCGGGCGCCGTCGGCGACGCCACCGCGCGGCTCGGCGAGGCGGCCGTCTCAGGCGATCCCCCACCGGAGGAACAACCGGCAGCCCCCACGATCACGACGGTGCCCAACAGAGCCGCCCCAACTCGCCCCTGCACGCTCCACTCCCTTCACCGCCCCATAGTTCCTACGCGGCCCACCCGTCCAAGGTTCCCGCACCCAGGAACTGAACGCGTGAGTTCGACCAGAAAGCGATCTGACTGGCCCGCCGCAGGTACGGCAGCACGGCGGCCGTACCACGGCGCTCCCGCACCCGCGTACGGCGGGAAGGGCCGGGGTGGGGGGTGTCCGCCCGCAGCGTCCGGCACCGGGCAACAGCACCGGCGTCGGAAACGGGCGGCCGGACCGAGGACGGACACCCCCCACCCCGGCCCGACCCACAACGCACCGCAGGCGCGCACCGCAACCGACCACGCACCGCAACGGGCCGCCGCAGGCACCAAAGGGGCGCGGGGAACTGCGCGACCGGCCGGCCACCGGGCCCGCGGGCAACACTCACCCGCGTCGCGCGACCGGCCGGCCACCGGGCCCGCGGGCAACACTCACCCGCGTTCGCGCGACCAGCCGGCCAGAGGCCCCGCAGGCAACACTCACCCTCGTCCGAACAGCTCTCCATACGACGGCCACCCACCCACCGACTCGGCCGCCCGCACCGCCCGCACGATCGCCCGCGTCACCACATCCGCCCCCGCCGCAAGCAGCGCGTTCAACGCCAGCGGATCCCCCGCCGGCAACGCACGCGCGCCCGTGGCCAACGCGAACACGCTGTCCCCGTCGTTGAGCAGATGCACCGGCCGCACGGCCCGCGCGATCCCGTCATGCGCGGTCCCCGCCACCTTCTGCGCCTGCGCCTTCGACAGCACCGCATCCGTGGCGACCACGGCCAACGTCGTGTTCATCGGCGGAGCCATCCGCACAGCCGACAGCTCCCCCAGACGCGCCCGCGCCGCCTCGGCCACCTCCGTCGGCGGATACGCCACCCGCCGCCCCCCGAACAACTCCGCGTACATCTCCCCGTACAGCACCCCCGTCCCCGGATCCACCACCGATCCCGCCGCGTTCGCCACGACCAACGCCCCCACCGTGACCCCGCAGTCGAGCACCACGCTCGCCGTCCCGATCCCGCCCTTCAGCAACCCCACGGCCGCCCCCGTCCCGGCCCCCACGCACCCCTCCGCGACAGCCGCCCCGACCGCACTGTCCGCCGCCGCCTCGACCGCGGCCCGCCCCATCGCCGCGTCCGGCCGCGCCCGGAAGTCACCACCGCGCCCGAGGTCGAACACGCACGCCGCCGGTACGACGGGCACGACATGCGTGGGATCCGGCCCCACCCGCACCCCCCGCCCCCGCTCCTCCAGCCACGCCATCACCCCGGACGCCGCGTCGAGCCCGTACGCGCTGCCCCCGGTGAGCACCACGGCCTCGACCTTCTGCACGAGGTTGCGCGGATCGAGGGCGTCGGTCTCCTTCGTCCCCGGCCCGCCGCCGCGCACGTCCACGGCGGCCACGGCGCCCCCCTCCGGAGCGAGGACGACGGTGGTCCCGGTCAGCCACCCGTCACCACGGCGCGTAGCGTGCCCGATCCGCACCCCGATGACATCCGTCAGAGCGTCAACTGTCATGCGCCCCAGTGTGACCCGCCATCGCGCCACCCACCCGTGCCACCCGAATCCGCGCCGCCGTGCCACCCGCCCGCGCCACCCGACACCGCGCCACCCCCACCCCCCGCCACCCGATCCACTGCCCCCACCCGCACCCCCACCCCCACCCCTGGCACCCGTGCGCGCAGCGCGCTCCCATCACCCGACCCCATGCGCGGAGCGCGCCCGCGCTGTCAGCGTCACCCCGACCGCCACCGCGAGCCCCGACACGATCCCCGCCGCGAGCACCGCCCACTCGCCGAGGAAGGTGCAGCAGATCACGAGCAGCGCGGTGACCGGCAGGACCATCTGCTGTGCGATGCCGACCTTGAAGTGACGGGCGTGCAGCGCCCATACGGTCAGCAGATACAGCGCCGTCGGCAGCGTCACCGCCGCCGAAGCGGCCGTCGTGGAGATGTGCGCCGAACCGACCGCCTGCTCGACGGCCACCTCCAGCCCCGCGCCGATCGCCGCAGCGGAGGCGAAGATCAGGTAGTGCCCGTAGCCCCACACGAACGCCTGCCGGCTGGAGCGCAGGTGCCCGTGGATCGGTACCACGAAGTAGATCCACCAGGCGGCGAACACGATCAGCAGCCCGCCCGCCGCGATGGGCAGCAGCTCACCGAGGGCGTCGTGCTCGTCCACGGCCGACTTGACCGCGACCGTGGCCGCGGCGATCGTCTCGCCGAGCACGATGATCGTGAACAGTCCGTAGCGCTCTGCGATGTGGTGCGGATGCCAGGCCGTGGTGAAGGACCTCTCCGCGATCAACGGCACCGACAGCTCGGCGAGCACCATCACCAGGAACACCCAGGGCCGCGCGGGCTCCGGCAGCACGATCAGGCCGACCCACCCGACCTGGCAGAGCAGCACCCCGCAGGCGTACCGCACCGCCGCGGTCCGCTCCGCGTCCTCGGCCGATCTCGCGGCGCGCAGCCACTGTGCGACCAGGGCCAGCCGCATGATGACGTAGCCGAGCCAGACGACGAAGAAATCGTGTTCGTCGAAGGCCCGTGACACCCCCGCCGCGAGCACCAGGACACCGGCGATCTGCAGGAGGGTGACGACCCGGTACAGCACGTCGTCGTTGTCGTACGCGGAGGCGAACCAGGAGAAGTTCATCCAGGCCCACCAGATGGCGAAGAAGACCATCGCGTAGTTGAGGATGCCCTGGCCCGCGTGCCCGTCGGCGAGGAAGTGCACCAGCTGGGCGCCGGCCTGGGCGATCGCCACGACGAAGCACAGGTCGAAGAGGAGTTCCAGCGGTGAGGCGACGCGATGGGCCTCGTCGCGGCCGCGGGCCGTGAGCCTGCGCAGGGGCCGGTGTCGGGCAGGCGCGTCGGAGTGCGCGTCGGAGTGCGCGGGGGACTGGCTGGAACTCGGCGTCATAGGTCCCAGCACACCAGATAACCGGACGAAAATCTTCGGGCCGAGGCCGCGGCGTAACCTGGAGACATGAGCACCGCTTCCGCCCCCGAGCCGCGTGACCCGAAGGCCGCGCTGGTCTTCGACGACCCGCTCGAGCTCCAGTCCTCGGACGACACCGACGGCGGGTGGGGCGAGCGTCCCGCGACGACCGGCGACAGCGCTGCCGACCTGAAGCGCTTCCTGGACGAAAAGCCGCCCCACCACATCTGACCAGCGGGGCAGCCCGAGCGGCCGGACCGGCCCGAGCCCGCCCGACCATCCGAGCTCACGGAGCCGGGCCCCGCCGGACCATCCGAGCTCACGGAGCCGGGCCCCGCCCGACCACCCGAGCCCACGGGGCCGGGCCGCCACCGCGGTCGGCTCCGCCCTCCGGTGAACGGCTCCCCGCGCGGCTTCCCCCGCCGCTCCTACTCGCCGCGCCCCGCGGTCCGCTGGGCGACCAGCGTGTCGCGGATCTCCTTGAGCACTTCCAGCTCGCTGACCTCGACGATCTCCTTCGTCCCCTCCCGGGCTGCCTTGCGGTCCGCCTGGCGGGCCAGGTACTTCGCCATCGGCAGGACCATCAGGAAGTAGACGACCGCGGCGGTGATCAGGAAGTTCAGCGTCGCACCGAGGACGGAGCCCCACATGATGCGGATGCCCTCGTCCTTCGTGCAGCTCGCCGTCAGGCAGGAGCTGTAGTTGTCCAGGCTCTGGGTGCCGATCGCCCCGACCACGGGATTGATCACGCCCTTCACCACCGAGTTCACGATGCTGGTGAAGGCGGCGCCGATGACCACCGCTACTGCCAGATCGACGACATTCCCGCGCATCAGGAAGGCCTTGAAGCCCTCCCAGACACTCGGCGCCTTCTTCTCGCTCACCTCGAGGCCTTTCCTCGTCCGTACGGCATGTGGAGTAAATCGCTCCGCAACCTACGTCAGGCCAAGGGAGGCATGTCCAATCCGGTAACTCGATCGTGCCACTTGACAAACGATCGCTCAGACGCCGTGTCACGCGGCTCACCCCACCGTCACCGCGAGCCGTGCCGTCGCGCTCGCCCCGACGAGCCGCGCCGCCGTGGCCCGCGGCACCGACAGCACGACGAGGGTGCCGCCGCCCGGGACGTCGTCCGTGACCTCGGGCAGCCGGGCCACGCGGGCACCGCGGGCCACGACCCGCGCATCCCCGCCGCCCGTGCCGTCCTCCGCGGCGATGACGTCCACCCGGTCGCCCGGCCGCAGCAGGCGCACCGTGCCGGCGTCGGCGATCCGCACCGGCGCCGCGACCGTCCCTCCACCCGCGCGGCCCGGCGGATGCCCGCGGACCCGGTCGTGCCCGGTGGTCTCCCGTGGCCCCGCCGCCACCAGCGCGGCCGCGGTGACGACCAGACCGGCGGCGACAGCCCGCCTGCGGTACCGGGCGAGCCGGTGCACCAGATGGCGGACCCCGCTCACCCGCACCGGCGCGAAGTGCGGCACCTCGCACGTGGGCGGCACGTCGTCGCCGGGTGGCCGCGGACACGACAGCGAGGGAGCGGAAGCGGCGGGGACGGACACCGGGACGGGGACGGGGACTGCGCCGGGCGCGGGACAGGGCACCGGGACGGAGAGGGACACGGACACAGGACCACCACCTGCGACGAGGGCTTCGGCTTGCGCACCCCACGATGAGCCCTCGCGCCGCAGCCCGCGGACGCCCGTGGACTACCCACGGGTTGTGGAAAACCCCGTCACCCGTGCAGGACGCGCTCCCACGCCGGCGACCCCCTCACGGCCGCGCAAACCCCCTCAACGCCGCGCGACCCCCGTCACCGCAGCGCGACCCGCCCCGGCAGCGCGACCCGCCCCGGCAGCGAGCGCACCCCCCGTCACGGCAGCGTGAACCCCGGATCCATCCCCCCGAGCGCCGACGTGCACAGGCAGTCCCGATCCTCGTTCGCCGGCAGTGCCGCCACCGCGTCGAAGAGCACCCCCCGCATCCGGTCCACGTTGGCCGCGAACACCCGCAGCACCTCGTCGTGGGAGACGCCCTCGCCGGTCTCGGCGCCGGCGTCCAGGTCGGTGACCAGGGTGAGGGAGGAGTAGCAGAGCTCCAGCTCACGGGCGAGCGCAGCCTCCGGATGACCGGTCATGCCGACCACCGACCAGCCCTGCGCCTGGTGCCACAACGATTCGGCGCGCGTCGAGAAGCGCGGCCCCTCGACCACGACGAGCGTGCCGCCGTCCACCGGCTCCCAGCCGCGCCCCCGCGCCGCCTTCAGCGCGACCGCGCGCCCGACGGGGCAGTACGGATCGGCCAGCGACACGTGCACGACGTTCGGGACGGTGCCGTCGGGCAGCGGCAGCCCGTCGAAGTAGGAGTTCGCCCGGGCCTTCGTACGGTCCACGAGCTGGTCCGGCACCAGCAGCGTGCCCGGACCGTACTCGGGGCGCAGCCCGCCCACCGCGCAGGGCCCGAGGACCTGGCGCACGCCGACCGAGCGCAGCGCCCACAGGTTGGCTCGGTAGTTGATGCGGTGCGGCGGCAGGTGGTGGCCGCGCCCGTGCCGGGGCAGGAACGCGACCCGGCGGCCGGCGATCTCACCGAGGAAGAGGGAGTCGCTGGGCGGACCGTAGGGGGTGTCGACCTGGACCTCGGTCACGTCGTCCAGGAACGAGTAGAAACCGGAGCCGCCGATGACGCCGATCTCTGCGTTCGCCTTGTTCGCCATGCCCGCACCCTAACCGGCGGCGCACATGCCGAGGACCCTGGCGTCGGGTGACGACAGGGTCCGGCGAGAGTTCGTGGAGCAGCGCGCCTCAGGCGGCGGTGGTGCTGCTGCTCGAAGAGCCGCTGGAGCTCGACGAGGAGCCCGCGTCCGAGGAGGACGAGGAGGAGGTCGTCGTGGAGGACGAGGACGACGACTTCGACGACGCCGGCGAGCTGCTCGACGAGGAGCCGCGGCTGTCGTTGCGGTAGAAGCCGGAGCCCTTGAAGACGATGCCGACCGCGGAGAACACCTTCTTGAGGCGGCCCTGGCAGTTGGGGCACTCGGTCAGGGCGTCGTCGGTGAACTTCTGCACCGCCTCGAGGCCCTCGCCGCACTCGGTGCACTGGTACTGGTAGGTGGGCACTGTCTTCCTCCTGGCACTCTCACTCGATGAGTGCTAACGACGAACCATAGTGACGTATTCCCGGGCGTCAGTCCACTGTCACCGGCACGCGGTGACCCACGCCACGCGCGACGGTACGGCCCCGGGCGGGCGACACCAGCCGGGAGCGCAGCGCCAGCAGGGTCACCAGGGCGAGCAGCGTGCCGCCCATCGGCACCAGGAATCCGGCGCCGCCCCAGAAGCGGTCCTCCAGCTGGCCGGCGATCGTGACGGCCGCGGCTTGGCCGAGGGCGACCGCGCCGGTCAGCCAGGTGAACGCCTCGGTGCGGGCACCGGCCGGGACCAGGCCCTCGACGAGGGTGTAGCCGGTGATCAGGGCGGGCGCGATGCACATGCCGACCAGCAGCCCGAGCGCGGCGAGCAGCAGCACCGAGTGGGCGGTCCACAGCGCGGACGCGGCCAGCGCGAGGGCGGTGTAGCCGACGACCAGGCGGCGCTGCGGGGCGACCTTCCAGGCGATGGCACCGCAGACGACGCCGGAGATCATGTTGCCCGCGGCGAAGACGCCGTAGAGCACGCCGTTCAGGCCGGGCTCGCCGATCGACTCGGTGAACGCGGCCAGCGAGACCTGCATGCCGCCGAAGACGGAGCCGATGCCCAGGAACGTCACGATCAGCACCCGCACGCCGGGGACGCGCAGTGCGGAGGCGTGCTGCACGCGTGTGTGCTCGCCGCCGGTGTGGATCTGGGGCTGGGTGCTCTTCTGCGCGGCGAAGAGCAGACCGCCGATCAGGGTCAGTGCTGCCTCGGTCACCAGACCGGCGGCGGGCGCCACCGCGGTGCACAGGGCGGTCGCCAGCAGCGGGCCGACCACGAAGGTCAGCTCGTCGGTGACGGACTCGAAGGCGGCGGCGGTGCTCATCAGCGGGGAGCCCTTGAGCTTCACGCCCCAGCGGGCCCGCACCATGGGCCCGACCTGCGGCACCGAGGCGCCCGTTGGTACGGCCGCCACGAACAGCGCCCACAGGGGGGCGTGCGCGAGGGCGAGCGCGGTGAAGGTGAGACCGGACAGGGAGTGCACGATCACGCCGGGCAGCAGAACGGCGCGCTGGCCGTACCGGTCGGCGAGGCGGCCGCTGTAGGGAGCGAACAGGGCCATCGACACGCCGGTGACGGCCGCCGCGGCGCCGGCCGCGCCGTAGGAGCCGGTGGTGTGCTGCACGAGCAGCACGATGGAGAGGGTCAGCATCGCGAACGGCTGTCGTGCCGCGAAGCCGGGGAGCAGGAAGGTCCAGGCGCCGCGGGTGCGCAGCAGCTGCCCGTAGCCCGGGCGGGCGGCAGTCGCCGCCTTCTTCTTCTCCGAGGTGACCGTGGACGCCACGGCCCGTGCCTTTCTGCCGCCTGGTAGCGCGGCGCCCTTGTAAGGGCACCGTGCGCCGAGAGCTGTCCTCTTGCGCGGACTGCGGTAGATGCCGGGGCCCGCGGTGGGGGGCTGCTCGGCCGCCATACGGTCGCGCCAGCTCTGCGTCAGGCAGAGTTGGTTCGATCAGGGGTGCGCCTTTATCGTACAGGGTTTCCGCAAGGCGACCCTGTGAAAACGAGCACCATCAGCTTGGTCACCTGTGATTGGCCGGGGCGGCGGAGCGCGGTCGTGTCGCTGTCACCGCCCCCGGGCCCAGCCGGTCGGCCGTCACCGCTCCTCGCCCCCCGGGCCCAGCCGCCAGTCGGCCGTCACCCCTCCTGGCCCCCCGAGCCCAGCCAGTCGGCCAGCTTGCCGCCCTGGGCCACCGCGCGCAGCCTGCGCTCGGCCGCGTCGCGCACCGGGTCGGTGGTGACGACGAGCAGTTCGTCGCCGCGTCGCAGCACGGTCGTGGGCAGCGGCACGAAGGAGGTGCCCTCGCGCACCACGAGGGTGACCGCCGCGCCCGGCGGCAGGCGCAGCTCGTTGACCTCGACGCCGTGCATCCTGGAGCCCTCGGGGATGTTCACGGACAGCAGGTGGCCGCGCAGCCGTTCCAGGGGCGCGGACTCGATGCCGAGGTCGGCGGTCTCGGTGCGGTCGCCCAGCCGCAGCAGACGGGCGAGCCAGGGCAGGGTCGGGCCCTGGAGCAGGGTGTAGACGACGACCAGGACGAAGACGATGTTGAAGACGCGGCGGCTGCCCGCGACGCCGTTCACCATGGGGATGGTCGCCAGGATGATGGGGACGGCGCCGCGCAGTCCGGCCCACGACATCAGCGTCTGCTCCCGCCAGGGCACCCGGAACGGTGTGAGGCACAGCACCACGCTCAGGGGCCGCGCCAGCATGGTCAGCACCAGCCCGATGACGAGCGCGGGCCACACGTCGTCGCCCAGCTCGTGCGGGGTGACCAGCAGGCCGAGCAGGACGAACATGCCGATCTGCGCGATCCAGCCGAGCCCTTCGGCGAAGCCGCGGGTGGCGGGCCAGTGCGGCAGCTTGGCGTTGCCGAGCAGCATCGAGGCGAGGTAGACGGCGAGGAAGCCGCTGCCGTGGGCGAGGGCGCCGGCCGCGTAGGCGGAAACGGCGATGGCCATCACGGCGATCGGGTACAGACCGGAGGCGGGCAGGGCGACGTGCCGCAGGCCCCAGGAGCCGACCCAGCCCACCGCCAGCCCGACGGCCGCGCCGATGGCCAGCTCGAGGGCTATCTCGCCCACCAGGACGTACCAGTGCTCGACCGGGCCGGCCGTGGAGAAGGCGACGACCAGGATGACGACGGGGGCGTCGTTGAATCCGGACTCCGCCTCCAGCATGCCCGTCACGCGCGCGGGCAGCGGGATCCTGCGCAGCACGGAGAACACCGCCGCCGCGTCCGTGGAGGACACCACCGCACCGATGATCAGTGCCTGGCGCCACTCCAGGCCGACGAGGTAGTGCGCGCCCGCGGCCGTCACCCCCACGCTCACCGCGACCCCGGCCAGCGCCAGCGCGGAGGCGGCCGGCAGGACCGGTTTGATCTCCTTCCACTTCGTGCCGAGTCCGCCTTCGGCCAGGATCACGACCAGGGCGGCGTACCCGATGACCTGGGTCAGCGCGGCGCTGTTGAAGTGGATGTGTCCGACGCCGTCCTGGCCCATGAGGATGCCGATGCCCAGGTAGACGAGCAGGCTGGGCAGCCCGCTGCGCGAGGAGATCCGGACTGCTGCCACGGCGACGAGCAGGACGAGCGAGCAGACGAGCAGGAGCTGGTTGAGGTGGTGAACAGTCAGCGGCCGTTCCTTCCTGCGATCTTCCGATTACTTCGTTACCTTACCTAACTCTTGACGATTTCTTGACGCTGGGCGAGGCAAGATCGATCGCCTGCCCCGGCTGGTTGCAGACTCCGCGTCAAGTGCCACCGGGCCCTGCGCCTATGGTTGCTCCAGCGCTCAGTTAAAAGCACAGCCGAACCTGCCGCTCGCGTTAGGACAGCAAGGACAGCGATGCCCCCGAACACCACCGCCACAACGGGTCACAAGCCCGGCAAGTCCGGCAGGAAGAAGGGGCGCAAAGCCCGTCTTATCGTGCTCGTCCTGGTGCTGGCGGTCATCGGCGGCATCGGCTGGGGCGGGTACTGGTCGGTCAGCACCGTCCGGGCGTCGTTCCCGCAGACCAAGGGGTCGATCACGCTGCAGGGCCTGTCCGGCCCCGTCGACGTCAAGCGCGACGGCTACGGCATCCCGCAGATCTACGCCTCCTCCGACGCGGACCTGTTCATGGCGCAGGGCTTCGTCCAGGCGCAGGACCGGTTCTACGAGATGGACGTGCGCCGGCACATGACCTCCGGCCGCCTGTCGGAGATGTTCGGCAAGAGCCAGGTCGACAACGACGCCTTCCTGCGCACCCTGGGCTGGGACCGCGTCGCCAAGCAGGAGTACGACACCAAGCTGTCCGCCTCGACGAAGAAATACCTCCAGGCGTACGCCAAGGGCGTCAATGCCTACCTGGCGGGCAAGGACGGCAAGGACATCTCCCTGGAGTACGCGGCGCTGGGCTTCAGCAACGACTACAAGCCCGCGCAGTGGACGCCGGTCGACTCCGTCGCCTGGCTGAAGGCGATGGCCTGGGACCTGCGCGGCAACATGCAGGACGAGATCGACCGCGCCCTGATGACCAGCCGCCTGGGCCCCCAGCAGATCGCCGACCTCTATCCGCAGTACCCCTACGACCGCAACAAGGCGATCGTGCAGGAGGGCGGGTACGACGAGGCGACCCACTCCTTCGGGCAGGGCAGCGGCTCGGGCGGCGGCAGCGGCTCCGGCGCCTCGCTCAACGGCACTGGCAGCAGCAGCACCGGGAGCGGGACCGGTACGGGTACGGGCACGGGGACCGGCACCGGTGGCGGCACCTCCTCCGGCGCCGGTCTGCAGAGCCAGCTCGCGGGCCTGTACAAGGTCCTGGACGACGTCCCCACGGCCGTCGGCGTCAACGGCAACGGCATCGGCTCCAACTCCTGGGTCGTCGGCGGCGACCACACCATCACCGGCAAGCCGCTGCTCGCCAACGACCCGCACCTGTCGGCCTCGCTGCCCTCCGTCTGGTACCAGATGGGCCTGCACTGCCGCAGCGTCTCCAGCGCCTGCCGGTACGACATCACCGGCTACACCTTCGCGGGCATGCCCGGCGTGGTCATCGGCCACAACAAGGACATCGCCTGGGGCATGACCAACTCCGGCGTCGACGTCACCGACCTGTACCTGGAGAAGGTCACCGGCGACGGCTATCTGTACGGCGGCAAGGTGAGGCCGTTCGTCACGCGCGAGGAGACCATCAAGGTCGCCGGCGGCGAGACCAAGAAGATCGTCGTCCGCCAGACCCAGGACGGCATGCCCCTGCTGTCCGACCGCGACGACGAACTGGTCAAGGTCGGCAAGAAGGCCACCGTCGACACCGCGGCGCCCGACCGGGGCGACGGTTACGCCATCGCCCTGAAGTGGACCGCCCTGCAGCCCGGCACCTCCATGGACGCCGTGTTCGCGATGGACAGGGCGGCGAGCTGGAAGGACTTCCGCGACGCGGCGAAGCTGTTCGACGTGCCGTCGCAGAACCTGGTCTACGCCGACAGCAAGGGCGCCAAGGGCGACATCGGCTACCAGCTCCCCGGCAAGATCCCCACGCGCGGCAAGGGCGACGGCTCGCTCCCCGCGCCGGGCTGGGACCCGAAGTACCGCTGGACCGGGTACATCGACTTCGACAAGCTGCCCTACGAGTACAACCCCGAGCGCGGCTACGTCGTCACCGCCAACCAGGCCGTGGTCGAGGCGGACAAGTACCCCTACACGCTGACCACCGACTGGGGCTACGGCACCCGCAGCCAGCGCATCGCCGACCTGATCGAGTCCAAGATCAAGGGTGGCGGCAAGATCTCCACCGACGACATGCGCCAGATGCAGCTGGACAACAGCAGCGAGATCGCCAAGCTGCTCGTGCCGACGCTGCTGAAGATCGACGTCGGCGACAAGGACGTCCGCCAGGCGCAGGAACTGCTCGAGGGCTGGGACTACACCCAGGACGCCGACTCGGCGGCCGCCGCGTACTTCAACGCCGTGTGGCGCAACGTCCTGAAGCTCGCCTTCGGCAACAAGCTGCCCAAGGAACTGCGGGTCGAGGGCCAGTGCCTGTGGGTCGACCCGGTCAGCACCACCGGCCCGGTGGACGACACCGACAAGGTGCGCGAGTGCGGTCAGCGCGACGCCGACCAGGCGCAGCCCGACGGCGGCGACCGCTGGTTCGAGGTCGTGCGCACCCTGATGGACAAGCCGGACAGCGACTGGTGGAAGGCGCCGAGGTCCGGCACGCGCCCGGCGGCGCACAACCGCGACGAGCTGTTCAAGCGGGCCATGATCGACGCCCGCTGGGAGCTGACCGCCAAGCTCGGCAAGGACATCGACACCTGGAGCTGGGGCCGGCTGCACCGCCTGTTCCTGAAGAACCAGACGCTCGGCACCGAGGGCCCCGACGTCCTCAAGTACGTCCTCAACCGCGGCCCGTGGAAGCTCAGCGGCGGCGAGGCGGCGGTCAATGCCACCGGCTGGAACGCCGCCGGCGGCTACGGCGTCATCTGGGTGCCCTCGATGCGGATGGTGGTCAACCTCGACAACCTCGACAAGTCGAAGTGGATCAACCTCTCCGGCGCCTCCGGTCACGCCTACAGCGCCCACTACACCGACCAGACGGACAAGTGGGCCAAGGGCGAACTGCTGCCGTGGTCGTTCTCGCCGAACGCGGTCGACCAGAGCACCAGCGACACGCTCGTCCTGAAGCCGTGACCGGCTGAGCAGAAGCGAAGGGCCCTCCACGCGCGTGGAGGGCCCTTCGGCGTCCGCGGGCCGGTCCTGCGGCCTGCGCCGCTCAGGGCGCCGAGAAGCGGCGCACCCCGGACGGGGTCACCACCGCGTGCACGGGCCGGTCGTGCGGCTCCTCGGGCACGCGCGTGACGACCTCCGTGTCGTACAGCAGCACCACCAGCGCGGGCCGCGCGCCCGCCCGCTCCAGCCGGGCGAGCACCCGGTCGTAGGAGCCGCCGCCGCGCCCCAGGCGCATCCCGCGCGCGTCGACCGCGAGTCCCGGCAGCAGGACGACGTCGGCGCCGGTCACGGCCTGCGGGCCGAGCCGCTCGCCGGCGGGTTCCAACAGAGCCATCTTTCCGCCATGTTGCACGCGCGCGAGGGAGTCCTCGCCGCTGTACTCGCCCCAGTCCAGGTCGTTGTCGTCGAGCAGAGCGGGGAGCAGGACGCGCACGCCCCGCGCGCGCAGCGCGTCGAGCAGCGCGAGGGTGCCGGGTTCGGTGCCCACGGAGACGTACGCCGCGACCGTGCGCGCGTGCGCCAGCTCCGGCAGGTGCAGGGCGCGTTCGGCGAGGGCGGACGCGGCATTCGTCACATCGGCCGGGGTCAGGGCGCCCCGGGCCGCCAGGAATCGCCGTCGAACGGCCCGCTTGTCCGGCTCCATGACCGGCCCGATTTCGCCCACTTGTCGCTCCCGTACCGTTCTCTTGTGCTCATATGAGCGCTGATGTCCGGGAGTCGCGGGCCGCCCCTCACACACCGGTTAAGGTGGCGGGCATGACCCAGTCGCACCCCAGGATCAACAAGGCTGTCATCCCGGCGGCAGGCCTCGGCACCCGGTTCCTGCCGGCCACCAAGGCCACTCCCAAGGAGATGCTGCCGGTGGTCGACAAGCCGGCGATCCAGTATGTGGTCGAGGAGGCCGTCACCGCGGGCCTCGACGACGTCCTGATGATCACGGGCCGCAACAAGCGCCCGCTCGAGGACCACTTCGACCGCAACTACGAGCTCGAGTCCGCGCTCGCCGCGAAGGGCGACACGGACCGGCTCGCCAGGGTGCAGGAGTCCCAGGACCTCGCGACGATGCACTATGTGCGTCAGGGCGACCCCAAGGGCCTCGGTCACGCCGTGCTGTGCGCGGCCCCGCACGTCGGCAACGAGCCGTTCGCCGTGCTCCTCGGCGACGACCTGATCGACCCGCGCGACCCGCTGCTGCAGCGGATGATCGAGGTCCAGGAGCAGTGCGGCGGCAGTGTGATCGCCCTCATGGAGGTCGCGCCCGAGCAGGTCCACCTCTACGGCTGCGCCGCCGTCGAGGCCACCGAGGACGGCGACGTCGTCAAGGTGACCGGCCTGGTCGAGAAGCCCGACCCGGCCGACGCCCCGTCGAACTACGCGATCATCGGCCGCTACGTCCTCGACCCGGGCATCTTCGACATACTGCGCAAGACCGAGCCGGGCCGCGGCGGCGAGATCCAGCTCACCGACGCCCTCCAGCAGCTCGCCGAGGACGAGAAGGCCGCCGGCCCCGTGCACGGCGTCGTCTTCAAGGGCCGCCGCTACGACACCGGCGACCGCGGCGACTTCCTGCGGGCCATTGTCCGACTGGCGTGCGAACGTGAGGACCTGGGCCCGGACTTCCGGACCTGGCTCCGCAGTTACGTCACCGAGGAGATGTAGCCACCTTGAGCAGCGCCGCGTCCCGCACCCCGGGCCCCGACCACCTGTGGTCGGTGGACGAGCACCTGGAGGACGTCCTCACCACCGTGCGCCCCCTGGAGCCGATCGAGCTGCAACTGCTCGACGCCCAGGGCTGTGTCCTGGTCGAGGACGTCCCGGTGCCCGTGTCCCTGCCGCCGTTCGACAACAGCTCGATGGACGGCTACGCGGTGCGGGTCGCGGACGTGGCGGGCGCGAACGAGGAGTTCCCGGCGGTCCTGGAGGTCGTCGGGGACGTCGCGGCGGGCCAGGCCGACCTGCTCCATGTCGGCCCCGGCCAGGCCGCCCGCATCATGACCGGCGCCCCGCTGCCGCCGGGCGCCGAGGCCGTCGTCCCGGTGGAGTGGACCGACGGCGGGCTCGGCGAGGGCCCCGTGACCGGCATGCGCGCCCGCGCGCTCGCCCCGGAGGGCGCCGAGGGGCACGTACGCGTGTACCGGCCCGCCGAGGCACGCGCGCACGTGCGCGCGGCCGGCAGCGACGTCCGGGCCGGGGACCGCGCCCTGGCGGCGGGCACCGTGCTCGGCCCGCCGCAGATCGCCCTGCTCGCCGCCATCGGCCGCGGCACGGTCCGTGTGCGCCCGCGCCCGCGCGTGGTCGTGCTGTCCACCGGCAGCGAACTGATCCAGCCCGGTGAGCAGTTGGCGCCGGGCCAGATCTACGACTCCAACAGCTTCGCCCTCACCGCCGCCGCCCGCGACGCCGGCGCCATCGCCTACCGGGTGGGCGCCGTCGCCGACGACGCCGAGACGCTGCGCTCCACCATCGAGGACCAGCTGGTGCGCGCCGACCTGATGGTGACCACCGGCGGGGTGAGCGTCGGGGCGTACGACGTCGTCAAGGAGGCGCTGTCGCACGTCGCCGACCAGGACGAGGCGGGCGGCGGTGTGGAGTTCCGCAAGCTCGCCATGCAGCCCGGCAAGCCCCAGGGCTTCGGCTCCATCGGCCCCGACCACACCCCGCTGCTCGCCCTGCCGGGCAACCCGGTGTCGTCGTACGTCTCCTTCGAGCTGTTCGTCCGGCCCGCCATCCGCACCCTGATGGGACTTCAGGACGTGCACCGGCCGAAGGCGACGGCGACGCTGTCCGCGCAGAAGCCGCTCACCTCCCCGAAGGGCCGCCGGCAGTTCCTGCGCGGTGCCTACGCCGACGGCACGGTCACCCCCGTGGGCGGCACCGGCTCGCATCTGATCGCGGCCCTCGCGCACGCCAACGCCCTGATCGTGGTGCCCGAGGACGTGGAGTCGGTCGCGCCCGGCAGCGAGATCGAGGTCGTCCTGCTCGGTTGAGTCCTGTCGGCCCGAGGTACCGTGTCGCGCACAACACAGGCCCGCGCGCCGCACCGCGCCGGGCCCGGACCGGGAGCGCCACCACCATGACTGTGCCCAACCGGGGGGAGACCCCCGGACAGCCCGTGCAGGACCGCCTGACGCACATCGACGACGCGGGTGCCGCCCGTATGGTCGACGTGTCCGGCAAGGAGGTGACCGCGCGCACCGCCCGCGCCAGCGGCCGCGTCCTCGTCTCGCCCCGTGTGATCGAGCTGCTGCGCGGCGAGGGCGTCCCCAAGGGCGACGCCCTGGCCACCGCGCGGATCGCCGGGATCATGGGAGCCAAGCGCACCCCCGATCTGATCCCGCTGTGCCACCCGCTCGCGGTGTCCGGTGTGAAACTGGACCTGTCGGTCGCGGACGACGCCGTGGAGATCTCGGCCACGGTGAAGACGACGGATCGTACGGGCGTCGAGATGGAGGCCCTCACCGCGGTCTCCGTCGCCGCGCTCACCGTGATCGACATGGTCAAGGCGGTCGACAAGGGAGCGGTCATCACGGACGTGCGGGTGGAGCACAAGACGGGCGGCAAGTCGGGCGACTGGAGCCGGGCATGAGCTACCGGGCGCTGGTCGTCACGGCCTCCAACCGGGCCGCCGCGGGTGTCTACGAGGACCGGGGCGGGCCGTTGGTCGCCGACGGCCTGAAGCGGTTCGGCTTCGACGTCGACGGCCCGCGCGTGGTGCCCGACGGCGACCCGGTGCGCGATCAGCTGAGGGCGGCCGCCGAGGACGGCTACGACGTCGTGGTGACCACCGGAGGCACCGGGCTCTCGCCCACCGACCGCACGCCGGAGGCCACGCGCGCGGTGATCGACTACGAGGTGCCGGGCATCGCGGAGGCGATCCGTGCGTTCGGCCGGGGCAAGGTGCCGACCGCCGCGCTGTCGCGCGGACTGGCCGGTGTCGCCGGGCGGACCCTGATCGTCAATCTGCCGGGATCGACGGGCGGCGTGAAGGACGGCCTCGCGGTCCTGCAGCCGCTGCTGGTGCACGCCGTCGACCAGATCCGCGGCGGCGACCACCCCAGACCCGACGCCGGAAGTGGGGGTGCGAGCTGAACGGCTCATCCTGGCCCGTGGTGCTGGCCGAGGGCGATGTCGTCCTGCGGCCCATAAGGATGCGCGACCAGAGCGCCTGGCGCGAGGTCAACCGGCGCAACCGGGACTGGCTTCGGCCGTGGGAGGCGACCATCCCGCCGCCCACGCCGACCGGGCCGATCGCGCACCGGCCGACCTACCGGCAGATGGTGCGGCACCTGCGCAGGGAAGCGCGCGCGGGCCGGATGCTGCCGTTCGTCCTCGAGTACCAGGGCCGGCTGGTCGGGCAGTTGACGGTCGCCGGGATCACCTGGGGATCGATGTGCTCGGGCCATGTCGGCTACTGGGTGGACGAGGCGGTGGCCGGCCGTGGCGTGATGCCGACGGCCGTGGCGCTCGCGGTCGACCACTGTTTCCGCAACGTCGGCCTGCACCGCATCGAGGTGTGCATTCGCCCCGAGAACGTGCCCAGCCGCCGGGTGGTGGAGAAACTCGGATTCCGCGAGGAGGGACTGCGGCCCCGCTATCTGCACATCGACGGTGCCTGGCGCGACCATCTCGTCTTCGCGCTGACGGCCGAGGAAGTCCCGGAGGGGCTGCTCGCCCGCTGGCGGCGCATCCGGACCCGGAACGGCTCGTCGCAGCGCCCGCAGAACACCCCGGGCAATCACGGTTAGGCCGGAGGAAACGCGGCTGGTCTCCCTCGCCCGGGAAATTGAATATATGTTCGAAATTGATCGCACGATGACCGTCTCGGGACGCTGAATTCCGCCTCGGAGTGGCCCGCTGATCGCATCGATCACAAAAAAAGTTCGAAATATCAGCCAGATCGTGCGACACACCGGCCCAATTGGCGGATGGCCTCACGCAAACCCCTCTACCGTGTGAGACGTGAGCAGCAGCGGCCTCATCTACGCAGTCATTGTCGGGGCCTGGGCCGCCTACTTGGTGCCGATGTGGCTCCGTAGGCAGGACGAGCTGAACGAGGCCCGTCCGACGGAACGCTTCAGCACCGCCATCCGGTTGCTGTCCGGACGGGCGGGCATGGAGCGCCGATACGCCAAGGACCTGCGGGCGCGCTCCGCCGACGAGGAGGAGCCCGACCTCGCTGACCCGGACGCCGTCACCGACACGGTGGACGTCCGGGCCTTCGCCGTGCCTCCGACCCGCCGGCACACCCAGGCGGCGGCCCGGGCGCAGGCGTACGAGCACGACGAACCGGAGCACGAGCCGGAGAGTGAGCCGGTGCACGAGCCCGAGCTCGCACCGGCGCGCGGCCGGGTACCGCAAGCCCGGCGCGCGCCGTCCGCCGAGGCGGCCGCCGCACGCGCCCAGCGCTCCAAGGTCCTCGCCCGCCGTCGGCGCACCACGGTGATGCTCTTCCTCGCCTTCACCCTCGGCGCGATCGTCGCCGCGGTGGGCGGGCTCGCGCTGCTGTGGGCGCCCGGCGTACCCGCCGTCATGCTCAGCGCGTACATCGTCTACCTGCGCCGGCAGGAGCGCCGCCGCTTCGCCTACCAGATGGACCGCCGCCGGGCCGAGGTCGCGGCCCAGCGGCTGCGCGAACGCCAGCCGCGCCGGCGCACGCCCGTCGGTACGGGCGCGCCCGCCGACGCAGAGGAGCCGGACGCGGGGCACGACACCGACCCCGGACTGTCGGCGCTCGCTGCGGACCGGCGCGCCCTGGTGGAGCAGACCGACCACGCCGAGTGGGTCGACCAGCAGCGCGAGCGGCAGCGGCGCCCCGGCCACGGCGACAGCTGGGACCCGGTGCCGGTGCCCCTGCCGACCTATGTCACCGCGCCGGTCGCCCCGCGCGCCACGGCGGACGTCGACCTCGGCGCCCCGGACGCGTGGAGCTCGGCCCGCTCCAGCGCGGTCGCCCCGGAACTGCGGGACGAACAGCCCGCCGCGCAGGACGCACCCGCCGGTCCGGAGGACCGGTCGGCGGACGACGGCCGCAGCGACGCGCGCCGTGCGGCCTCCGCGCGCCGGGCCCGCGAGCGCGGGCGCACGCCCCTCTTCGACCAGTACGAGGACGGCGAGCGGCCCCGCGCGGCCAACGAGTGACCCCGGCGCTCGCCCTCCCGGAGCGGATTTCCGAGCACGCCGTGGGGGATGCTAAAGTTTCACTCGTTGCAAGGGCCTGTGGCGCAGTCCGGTAGCGCACCTCGTTCGCATCGAGGGGGCCAGGGGTTCAAATCCCCTCAGGTCCACGCAATGAGGGCCCCGGCGATCATCAGATCGCCGGGGCCCTCGATCATTCTCCGGGCCCTGTGCCCCGGCTCCTGCTCTCACCGCCGCAGCTGCTCTCAGCGCCGCAACGCCGCCATCGCCGTGGCCGTCGACGACACCACCGCGAGCAGCGCGCACCCGGCCGTCGCCGCGCCCAGCGCCGGCCATGCCATCACGAGCCGCACCGGCGCCGACAACAGCCCCAGAGCGGCGCCCGTCCCGGCCGACGTGACGAAGGTCACCAGCACCCCGAGCAGGGCGCCCGCCGCCACCACCGTCAGCGACTCCAGCGCCGCCAGCCGCAGAAGCTGTCCGCGCGTGGCACCCGCCAGCCGCAGCGCCGTGAACTCCGCGGCCCGGCCGGACGTCGACATGGTCAGGGTGTTGGCGAGCGACAGACCCGTGTAGAGCAGGGCGATGCCGAGTACCAGGAAGAGACCGAGGCGGGTCGTCCCGGTCGTCCCCGGCCGGGACGCACGCAGCCACTGCGCGCGCGTGAGGACCTGTACGCCGTCCCCGGGACGGGCCGTGGCGCGCAGGGCCTTCGCGACCGCGGCCGGGTCGGCGCCCGCCCGCACCCGGACGTCGAGCCGTTCCACCGGCGCGCCGGGGGCGTTGGCCGGGGTGACCCACACGCCGTTGTCACCGGTGCCGGTGGCCAGGACGGCGGCGATACGCAGCGTCCTGCGCGTGCCGTCGCCGAGCCAGACGGTGACCCGGCGGCCGACGGTGTGCTCGTCCCACTCCTCGTTGACGACGATCGACGCGTCGTCCAGGCCGGCGATCCGGCCGGCCGTCACCGGCAGCCGTACGGTCGCGGCCAGCAGCCGAGGATCGGCGGCGCGGGCGTCGGAGGTGACGAGCGCGACGCCGTCCTCCAGGGTGTGGACGGCTGTGCCGCGGACGGGGGAGACGGTGACGCCCGCAAGCGACCGCAGCCGGTCCACCGTCGCCGTACCGATCCCGGCGGAGGCGTCCACGCGCGCGTGGCCCTCCGGCACCACCACGAAGTCCGCCACCGCCGCCCGGCCCGCCTCTGCCGCCCGCGCCTGCTCCAGCGCCGCCGGGGTGCCCAGCAGACAGCCCGTCAGGGCCACCGTGGCCAGCACCGGCGCGGCGACGGCGGCCGTGCGGCGCAGACCCGTCGCGGTGTTCTCCCGGGCCAGCATCCCGAGGGCGCCGGGCAGCCGGGCGGGCAGCCAGGCCAGCAGCCGCACCAACGGCCGCAGCAGCGCGGGGCAGAGCAACGCGAACGCGCCGATCAGCAGCAGCGGGCGGCTGACGTAGGTCTTGCGGTGCAGCAGGTCGCCCGGGTCGGTGAGCAGCGTGTGGGCGAGCGTCGCGGCGGCGGTGAGCAACAGCGCCGTACCGCACACTCGGCGCCCCCACGTCAGGGCGCGGCCGTCCACCGTCGCCTCGCGCAGCGCCTGCGTCGGCGCCGTTCGCCCCGCCCGCCAGGACGCGGCGGCCGCCCCGCTCAGCGCGACCAGCAGCCCTGTCCAGAAGGCCAGTTGGTACGGCCACGCGTGCCAGGGCAGATCGGCGAGGGCGAACCAGCCGGGTGCCAGGCCGCCCTCGACCACGCGCGTGACGAGCAGCGGCGCGCCGTACGCCCCGAGCGCGCAGCCTGCCGCCGAGGCAGCGGTGCCCACGAGCAACGCCTCCGCCAGCACGGTGCGCCGCACCTGTCCCGGTGTCGCTCCCGCGGCGCGCAGCAGGCCGAACTCCCGGCTCCGCTGGGCGGCCGTGAAGGCGAAGGTGGACGCCACGACCAGCACGGACACGAAACCGCTGACGCCGCCGGCCGTGCCGAACAGGGCGTTCAGCGCCGTCAGCGCGCGGGCGTCGCGGCCGGGGTCCGGGTCCGCGAGCCGCCGCGCGTCACCGGTCAGCACCCGCACGCCCTCCGCACCGCCCACCGCCCGCCGTACGGCCGCCGGGTCGGCGTCGGCGACCAGCTGCACGACGCCGGGGGCGAGGCGGGCGGCACGCGCGTCGGTGAAGAACACCGGGTTCTCGGTGCCACGGCCGCGGACCGTGCCGACCACCCGCAGCGTGCCCCGGTCGCTGCGCAGGTGCCGGCCCACGGCCGTCCAGCTGCCGGAGGCGACCACCTCGTCGGCGGCGCGGGGCGCGCGTCCGGCGGCCAGCCGGTACGGCGCGAACCGGGCGACCGGCCACGGGTGCCCCACCAGATCGCCGGGGCCGCCCTCGACGCGTACGGCGAAGGAGCGGTCCTCGACGACGTCACCGACCGTGCGCAGCGCGGCCACCGTCGCCGCCGGCAGCGCCCGTGGCGAGGTGAGCGGGCGGGTGCGCACGCCGGCCGGGGTCCGCACCCGCAGCGTGTCCTGACCGCGGACCACCGCCGGCGCGGCGGGGAAACGCTCCGGGCGCTGGGGCGGGCCGTCGAGCGTGGCGTCGAGGGCGAGGCCCATCACCGTGAGCAGCGCCGTGCCGAGGCAGAGGGCGAGGAAGCTGCCGACGAAGGACACCCAGCGGCTGCGCAGCGTGCACACGGCGAGACTCAGCACGGGAACACCCCCGGCACGCACGCGTGCGGCCGGCGGCCTGCTTCGGCGCCCACGCGTGCGTGCGGCGCGCCCTCGGCAGGGGTGCCCGCCTCCGCCTCCAGGCCCGCCAGGTGCGCGGCGATGTCGCCCGCCGGCGCCCCGCTCAACTCGCCGTGCACGCGGCCGTCGACCAGGAAGACGACCCGGTCGGCGTAGGAGGCGGCCACCGGGTCGTGCGTGACCATGACCATGGTCCGGCCCTGCGTGTCGACCATGCCGCGCAGCAGCCGGAGCACCTCGCGACTGGTGCGCGAGTCCAGCGCGCCGGTCGGCTCGTCCCCGAACAGGACCTCGGGGCGGGTGATCAGGGCGCGGGCCAGGGCGACGCGCTGCTGCTGCCCGCCCGACAGCTCCGACGGCCGGTGCCGGGCCCGTGCGCCGAGGCCGACCTCCTCCAGAGCCGCACGCACGCGTGCCGCGGAGGGGCGACGGCCGGCCAGCCGCAGCGGCAGCGCCACATTCTGGGCCGCGGTCAGGGACGGCAGCAGGTTGAACGCCTGGAAGACGAAACCGATCCGCTCACGGCGCAGCAGCGTCAGCTTCCGCTCACTCAACGCGGTCAGCTCCGTCCCGCCGAGCCGGACCGAGCCCGAGGTGGGCCGGTCGAGTCCGGCGGCGCACTGCAGCAGCGTCGACTTGCCGGAGCCCGACGGGCCCATCACGGCGGTGAACGTGCCGTGCCGGAAGGCAAGCGTCACCTGCTCCAGCGCCGCCACGCCGTCGGCCGGTGTGCCGTATCGCCTGCTCACGGCGGTCAATTGGATCGCGTCGGTGGTCATCTGCCCTTCCGTCCCCACTCGTTCGAATCGCACAGGGACCAGCCAACCCGGGGAGGGCGTCCGGGTCGGTCGGGCGGGGGCGAGACTTGGGGTAGGGCCAGGCATACCCCCCGCCCACCCGCTGGACCGATGGCGGCGACAGGCCCGTCGCTCCTACCGTGACCGGCATGCAGCCCCGCACTCTCTGGCAGGCCCTGGCCCGCCCCCGCTATCTGCTGACGCCGTGGCCGTGGCGTGCCGCCGCCTACCTGGTGTCGGGCGTGGCCCTCGGGGTCGCCGTACTCGTGTCGCTGGTGACCCTGCTCGCGGTCGGCGGCGTCCTGGCACTCGTCATGGTCGGGCTGCCCCTGCTCGCCGTCGTCGCACTGGCCGGGCTGCCCGTGGCCGCGCTGGAACGGCACCGGCTGCGCCTGGTCGCCGACGGCCCGGCCCCGCCAGGACACCCCGCACCCCCCGAGCCCGGGCTGCGCAGCTGGCTGACCACCCGGTTGCGGGAGCAGGCCACCTGGCGCGAACTCGGCCACGCGCTGCTGTGCGCGGCGCTGCTGTGGCCGGCCGAGGCGCTGGTGGTGACTGTGTCGCTCCTCTTCCCGGTCGCGATGGCGGCCACCCCGCTGCTGATGGCGACCACCGGCGACGGCCGGGAGGCGAAGGTGCTCAAGACGTGGACGGTGACCGGCTGGCCGGCCGCGTGGGGCGTGGCCGTCCTCGGCGTGCTGCTGCTCGCCGCCGGCGCGTACGTCCTCGGCACGGCGGCCGGCGCCCGGGCCGGCCTCACCCGGCTTCTGCTGGCACCCCGCGAACCGGAACTCGGCGCTCGCGTCGCCGAACTGGCCCGCTCCCGCAGCCGGCTGGTCGACGCGTTCGAGGCAGAGCGGCGCCGCATCGAGCGGGACCTGCACGACGGGGCGCAGCAGCGGCTGGTGGCGCTGACGATGACCCTGGGCCTGGCCCGCCTCGACGCGCCGCCCGGCCCGCTCGCCGAGCAGCTGGCCCGGGCGCACGAACAGGCGGGCGCCGTCCTCGCCGAACTGCGGGAGCTGATCCACGGCATCCACCCCAAGGTCCTCGCGGACTACGGCCTTCAGGCGGCCGTCGCCGACGCCGCAGACCGCAGCCCGGTTCCCGTGGAGGTGCGCTTCGACCTGCCGGAACGGCTGCCCGGGGCGGTGGAGGCCGCCGCGTACTTCGTGGTGTGCGAGGCCCTCGCCAACGTCGCCCGGCACAGCGGGGCGGACCGCGCCGAGGTGCGCGGCGGGCACAGCGGCGGACGGCTCACCGTCGAGGTGCGCGACGACGGCCGCGGCGGCGCGGACGCGGCCCGCGGCAGCGGGCTGACCGGTCTCGGGGACCGGTTGTCAGTGGTCGATGGAAGACTTCTCCTGTCGAGCCCGCCGGGCGGAGGGACGGTGCTGCGCGCGGAGATTCCGTGCGCGGTACGCCCGGCCGCCCCGGAAAGCGGGACGGCCGCACGGGTGGCCTGGGGGTGCGACCCGGGTGAGGGGCGGGGCGGACGGGGACGGGGGACGTGATGGGTGAGCACAGGGGCGGCCGGGCGCTGCGGGTGGTCCTGGCCGAGGACAGCGTGCTGCTGCGGGACGGGCTGACCGCCCTGCTCACCCGGTTCGGGCACCGGGTGGCGGCGGCCGTCGGGGGCGCGGACGCGCTGCTCGCCGCGGTCGCCGAGCACGAACCGGACGTGGTGGTCACCGATGTGCGGATGCCGCCGGGCCAGTCCGACGAGGGCCTGCGCGCGGCGGTCCGGCTGCGCACCGAGCGGCCGGGGCTGCCGGTGCTGGTGCTCAGCCAGTACGTGCAGCGGGCGTACGCCGCCGACCTGCTCGACTCCGGGGACGGCACCGGGGTCGGCTATCTGCTCAAGGACCGGGTGGGGCAGGTCGAGCAGTTCGTGGACGCCCTCGCCGAGGTCGCCGCCGGCGGCACGGTGGTCGACCCTGAGGTCGTACGGCAGTTGCTGCGCCGCCGCCGGGATCCGCTGGCGCGGCTCACCCCGCGCGAGCGGGAGGTGCTGGCGCTGGTCGCGGAAGGCAGATCCAACGGCGCGATAGCCCGGCAGCTGGTGGTCTCCGAGGCGGCGGTCGGCAAGCACATCGGCTCCATCCTCACCAAGCTGGACCTGCCGCCGGCCGAGGACGTGCACCGCAGGGTGCTGGCGGTGCTGGCCTTCCTGCGGGAGTGAGCGAGAACACAGGGTTCCGTCGCGGCCGGCCGCTACAGCGTCTTTGCGAAGCAGCGACTCTCCTCGTGAAAGCGGTAGTAGCCGAACTTCTCGCAGGGCTCGTAGCCGCAGGAGGTGTACAGGGCGATGGCCTCGGGCTGCTTGGTGCCGGTCTCCAGGACCATGCGGACACGGCCTGCCGCGCGGGCGTCCTCCTCCAGGGCGGCCAGCATCTGCCGCGCCAGCCCCCGACCGCGCATGTCGGCGACCACGTACATCCGCTTCAGCTCGGCGTCGCCGTCCCGGTTGCCCTCGTGGTTCGCGTCCTGACGGCGCCAGCCGCCGGTGGCGACGGGTCGCTCGTCGGCGTCGTACACGATGAAGTACACGCCGTTCGGCGGCTCGAAGTCGGCCGGGTCAAGGAGTGTGGCGTCGCCGCCGTCGCCATAGCGCTCGTGGTACTCGGCCTGGACCTCGTCGTTGAGCTTGACGGCGTCGGGGTGGTCGAAAGGGACGCGACGTATAAACATGTTGAATATTGTACTTCTATGCAGGAGGTGGGGTCTCCGGTTTTGAAGACTCCGACCAGTGTGCCGGTATCGTGCCGGGGTGCTGACTGTGACCACGGTGAACGTGAACGGGCTCCGAGCCGCCGCCAAGAAGGGCTTCGTGGAGTGGCTCGCCCGGACGGAGGCGGATGTCGTGTGCCTCCAGGAGGTGCGCGCCGAGCCGCACCAGCTGCCCGAGGAGGTCCGGCAGCCCGAGGGCTGGCACGTCGTGCACGCGCCGGCCGCCGCCAAGGGCCGCGCCGGTGTCTCCCTGTACACCCGCCGGGAGCCCGACCGGGTCCGCGTCGGCTTCGGCTCGGAGGAGTTCGACGGCAGTGGCCGCTATGTCGAGGCCGACCTGCCCGGCGTCACGGTCGCCTCCCTCTACCTGCCCTCGGGTGAGGTCGGCACCGAGCGGCAGGACGAGAAGATCCGCTTCATGGGCGAGTTCCTGGCGTATCTCAAGGAGCTGCGCGAGCGGGCCGCCGCCGACGGCCGTGAGGTCCTGGTCTGCGGCGACTGGAACATCGCCCACCAGCAGGCCGACCTGAAGAACTGGCGCGCCAACCAGAAGAACTCCGGCTTCCTGCCGGAGGAGCGCGAGTGGCTGGGCCGCGTCCTCACCCCGACCGACGGCGGCTACGTGGACGTGGTCCGCACCCTGCACCCGGACGCCGAGGGTCCCTACAGCTGGTGGTCGTACCGGGGGCGGGCCTTCGACAACGATTCGGGATGGAGGATCGACTACCACCTGTCGACGCCGGGGCTCGCGGACCGGGCGGTCAAGGGGTTCGTCGAGCGGGCCGCCACGCACGCCGAGCGCTGGTCGGACCACGCGCCGGTGACGGTGGTGTACGACCGCTGAGTGGCGGTTAGTCCCGCTTGTTGAGCCGTCGGTCCAGGGCCAGGGACAGTTCCGCTTCCACCACGCTGCGGGCCAGGGGGCGTAGGCGGTGCAGGCCCTCCTCGCCCGTGTGGCGTTGGATCAGGGTGGCGAAGAGTTCGGCGAGGGCGTCGGCGTGTTCGCGGACCTGGGCGCCGGCCGCCAGGACCTCGGCGAGCGGGATGCCCTCGCGCACCAGGGCGGAGGAGACGTCCAGCAGGCGCCGGCTGATGTGGACGATCTCGTCGCCGTCGGTGCCCAGGTAGCCGAGGTCCATGGCGGCGGCGAGGTTCTCGGGGGTGACCTCGCCCTCGAAACGGGCGGCCAGCTCCTCCGGGGTGAGGCGGACCGGCTCCTCCTCGGTGGGGGTGCCGCCGACGCCGATCAGGTCGGCGACGTTGCGGCCCTGGTCGAGGGCCTCGGCGAGTTCCGCGATGCCGTTCAGGGTGTGGCCGCGCTCCAGCAGGGCGGCGATGGTGCGCAGCCGGGCCAGGTGGTGGTCGTCGTACCACGCGATACGGCCCTCGCGGCGGGGTGGCGGCAGCAGTTTGCGTTCGCGGTAGAAGCGCAGGGTGCGCACCGTGATGCCGGCCAGCTCTGCCAGCTCCTCCATGCGGTATTCACGCTTCTCGGCCACGGGAGGAGCCTATGGTCTACCGCCGGTAACTTTCCTCGCCCACCCCCTACCCATCGGTAGGCCGCTCCTCTACTCTCCCCATTGCGCCAGTGTTCACTGGCAGAGTCTGACCGGGACCGGCAGAGTCCAACAGCGATGCGCGGAGGCTTCGGATGGCCCACGAACACGAGCATGTACGGGTGGCGGTGATCGGATCCGGATTCGGCGGGCTCGGCGCCGCCGTGCGGCTGCGCCGCGAGGGGATCACGGACTTCGTCGTCCTGGAGCGGGCGAGCGGCGTCGGCGGCACCTGGCGCGACAACAGCTACCCCGGGTGCGCCTGCGACGTGCCGTCCCATCTGTACTCCTTCTCCTTCGCGCCGAAGCCCGACTGGCCGCGCACCTTCTCCGGGCAGGAGCACATCCGCGCCTACCTGGAGCACGTGACGGACACCTTCCGGCTGCGCCCGCACATCCGCTTCGACTCCGAGGTGAAGCGGATGACCTGGGACGCCGAGCAGTTGCGGTGGCGTATCGAGACCGCGTCCGGTGATCTCACGGCCGACGTCGTCGTCTCCGCCACCGGGCCGCTGTCCGACCCGAAGATCCCGGACATCCCGGGCCTGGACACCTTCCCCGGCAAGGTCTTCCACTCCGCCCGCTGGGACCACGACTACGACCTCACCGGCAAGCGCGTCGCGATGATCGGCACCGGCGCCTCCGCCATCCAGATCGTGCCGTCCATCCAGCCGAAGGTCGGCCGGCTCACGCTTTTCCAGCGCACCCCGGCCTGGGTGATGCCCCGCGTCGACCGGGCCATCAGCGGCGCCGAGCGGTGGCTGCACCAGCAGCTGCCGTTCACCACCAGGGCCCGCCGCGGCCTGCTGTGGGGCATCCGCGAGCTGCAGGTGCAGGCGTTCACCAAGCACCCGAACGAACTCGGCTTCGTCGAGCAGCTCGCCAAGCGCAACATGGCCCGCGCCGTCAAGGAGCCGGCGCTGCGCGCCAAGCTCACCCCCGACTACCGCATCGGCTGCAAGCGCATCCTGCTCTCCAACACCTACTATCCGGCGCTCGCGCAGCCCAACGTCGATGTCGTCGCCAGTGGGCTCAGCGAGGTCCGCGGGTCCACCGTCGTCGCAGCCGACGGCACCGAGACCGAGGTCGACGCGATCATCTTCGGCACCGGGTTCCACGTCACGGACATGCCGATCGCCGAGCGGGTGGTGGGCGCCGACGGGCGCACCCTCGCCGAGCACTGGAAGGACGGCATGCAGGCGCTGCGCGGCGCCTCCGCGGCCGGGTTCCCGAACTGGATGACGATCATCGGGCCCAACACGGGCCTCGGGAACTCCTCGATGATCCTCATGATCGAGTCCCAGCTGAACTACCTGGCCGACTATCTGCGCCAGCTCGACGTCCTCGGGGGCCGCGCCGCCCTCGACGCCCGCCCGAGCGCCGTGCACGCCTGGAACCGCCGGGTGCAGGAGCGGATGAAGCGCACGGTGTGGAACACGGGCGGCTGCACCAGCTGGTACCTGGACGCGAGCGGCCGCAACACGACCATCTGGCCGGGCACGACCAGCGAGTTCCGCCGGGCCACCCGACGGGTGGACCTCGCCGAGTACGCCGTCCTGCGGCCCCCGGCGACCGAGGCCGCGGCGAAGGCGGAGGCCGCACCGGAGACGGAGGCCGCGCCGGATACCGAGACCGCACCGAAGACGGAGGCCGCGCCGCACACCGGGGCCGCCCCGGTGACCGACGCCGCGGAGGTGACCGCGTGAGCCGTCCCGCGCACGTCACCTCCGGCCCGTACGCCCCGCCCGCTCCCGCCCGCACTCTCACCGTCACCTCGGCCGACGGCGCGCGCCTCCACGTCGAGGTGCACGGACCGGACGAGGCCCCGGCCGTGGTCCTCGCCCACGGCTGGACCTGCTCGACCGCCTTCTGGGCGGCGCAGATCCGGGCGCTCTGCGGCGATCACCGCGTCATCGCCTACGACCAGCGCGGTCACGGCCGCAGCCCGGTGAGCGAGGCGTGCGGGACCGACGCCCTCGCCGACGACCTCGAAGCGGTCCTCGAGGCGACCCTCGCGCCCGGCGAACGCGCGGTGATCGCCGGGCACTCGATGGGCGGCATGACGGTGATGGCGGCGGCCGGCCGGAAGAAGTTCCGCGAGCACGCGGCGGCCGTCCTGCTGTGCAGCACCGGCAGCTCCCGGCTGGTCGCCGAGTCCACCGTCGTACCGATCCGGGCCGGGCGGCTGCGGACCTGGCTGACCGGGCGCGTCCTCGGCTCCCGGGCCCCGCTCGGCCCGGTCACGCCGCTCGCGCTGCGGATCCTCAAGTACGGGACGATGGGCCCCGGTTCGGCCCCGCACATGGTCGAGGCGTGCGCGCGGATCGTGCACGGCTGCCCGCGCAAGGCCCGGTACGCCTGGTCACAGGTGCTGGACCTGCTCGACCTCGACCACGGCGTGCGGGAGTTGCGGGTCCCGACCGAGATCGTCGCCGGCACCGCCGACCGGCTCACCCCGCCGGTGCACGCCCGGTCCCTGGCCGCCGCGCTGCCCGACTGCGCCGGGCTCACCGAGCTGCCCGGCATCGGCCACATGACCCCGATCGAGGCGCCCGACCTGGTCACCACCAGGATCCGGGAACTGGCCGCCGCCCACGTCACCGCACCCGCGACACTGGAGGAGAGCGCATGAGCAAGGTGAGCCTGGAGGGACAGGTCGCGGTCGTCACCGGTGCCGCGCGCGGGGTCGGCGAACTGCTCGCCCGCAAGCTGTCCGTGCGCGGCGCGAAGGTGGCCCTGGTCGGTCTGGAGCCTCAGGCCCTGAAGGAGGTCTCCGAGCGGCTGCACAGCGAGAGCGCCTACTGGCACGCCGACGTCACCGACCACGAGGCGATGGCGCGGGTCGCGCAGGAGGTCAAGGAGCGGTTCGGCAAGGTCGACATCGTGGTCGCCAACGCCGGTGTGGCGACGGGCGGTCCGTTCGCCGACTCCGACCCGGACGCCTGGCGCCGGGTGATCGAGGTCAACCTGATCGGCTCGGCGGTCACCGCCCGCGCCTTCCTGCCGGCGCTGATGGCGAGCCGCGGCTATCTGCTCCAGGTCGCCTCGCTCGCCGCGATCACGCCGGCGCCGATGATGACGGCGTACTGCGCGTCCAAGTCGGGCGTGGAGGCGTACGCGCACAGTCTGCGCGCCGAAGTCGGCTACCGGGGTGTGCGGGTGGGTGTCGCCTACCTGTCGTGGACCGACACCGACATGGTGCGCGGCGCCGACCAGGACGAGGTGATGCGGGAGTTGCGGCAGCGGCTGCCATGGCCGTCCAACAAGACCTATCCGCTGGGCCCGGCCGTGGACCGGATCGTCGACGGGATAGAGCGCCGCTCCAGCCATGTGTACGGGCAGTGGTGGCTGCGTGGCATGCAGGGCGTGCGCGGGTATCTGCCGGGGCTCATCGGCACGGTGGGGCAGCGTGAGATGCGACGGTTCGGCGACCGGCTCCAGGGCATGCGCTCGGGCCTCGTCGGCGCAGGTGGCGCGGCCGATGAGCAGGAGCGCACCACGCTGCGTAACTGATCGACATGCGCAGCGTCACGGCCCATGTGAATCTGGTCGAGGCCCCCTCAGGGGGGCGACTGAATCACCCACCACAGGAGTGAACCCACATGGGCATGAAGGACAAGTTCCAGGACCAGGCCGAGCAGTGGCAGAACCAGGCTCGCGACAAGGGCGAGCAGGCCCGCGAGAAGCTGGGCAACCGCGGCTCGCAGCAGCCGCAGGACCGCTCCCAGCGTGAGCGCGGCCGCCAGGGCATGGAGGACGCGGAGCAGGAGCTGGACGAGCGCTTCGACCGCGACGAGGACATGATCTGACCTCGGCCTGACCGGTACGGCGTGGGGTGCCCGAGCTTCCTCGGGCACCCCACGTGCGCGTGCGCGGCCCATCGCCCTCCCCGGGCGGCGCGGTCGCCCTTCCCTGGCGGCCTCATGGCCCTGCCCTCCCGGGCGGCCTCGGCGCCCACCCCGGACCGCCGCGCCTGCGCTCACTGCCGTGGCTCACCGCCGTGCGCTCACTGCCGTGGCGGCAGCTTCGGACGGGCCCGGTTGGGGACGTTCCGGTAGTCCGGCGGGGACGCGGGCGGGTGGGTCTGCAGCAGGTCCAGGGCCAGCCGGACGGCGTCGTCGAGTTGGGCGTAGCGGCCCTCCGCCCAGTCCAGCGGGGTGCGCAGCGCCTCGACGTCGGGGATGACCCCGTGGTTCTCGATGGACCAGCCGTAGGCGTCGAACCAGGCCGCGTTCATCGGTACGGTGATCACCGAGCCGTCGCCCAGGCGGTGCCGGCCGGTCATGCCGACCACGCCGCCCCAGGTGCGCTGGCCGACCACCGGCCCCAGCTTCAGCAGCTTGAACGCGGCCGTGATCATGTCGCCGTCCGAGGAGGTCGCCTCGTCGCACAGGGCCACGACCGGTCCGCGCGGGGCGTTGGAGGCGTACGACACGGGCTGGGCGTTGCGGGTGAGGTCCCAGCCGAGGATCGTGCGGGTGAGCTTCTCCACGACCAGTTCGCTGATGTGGCCGCCGGCGTTGCCGCGCACGTCCACGATGAGCGCGGGCCGGGACATCTCCATGCGCAGGTCGCGGTTGAACTGGGCCCAGCCGGAGCCGCCCATGTCGGGGATGTGCAGATAGCCGCACTTGCCGCCGCTCAGCTCGCGCACGACCTCGCGGCGCTTGGCCACCCAGTCCTGGTAGCGCAGGGGGCGTTCGTCGATCAGCGGGACGACGGCCACGCGCCGGGAGTGCGCCTCCTCGCCCTCCTCTCCTTCCGCGACGCTGAACGTGAGTTCCACGGTCGTCCCGCCCGCCCCCGCGAGCAGCGGGTACGGGCCCGCCACCGGGTCCACCGGGCGGCCGTCGACATGGGTGAGGGCGGCGCCCTCGCGGATGCCGGTGCCGGCGAGCGGGGAGCGGGCCTTGGAGTCGGAGGAGTCGCCGGGCAGGATGCGCTTGATCCGCCAGGTTCCGTCGCGGCACACGATGTTGGCGCCGAGCAGGCCCTGCCAGCGCTGGTAGTGCGGGGGGCCCTCGTTGCGGCGGGCGGCGGTGACGTAGGCGTGCGAGGTGCCGAGTTCGCCGAGCACCTCGCGCAGCAGGTCGGCAAACTCGTCGGGGGAGGCGACCCGTTCGACCAGCGGGCGGTACTGCGCGAGCACGCCGTCCCAGTCGATGCCGCTCATGCCGGGGTCCCAGAAGTAGGCGCGGATGAGCCGGCCGGCCTCCTCGAAGGACTGGCGCCACTCGGCGGGCGGGTCGACCTCGTGCAGGATGCGGCGCAGGTCGATCCACACCGTCGTGTCGCTGTCGCCGGCCTCGGTGGAGGGCACTGCCCGCAGTTCGCCCTCGTCGACGACGACGAGCCGGGTGCCGTCGCCGCTGACCGCGAAGTGGTCCAGGTGGCCGACGAGTTCGGACTTCTTCGCCTTGGCGAGGTTGAAGTACTCCAGGGTGGGGCGGCCGGTGGTGTCGTCGGGGTTGACGAAGGTCTCGCCGAGCGCGCCGGAGATCGGCCAGCGCAGCCACACCAGACCGCCGCCGGCGACCGGGTGCAGCGCGGAGTACTTGGAGGCGATCACCGGGAAGGGCACGACCCGGTTCGCCAGCCCCTCCACCTCGACGGTCACCTGCCCGTCGCCCTCGTCCTCGACCGGGTCCAGGCCCCCGGCGGCCGGCCGGCCCTCGGGGCTCAGCGCGAAGGGGGAGGGGGTGGCCGACGACAGCGGCACGAGGTAGGGGCGGCAGCCGAGCGGGAAGGACAGATCGCCGGTGTGCACGTCGTACACGGGGTCGAAGCCGCGCCAGGACAGGAAGGCGAGGTAGCGGCCGTCGCGGGTGAAGACCGGGTTCTCGTCCTCGAAGCGGCCGTTGGTGACGTCGACGATCAACCGGTCACCCTGTCCCATGCGGGAGATACGGGCCATCTTGATCTGCCGCAGGGAGCGGCCGATCCCGGGGTGGGACCAGGTCAGCCACGCCCCGTCGGGGGAGAAGGACAGGTCCCGCACGGGGCCGTTGACGGACCGGATCAGCTCGGTGACCTCGCCGTCGGCGTCGTCGCCCGCGTCCAGGAGTAGCAGCCGTCCGTCGTGCGAGGCGATCGCGAGCCGTTCGCCGTCGGGGTCGGCGACCATCTCCAGCACCCGGCCCAGCGCGCCCGAGGCCAGCCGGCGCGGGGCGCGCTCGCCGGTCGTGCGCGGCAGGTAGGCGATCTCGATCGCGTCCTCGCCCTCGGCGTCGGTGACGTAGGCGACCTGCCCGCCGGAGCCGAGCATCTCCGGCAGCCGGACGCGCTCGCCGGGGGTGTCGGCGATGGTGCGGGCGGGTCCGTCGCGGTGGGTGAGCCAGTACAGGCTGCCGCGTACGACGACGGCGCTCGCGCGGCCCGTCTCGTCCACGCTCAGCCCGTCCACGTGCTGGGCGGCCGGCACCTGGTAGGGCCGCCGTCCGGTGCGCGGGCCGCTGAGGCGGACGTCGAGGCGGCGCGGCTCGGAGTCGGCGGAGAGGTCGTCGACGATCCACAGCTCGCCCGCGCACTGGTAGACGACGCGGGTGCCGTCGCTCGCGGCGTTGCGGGCGTAGAAGGCGTCGTGGTCGGTGTGGCGGCGCAGGTCGGAGCCGTCGTGCGCGCAGGAGTAGAGGTTGCCGACGCCTTCGTGGTCGGAGAGGAAGGCGATGCGGTCGCCGACGAACATCGGGGAGGCCAGGTGGCCGCCGATGTCGGCGAGCAGCCGGCGCCCGTGCAGCCACAGCCGGCCCATGGCGCCGCCCCGGTACCGCTTCCAGGACGCCGGTTCGTGCGGCGGGGTGCCGGTGAGCAGCAGCGACTTGCGTTCCCCGGCCAGGTCGGCGACCTGGACGTCGGTGACCGGGCCCCAGGGGAGTTTGCGGCCGGGGTCGCCCTCGGTCGTCACCTTGTAGGCCCAGGTGAAGTAGGAGAACGGCTCGCCGTGCGAGGCGACCGCGAGGATGTCGCCGTCGGGGGTCCAGCCGGTCACCCGGGTGTCGGAGCTGCCCCAGTAGGTGAGCTGGCGGCTGGTGCCGCCGTCCACCGGTTCCAGGTGGATCTCCGGGTCGAGGGTGCGCCAGCTGGTGTAGGCGACGACGCTGCCGTCGGGCGAGAAGCGGGGGTGGCCGGCCTTGGTGCGGTCGGCGGTCAGCCGCCAGGCGCGCTCCCGTCCGTCGAGGGGGGCCAGCCACAGGTCGTCCTCGGCCACGAAGCACAGCAGATCGCCGTGGAGGTGGGGCATGCGCAGATAGCTCACCTCCCCATGCTTTTCCGCTCGGGGGGCCCGGGCAACTTGTGCGGCGGCCCGGCACGGGACCTTTATACGGTCCTCACGACCGTGACCCACAACACGAACGAAACCGTTTCGTTTCGCTTGTGCCGTGCGGTACCGTCGGACGTGTACGAAACCGTGTCGTTCGGAGCGCAGAAGCAGGAGGGGTGGTGACCGGGATGACCGAGGTCGCGGCGGCGCGTCGCAGCCGTATCACCCCCGAGCGCGAGGCCGAGCTGTACGAGGCCGTGCTCGACCTGCTCCGCGAGGTCGGTTACGACGCCCTCACCATGGACGCCGTCGCCGCCCGCACCCGCTCCAGCAAGGCCACGCTCTACCGCCAGTGGGGCGGCAAGGCCGAACTGGTCGTGAAGGCCATCCGCCACACCAAGCACGGCCGGCTCGACGAGATCGACACCGGCTCCCTGCGGGGTGACCTGCACGCCCTGGTGCGGCTGGAGGACGACTGCACCATCCAGCAGAACTCCGCGCTCATGCGGGGCGTCGCCATGGCGATGCACCACAACGCGGACCTGCGGGAGGCGTTCCGGGCCCAGCTCGTCGAACCCGAGATGTCCGGCTTCCATCAGGTGATCCAGCGGGCGATCGACCGCGGCGAGGTCCGTGCGGACTGCCCCGCCCTCGACTTCCTGCTGCACATGATGGTCGGCGGCTTCGCCACCCGGGCGCTCCTCGACGACCAGCCGCCCACCCAGGCCTTCCTCACCTCGTACATCGACGCCGTGGTCCTCCCCGCCCTCGGCGTCCCCATCCCCTGACAGTCCCCTCCCAGCAAGCCCACCCCTGACGTCTCCGCTCACGTCGTCGGGCTGATCATCCCTGCCCTGAAACCACGACTTGACCGGGAGTACGCCCTCGTGGCCACGTTCCTCTACAAACTGGGCCGCCTCGCCTTCAGGCGACGGCACTTCGTCGCCCTGATCTGGGTGGCGCTGCTGACCCTCGCCGGTGTCGGCGCCGCCTCCGCGCCCGCCGCGGGCTCCACGTCCTTCTCGATACCCGGCACGGAGGCCCAGAAGGCCTTCGACCTGCTGGAACAGCGCTTCCCCGGGATGAGCGCCGACGGCGCCACCGCCCGGGTCGTCTTCAAGGCACCCGCCGGGCACAAGGTCACCGACGCCGCCACCAAGGCCACCGTCGAGAAGACCGTGAACGAGCTGGCCACCGGCTCCGAGGTCGACTCCGTCGCCGACCCGTACAAGGGACACGCCGTCAGCAAGGACGGCACGATCGCGTACGCCTCGGTGAAGTACAAGGTCTCCGGCATGGAGCTGAAGGACACCTCGCGGGACGCCCTGAAGACCGCCGCGCAGCACGCGCGGGACACCGGGCTGACCGTGGAGATCGGCGGTGACGCACTGACCGCGGCGCCCGAGACCGGGGCCACCGAGGTCATCGGCATCGGCATCGCCGCCGTCGTTCTCGTCATCACCTTCGGCTCGCTGCTCGCGGCCGGGCTGCCGCTGCTCACCGCGATCATCGGCGTCGGCATCGGCGTCTCCTCGATCACCGCGCTGGCCAGCACCCTCGACCTCGGCTCCACCACCTCCACGCTGGCGTCGATGATCGGTCTCGCGGTCGGCATCGACTACGCCCTGTTCATCGTCTCCCGCTACCGTGCGGAACTCGCCGAGGGCCGCACCCGTGAGGAGGCCGCCGGCCGGGCCGTCGGCACCGCGGGCTCCGCGGTGGTCTTCGCCGGCCTGACCGTCCTCATCGCCCTGGTCGGCCTGTCGGTCGTCAACATCCCGATGCTGACCAAGATGGGCATCGCCGCCGCGGGCACGGTCGCCATCGCCGTCCTCATCGCCCTCACCATGATCCCGGCGCTGCTCGGTTACGCCGGCCGCCGGATCAAGCCGGCCGGCGAGAAGTCGAAGCTGCTCGGCGGCGGCCGCGCCAAGGACAAGAACACGGCCGAGGCCGCCTCCGGCAAGCCGAACATGGGCACCCGCTGGGCCAGCTTCGTCGTACGCCGTCCGGTCGCCGTCCTGCTGCTCGGCGTCGTCGGCCTCGGCGCGGCGGCCGTCCCCGCGGCCTCTCTGGAACTGGGCCTGCCCGACGACGGCTCCCAGCCGGTGTCGACGACCCAGCGGCGGGCGTACGACCTGCTCTCCGAAGGCTTCGGACCCGGGTTCAACGGGCCGCTGATGGCCGTCGTCGACGGCAAGGACGCGGGCGCACCGGGCAAGGCGTTCGACAAGGTCGCCGCCGAGATCAAGGGCATGAAGGACGTCGCGGCGGTCGTCCAGGGCAAGCCGAACAAGGCGGGCGACACGGCCACGATCACGGTGATCCCGGCGTCCAAGCCGTCGTCCACGCAGACCGAGGACCTGGTCCACGCCATCCGTGACGAGGGCGCGGACATCAAGTCCGACACCGGCGCCGAGGTGCTCGTCACCGGCTCCACGGCGATGAACATCGACGTCTCGCAGAAGCTGAACGACGCCCTCGTGCCGTATCTCGTGCTGGTCGTGGGCCTCGCGTTCCTGCTGCTGATCGTGGTGTTCCGATCGATCCTGGTCCCGCTGAAGGCGGCCCTCGGGTTCCTGCTCAGCGTGCTCGCGGCCCTCGGCGCCGTCGTCGCGGTCTTCCAGTGGGGCTGGCTGTCCGGCCTGATGGGCGTCGAGCAGACCGGCCCCGTCATGTCGATGATGCCGATCTTCATGGTCGGCGTGGTCTTCGGCCTCGCGATGGACTACGAGGTGTTCCTCGTGACCCGGATGCGGGAGGCGTACGTCCACGGGGAGAAGCCCAGTCAGGCCGTCGTGACCGGCTTCAAGTACGGCGCGCGGGTCGTCACCGCGGCCGCCGTCATCATGATCGCCGTGTTCTCCGGGTTCATCGGCTCCAGCGAGTCGATGGTGAAGATGATCGGCTTCGGCCTGGCCGTCGCGGTCTTCTTCGACGCCTTCATCGTCCGGATGGCGCTGGTCCCGGCGGTGCTGGCGCTGCTGGGCAAGCGGGCCTGGTGGCTGCCGAAGTGGCTGGACCGCGCGCTGCCCAACGTGGACGTCGAGGGCGAGGGCCTGCGCGCCGCGGACGACGCCGGGCACGGGGACAAGGAACTGGTGCGCGCCTGACGCGCCGCGCCTGACCAGAGCCGCCGGTGAGGGTTCCGTGGGGACGGGGCGCCCTCACCGGCTTCCTTGTGCCGCCGGGCCGCTCGGAGCCTGCGGCACCACCCCGGTGACCTGGGCCATAACCGGTCGCGTGCCCGCTACACGCACTACTAGCGTGCGGGGCATGACGACGACAGCCGCCACTGACGCCGACGGCGCCGGAGACTCCGGGGCCCACCCCTTGTTCGCCCAGGCCCTGCTCGCGATGGGCCTCACCGACCTGCACCCCCGGATCCGCCGCTTCCCGGACGCCACCCGCACCGCCGCCGAGGCCGCCGCGGCGATCGGCTGCGAACTGAGCCAGATCTGCAAGTCCCTCGTCTTCGCCGCCGACCGGGAGCCGGTCCTCGTCCTGATGGACGGCGCGTCCCGCGTGGACGTGGACCGCGTGCGCGCCGAGCTCGGCGCCGAGCGGGTCACGCGGGCCCAGCCCGACGTCGTCCGGCAGACCACCGGGTACGCCATCGGCGGGGTGCCGCCGTTCGGGCACCGCACCCGCACCCGGGTCCTGGCCGACCGCTCGCTGCTCGCGCACGACGTCGTCTGGGCCGCCGCCGGGACCCCGCACACCGTGTTCCCGATGGCGCCGGGCGACCTCGTCGCGCACGCCGGCGCCACCCTCGGGGACGTGCGCGAGCGCACCTCGTGACCCCGGTCGTCACCGCGGCCGTCCTGCTCGCCGCCGTCACGCACGCCGGCTGGAACGCCATCGCGCACAAGATCACCGACAAGCTGGTCGGGTTCACGCTCATCGCCGGCGGCGGGATGCTCATCGGGCTCGCCCTGACCCCGTTCACGCCCGTCCCGGCGGCCGCGGCCTGGCCGTATCTGGTGCTGTCCGCGGTCGTCCACGTCGCCTACTACGTGCTGCTGATGCGGTCCTTCCGGCTCGGGGACTTCGGGCAGGCCTACCCGATCGCCCGCGGCTCCGCGCCGCTGGTGGTGACCGTGCTCGCCGCGCTCTTCGCACACGAGGTGCCGGACGGCTGGGCCGCCGCCGGAGTCGCGGTGTCCTGCGCGGGCCTGTGCGGGGTCGCCCTGTGGGGGCTGCGCGGCCGCCGGCCGAACTGGGCGGCGATCGGCGCGGCCCTCGCCACCGGCCTCACCATCGCCGGGTACACCGTCGTCGACGGGCTCGGGGTGCGGGCCTCCGGGTCCTCCCTCGGATACATCGCCTGGCTGATGGCGCTGGAGGGCGTGGCCGTCCCCGCGTACGCGGTGCTGCGCTGGCGCGGCCGGACGGCGGCGGTGCTGCGGCCGTACGCCGCGCTCGGCCTGCTCGGCGCCGCGCTGTCCGTCTTCGCCTACGGCCTCGTCCTGTGGGCGCAGACCAAGGCGGCCCTCGCTCCGATCGCGGCTCTGCGCGAGTCGTCCATCATCGTGGGCGCGGCGATCGGCGCGCTGTTCTTCAAGGAGCGCTTCGGCGCACCCCGGATCGCCGCGGCGGGTCTGCTGGTGGTCGGGATCGGTCTCATGCTGCACGCCGGGTAGGGCCGCGCCCGGCTGGATGCGTCCCGGCGTCGTGAGGAGCACCCTGGAAGCAGATGTTCCGGAGGTGATCGTCATGACCGTGCACACCGCTGTGGGATGGCACGTGGAACTGGAGTTCAGTGAGGACGACCAGCACACGCGCGCGGCGGCGATGGTGCGGCTGCCCGACGGTTCGGAGGTACGGGCCCACGGCAGCGCCACCCGCCACCGCACGGACTCCAATCAGCCGCGCGTCGGGGAGGAGATCGCCGGTGCGCGGGCGCTGAACGAACTGGCCATGCGGCTGCTGACGAAGGCGCACGACGAGATCGACGACGCGTCGGGCCGGACGTCGCACCCGATCCACGTGTGAGCGCCGACGCCGGGGAACGGCCGGTCAGGCGAGCGCGCCGCGCACCGCGCGCACCAGGGCCTGAGCCCTCGGGTCCGCCGTCACGGTCTTCCGGAACCCGTTGGTGACATAGCCGAAGGCGATGCCCGAGGCGGGGTCGGCGAACCCGAGGGCGCCACCGCGGCCGGGGTGGCCGAAGGAGCCGTCGGCGAGCAGCGGGGAGGCGCTGCCGTGCAGCATGTAGCCGAGCCCGAAGCGGGTGTTCACGACCAGCACCCGGTCCGGGCCGGCCGACTGCTCGCCGCGCGCCAGTTCCACGGTCGCCGGGGTGAACAGGCGCCGGCCGCCGTCCACGTCGCCGATCAGCGCGGCGTAGACGCGGGCCAGGCCGTCGGCGGTGGCGATGCCGGTCGAGCCGGGCAGAGCGGCCGCGTGGTAGGCGGGGTCGTTCTCGTCGGGAGAGGGGGCGATCGCCCCGAAGGCCCGCAAGGTCAACGACGCGGGGTCCGCGTAGGCGTCGGCGACCGCGCGCTTGGGCCGGGTCTTCAGCCCGCCCGCCTCGGGCGCCGTGACGGGCCCGACGCGGCCCACGCGCGCGTGCGCGTTCTCCGGCAGCCCGAGCCAGAAGTCCGCGCCCACCGGGGCCGCGATGTCGTCGGCGATCCACTCGCCGATCGTCCGCCCGGTGACGCGCCGCACCAGCTCGCCCGTGAGCCAGCTGTAGGTGTGCGCGTGATACCCGTGGTCGGTGCCCGGCTCCCACACGGGCGCTTGCGCCGCGACCGCCGCCGCGGCACGGTCCGGGTCGGCGGCCTCGGCCAGGGTCAGCGGGCGGTCCAGGACGGGGACTCCGGCCCGGTGCGCGAGCAGGTGCCGCACCAGGGTGCGCTCCTTGCCGGCCGTCTTGTACTCGGGCCAGTAGGAGCCGACCGGCGCGTCCAGGTCCAGCTCGCCGCGCTGGTGCAGCAGCAGGAGGACGGCCGCGGCAACGCCCTTGGTGGCCGAGCGGACGATCTGCGCGGTGCCCTGCTCCCAGGGCGCGCCGCCGTCGACGTCCCGGGTGCCGCCCCACAGGTCGACGACCTTGTGCCCGTCCCGGTAGACGGTCACCGCTGCGCCCTTCTCCCCGAGCGCCGCGAAGTTACGGGCGAACGCCTCCCTGACCGGCTCGAAGCCCTCGGCCACCGCTCCGTGCACGTCCACGTCCGCACTTCCCTTTCGACTCGCCTGCGACGCTGCGGGTAACCCCGCCGGACGGCCTGCGATTCCTTCGCCGGGATCCCCGCGCAGGATCGTTACATCGATGTTGCCGGGGGACGGCTTCGGCGGAGGAGCACCTACGCGCCCCGCCGGGGACGGCTTCCGCGGAGGGGTGCCTACGCGCCCAGCGACACCGAGCGCGGGTCGAAGCCGAAGGGCAGCTCCAGCCGGTGGGCGCGCATCAGCTCCTCGTCCGCGAGCAGCTCGGCCGTCCTGCCGTCCGCCGCGATCACGCCGTCGCTGAGGATCAGCGAGCGCGGGCACAGCTCCAGGGCGTACGGCAGATCGTGGGTGACCATCAGCACCGTCACGTCCAGAGAGCGCAGGATGTCGGCCAGCTCACGGCGGGAGGCGGGGTCGAGGTTGGAGGACGGCTCGTCCAGGACCAGGATCTCCGGCTCCATGGCGAGCACGGTCGCCACTGCGACCCGGCGGCGCTGACCGAAGGACAGGTGGTGCGGCGGGCGGTCCTTGAAGGCGAGCATGCCGACCCGCTCCAGCGCCCGGTCCACGCGCTCCTCCAGCGCGGCGCCCTTCAGCCCGGCGGCGGCCGGCCCGAACGCGACGTCCTCGCGGACCGTCGGCATGAACAGCTGGTCGTCGGGGTCCTGGAAGACGATGCCGACCTTGCGCCGGATCTCGGCCATGTTCCGCTTGTCCACGCATCGCCCGGCGACCTTCACGGTCCCGGCCCCGCCGGACAGGATGCCGTTGAGGTGCAGCACGAGGGTCGTCTTGCCGGCGCCGTTCGGCCCGAGCAGCGCGACCCGCTCGCCGCGCGCGAGGGTGAAGTCCACGCCGAACAGGGCCTGGTGCCCGTCGGGGTACGCGAAGGCCAGACCGGCCACGTCCAGTGAAGGTGTCACAGGAACCATCCCAGCAGACAGACGACCAGAGCCGAACAGGGGAGGGCGAGGGCGTGACGCCACTGCGCCCGCGAGGCGGTCACCTCGTCGATCACCGGCATGGAACCGGCGTATCCGCGGCTGACCATCGCCAGGTGCACCCGCTCCCCGCGCTCGTAGGAACGGATGAACAGCGCGCCCGCCGACTTCGCGAGCACCCCCCAGTGCCGCACGCCCCTGGCCTCGAAGCCGCGGGACTCGCGGGCGATGCGCATGCGGCGCATCTCGTCGGTGATGACGTCGCCGTAGCGGATCATGAAGGACGCGATCTGCACCAGCAGCGGCGGCAGCTTGAGACGCTGGAGTCCGAGCAGCAGCTCGCGCAGCTCGGTGGTGGCGGCGAGCAGTACGGACGCGGCGACGCCGAGCGTGCCCTTGGCGAGCACGTTCCACGCGCCCCACAGGCCGTTGACGCTCAGCGACAGCCCGAGGACGTCGACCCGCTCGCCCTCGGCCACGAACGGCATGAGCACCGCGAACGCTACGAACGGCACCTCGATCAGCAGCCGTTTCAGCAGGAACCCCGCCCCCACGCGAGCGCGGTACGCGACCACGCCGAGCAGGGCGGCGTACAGGGCGAACGCCCACATCGCCTCGCGCGGCGTCGACACGACGACGACCACGAAGGCGAACACGGCGGCGAGCTTGGTGTGCGGCGGCAGCGCGTGCACCGGGGTGTGCCCGTGCCGGTAGAGCCGGTGCGCGTGCCCGGCGCCCATGTCAGACGTTCTCCACGGCAGTGGACGCCGGCGACACGTCGTCGCTGCGGCGCCGGCGCACGGCCCAGAACACCGCGCTGCCCGCGACGACGGTCACACCGACGCCGATCACACCGGCGAGACCGCCGGACAGCCGGGCGTCGCTGATGTCCTTCACGCCGTAGTCGGCGAGCGGCGAGTCGGAGGCGGCGTGCTGCCTGGCCTTCTTGTCGATGCCCTGGTCGTGGGCGACCTTCTCCAGGCCGTCGGGGCTGGCCGAGGCGTAGAAGCTCACGAAGCCGGCAAGGACGACGGAGGTGACCAGTCCGGTGATCCACACCGTGCGCCGCGAGGTGCGCGTCGCGGCGGGCACGGTGACCGGTGCGGGGGCGTCCACCAGCTCCCCGTTCACCTTGAGCTTCAGCCGTTGCCGCAGCCCGCGCGCCCCGTACACGAGGTCCGGGCGTACGGCGATGACGGCGCCGACGGTCAGCGCGGTGATCGCGGCCTCGCCGATGCCGATGAGGACGTGCACGCCGATCATCGCGGTGGCGACCTTGGACAGGGACACGTCGGTGGTGCCGCCGAGGGCGTAGATCGCGGTGAAGGCGACCGCGGCGGCCGGCACTGACAGCAGCGCGGCGGCGAAGGCGGCGACGGTGACCGAGCGGCGCCTGCGGGGCAGCACCTTCACCAGGCCGCGGAAGACGGCGTAGGCGACGACGGTCGTGACGATCGCCATGTCGGTGATGTTCACGCCGAGCGCGGTCAGGCCGCCGTCGGCGAAGAGGATGCCCTGCATGAGCAGGACGACCGAGACGCACAGCACGCCGGTGTAGGGGCCGACGAGGATGGCGGCGAGCCCTCCGCCCAGCAGGTGGCCGCTGGTGCCGGCCGCCACGGGGAAGTTCAGCATCTGCACCGCGAAGATGAACGCGGCGACCAGGCCGGCCAGCGGCGCGGTGCGTTCGTCCAGCTCACGGCGGGCGCCGCGCAGGCTCACGGCGATCGCGCCGGCCGCGACGACGCCGGTCGCCGCGGAGACCGGGGCGTTGATGAATCCGTCAGGTACGTGCACCGTTCGATGATAGTGGCTTAATGCGAACGAGTTGCAAGAGCGAGTCGCTGGTCGTCTCGGACGTTCACGTCAGATGTGAGATGGCGCTCAACAGGGCGTGAGCCGCCTCATGTGGGACATTGGTAAGGGAAGCGGATTTACGGCTTTCATATAGGTCACTGAGGGTAAGGGGCCGTCCGATGTCTGTAGTCGAGCAGTATGCGCGAGCCCACATCGTCACGGACGCGGACGCCGAGGACGAGGACACGGCGATACCGGTCGTCCTGCGCTACGACCCCGAGGCCGACCCGCGCTCGGTGTGCGTCGGCCTGCCGGGCACCGCCGAATGGACCTTCTCCCGCACCTTGCTCGAACAGGGACTGCGCGCCCCGGCCGGCACCGGCGAGGTCCGGGTGTGGCCGTGCGGTCGCGTCGGCGCCGTCGTGGAGTTCCACTCCGCGCGGGGCGTCTCCGTCGTCCAGTTCGAGACGAAGACGCTGCTCCGCTTCCTGCGGCGCACCTATCTGGCCGCCGTCTGATACTGCGGCCGGGCGCTCAGCCCATCCTCAGCAGCGCCGCCACGATCGGCCCGGCCGTGTCACCGCCGTGCCCGCCCGCCTGCACCACACCGGCCGCCGCCAGATCGCCCTTGTACGCCGTGAACCAGCCGTTCGGCTTGTCCTGGCCGTCGACCTCCGCCGAACCCGTCTTCGCGCCGTAGTCCGGGCCGAGCCCGGACATCGCCTCGGCCGCCGTACCGGCCGCCGCCGTGTACCGCATCAGCTCCCGCAGCTGCGCCAGCGTCGACGGCGACAGCGTGCGCGAGGCGTGGGCGAGGCTGCGCCCGTCCACCTCGGGTGAGACCAGATAGGGCTGGTGGAAGGAGCCGGACTGCACGGTCGCCGCGACCGACGCCATGTTCAGCGGGTTCATCCGCACCCCGCCCTGCCCGATCAGCGAGGCCGCCTTCTGTGCCGCCGACTGCACCGGCACCGCGCCGTCGAAGGACGGCACACCGAGCGACCAGTTGTTCATCGACAGCCCGAACACCTGCTGCGCCTGCCTGGTCAGATCGTCGTTGCCCAGCTTGCCGGCCTGGCTGATGAAGGCCGTGTTGCAGGAGCGGGCGAAGCTCGCCTTGAACGTGCCGTTCTTGATCTCGAACTCGTCGTCGTTCTGGAACTTCCAGCCGCCGTAGGAGAAGTACTTCGGGCACGGGTGCTGCTTGTCGACGGAGGCCAGGCCCTTGTCGATCAGCAGCGACGACGTGATGATCTTCATGGTGGAGCCGGGCGCGAGCGAGCCCTGGAGCGCGGTGTCGAAGCCGTGGCCGTTGTTGGCGACGGCGAGGATCTCACCGGTCGAGGGGCGCAGCACGACCACGGAGGCCCGCGCCCGCTTCGCCACCTGCTGCTCGGCCGCCGCCTGCAACCGCGGGCTGAGCGTCGTCTTCACCGTGCCCGGCGTGCCCTTGCGCAGCTCCAGCAGCGTCTTGTCGGAGAGCTTCTTAGCCTTCGACGCCGTACCGCGTACCACCCGCAGTTCGATGCCCGCCTTGCCGCCGGCCTTCTTGCCGTACTTCTCGCGCAGCCCGTCCAGGACCGAGCCCAAAGACGGGTACTTCGCCGCGGTGATCTCGCCGCCCGCGCGGTCCAGCGCCTTCACCGGCGGCGTACCCGACTCGCCGGTGACCAGGGTGTCGCCGTCCGCCAGGTCCGGGTGGACGACGGAGGCGTGCCAGTCGACGTACGGCTTGCCGTCCTCGGCGCGGCGCACCACGGTGAGCGCGCTGCTGTAGGCGAGGGGCTTGCTGACGCCCTGGTAGGACACCGTGCCCTTGACGGTGAACGGCACCTTGTCGCCCTGCGGCACGCCCGGGGTCACGGTGACGCCCTGGATGTGGGCGTCCTTGGTGTAGCCGGTCAGCAGGGCGGCCGCGGCCTGGGCGTCGGAGGTGGCGGCCGCGGCCTGGGGCAGCCGGCCCTGCTGCCAGGACGTCAGGAAGGTCCGGGCGGTGGTGGTGACCTCGGCCGCGGAGAGCGGGCCGGTCTTGACGGCCTTCTTGTGGGCCGCCGCCTGCGTCGCCGTGTTGTCCTCGGCCGCCGCGCCGCCCCCGTACAGCGCGTACGCGCCGATCCCGGCGCCGCCGACGACCACCGCGATCATGCCACCGACCACGGCGGGCCCGGTCCTGCGTCGCTCGGCGACGCGTCGTCTCTTGCCCACTGCTCCCTGTTCCTCCGCGCGTTCCCCAGGACGCCTCCAGGCCCCTGGCCCCACTGCCCTCGTCGCCCTCACACACCCCAACGACGGCGACCAGCCTAGAGTCCCGTCCGCTGCGGGTGACGTCAGCCGCCCACCCGTAGCACGCTTGCGACAATCGGCCCGGCCGCGTCGCCGCCATGTCCGCCCTCCTGGGTCATCGCCGCGGCCGCGACATCGCCCCGGTAGCCGGTGAACCAGCTGTTGGACTTCGCCTGCCCGTCGACCTCCGCCGAGCCGGTCTTGGCGCCGATCCGGCCACTCAGAGCGGCCATCGCGTGGGCGGCCGTGCCACTGGTCGCGGTGCGGTTCATCATGGCGCGCAGCTGGCGGACGGTGTCCGGCGACAGCCCACGTGCCTGGGCCAGTTCACGGTCGTCCAGGCTCTGCGGCACGATCACCGGCTGATGGAAGGCGCCGGTCATCGCGGTCGCCGTGACCGAGGCCATGTTCAGCGGGCTCATCTGCACCTGGCCCTGGCCGATGAGGCCGGCCGCCTTGTCGGGGCCCTCGACGGCCGGGACGGAGCCGTCGAAGGACGGGATGCCGGTCTGCCAGTTGTCCTGCCCCAGACCGAAGGCGCCGGCGGCCTCCTGGTTCAGCGAGTCGTTCTTCAGCTGCTTGACGTACTTGATGAAGGCGGTGTTGCAGGAGCGGGCGAAGCTGTCGGCGAGCGTGGCGCCGGGCTGCGCCTTCATGCCCTTGAGGTTGTGGAAGGTCTGGCCCTCCCACATGACGTCGTCCGGGCAGGGCGCCGGCCCGTTCGCCGTGGTCAGGCCGTTGTCGATCAGCGTGGCCGCGGTGACGATCTTCATCGTGGAGCCGGGGGCCAGCTTGCCGAGGAAGGCCGCGTTGAAGCCGTCGCCCCGGTGATTGGCGACGGCCAGCACCTCGCCGGTGCTCGCCTTGACGGCGACCACCGAGGACTCGGCGTAGTCGCGCACCGCCTTCTCGGCGGCGGCCTGCACGCTCGCGCTCAGCGTGGTCGTCAGCCTGCCCGCCTTGCCCTCGGCGAGGGTGAGCAGGGTGGTGTCGGCGCTGCCGGCGTCGGCGTGGTGGACGCTCAGCTCGACGCCGGGGGTGCCGCCCGCCTGCTCGCCGTACTTGGCGCGCAGCTCGTCCAGGATCGGGCCGAGCGAGGGGTACTTCTGCGCGGTCAGGACCACGCCGTGGCGGTCCACCGCCTCGACGGGCGGCGCGGTCGCCTCGCCGGTGACCAGGAGGTCGTCCATGCCGGTGAGCTTCGGGTGCACCACGGACGGCTGCCAGTCCACCAGCGCCCGGCCGCTGTTCAGCCCGCGCACCACCGTGAGGCGGCTGCTGTAGTCCAGCGGCCTGCTCCTGCCGCCGAACGACACCGTCGCCTTCACGGTGAACGGCACGGTGGCGCCGCTCGCCGCACCCGGCGTGATCCGCACCCCGGTGATGTGGGCCGCCTCGCCGTAGGAGGTCAGCAGCGGCTCGGCCTTCGCCGCGTTGTTCGTGTACGACGCCGCCTCGGCCGCCTGCCCCTTGGCCCAGGCCGCGAAGAAGTTCCGCGCGGTCTCCTGGACCTCGTCGCCGCTCGGCGGCCCGCTCTTCACCGACGCGGGCCCGCTCGCCCCGCCCCCGCCGGTGTCGTTGAGCGCCGAGACGAAGTTGTAGGCCCCGTACCCCGCTCCGCCCGCCATGGTGACCAGCACCGCGGTGACGATGCCGGCCTTCACCCCCGTACGCATGACGCGTCCCTCCCCGTGTCTCCCCTCGGAGCCCTCGACCACGCGTAATTGAACGTGTTCAAAGACTGTTCCGTCCCGCACTGTATGCGGACCGGGGGCCGGGTGTGGCCTCAGTTTCCGGAAGTTGTCCGAAGAGAGACGCCAAGCGCTCAGTCAATCCGTGTCATACCCACGTATCCAGCCACATCCGGGAGCGCCACTGGTCGATGGGGATCGCGGTGCCCGTGAACAGGGGCCAGAAGTAGATGAAGTTCCAGGCGATCAGGAGGACCAGGACGCCGGCGCTCGTGGCGCCTGCCACGCGGCGGGTGTCGCTCGCGCCCGGGGAGCCGACGATCGCGCCGAGCAGCATCGCCACCGCCAGGCACAGGAACGGTACGAAGACGACGGCGTAGAAGAGGAAGATCGTGCGCTCCTGGTACAGGAACCACGGGAGGTAGCCGGCCGCGACGCCGCAGGCGATCGCGCCCGCCCGCCAGTCGCGGCGGAAGAACCAGCGCCACAGCACGTACAGGAGGGCGAAACAGGCCACCCACCACAGCAGCGGCGTGCCGATCGCCAGCACCTCCCGCGCGCACTTCTCGCCCGCGTCCGCCGGGCAGCCGTCCTTGCCGGGCGCCGGGGACTCGTAGAAGTACGACACCGGGCGGCCCAGGACGATCCAGCTCCAGGGGTTGGACTGGTAGGTGTGCGGCGAGTGCAGGTTGAGGTGGAACTCGTACACCTCGTGCTCGTAGTGCCACAGGCTGCGCCACCAGTCCGGGAACAGCCACGACCAGCTGCTGTTCCTGCCGTCGGTGGCGGCCCAGTTGCGGTAGTAGCCGCCGCTGCCGTCGGTGGGGGAGAGGATCCAGCCGGTCCAGGACGCGAGGTAGGTGACGACCGCCACCGGCACCGTCGCCACGAACGCCAGCCCCAGGTCGTGCTTGAAAGCGGCCGCGTACGGGTGGCGGGCGCCGGCCACCTTGCGGGAGCCGACGTCCCACAGCACCGTCATCACACAGAACGCCGCCAGCACGTACAGGCCGTTCCACTTGGTGCCGATCGCCAGGCCCAGCATCAGACCGGCCAGCCAGCGCCAGGGGCGCCATCCCAGGCCCGTCGTGTCCGCGATGCGCGCGTGCGGGCGCACCCGGCCGTCGGCGTCCACGGGCAGCGCCGCAGCCAGCCGCTCGCGCGCCCTGTCCCGGTCGACCACCAGACATCCGAACGCGGCCAGCACGAAGAACATCAGCACCCCGTCCAGCAGCGAGGTGCGGCTCATCACGAAGTGCAGGCCGTCCACCGCCATCAGCGCGCCCGCGAGGCAGCCGAGGAACGTGGAGCGGAACAGCCGGCGCCCGATCCGGCACAGCATCAGCACGCTGAGCGTGCCGAGCAGCGCCGTCATGAACCGCCAGCCGAACGGGTCGAAGCCGAAGACCAGCTCGCCGAGCCCGATGACGTACTTGCCGACCGGCGGATGCACCACGTAGGCGGGATCCGTCGGGACCGGGACGTGGCCGTGCGCCGAGAGGATCAGATCGTTGGCGTTCTTGTCCCAGTTGACCTCGAAACCGCGGTGGACGAGCGCCCAGGCGTCCTTGGCGTAGTACGTCTCGTCGAATATCACCGCCTTCGGGCTGCCCAGGTTCCAGAACCGGATCACGCCCGCCATCAGCGTCACCAGCAGCGGACCGCCCCAGCCGGACCAGCGCCGGATCCGGTCCGCGAACACCGGCGGCACGCCCAGCACCTGCCACAGCCGCGGGCTCGGCGCGGCGTACGGCGGCACCAGCCGGTCGTGTACGTCGGCGGCGGGCCGTTCCACGTAGCCGAAACGGCGCAGCCGCTGCTGCCACGACGGCCGCTGGTCGTGCGGTGCCCGGTCCTGCCGGGTGTCCGTGGAGGACGCGGTACTGGTCACCGCGCCATCGTAGGGAACGGCGCTGTGTGAGTCCCGCGCATGGCCGGGATGCCTCCCCTCGCGGCGCGTCCTGGGAGGATGGGGGTGTGACTGGAACCCTTGTTTTGGCGGGCACCCCCATCGGCGACATCGCGGACGCCCCTCCCCGACTCGCGGAGGAACTGGCCGCAGCGGACGTCGTCGCCGCCGAGGACACCCGGCGGCTGCGGCGCCTCACCCAGGCGCTCGGCGTGACCCCCAAGGGGCGCGTGGTGTCGTACTTCGAGGGCAACGAGTCCGCCCGCACCCCGGAGCTGGTCGAGGAGCTGGTGGGCGGCGCCCGGGTGCTGCTGGTCACCGACGCGGGCATGCCGTCCGTGTCCGACCCGGGCTACCGGCTGGTCGCCGCCGCCGTCGAGAAGGACATCAAGGTCACGGCCGTTCCGGGCCCGTCCGCCGTGCTGACCGCGCTCGCGCTCTCGGGGCTGCCGGTGGACCGGTTCTGCTTCGAGGGGTTCCTGCCGCGCAAGGCGGGCGAACGGCTGTCCCGGCTGCGGGAGGTCGCCGAGGAGCGGCGCACGCTGGTCTATTTCGAGGCTCCGCACCGGCTCGACGACACCCTCGCCGCGATGGCCGAGGTGTTCGGCGCCGAGCGGCGTGCGGCCGTGTGCCGGGAGCTGACCAAGACGTACGAGGAGGTCAAGCGCGGTCCGCTCGGCGAGCTGGCGGCGTGGGCGGCCGAGGGCGTGCGCGGGGAGATCACCGTCGTCGTGGAGGGGGCGCCCGAGCGGGGCGCGCAGGAGGTGAGCTCCGAGGAACTGGTGCGCCGGGTGCGGGTGCGCGAGGACGCCGGGGAGCGCCGTAAAGAGGCGATCGCGGCGGTCGCGGCCGAGGCCGGGCTGCCGAAGCGGCAGGTGTTCGACGCCGTGGTGGCGGCGAAGAACGCGGGGCCCGTCGGCGGCGGGGCGTGAACCCGTGGCGCGGGGGCGTACACCCCCTCTGAGCAGGGCGCATCTCCGCTGAGCGTGCGCCCCATGGCCGGGTAAACGTCCGTCACCGATGGCAAAGCCGAAACGGACCGAACGGGTCACTTTCGGCAAGGAAGCTCCAAATCGGGTCCAACACTCGACAGGACCCGTGCGTTCGCGGTCGCGGAAGCGTCCACTGGGTGAAGGGACGCATCCGTCCCTGTCCAGCGGACAACAGGAGCTGGCATGAGTGAGATCACCGGACAGCCCGGGCTGCGCAACGGCGCGACGGCCGTCGTCCACGAGTCGTACTCCTTCGCCTGCATGCGCTGCGGCACCGGCTGGGAGCAGTCGTACGAGATAGAGCACCACACCGACGCCGACGGCAACGCGTTCGTGCTGTACGTCGCCGACGGGCGCGTCGTGCCCTCGCCGCTGCAACGGCCCCGCTGCCAGAGCTGCGACAGCCACGTGATCCGCATCATGCGGCCGGGGCGCGTGGCCTCGGTGCGCGGCGCGCACGACATGCACCGGGTGCCGCCGGCCGGACCCCTGGAGGTGCCGCAGGTGCCCTCGGCGTCCGGAGCGGCCGCGCCGGGCCTTGCCGCCGAGCGGCGGCACTGGCACCTGTCCGACCTCCTGCACGCCCTCCACCTCCACCGCAAGGCGAGCTGAGGGCAGCGGCGCCTTCCCCGCAGGGGGCGAGCGCCCGGGATTCCCTCCCGGCGGAGGGCCGAGCGCCCGGGATGCCGTCCCCGCCGGTGGCCACGGGCCTCGCCCGGGATGCCGTCCCCGCCGGTGGCCACGGGCCTCGCCCGGGATGCCGTCCCCGCCGGTGGCCACGGGCCCAGGGCGCTCCTCAGGGCGACGTGACTCGGTGCCCGGGGGCCCTCCCCGCAAAGGGGGTCAAGGGCCCGGGGCCCCTTCCCGCAGAGGGCCGAGCCCGGCCGGGGGTGCTCCTCAGAGCGATGTGAGCCGGTGCCCGGGGGCCCTCCCCGCAAAGGGGGTCGAGGGCCCGGGGCCCCTTTCCGCCGAGGGCCGAGCCCGGCCGGGGGTGCTCCTGAGGCCGACGTGAGCCGACGCCCGGGATGCCCTCCCCGCAGGGGGAGGAGCGCCCGCGACGCCCGTCCCCGCAGGGGGGTGCCCGCGACGCCCGTCCCCCGCAGGGGGCGCCCGCGACGCTCTTCCGTGTGATGTGCGCCCGAGCGCCCGCGTCGCCGTGGACGGAACGGACGGCAGGCCCCTTTCGTAGGATCGGGGGCATGCCTGCGAACGCCCCCGACCCGGCCGACCCGCGCGACAAGAACGCCGCGCCGCCCCTCCCGGAACCCCTGAGGGTCCCCGTCGCCGACTCCCACACCCACCTCGACATGCAGTCCGGCACCGTGGCCGAGGCGCTCGCGAAGGCCGCCTCCGTGGGCGTGACGCACGTCGTCCAGGTCGGCTGCGACCTGGCCGGATCCCGCTGGGCGGCCGAGACGGCGGCCGCGTACGACACCGTGCACGCGACCGTCGCCCTGCACCCCAACGAGGCCCCGCGCATCGTCCACGGCGACCCCGACGGCTGGTCCCGGCAGGGCGCGCGCACCCCCGGCGGCGACGCCGCCCTGGACGAGGCGCTCGCCGAGATCGACCGGCTCGCCGCGCTGCCGCAGGTCAAGGGCGTCGGTGAGACCGGCCTCGACTACTTCCGCACCGGCCCGGAGGGCAAGGCGGCGCAGGAGCGGTCCTTCCGCGCCCACATCGAGATCGCCAAGCGGCACGGCAAGACCCTCGTCATCCACGACCGCGACGCCCACGCGGACGTGCTGCGGGTGCTGAAGGAGGAGGGCGCCCCCGAGCGGACCGTCTTCCACTGCTACTCCGGCGACGCCGAGATGGCACGGATCTGCGCGAGCGCCGGCTACTACATGTCGTTCGCCGGCAACGTCACCTTCAAGAACGCCCAGAACCTGCGCGACGCCCTCGCCGTCGCCCCGCCGGAGCTGATCCTCGTCGAGACCGACGCGCCCTTTCTGACGCCGGTGCCCTACCGCGGCCGGCCCAACGCGCCCTACCTCGTGCCGGTCACCGTGCGCGCGATGGCCGCCGTACGCGGCACCGACGAGGACACGCTGGCGGCCGCCCTCGGCGCCAACACCGCCCGGGCCTTCGGCTACTGACCGTCTGTTCGCCACCCTCGGTAGCCGCGCCGCTTTGGAGAGTGAGCGCGGCTCCGCTAGGTTCTGGGCCCGATCCGGACCCCTTCGGAACTGGAGTGGCGGCGTGAACAACTCCCCGTACGCGTACCCGCAGTACTCGCCGTATCAGCCGCAGCCGCAGCGGGAGGACGCGGAGCCCCAGCAGTGGGAGGACGCGGCGCCCCGGCCGCGCCGGCAGGACACCGAGCCGTATCCGCCGCAGGGGCGGTACGCCGAGCCGCAGCCGCTGTATCCGCCGTGGCACCCCGCCTTCGACCCCTACACGGCCGAGACCCTGGGGTACGGCGAGGTGTACGAGCCCCCGACGGCGCCCGCCCCCGCCCCGGTAACGGTGCCACCCGCACCCGCCCCGGCCCCGCGAACGGTGGCGCACCGCCGGGTCGCGCGCCGGCGCAGAGCGCGCTACGCCGAGCGCGCGGACGGCTCCGTGCGCCGCCTGCTGCCGCAGGCCCTCGTGGTCGCCTTCCTGGCCGGCGGGACCACCGCCTTCGTCGCCGAGGACAAGGCCGTCGAGCTGAGCGTCGACGGCGGCCGGCCGCGCACCCTGCACACCTTCGCCGACGACGTGAGCGACCTGCTCGCCCAGGAGGGCATCGAGGTCGGGGCGCACGACGTGGTGGCACCCGGTCGAGGCGCCCACCTGGAGAACGGCGACGAGGTCGCGGTCCGCTACGCGCGCCCCGTACGGCTCACGATCGACGGACAGTCGCGCGAGGTGTGGACGACCGCGCACACCGTCGAGGAGGCGCTGGAACAGCTCGGCGTGCGCGCGGAGGGCGCCTACCTGTCCCTCGCGCGCTCCCAGCGCATCGGACGGGCCGGGCTCGCCGTCGACGTGCGCACCGAACGTGCCGTGACCGTCATGGCGGACGGGCAGGCCCGCACCATCCGCACCAACGCGGCGACCGTGCGCGAGGCCGTCGAGCAGGCCGGCTTCACGCTGCGCGGCCAGGACACCACCTCCGTCGCGCCGGGCAGCTTCCCGCGCGACGGGCAGACCGTCACCGTGCTGCGGATCAGGGGCGCCAAGGAGGTACGGGAGGAACCGATCCCGTTCCCCGAGCAGCGCACCGACGACCCGTCCCTCTTCCGGGGGACGGAGGTCGTCGAGCAGCAGGGCCGGCCCGGCCTGCGCCGGGTGACGTACAGCCTGCGGACCGTCAACGGCGTACGGCTCAAGCCGCGGCGCGAGCAGACCGAGGTGGTGCGCCGGCCGCGCACCCAGATCGTGCGGGTGGGCACCAGAGCGCTGCCGAACTCCGTCCACGGCGCCGACCACCTGAACTGGCAGTCCCTCGCCGTCTGCGAGTCCGGCGGCCGGCCCGACGCCGTCGACCCGTCGGGGACGTACGGCGGGCTGTACCAGTTCGACACCCACACCTGGCACGCCCTCGGCGGCACCGGCCGCCCGCAGGACGCGCCCGCGGCGGAACAGACGTACCGGGCGAAGAAGCTGTACACGCGCAGCGGCGCGAGCCCCTGGCCGCACTGCGGGGCGCGGCTGCACGGCTGAGCGGCCCCGGCCGTCGCGCCCCGCGCGCCCCCGTACCCTTGTTCCGTGAGCAGCCCCACCCCGGACGCCCTGCTGGGCCCCGCCGACATCCGTGAACTCGCGGGCGCCCTCGGCGTCCGTCCCACCAAGCAGCGGGGACAGAACTTCGTCATCGACGCCAACACGGTCCGCCGGATCGTCCGCACCGCCGGCGTCCGGCCCGACGACGTGGTCGTCGAGGTCGGCCCGGGGCTGGGCTCGCTGACCCTGGCGTTGCTGGAGGCCGCCGAGCGGGTGACGGCCGTCGAGATCGACGACGTGCTGGCGTCCGCGCTGCCCGCGACGATCGCCGCGCGGATGCCGGAGCGCGCCGAGCGGTTCGCGCTGGTGCACTCCGACGCCATGCACGTCACCGAGCTGCCGGGCCCGCCGCCCACCGCGCTGGTCGCGAACCTGCCGTACAACGTGGCCGTGCCGGTCCTGCTGCACATGCTCGACACCTTCCCGAGCATCGAGCGCACCCTGGTGATGGTGCAGGCGGAGGTCGCCGACCGGCTCGCCGCGGGCCCCGGCTCGAAGGTGTACGGCGTGCCGTCCGTGAAGGCCAACTGGTACGCCGAGGTCAAGCGGGCCGGCGCCATCGGCCGCAACGTCTTCTGGCCCGCGCCGAACGTCGACAGCGGGCTGGTCTCCCTGGTGCGGCGCACCGAGCCGATCAGGACGTCGGCCTCCAAGAAGGAGGTCTTCGCGGTGGTCGACGCGGCCTTCGCCCAGCGCCGCAAGACGCTGCGCGCGGCCCTCGCCGGCTGGGCCGGGTCGGCGGCGGCCGCCGAGGCGGCGCTTGTCGCGGCGGGTGTCTCGCCGCAGGCCCGCGGGGAGGCGCTGACCGTCGAGGAGTTCGCGCGGATCGCCGAGCACAAGGAGCAGGCTTAAGTGAGCGTCACCGTCCGCGTCCCCGCCAAGGTCAACGTGCAGCTCGCGGTCGGCGCCGCACGCCCCGACGGCTTCCACGACCTGGCCAACGTCTTCCTCGCCGTCGGCCTGTACGACGAGGTCACCGTCACCGAGGCCGACGAGCTGCGGGTGACCTGCGCGGGAGCGGACGCCGGGCAGGTCCCGCTGGATCGCACGAACCTCGCGGCCCGCGCGGCCGAGGCGCTCGCGGCGCGGTACGGCATCGAGCCGGCCGTCCGTCTGCACATCGCCAAGGACATCCCCGTCGCCGGCGGCATGGCGGGCGGCAGCGCGGACGGCGCGGGCGCCCTGCTGGCCTGCGAGGCGCTGTGGAACACGGGCGCCACCCGTGAGGAGCTGCTGGAGATCTGCGCCGAGCTGGGCAGCGACGTGCCGTTCAGCCTGGTCGGCGGGGCGGCGCTGGGCACCGGGCGGGGCGAGAAGCTCGAGCCCCTCGAGGTCGGCGGCACCTTCCACTGGGTATTCGCGATGGCCGAGCGGGGGCTGTCGACGCCGGCGGTGTTCCGCGAGTTCGACCGGCTGGCGCAGGGCAGGGACATCCCCGGGCCGCAGGCCTCGCGGGCGGTTCTGGAGGCGCTGGCGAAGGGCGACGCGGACGCGCTGGCCGCGGCCGTCACCAACGACCTGGAGCCGGCCGCGCTGTCCCTCTACCCCGAGCTGGCGGACACCCTGGCGGTGGGCCGGTCGGCGGGCGCGCTGACGGCGCTGGTGTCGGGGTCGGGCCCGACGACGGCGTTCCTGGTCCGGGACGGGGCGGGTGCCGAGGAGGTCGCGCAGGCGCTGCGGACGTCGGGCAGCTGCCGGAGCGTGCGCATCGCGTCAGGACCGGTGGCCGGGGCGACGGTCATCGACTAGGGCTCGTCCCGTTTTAACCCGTTATCGCTGTTTTTTGCTCTTGACGGCGAGAGTTCCGGTGGGCACAGTAGGGACGTATACGACGTAAGCGTACATAGGTCACTGACACGGCACTCTTACGTCTGAGGGGCTCAAAGCGAGGAGGGCCCGCGATGAGCGCACCAGACATCCCTGTTTTCCCGGCGCCCAGCGGCCGGAAGTGGTCGGGCGACGGCCCGGTGAAGCTCTCCATCCTGATGGCGGCGTACAACGAGGAGAGGACGATCGCCGCAGCGGTCGACTCGGTGCTCGCTCACGAGTACCCGTGCGAGATCGAACTGATCGTCGTCGACGACGGCAGCAGCGACCGCACTCCGCTCCTGCTGGCCCAGCACACGAGCCCCCTGGTGATCACGCACCGGCACGCGCACAACCTCGGCAAGGGCGCCGCCCTGCTCACGGCCGGGAAGCTGGCCACGGGAACGCACATTCTTCCGTTCGACGCCGATCTGGAGTATTCGCCGGACGACATCCCGCGGCTTTTGGAACCCGTCCTCCAGGGGCGCTGCGACGTCGTCTACGGGGCGCGGCTCTTCGGACAGAACACCGTCTACCAGTCGTACCGCTACGCCCTGGGAAACGAGCTGATGACGCTCGTGGCCAATGTGCTCTTCGACGCGCACCTCGCCGACATGCACACCTGCCTGAAGCTGATTCCGCTGTCCCTCTTCCGCTCCCTGCACCTGCACGCGCGGGGTTTCGGACTGGACACGGAGATCACCGCCTGTCTGCTCCGTATCGGCGTCCGCCCCTTCGAGGTGCCGGTGAGCTATTACAGCCGGTCGCACGCCGAGGGCAAGAAGATCAGCTGGCAGGACGCCGTCGACTGCTTCCGCATTCTGGGCAGGGTCCGTTGCATGCGCAGGGAGCGTGTCGGCCCCGGCGCCTCGGCCCCGCGGGCGCTGCCGGCCCGGCTCCCCGATTTCCAGGCCGAGCACGGCGTCACCGGCCGGTGGGCTGCGGGCCGGCACGACGTCCGCAGACCGTCCCAGCGTTGATCGCGGGGTCGCGGTGGCCGGCGGCGCTCCGAAGGAGAAAGCAGCATGAGCCCCTTCCTCGACAGCCTCAAGAAGCCGTCGCAGCAGGAAACGGCACCCGCCGGCGAGGCGAGTGGCGAACACCGGCGTCGCCGCCGCCTCGTGTTCGTGGTGCTGCTCGTCCTGGTCGTCGCCGTGGTGGGCGTCCTGGTGACCCCGGCCGCCCGCCGTGAGCTGCGGGCATCGTTCACCCAGCTGCCGACCCACTACACGGAGCTCTACTTCACGAGCGCGCCGTCCGTCCAGCACGCCCAGGTCGTCGTTCCGGTGGCGGTCGTCCGCCACGGTGACGGCAAGGGGAGCGACCGGCTCCATGTCTGGCTCGCGTCGTCCGCCGGCCGTACCACGGCGTCGTCCATCACCACGCTCCCGAACCGGCCGGACGGCCGCACGGCGACGATCACGCGGCTGCCGCTGCGCGCGGGTGCCCAGGTGGTCCATGTCGCGCTGCTCGGCCACCCCGAATCGCTGCACTTCCGTCTGGGACCCGGCAGCGCCGAGAACACCAAGGGCTCACCATGACCGCCGTCGCCCTCCTGGCGGGGCGGGTGGCAGGACGCCGCGCGCTCCTCGGAGGCACCGCCCTCGCCGCCCTCATCGAACTCCTGCCCGGCGCTCCCACGGGGCTGCTGACGCTCGCGGGTCTCTGGCTCCTCCTCGGCGCCCCGACGGTGCTCTGGTACGGCATCGCCGGACGCGTCGTGTCGACCCGGGACGGCCGGGCGCTGGTCGCCGTCGGCCTCAGCGTTCTCACCGCCATGGTCGTCGCCCTGCTGGTGAACACCGCCCTGCCGGCCGTCGGCATCGGGCAGCCGCTCGCCCGCGTCCCCCTCGCGCTCGCCTCCACGCTGGCCGTCGCCGTCCTCGCGCTCGCCGTGGATCCCCCCGCCGAGCGCCTCGCCGACGTCCTCACCCGCTGGCGTGAGGCGAGCACCCGGAACCTGCCGCCGGGCCTCGTCGCGGTGTCGGCCCTCGGCGCCCTCACCCTCCTCCTGTCCGTCGCCGGCCCGATCCGGCTGAACAACGAGGCGGGTTCGGGCGTCAGCTTCACCGCGATGATCGCCGTGGCGGCGCTGCTCGGGCTCCTGATGTGGCGGCGCCGGCGCTACGGGGCCCCCGTCATCGCCCTGGGCCTGTTCTGCGCGGCGGCGGGACTCCTGCTGCTCACCTCGCTGCGCGGGTGGTACATCACCGGCCACGACATCCGGCAGGAGTTCCAGGTCTTCCAGCTGACCGCCTCCGCGAACCACTGGGACATGACCGCCTACCGCAACGCGTACAACGCCTGCATGAGCATCACCTTGCTGCCGACGTCGCTGGTACGGCTGACGGGGATCTCCGGCGTCTACGTCTTCAAGGTCCTCCTGCCGCTGCTCTTCGCCCTCACCCCGGCTCTGGTCTACCGCGCGGTGCGCAACGTCGCGCCTCAGCTCGTGGCGTTGCTGTCGGCCGTCTTCTTCATGACGTTCCCGACGTTCTTCACGGACATGGCGTTCCTGGCACGTCAGGAGATCGCCTTCCTCCTGCTCGGCTGCGCCATGGTGGTGCTGACCGACGGCGGCCGCTCCCTGCGCAGCCGGCGGGTCGCCTTCACCGTGCTGGCCATGGGCGTCGTCCTCGCCCACTACTCCACCACCTACATCATGGTGCTGACCCTGGCGCTGGCGTTCGCCACCGACCTCCTGTGGCGGATGGGCACACGGCTGAGGAAGGGAACACCGCGGATCGGTGCTCAGCGAAGCTTCCTCGTCTGGTGGATCGTCGTCGCCACCGCCGCCGCCGCTGTCGTCTGGGCCGGCCCCGCCACCCACACCGGCGGGCAGCTGCGGGAGACCATCAGCGCGACCGTGCACGATCTGCGCACCGGCCAGGTGGGGAACCGGTCGTCGGACGTGCGGTACAGCCTCATCGGCGGGAACAAGGTCAGTGCGGCTCAGCGTCTGAGCGAGTACCGCACCCACACGGTGCAGCTCAGGCAGGCGGCTTCCGCGGGCGGTGAGTTCCTGCCGTTGAGCGTGGTCGACGACTATCCCGTGCGAGCCGCGAAGGAGCAGCTCCAGCCGCTCACACCGGCCGGCCGTGCGCTGCAGGCCACCGGTGTCGACGTGCAGGCGGCGAACAGCGGCTTCCGCACGCTCGCCGCGGTGCTGCTGCAACTGCTGCTGTTCGCCGGTGTCGTGACGACCCTGTGGGGGCGGCGGAAGGCGTTCCGCCCGACGCGTGATCAGGTCACGCTGACCGTCGCGGCCGGCGTCGTGATCGGAATGCTCACGGTCCTGCCGCAGGTGTCCGTCGACTACGGGGTGCTGCGGGCTTTCCAGCAGGGCCTGATCATCTTCGCCCCGTTCGTCGCGGCCGGCCTGGTGTGGGTGTGCCGGTGGGCCGGGCGGCGGCGGGCGGCCCCCCTGGCGTGCGCGGTGGCGCTGGTGCTCTTCCTCGACCTCGCCGGTGCCGTGCCGAAAGTGCTCGGCGGCTATCCGCCGGTGCTGAACCTGGACAACGCCGGGCGCTACTACGACAACTACTACATCCATCCCCAAGGGCGCACGGCGTTCGCGTACCTCCTGACCCGCATCCCGGGACAGCACGTGAACGTGCAGCCGCAGGACCAGACGGACCGCGCCGCCTACACCCGGCTGGAGGACCGCTTCGGCACCCAGGGGCTGAACAGCGTCTACCCGACGCTCATCAGGAAGGACGCCTACGTCCTTCTCGGCTGGACCGCGGTCCGCAAGGGCCAGGCGACGGTCTACTACGGCGGCGACGGCGTGCCCTATCGCTATCCGACCGCCTTCCTGGACGCGACCAAGAACAAGATCTACAGCAGTGACGGGGCGGAGATCTTCCGATGATCCGCGGCCCCTCGGGCTCCGGATGATCCGCGGCCCCTAGGGCTCCCGGCACGACGGCACCGGCAGGAGGCTTCCATGACGGCCCGCACCGTCCTGCTCGCGGTGGAGCACAGCGAGCAGGACCTCGGCGACGTGGAGCACTACGTGGGGCAGCTCGCGCGGTCCCTGCGGTCACGGCACGACTGCCGTGTGGTGATCGCGACGACGGCGGGTGACGGGACGGCATCGGGACGGTACGCAGGTCTCAGCGGTGTCCCGGTGTACCGTCTCGCGGCGCCCTGGCCGACGGCGCGCACCTCCCTGGGGCTCAACTGGCGGCGGGGTCTGCGCCGGATCATCGAGGCGGAACGGGTCGATCTGGTCGACGCGCACGCGTCCGTGCCGTCACCGCTCTTCGCCGAGGCCGCCGCACGCGCCGGTGACGGCCTTCCGTACGTGCTGACGTGTCATCACACGGGCACGAGCGGCGAGGGCCGGGCGGTGACCGGTCCGCTGTCCGCCGGGCACGGGCGCACGGTGCTGGCCCGGGCCGTGCGCCGGGCGCAGGAGGTGGTGTGCTCGTCGGACGCCGCCGTCACCGACCTGCCCGAGCTCCTCGTGGGGCGCTCGACCGTGCTTGCCCCGGGCGTCGATCCGGGGTGGTTCACCCCGAGCCCGGTGCCGGGCGCGCCGCGCATCGTCTTCTGCGGGGCGCCGCCGGAGCGGGACGCCGATCACCGGGAACTGTCCGATCTGCTGCGGGCGATGACCGTGCTGTCCCGCACGGTTCCCGATGTGCGGCTGGAGATCGTGCACCACGATTGTTCGGGGCGGGTGTGGGAGGAGCGCGCGCGGCGGCTGGGGCTGGACGGCAGGGTGACCTTCACCGGACGGCCGACGGACGACCAACTGACCGCGGCCTACCGGCGCGGACGCGTCCTGGTCCTGCCCGCTCACCCCGAGGGCGCGGCCGCCGAGGCGATGGCCTGCGGACGCCCGCTCGTCAGCACCTCCGGCGGCGGTGCCTCCCCGCTCCTCGCGCACGGCGACCACGGTCTGTGCGTCGCGCCGGGGGACGTGACGGGGCTGGCCGAAGCGCTCGGCTCGGTGCTGCGGGACGACGCACTCGCCCGGCGCCTGGGCGTGGCGAGCCGCACGGAGGCGGTCCGTGAACTGTCGTGGGACCGGCAGGCGGACCGGACCGTCGAGGTGTTCGACCGTGCCGCGGACCCCGGCCGCCGGATCCACACGGTCGCCGTCGTCGCTCCCAACTACTTCCCGAAGATCGGCGGCGTCGAGAATTACGCCAGGCGCGTCGCCCACGCGGTCGCCGGCGACCCCGCGATGCGGGCCGTCGTCATCACCGCGCACCCGACCCGGCGGCGCACCTCGGTCGGGTCCGACGGCGACGTGCCCGTGGTCCGTCTCGGAACGTGGGCGCGCCATCTCAACACCCCCGTCAATCCGCTCTGGTTGTGGCAGATGGGCCACTGGCTGCGCCGACTCGGCGTCGACCTCGTCAACGCCCACGCCCCGGTGCCCGGGCTCGGGGATCTCGCGGTCGTCGTGTCCGGGCACCGCCCGGCCGTGCTGACCTACCACGCCGGCTCGATGGTCCAGGGGCACAAGGACGTCGACCTGCTGGTCAACGCCTACGAGCGGTACGTCCTGCCCCGGGTGTTCGCGCGGGCCCGTGCGCTGGTCGCAAGCTCACCGGTCTCGTTCGCCTACGGCCGTCCGGGCGCCCTCGAGATCACACCGGGTGTCGACGTGGAACGGTTCACGCCGGGTCCGCCGGCGTCGACGCGGCCACGCACCGTCCTCTACGTCGGGCGGCTGGACCGGGCGTCGCCGTGGAAGGGCATCGACGTCCTGCTGCGGGGGTTCGCGGCCTTGGCCGACCTGCCCGACGTCCGGTTGCGGCTGGTGGGCGGCGGGGACGCCCTCCCCGATCACATGGCTCACGCGCGACGGCTCGGGATCGCCGACCGCGTGGAGTTCGCCGGCCGGGTCCCCGCCGACGCCCTGCTGGACGCCCTGCGGACCGCAGCCGTGCTGGTGCTGCCCTCGCAGACCGACGCGGAGTCCTTCGGGACCGTGCTGGTCGAGGCGATGGCCTGCGGCACACCCGTGGTGGGCTCCGACGCGGGAGGGCCCCGGCACGTGATCACGCCGGGCGTCACGGGGCTGCTGTTCCCGCACGAAGATCCCGTCGCGCTGGCCGCGGCCTGCAGACGGCTGCTGCTCGACGGGGAGCTGGCCGACCGTATGGGCGACGCCGGCCGGCGGTGCGCCGTCGAACGCTATGCCTGGCCGGCCCTGACCGAGCGCTGTCTTGCGCTCTTCCGGTCACTTCTGCCCGCCGGACCGGCACCGGACGCGGTGGTGAGGCCGCGTGCGGGGCTGCGGGAACGCGTGCGGGGCTGAGAGAAGAGATGTGAGGCGATGGCGATGAAGAGCGCCGGGGAGCGTGAGGCGATGAAGAGCGCCGGGGAGCGTGGGGCGACGAAGAAGGCCGGGGAGCGTCCGTCCGACCGTCCGGCCGCGGCACCCGGGCCGGCCGGGGAAGCCGGCCGGGGCCGGGTGCGCACCGTTGCCGTCGTCACGCCGTACTACCCGCCGCACCTCGGAGGTTCGGAGAACTACGCCGCCATGGTCGCCCGCGCCGTCAACGGCGACCCGGCGATGCGGGCCGTGGTGATCACCACCAACCCGACGGGCTGGCGCACCACGTTCGGGGTCGACGAAGGGGACGTCCAGGTCGTCCGGCTGGGCACCTGGGCGCGCTGGTCCAACACGCCGCTGAACCCGCTGTGGCCGCGGCAGCTGCGGTACTGGCTGGACCTGCTGAAGGTCGACCTCGTCCACGCGCACGCCCCGGTCCCCGGCCTGGGCGATCTCGCGGTTGCGCTGTCCGGACCGCGCCCGGCCGTGCTGACGTACCACGCCGGATCGATGAGCAAGGGGCGCCGCAGCGTCGACCTGCTGATCCGCTGGTACGAGCGGCACATCCTGCCCCGGGTGTTCGCCCGGGCCGGCGCGGTGGTCGCCGTGGCACCCGTCTCGCTCGCCGCCGGCCGTCCGGGGGCCGTCGAGATCACCCCGGGTGTCGACCTGGACCGGTTCACACCGGGCCCGCCGCCGTCGACACGGCCGCGCACCGTCGTGTACGTGGGCCGCATGGACCGCACGTCGCGGTGGAAGGGCGTAGAGGTCCTGCTGCGGGCGTTCGCGGGGCTGGGCGACCTGCCCGAGGCACGGCTGCGTCTGGTGGGCGACGGGGACGCCGTCCCCGACCTGGCGGCGCTGGCCGGGCGGCTCGGCATCGCCGACCGGGTGGACTTCACCGGTGCGCTGACCGGGGACACGCTGGTCGCGGCGATGCGGGGGGCCGCACTGCTCGTGCTGCCGTCCCTGACGGAGGCCGAGTGCCATCCCATGGCCCCGATGGAGGCGATGGCCTGCGGCACGCCGGTGGTGGGCTCCGACGTGGGCGGCATCCCGTACGTCGTCGCGCCGGATGTCACGGGGCTGCTGGTCCCGCCGGGCGACGCCGAGGCGCTGGCCGCCGCCTGCCGGCGGCTGCTGCGGGACGGCGCGCTCGCCGACCGCTTGGGCGCGGCCGGCCGGCGGCGCGCGGTCGAACGGTACGCCTGGCCGGCCCTGACCGAGCGCTACCTCCAGCTCTTCCGGACCCTTCTCGCGGAGACCGTTCTCCGGCCCCCTCACCACGGCCTTCCTGCGGCTGGGCCGTCCCTTGACGACCCCACGGACCCTCCCTAACATGGACATTTACACCGTAAATATACGTTGTTCGAACGCCGGAAGGGGGTGCCGGGCATGCCCACACGACCCGGCCGAGGACCGGACGCTCCCGCCGTCACGCCGCCGGTCAGCGCGTCCCTCGCGGCGCGCCGGGCACTGGGCGCGGTCCGCTCCGTCGGGCGGGCCGTCCACCGCTCCCGGTTCGGGTTCCTCATGACTCCCCTGGCACGGCAGGGCCGCACCCGTACGGCACCCGCCGCCGACGTCCTCGCCGTGCTCGACGCGTTCCGCCGGGCCGATGTACGGGGGTGGCTGGCGGGCGGCTGGGGCGTGGACGCCCTGCTGGGCCTGCAGACACGACGGCATGCCGACATCGACGTCCTGATCGACTGGGAGGACGGCGTCGAGGAGAGGGCCAGGCGCGCCCTGGCCGGACTGGGTTTCCGGCGGCTGCAGGACGAGCTCATCACCGACGGCCGTCCGCTGTCGGTGCGCTGGGTGGTGGAGGACGGGCTGGTCGCCGTCGACATGCTCCCGGTCGATCTCGCCCGCTGGCCGTTCGTGGGGCTGCTCGGCGGGCGGGCCGAGGCCGCCGCCGCCCGGTCCGCCGCCCCGGCCGATCCGCTGCTCGACGACTCCGGAGTGGTCGCGGGACACCCGGTGCCCTGTGTGCCGCTCCGTCTCCAACTGGTGCTCCACCAGGGATATCCCATGCGCAAGTCGGACCTGCACGACTTCGCCCTTCTCGAGGACCTGTTCGTGCAGCGAAGGAGCGCGCCATGAAGAGCCGTGTCCGCTCGCTGCCCCGGAACCTGGCCGGCGCCGCGCTGCGTGTGCTGCGGCCCGGGAGCATCCTCCTGGTCCCCGCTCCCGAAGCGGCGCCGGCCCTGCGGGCATGGCAGGGCACGGAAGTGCTCCCCGGCGGGGTACCGGCCCATGTCACGGTGATGTACCCCTTCCTGCCGGCTCGCGCCGTCGACAGCGGCGTGGAGGCGGACCTCGCCCGCATCGCCGCCTCAATCCCGGCGTTCGATTACCGGCTCACCGAGGTGGGGCGGTTCCCGGGCGTGCTGTACCTGCGCCCGGTGCCTGCCGAGCCGTTCGCGGAACTCGTCCACCTCGTGACGCGGCGCTGGCCCGCCTACCAGCCGTACGGGGGCCAGTTCGCCGAGTTCGTCCCGCACGTCACGATGGCCCAGGACGGCGCGGCCCGCGGGGACACCGAGCGGCTGGACCGGATGCTGCCGATCGCCTGTCGGGCCACAGAAGTACTCCTGATGACGGAGAACGCACGAGGATGGCACACCAGAAGCCGATTCCCGCTGCGCGGAACCGTGCGGTGAGGACGTGGCGCAAGGTTCCTGCTGCCGGGGAGCAGTCCGGTGGCACCACCGGGGTGCGCCCACCCTCGAAGACTGCGGCGAGTCTCCACGCCAACGTGGGGGCCATGGCCACCGGCCGACTCGTGAAGTCGGCATTCCTGTGGGCCGCGGCGCTGATCGTCGTGCGTTCCCTGTCGCCCGACGACTTCGGCAAGTTCACCTTCATCTTCAGCGTCCTCGGCATGCTGAGCATCGTCACGGACCTGCAGATAGGGCGGATCGCCGTGGTCCGCCTCTCCAGCGACCTGCACGACCCGGGGAGTTTCGGCGGCACCTACATCCTGCTGCGGCTGGCCCTCGGCGTGGTCGGCTACGCGGTGGCCGTCGGCTTCGTCCTCGCCGCCGGATACCCGGCGGACGTCGTCCGGGCGACCGCTGTGGCCGCCGTGGTCGTCGTGGTGGCGACGCCGGCCAACGCCTACGACGCCGTGTTCGAGTCCTCGATGCGGCTGCGCCCCATCGCCGTCGCCGGCGCCTTCGGCGCACTCGGCAACCTGGCCCTGACCGCGGCGATCGCGTCGGCCGGCGGAACCCTCCTGCTGTTCGCCATTCCCGCGGTGGTGGCCGAGTTGCTGGGGATCGCCTGGAGGGCGTCGGCAGCGCACCGCGTCCTGCCCCTGCGGTACCGGGTCGACCTGCGCGAGTGGGGGGCGCTGGTCCGGGAGGCCGTGCCGCTGTCGGTCGGAGTCGGCCTGATGCTGGCCTACTACCGGATCGACTCGGTGATGCTGACCAAACTGGACTCGTTCACGGCCGCGGGCCAGTACGGGGTGGCGTACAAGTTCGTCGACCTGGCGCACTCCGTGTCGCTGTACGTCGCCATGGCCGTCCTGCCGCTGCTGGTGCGGGCCTGGCCGCACGAGCCCGCGGCGTTCCGGGCGGCCGCGGGACGCGCCGCGTCCCTGCTGGCCGTGGCCGGCGGCCTGCTGGTGTGCGAGTTCACGGTCTTCGCGCGGCCGGTGATCCACCTCCTGTACGGGGCGGCCTACGCCCCCGCGGCCGATGCCGCGCGCATCGTCGTGGCGTCCGAGTGCATCGCCTTCTTCACCCTCCTGGCCTTCAACTGCCTGGTGGCGGCCCGACGGCACCGCCGCTACCCCCTGGTCGCCCTGCTCGGCCTGATCGTCAACGTGGGGCTGAACCTCCTGCTCATACCCCGCTGGGGGTACATGGGCGCGGCGGTCAACACCCTGGTGACGGACGTCATGGTCTGCACCCTGATGCTGCTGTTGCTGCGCCGGGTGCCGGGGATGCGCCCGCTGCCCCTGTGGTCGTGGCGGAGCGCGCTGTGCGCCGCCGTGTGCGGGGCGGCCGCGGGCTGGACCGTCGCCCGGTTCTCCGTCTGGCCGCTCGGGGCGCTGGTGACCGCCCTCGTCTACGTGGCGGTCCTCAGAGCGCTGCGGGCGGTGGGACACCAGGACGGTGACCCCCGGCGCCCCGACGACACCTCACCCGCACCCGAGCGGGGCTGGGAGCAAGAACGATGAGAGTGCTGTTCATCAACGAAAACCTCGGCGGGCACACGACCATGCACCTTCATCTGCGGCAGGCGCTGCGCCAGGGTCACCCGGAGATCGAGGGGTACTTCCTGGACGTACCGCGGCGCTCGGTGCTCCGGATGATGGCGGCCGCCCCGGTGCCGCTCCTGTTCCGTCTCGACCTGGATCTGCAACCCCTCAGATTCCAGCTCGCGACCAGCGCCTGGGTCCGCAGCCGCCTGCGCGCACTGGAGGCGGAGTTCGACGCGATCCACGCCTACACCCAGAACACCATGCTGCTCAGCACGGCAACACTGCGCCGCAAGCCGTCCGTGGTGGGGCTTGACACCACGAACCTCCGCAACGCGTACATGCTGCCCTACCGGGAACCCACTCGCTGGACAGGGCCCATGCTCCGCCCCACCCTCCACCTGGAGACGGCGGTCTTCCGGTCGGCCGGCGCGATCGTGGCGAAGACCGAGTCGGCCGCGGCGTCGGTCCGCGAGCACTACGGCGTCGCAGGCAGCCGCCTGCGGGTCATCAGGCCCGGCATCATGCCCCACGAAGCCGACCCGCCCGCAGCTCCGGGGACGCTGCGCCGGCACCTCCCACGGATCGTGTTCGTCGGGGCACAGCTGGCACGCAAGGGCGGTCACCAACTCCTCGCAGTGCACCAGCGCCACCTCGCCGACCGATGCCAACTGGTGCTGATCACCCCGGAACACGTTCCCCCCGGCCGGAACGTCACGGTCGTCGACGACATCCGTCCCGGTGACCCCCGGCTCTGGGAGATCCTGCGCTCGTCCGCCGTCTTCGCCTTTCCCAGCCGTATCGATGCCTTCTCGATCGCCGTCCTGGAGGCCATGGACGCCGGACTGCCGGTCGTCGCCTGCGCGGTGAACGGCGTCCCGGAACTGGTGGCGGACGGCCAGACCGGCCTGCTGGTGGAGCCCGGTGACGACGGTCAGCTGCACGCGGCCCTCAGCGCGCTGCTCGACGCCCCGCTCCGGCGGGCGAGCATGGGAGCGGCCGGCCGGGCCCGTCTGCTGGAGAAGTTCGACGCCCGCCGGGAGGCGGCCGAGGAAGTGGCGGCCCTGCACGAGGTGGTGGCCCGCCACCGGGCCGCAAGCGTCGCGGGACGGAGCCCGGCATGATCCGCATTCCCATCCTCAACTACCACTGCGTCTCGGACTGTCCCGCGCCGTGGATCGCCGACTACACGGTGACGCCCGCCGACTTCCACCGCCAACTCGACCTGATCGTCGCCGGTGAGCGGACCGTCGTGCCCGTCTCCCGCCTCGCCGACGCGGCCGCCCGCCGCCGCCCCCTGCCGCGCAACCCTCTCGTCATCACGTTCGACGACGGATTCGCCGACTTCGCGGACGCCGCCGTCCCCGCCCTCACCGATCGTCACCTGCCCTGCACCCTCTACGCCGCCACCGGCTCCCTGGAGGGCCGGCGACCGCGCGAGACGGTCTTCCCGCCGCACCCGATGGTCAGCTGGAGCCGGCTGCCCGAGCTGGAGGAGCAGGGCGTGGAGATCGGATCCCACTCGCACACCCACCGCGACCTCGACCTGGCCGACCCCGGCGTGGCCGCGGACGAGATCGTCCGCAGCAAGGAGCTGCTCGAGGACGCCCTGGGGCACGCGATCACCACCTTCGCCTACCCCTACGGTCACTTCACGGCGCGGCTGCGCCGGACGGTCGCGCACAGCGGCTACGACTCGGCGTGCGCGGTGCGCGGCAGGCTGAGCCGGGTCGGCGACGACCTCTTCGCCCTCGCCCGGCTGCAGCTGCGCGCCGCCACCACCGTCGAGGACGTCGCCGCGTGGGTGGCCGGCCGGGGCGCCCGCGTCGCCTCGGCCCGGGCGGACACCCTCGGCATCCGCGCCGACCGGCTGCTGCGGCGCGCCCTGCGGCTGCCGGTGCTGGCCGAGGACGGCCTCGCCGATCCCCTCCCCGGGGACGGCCCCACCGGCCTCGGCCCCCGGGCCGCCGGCGCCGTCCCCGCCGACCCGATCCCCATTCCGGTACGACGACGGGAGTCGCGATGAACCACGAGGTGCCCGCGCTGCTGGTCAGGGTGGTCCACGCTCCGCAGCAGCACGGAGGTCTGGGTGTCCTCAGAACCCTGGGCAGGCTCGGCGTGCCGGTGTACGCCATGGTCGAGGACGCCTTCACGCCGATGGCCGTCTCGCGGCACCTGGCGGGCCGCTTCCTCATCCCGCCGGCCGTGGTGGACGACCCCCGGGAACTGCCCGACCTGCTGCTGCGCTTCGGGCGGGCCATCGGCCGCAGGGCGGTCGCCGTGGCGGCGGACGACGAGTCCGCCGTGCTGCTCGCCGAGCATGCCGAAACCCTGTCCGGACCGTTCCTGCTGCCTGGTGTGGATCCGACGCTGCCCCGCAGGCTGACCAGCAAAGAGGGCCTGTTCCGTATCTGTGTCGACCACGACGTGCCCGCGCCGCGGTCCCGCGCACCTGCCGATCGGGCGGAACTCCTCGCCCTCGGCCGTGACTGGGGCTACCCGCTGGTGCTGAAGAACCGGGAGGCGTTCACCCGGCTGAGCGCCCCCGTCGTCGAGCACACCACCGTGATCCGCAGCGAAGAGGACCTGCTCGCCTGCCTGGGCGCGCGGCAACGACCCTCCGTGCTCGCCCAGGAGTACATCCCGGACGAGGTGGCCGAGGACTGGATCACCCACCTGTACTGCGACCGCCGCGGCGTGCCGCGGGTGGTGTTCACCGGCTACAAGGTCCGCTCCTGGCCGCCGTACGAAGGAGCGACCACGCGCGCGTGGAGCCGCCCGAACCCGCCGCTCGCCGAGCTCGCCGCCGGACTGTGCCGGAAGATCGGCTATCGCGGCATCGCGGATCTCGACTGGCGGTTCGACCGGCGCGACGGCCGCTACAAGCTCGTCGACTTCAACCCCCGGATGGGAGCGCAGTTCCGGCTGTTCGAGACCGTGGAGGGCACCGACGTGGTCCGGGCGATGTACCTGGACCTGACCGGCCGGCCGGTCCCGGCGGGGCCGCAGCGAGTGGGCCGGATGTTCGTCCTCGGACAGGCCGATCTGCCCTCGGCCGTCGTCAGCGCCCGGCGTGAGCACAAGGTGCCCGAGGCGTTGCTGCCGCGGCGGGGCACGGAGCGGGCCTGGTGGTGCCGGGACGATCCGCTGCCGGCGCTCGCCGAAGCGGTGCGCTTCGCCGGCAGCGTCACCCGGCGCCTGGCCCGGGCCGGCGCCGACGCGCTGGACAAGCATCCGGTTCGTCCGCCTCTGACGGATATCCACCACCCTTAACATACGAGATGTGGTGAAAAACCAGCGGCGTCACAAGCTGTTCGCCGCCCTGGCGGCATTGGTCATGATCGAGATCGTGGGCACGGCCTGTACGAAGCACGGGCCGGACCCCCGGCCGGTCGGCGAGTCCCGGCACCTGCAGCTCGGTATCGCGTACGGCCACAGCCTCCTCGCGATGTCCGACGACGAGCTCGGCGCCGCTCTCGACGTGGCCGTCGAGGTGGGGGCCCGATGGGTGCGGGCCGACCTGTCGTGGCCGAGCGTCCAGCCCGACGGGCCGGACCAGCACCGGTGGACGAAGTTCGACCGGATCGTGAACGCGGCCACCGAACGTCACCTCAGCGTGCTGCCCATTCTCGGCTACACCCCCGAATGGGCGCGGCCCGAGGGATGCGACGACGAGAAGTGCCATCCCGCCCACCCCGAGGCCTTCGCGGACTTCGCCGCGGCAGCCGCGAAACACTACGGGCCGTCAGGCATCCACACCTGGGAGATCTGGAACGAGCCGAACCTGCCCGACTTCTGGAAGCCCCAGCCCGCTCCGACCGCCTACACGGAGCTGCTCCGGGCGACCAGCCGGGCGCTGCGCCGTCAGGACCCGTCGGCGTACGTCGTCCTCGGCGGGCTCGCCTCGGTGCACACGGGAGGCCCGAGGATCTCGGCGGTGGACTTCCTCTCGGTGGTGTCCGCACGCGGCGGCAACAAGTACATCGACGCCGTCGGCTACCACCCGTACACCTATCCGTACCTGGCGAGCGCCGACAAGCCGGGCGGCAACCCGTGGAAGCGCATCGACGGTACGCCGGACAGCCTGGAGGGCGTGCTGGCCGCGCACGGCACACCCGGCCTGCCCGTGTGGATCACCGAGTACGGAGCGCCCACCAACGGCCCCGGGATGGCGTCCGACGGGCGGCGTGAGACGATCACCGCGACGACGACCCACGTGACCGAGGGGCAGCAGGCCGCCATCGTGAAGGACGCGGTGCGCACCGCCGTCGCCACTCCGCACGTGGAGGCACTCTTCTGGTATTCCGGACGCGACCTCGGCACCGACACCTCCACGCGGGAGAACTTCTTCGGACTGCGCCGTGCCGACGGCAGCGCCAAGCCCGCCCTCGCCGCCCTGCGCCACGCCATCGCCGCACTCTCGGGAAGGTGACCGGCTCATCCGTCACGGCAAGGCCCTGACCTGCGGCGCTCCGGCCACCCACCCGCGCGCATTAGGCTGGGAGGCTGATCGACCCCCCTGTCAGGAGTGAGATGGCCGTCAACCTGGTCAATGTCGAGAACGTCAGCAAGGTGTACGGCACCCGTGCCCTGCTGGACGGTGTCTCGCTCGGCGTGTCCGAGGGGGACCGGATCGGGGTCGTCGGACGCAACGGCGACGGCAAGACCACCCTGATCCGGATGCTCGCCAGGCTGGAGGAGGCCGACACCGGCCGGGTCACCCACTCCGGCGGACTGCGCATCGGCGTGCTCACGCAGCACGACTCCCTCGACCCGGAGGCGACCGTCCGGCACGAGGTCATCGGCGACATGGCCGACCACGAGTGGGCGGGCAACGCCAAGGTCAGGGACGTGCTGACCGGACTGTTCGGCGGGCTGGACCTGCCCGGCTTCCCCAAGGGCCTCGACACCGTCATCGGACCGCTCTCCGGTGGTGAGCGGCGCCGTATCGCGCTCGCCAAGCTGCTCATCGAGGAGCAGGACCTGCTCGTCCTGGACGAGCCCACCAACCACCTCGACGTCGAGGGCATCGCCTGGCTCGCCGAGCACCTGCGCGCCCGGCGCTCGGCGCTGGTGTGCGTCACCCACGACCGCTGGTTCCTGGACCAGGTCTGCACCCGCATGTGGGACGTGCAGCGCGGCGCCGTCTACGAGTACGAGGGCGGCTACTCCGACTACGTCTTCGCGCGCGCCGAGCGTGAGCGCATCGCCGCGACCGAGGAGGCCAAGCGGCAGAACCTGGTCCGCAAGGAGCTGGCCTGGCTGCGGCGCGGCGCGCCCGCCCGCACGTCCAAGCCCCGTTTCCGCGTCGAGGCCGCCAACGAGCTGATCAAGGACGTGCCGCCGCCCCGCGACAGCAGCGAACTGATGAAGTTCGCCTCCTCCCGGCTCGGCAAGACCGTCTTCGACCTGGAGGACGTGACCGTCCAGGCCGGTCCCAAGGTGCTGCTCAAGCACGTCACCTGGCAGCTCGGCCCCGGCGACCGCATCGGCCTCGTCGGCGTCAACGGCGCCGGGAAGACCTCGCTGCTGCGTGCGATGGCCGACGCCGCCCGCACCGGGGGCGAGGCGCAGCCGGCCGGCGGCCGGGTCGCCGTCGGCAGGACCGTCAAGCTCGCCTACCTCTCCCAGGAGGTCGCCGAGCTGAACCCGAACACGCGGGTGCTGGAAGCCGTGCAGGAGGTCCGTGAGCGCGTCGACCTCGGCAAGGGCCGCGAGATGACCGCCGGTCAGCTGTGCGAGACGTTCGGCTTCGGCAAGGAGAAGCAGTGGACGCCCGTCGGCGACCTCTCCGGCGGTGAGCGCCGCCGCCTCCAGCTCCTGCGGCTCCTCATGGACGAGCCCAACGTCCTCTTCCTCGACGAGCCCACCAACGACCTCGACATCGAGACCCTCACCCAGCTCGAGGACCTCCTCGACGGCTGGCCCGGCTCGATGATCGTCATCTCCCACGACCGGTTCTTCGTCGAGCGCACCACCGACCGCGTCTTCGCGCTGCTCGGCGACGGCACCCTCAGGATGCTGCCGCGCGGCATCGACGAGTACCTGGAGCGGCGCCGGCGCATGGAGGAGGCGGTCGCCGCGCAGGTCACCGCCGCGGCGCCCAAGCCGGCCGGCACCGAGAAGAGCGCCGCCGACCAGCGCGCCGCGAAGAAGGAACTGCAGAAGGTCGAGCGGCAGCTCGACAAGGTCTCCGAGCGGGAGGCCAAGCTCCACGCCCAGATCGCCGAGAACGCCACGGACTTCGCGAAGGTGGCCGAACTCGACGCCGAACTGCGGGAGCTGGCCGGCCAGCGCGAGGAGCTGGAGCTGCGCTGGCTGGAACTGGCCGAGGACGCCTGACCGTTCGGGCGCATGCGCCCCGCGCGCACGTCACGTGAAGGGGGCGTGAAGGCGCGTAACGAGGGCATCACGGGCCGGTCCTCCGTTGGGTACAGGCCCGGCCTCACTCCGGTGGACCGTCGGCGGCGGGTGATAGAAAGGGCCGTCTGAGAACTGTCTGTCGAACGACTCTGGGTCCATCGCGTACCTCAGGGCGTGGGTGAAAATCAGTGAGGTAGGGGGAGACGCTGATGACTCAGCCGCCCAACCAGCCGCCGCCGCAGGGCGGGTTCGGACCGCCGCAGGACCAGCCGCCGCAGCCCGGTGGCGGGTTCGGCGCTCCGCAGAACCCGCCGCCACCGCAGAGTCCGCCGCCTGCGCCGCCCGGCGCACCGCAGACGCCGCCGCCTCCGCAGACCCCGCCCGCCGGCCCCCCGCAGCCGGGGTACGGCTACCCGCAGCAGCCCGGGCCCTACGCCCAGCCGAGCGGCCCCTACGCGCCCCCCGGCACGCCCGCGCCCGGACCCTACGGCCAGCAGCCGGGCCCGTACAGCCCGCCGCAGCAGCCCGGCCCCTACGGCCAGCCGCAGCCCGGCTACGGCTACCCGCAGCAGCCCCAGTTCCCCGGCGCGCCCGGCACCCCGCCGCCCGCAGCCCCCGGCGGCCGCGGCCCGTTCAAGGGCAAGCCGCTCGCCGTCATCGGCGCCGCCGTCGCCGCGCTGCTCGTCATCGGCGGCACGGTGTGGGCGCTCAGCGGTGACGACGACCCGAAGAAGACGCCGGTCTCCCAGCAGAGCGACGACCCGAAGCCGACCGGATCCGAGAGCCCCACGGGCGACCGCGGCGGTCACGACGCCGAGGACCTCAACGCCGGCCGCCAGCCCGGCGAGGCGAAGGTGCTGTGGTACCAGTCGGCGCCCGACGCGCCCAAGGGCGGTGCGGACGCCCCCGGGCTGTGGATCACCGACAAGGTCACCGTCAAGGCGGCCTACAAGCAGGTCTTCGGCTACAACATCTCCGACGGCAAGCCCGCCTGGACCCCCATCACCTTCGCGTCGAAGATCTGCGCGGCCACCCGTGAGAAGACGGCCGACAACAAGATCGTCGTCGCCTACATGGACGGCACCAGCGAGCGCGCCAAGTGCAATCAGCTCCAGGAGATCGACCTCGCCACCGGCCAGAAGGGCTGGACCGGAGCGATCGACGACGGCGCCCTGTTCGACAGCGCCCTCAACGTCGAGCTGACGCTCGCCGGTGACACGCTGATGATCGGCCGCTCCCAGTCCGGCGTGGCCCTCGACGTGCACAGCGGCCACAAGCTGTACGACAAGAAGCGCTACGGCTCGGCCTGCTTCCCCTCCGCCTTCGCCGGCAGCACGGCCAAGCTGATCCAGGTCGCAAGCTGCGGCGCCATGACGTCGAACGAGCACGAGGAGCTGCAGGGCCTCAACCCGAAGACGGGGGCGGTGCTGTGGACCCAGCCGCTGGAGAAGGGCTGGGAGGTCAAGAAGGTCTTCTCCATGGACCCGCTGGTCGTCTACCTCACCAATGAGGACAAGAAGGTCTGGGACATGGTCGTCCTCCAGGCCAACGGCAAGCTGCGCACCCACGTCAACGTCAACGAGAAGTTCGACTTCCAGTGCGGCTGGAGCATCTTCCAGCGCGACCTGCAGGGCTGCCTCGGCACCGCCGCCGGCGGCGACACGCTGTACCTGCCCACCGACGCCACCACCGGTGCCAACGAGGTCGTCGCCATCAGCCTCGCCAACGGCAAGGAGAAGTGGCGCGTGAAGTCCCCTGCCGACGAGTCGATGCTGCCGATGCGCGTCGACGGCAACCAGCTCGTCGCCTACGTCCAGCCGTCGTACGACGCGGGCGGCCAGGTGGTGTCCGTGCCGACGGCGGGCACCGCGCACCAGCCGGCCAAGCTGCTGCAGATGCCCGCGTCCACCGCGGAGATCGAGAACGGCTTCTTCTCCAAGACCTACGACTGGGTCGACGGACGCTTCTACATCGCGACCACCCGGCTGGGCGGCGGCGATGACGCGAAGGAGAAGCTGATGCTCGCCTTCGGCAAGTGAGCCCGCTGCGGGGCCCGTTGCCGGGCCCCGCTCCCGCGTGCGCTTCCCTCCCCGCCCGCCCCGCCGACGACACGGTCGTCCGACCCGAGGTACCCACGTCATGACCCAGCCGCCCCCGCCCCCGAACCAGCCCCCGCAGCAGGGGGGTGGCTTCGGCCCGCCGCAGGACCAGCCGCCGGCGCAGCCCGCGCAGCAGCCGGGTGGCTACGGCACCCCGCAGCCCCCGCAGCAGCCGGGTGGCTACGGAACCCCGCAGCCCGCCCAGCCGCCGGCCGCCCCGCAGACTCCGCCGGCCGCTCCGCCGACCCCGCCGGGTCCGGCCGCGGCGCCGAGCCTGAACAAGGCCCCGCAGCCGGCCCCCGGTTACGGCTACCCGCAGCAGCCGCAGGGCGCCCCGCACACGCCTCCGGCCCCGCAGACGCCCCCGCCGCCGATGCCGGGGCAGCAGCCCGCGCCCGGTTACGGCTACCCGCAGGCAGGCCAGCCCCCGACCCCTCCGCAGCCCGGTTACGGTTACCCGGGCCAGCCGCAGGCGCCGTACGGGCAGCAGCCCGGCTACGGCCACCCGCAGCAGACGGCGCCCCAGCCGCAGGCCACGCCGTCGTCCGGCGGCGGACGCAAGGTCAACCCGCAGGTGGCGATCATCGTCGCCGCCGTCGTCGCGTGCGCGCTGATCATCGGCAGCGGCGTCTGGTACTCCCACTCCAAGGGCGGCAAGGACGAGACGGCCAGCTCCGCGGGTCCCACCGGCGGCGGCAAGGACGGCGACACGCCCGCCGGCGGTGGCGGCAGCGAGAAGGTGCCGGACAACCCCGCCTCGCAGGTGCTGTTCCAGGTGCCCATGCCGCCGGTCACCGACGACAGCAGCGTCAGCGTCAACGGCTCCTGGCTCACCGACAAGGTGTACGCCAAGACCGGCAACGCCGAGATCGTCGGCTACGACCCGGCCAAGGGCACCAAGATGTGGTCGATCCCGCTGCCCGGCCCGGTGTGCACGGCCAGCAAGTACGCCTCCGCCGACGGCAAGGCGGCCGTGGTGTTCGAGCCCGCGATGCCGACCAAGGACAAGCCGTCCCACGGCTGCAGCCAGGTCGCCTCGATCGACCTGACGACCGGCAAGAAGCTGTGGACGCAGACGGCCAAGAACGGCGACGAGCTGGCCACGTTCGACAACGTCACCCTCAGCGGCGGCACGGTCGCCTCCGGCGGCCTGGACGGCGGCGCCGCGTGGGACGCCACCTCCGGCAAGTCCCTGTGGGCCCCGAAGGCGGCCGACACCTGCGAGGACGCCGGGTACGGCGGCGGGGAGAAGCTCGTCGCGGTGCGCAAGTGCGGGTCGTACGACAACCCCGTGGTGCACATCCAGACCATCGACCCGAAATCCGGGAAGGTGTTCTCCGACTACAAGATGTCCGCGGGCATCGACGACGCGGCCATCGTCTCCAGCAACCCGCTCGTCGTCGGCGCCGACGTCGGTGACACCGGCAACGGCAGCGGGGTGTCCGACATCTTCTCCATCGACAACGCCACCGGACAGCTGAAGGCGCGCATCTCCCTGTCCGGCGACGGCTACACGGAGACCTGCGACACCCTCGACGAGGTCGAGAACTGCCACGGCCTGGTGGTCGGCAACGGCAAGCTGTACGTCTCCACCGCGGAGCACGACAGCACCGGCGACCACGGCAAGACCAACGAGATCGTCGCCTTCGACCTGGCCACCGGCAAGCAGACCGGCCAGCGCGCCGACGCCGGCGACGGCTACACCTACACCCCGCTGCGCATGGACGGCTCCAACGTCATCGCGTACAAGCGGCCGCCGTACGACAAGGGCGGGCAGATCGTCAGCATCGACGGCGGCAGCTTCAAGGCCACGACGCTGCTGGAGAACCCGGCGACGCGGTCGGTGCGGGACGTGGAGACCAGCATGCTCCCGGACCACGCGGAGTTCATCTTCGCCGGCGGCCGGCTGTACATGGCGGACACCTTCGCCCGCAAGCCGATGGCGGGCGAGAGGGAATACCTCGCGATCGCCTTCGGCACGCGGTGACGTCCGGCTGATCCGTGCCCTGTGGCCCCGTCCCCGTTCAGGGGGCGGGGCCACTTTTCGTCGCGTAGGGGGCGCGCGATGTCGTACAAGCGTGTAGCTTCCGGGAGCAATGGATCGGGGGGACTGGGGGGTTCTCTTGGGAGTGCGGCTGATGGTGGTCGACGACCACCGACTGCACGCGGAGGCGCTGGCCTCGGCGTTGAAGCTGCGGGGGCACCGGGTGCTCGCCGCGACGGCGCCCGTCGCGGGGGCGGCGGAGCTGGTGATCTCGCGGGCGCCGGAGGTGTGTCTGCTGGGGACGGCGGCGCCGGCGCAGCCGGGGGTGTTCGATCCCGTGGCGCGCATCCGGCGGGAGCGGCCGCAGGTGGCCGTGCTGGTCCTGGGCCCGGTGCCGAGCCCGCGCGGCATCGCGGCCGCGTTCGCGGCGGGGGCGTGCGGCTATGTACGGCACGACGAGCGGATCGAGGGCGTCGAGCGGGCCCTCATGAAGGCGCGCACGGGGGAGGCGGCGGTGGCACCGGCCCTGCTGCAGCAGGCGTTCGGCGAGCTGCTCAACCCCGCGGTCCAGCCGGACGACGAGGGCCGGCGCCTGCTGTCGATCCTCACGCCGCGGGAGGTGGAGGTCCTGGTCCGGGTCGCGGACGGCGAGGACACGAGGGTGATCGCGGCGGGCATGGGCATAGCACCGTCGACCGCCCGCACCCACGTGCAGCGAGTACTGATGAAACTCGGCGTGGGCTCCCGCCTGGAAGCGGCGGCACTCGCCGCGCGAACGGGCCTGCTGGAGAGGGCGGGCAACTCCACGCCTGACGGCATGGCAACGCCCTGAAGGGGCGCGGGGCTGTGTTCGATATGCGGCTCCGCCGCGTGGGCGCGACCGGCCACGACCGACCCGCACCCGGCAACGTGCCCGCGGCCCCGACGGCGTCACTCCGCACTGCCGCCGGCCGCGGGCACCCGCACCCGCGCCCCGACGGAGTCACTCCACGCGACCCTCCGGAGGAACCGGCGCCGCAGGCCGCAGCTTCAGCCACACCAGGAAGAACACCCCCAGGGCCAGCATCCCCAGCCCCGTCCAGAGGTTGATATTGACACCCTGCGCCTTGTCGATCGCCGCGTCGGAGTCCGTCAGCCCCGTGATCGTGACGATGACGCCGTAGACGACGAACAGCCCGCCGATGATCCGCCGGATGTCGAACAGCCGCGCCGCGGTCGCCGACTTCCCCTGAAGTTCGGTGACTTCGCGCTGCACATCCCGCTCGGAGTACTCACGGTGCTCGCGGTGCCCGGGATTCTCACTCATGCTTTCTCACACTCCTGACTGACAGGCCCTCAGAACGAGAACGGGATGTAGCAGGCGGCTGCCAGCACGACGGCGCCCCAGCCCAGCAGCGCCGGCCGGCGGTACCACGCGTCGTCCCCGGCGGCGGGCGGCTCGGACATCCCGGGGGAGCGGGTGCCGTACACGAGGCCCTGGAGCTCCTCCACCGGCTTGGGCTTGGTGAACAGGGACACCGCCACCATCACCACCGCCCCCGCGACGAAGCCCGCGATCGCGGAGACGAAGTTGGCGCCCTGGTCGGAGGGGATGTCGATGACGCCCTGCTTGTAGATCCAGAAGTAGTTCAGCATCGCGACCGTGGTGCCCGCGAGCAGGCCCCAGAAGCCGGACTTGACGGACGCCCGCTTCCAGAACATGCCGATGATGAAGACGACGAACATCGGGACGTTGAAGAACGAGAACAGCGTCTGCAGATACGCCATGATGTTCGAGAACGACGAGGCGAGGAACGCGGTGCCGATCGAGGCGAGCACGCCGATCGCGGTGATGAGCCGGCCGAAGCGCACGTAGTAGGAGTCCTCGCGGTCCGTCACCACGTACTTGGCCCAGATGTCGGTGGTGAACACGGTGTTGAAGGACGACACGTTGGCCGCCATGCCGGCCATGAACGCGGCCAGCAGACCGGTCACGGCGATGCCGAGGACACCGTTGGGCAGCAACTGCTCCATCAGGTACGGGATGGCGTCGTTGTACTGCAGGTCCGAGCCCGCGGTGCCGATCTTCGGCACGAGGACGGCGGCGACCAGACCCGGGATCATCACCAGGAAGACGATGAAGATCTTCGGGAACGCGGCGATCAGCGGGGTGCGCTGGGCCGCGGAGAGGTTCTTCGCGGACAGGGCGCGCTGCACCTCGGCGAAGTTCGTCGTCCAGTAGCCGAAGGAGAGCACGAAACCGAGGCCGAGCACGATCGTCAGCCAGTTGGCGCCCAGCGGGTTGGCGTGGCCGATGCCGGTGCCGCCCCAGGAGGTGAGGAAGTCACCGCCGTGGCTCTTGGTCAGGGAGTCGGACAGGCCGTCCCAGCCGCCGACCTTCTTCAGGCCGAGCACGGTGATCGGGATGAGGGCGGCGAGGATCACGAAGAACTGCAGCACCTCGTTGTAGATCGCCGAGGACAGGCCGCCGAGCGTGATGTAGGCGAGGACGAAGAAGCCGGCGACCACGATCGCCACCCACTGCGGCCAGCCGAGCAGGGCCTCGACGACGATCGCGAGGGCGTACAGGTTGACGCCCGCGATCAGGATGGCCGCGAGGGCGAACAGGATCGAACTCAGCAGATGCGCCCACTTGTCGAAGCGCAGCAGCAGGAACTCGGGGACCGAGCGGACCTTGCTGCCGTAGTAGAAGGGCATCATCACCAGGCCCAGGAAGACCATGGCCGGGATGGCGCCGATCCAGTACCAGTGGGTGGTGTACACGCCGTACTGCGCGCTGTTGGCGGCCATGCCGAGGATCTCGGTGGCGCCGAGGTTGGCCGCGATGAACGCCAGGCCCGTCACCCACGCGGGCAGTGAGCGCCCGGACAGGAAGAAGTCGAGACTCGTCTTCACCGACCGGCGGGCGGCGAAGCCGATGCCCAGCACGACCAGGAAGTAGATCGCGAGGATCGTGTAGTCGAGCCAGTTCGTGGGGAGCCGTAGCCCGGCGGCCAGATATGTGGCGGTTGTGGGGGTCTGCATTAAGCACTCGCTTCGTTGCGCGAACTGATCCTCAGCGGAACCTACGCGTCCGCGTTTAGAAAATGAACACTTCTGGTGATGGTCTTTGTTGGATTGTGATGTGCAGGGCTCTGGTGGGTTGTGACGTGTTATGTTTGATTGTGTTGAGTCATAGCAGTGCTTCGGTCCCCCAGCAGGCGCTCGGGTGAGGACAGAGGGAGTCCGGCGTGAAGAAGACCTCGACCCGGCTGGCCGACGGTCGTGAGCTGATCTACTACGACCTGCGCGACGACACGGTGCGGGGCGCGGTCGACCGGCGCCCGCTGGAGCGGACCGTGACCACCTCCGAGATCCGCCACGACCCGCTGCTCGGCGACGCCGTCGCGATCGCCTCGCACCGCCAGGGCCGCACCTACCACCCCCCGGCCGACGAGTGCCCGTTGTGCCCGTCCGAGGGTGAGCGGCTCAGCGAGATCCCGGACTCGTCCTACGACGTCGTAGTCTTCGAGAACCGCTTCCCCTCGCTCGCCGGCGACTCCGGCCGCTGCGAGGTGGTCTGCTTCACCTCCGACCACCGGGCGTCCTTCGCCGATCTGACCGAGGAACAGGCGCGGCTGGTCCTGGACGCCTGGACCGACCGCACGTCGGAGCTGTCGCATCTGCCCTCCGTCGAGCAGGTGTTCTGTTTTGAGAACCGCGGCGCCGAGATCGGCGTGACCCTCGGCCACCCTCACGGGCAGATCTACGCCTACCCGTTCACCACCCCGCGCACCGCGCTGATGCTGCGCCAGGTGGCGGCGTACAAGGAGGCGAGCGGCGGCGAGAACCTCTTCGACGCCGTCGTGGAACGCGAGCTGGCCGGCGAGCGGGTCGTCCTGGAAGGCGAGCACTGGGTGGCGTTCGTGCCGTACGCGGCGCACTGGCCCTACGAGGTGCACCTGTACCCGAAGCGGCGGGTGCCGGACCTGCTGGCGCTGGACGAGGGGGCCCGCACAGAGTTCCCCCAGCTCTATCTGGAACTCTTGAGGCGCTTCGACCGGATCTTCGGAAGTGGTGAACCGCCCACGCCGTACATCGCCGCCTGGCACCAGGCGCCGTTCGGCCCGCTGGTGGAGCCCGACGGCGTCACCCGTGACGACTACGCGCTCCACCTGGAGCTTTTCACCATTCGCCGGACGTCGGGCAAGCTGAAGTACCTCGCGGGCTCCGAGTCCGGCATGAGCGTGTTCATCAACGACGTGCCCCCGGAGCGCGCGGCCGAGCGACTGCGAGAGGTAGCGAGTTCATGAGCGGTAAGTACCTGGTGACGGGCGGTGCGGGGTACGTCGGCAGTGTGGTGGCCCAGCATCTGCTGGAGGCCGGCCACGAGGTCGTCGTCCTCGACAACCTCTCCACGGGATTCCGGGAGGGTGTCCCGGCGGGCGCCGCGTTCATCGAGGGCGACATCCGCGACGCCGCCAAGTGGCTGGACTCCTCCTTCGACGGCGTGCTGCACTTCGCGGCGTTCTCGCAGGTCGGCGAGTCGGTGGTGAAGCCGGAGAAGTACTGGGACAACAACGTCGGCGGCACCATGGCCCTGCTCGGCGCCATGCGCGAGGCGGGCGTGCGCACGCTCGTCTTCTCCTCCACGGCCGCGACCTACGGCGAGCCGGAAGAGGTCCCGATCGTCGAGAGCGCCCCGACGAAGCCCACCAACCCCTACGGCGCCACCAAGCTCGCCGTCGACTTCATGATCACCAGTGAGGCGAACGCGCACGGCCTGGGCGCGGTCTCCCTGCGCTACTTCAACGTCGCCGGCGCCTACGGCGCCTACGGCGAGCGCCACGACCCCGAGTCGCACCTCATCCCGCTGGTGCTCCAGGTCGCCCAGGGCCGCCGCGACGCGATCTCGGTCTACGGCGAGGACTACCCGACGCCGGACGGCACCTGTGTGCGCGACTACATCCATGTCGCGGACCTGGCCGACGCGCACCTGCTGGCGCTGCGGGCCGCCCGGCCGGGCGAGCACCTGATCTGCAACCTCGGCAACGGCAACGGCTTCTCCGTCCGCGAGGTCATCGAGACCGTGCGCAAGGTCACCGGCCACCCGATCCCCGAGGTGGTCGCCCCGCGCCGGGGCGGCGACCCGGCGGTCCTGGTCGCCTCCGCGGACACCGCTCGTGAGCGCCTCGGCTGGCAGCCGCGCCGCGCGGACCTCGCCGGGATCGTGGCGGACGCCTGGGAGTTCGCGCAGAACCGCGCAAAGTAACGCACTTTCGAGCAGAAGGTACGAAAGGTCAGGGTCAGGGATGAGCGAGGCCGTCGCCGGCGCCGTAGCCGAGCGGTTCGAAGAGCTGTACGGAGCCGAGCCGGAAGGGGCGTGGGCGGCGCCGGGCCGCGTCAACCTCATCGGCGAGCACACCGACTACAACGACGGCTTCGTCATGCCGTTCGCGCTGCCGCACACCGCGCTCGCCGCGGTGCGCCGGCGTGAGGACGGCCGGCTGCGCCTGCACTCGGCGGACATCGAGGGCGGCGTCGTCGAGCTGCGCGTCGAGGACCTCGCCCCCGAGTCGGACAAGGGCTGGACGGCCTACCCGTCGGGCGTGGTGTGGGCGCTGAGGGAGGCCGGCCACCCGGTGACCGGCGCGGACATCCATCTCGCCTCCACCGTCCCGGCGGGCGCGGGCCTGTCCTCCTCGGCGGCGCTGGAGGTCGTCGTCGCCCTGGCCCTGAACGACCTGTTCGGTCTCGGCCTGCGCGGCTGGCAGCTGGCCCGGCTGTGCCAGCGCGCGGAGAACGTCTACGTCGGCGCCCCGGTCGGCATCATGGACCAGACCGCGTCGGCCTGCTGCCAGGCCGGCCACGCCCTGTTCCTCGACACCCGCGACCTGTCCCAGCGGCAGATCCCCTTCGACCTCGCGGCCGAGGGCATGCGCCTGCTGGTCGTGGACACGCAGGTCAAGCACGCGCACAGCGAGGGCGAGTACGGCAAGCGGCGCGCCGGCTGCGAGAAGGGCGCCGCCCTGCTCGGCGTCGACGCCCTGCGCGACGTGCCCTACGCGGACCTGGACGCGGCGCTGGCCCGGCTCGGGGACGAGGAGGAGGTCGTCCGCCTGGTCCGGCACGTCGTCACCGAGAACCACCGGGTCGAGCGGGTCGTGGCGCTGCTGGAGTCCGGCGACACCCGAGCCATCGGCCCGGTCCTCGTCGAGGGCCACACCTCCCTGCGCGACGACTTCCGCATCTCCTGCCGCGAGCTGGACCTGGTCGTCGACACGGCGCTGGCCTCCGGCGCCCTCGGCGCCCGCATGACCGGCGGCGGCTTCGGCGGCTCGGCGATCGTCCTGGCCGACATCTCCGACGTGGACACCATCACCAAGACGGTCGAGGAAGCCTTCGCCACGGCGGGCCTGACCGCCCCGCGCGTGTTCGAGGCGGTCCCCTCCGCGGGCGCGCGCCGGCTCAGTCGATCCGCTTGACCAGCGTGTACTCCGTGATCCCCGGCGGATAGTCGGGGATCACGCACACCACCTCATAACCCTGCTTGAGGTAGAACCCGGGCGCCTGGAAGTCCCAGGTCTCCAGGCGTACGGCGGTGCAGCCGCGCTCCGTGCGGGCGAGGCGCTCGGCCCGCGCGAGCAGGCGCGAGCCGAGGCCGGCGCCGCGCTGCCGCTCGTCCACCCAGAGATGATCGACGTGCAGCCAGCCGGCCCAGGTCCGCCCGACCAGGCCGCCCGCGAGATCCCCGGCGCCGTCCAGGGCCCACAGATGCAGGGCTGCGTCCCGTGCGCCGGGGGTGCCGCGCAGGGCGCGCAGCACGGGGGAGGCCGCGGTGTTCGCCTCCCGGAGGCGCGAGCGCAGCAGATGGCGTCGCTCTTTGTCCACTCGTGCCTCAATACGGAACATGCGGCTCACCCTAAACGCCGGGATCCGCCAGTTCTGCAATTCTCCTTGCCCTGCCCGGCTGCGGCCCTACCCTGTGAACAGCACCGGTGGGGGCCGGTGTTCGTTCAGGGGGCGAGTGAAGCCGGGTACGGCGCTCGGCGGGGGGAAGCGGTCCGGTACGGCGGCGGCCGTACGGTTCGCCCGACCCCTCGGGCGCCGTGTCCGCGCCGGTCGTCGTGGCGAGGCCTGGGGGTCATCCGTGGTGCGCATCCGAGTCCTGGTCGTCGACGACCACCGCATCTTCGCCGAGTCGCTGGCCGCGGCGCTGGCCGCGGAGCCGGACGTCGAGGTCGCCGCGGCCGGCAGCGGCCCGGCCGCACTGCGCTCGCTGGAGCGGGCGGCCGCCGAGGGACGCCGCTTCGACGTGGCGCTCGTCGACGCCGACCTGGGGGCGATGCCGCCCGGGATACGGCCCGCGCCGCCCGTGCCGCAGGGCGGTGACGACGGTGTCGTCGACGGGATCTCCCTGGTCGCCGGCGTACGCACGGCGCAGCCGCACGTACGGATCGTGGTGCTCGCGGAGAAGGACGACCCGAGGCGCGCGGCACTCGCCCTGCAGGCCGGGGCCTGCGGCTGGGTCGCCAAGGACTCCTCGCTGTCCCGGCTGCTGACCGTGATCCGCGGGGTGCTGCGTGACGAGACGCATCTGCCGCCCGCCCTGCTGACCGGCGTCCTGCGCGAGCTGACGGCCGCGCGCAAGCACCGCACCGAGAGCGAGCGGCTGGTGGAGTCCCTCACCCCGCGCGAGCGGGAGGTGCTGCGCTGCATGGTCGCCGGGCTCGGCCGCAAGGCGGTCGCCGAGCGGCTGTTCCTCTCCCCGCACACCGTGCGCACCCATATGCAGAACGTGCTGGGCAAGCTGGGCGTGCACTCCACCCTCGCGGCCGTGGCGCTGGCCCGCCGCGCCGGTGTGGGGCCGGCCGACCTGACCGGCCCGTCAGCCGGGGATGTTGTCGAACGGGGCGGTCAGCTGGCGTAGGAGCCCGGCCAGTTCACCGCGCTGGGCGCGGGACAGCTCGGCGAGGATCGCCCGCTCCTGGTCCAGCAGCCCGGCCAGCGCCTGGTCGGCGCGGTCGCGGCCCTCGTCGGTCAGGCGCACCAGCACACCGCGCCGGTCGCTCGGGTCGGGCAACCGCTCCACCAGGCCCTTCTTGGCCAGGCGGTCGATCCGGTTGGTCATCGTCCCGGACGTCACCAGCGTCTGGGTCAGCAGCTGCCCGGGGGAGAGCTGATAGGGGGCGCCCGCACGCCGCAGGGCCGTCAGCACGTCGAACTCCCAGGGCTCAAGACTGTGCTCGGAGAAGGCAAGACGACGTGCCCGGTCCAGGTGCCGGGCCAGTCTGCTCACCCGGCTGAGCACCTCGAGCGGTTCCACGTCGAGGTCCGGACGCTCCCGGCGCCACGCTGCGACCAGCCGATCGACCTCGTCCTCCATGGCGATCAGTGTAGTGGTTGTGTCGATATTAAGTCTCTTGAGATCGAGTCTCTTGACATCAAGATAAATGCGCGGGGACAGTGGAGACATGACCAAGCCGACCTGGGACCCGGACCAGTACCTCCGCCACGCCGGGCACCGCGCCCGTCCCTTCGCCGACCTGCTGGCCCGTATCCCCAGCCCGCCCGGTGACTGGCCCCGCATCGCCGACCTCGGCTGCGGCCCCGGCAACGTCACCGCCCTGCTCGCCGAGCGCTGGCCCACCGCCCACATCACCGGCTACGACAACGCGCCCGAGATGCTGGACGCCGCCCACGCCGGCCACGAGGGCCCGACAGCGGGAGGCGGACACCTCGACTTCGCGCACGCCGACGTCCGCGACTGGACGCCCAGCGAGCCGTACGACGTGATCGTCTCCAACGCCACCCTCCAGTGGGTGCCGGGGCACGCGGACCGGTTCGCCGACTGGATCGCCGCCCTGCGGCCCGGCGGCACCCTCGCCTTCCAGGTCCCCGACAACATCGACGCCCCGCTGCACGCCCTGATGCGCGACCTCGCCGGCACCCCCCGCTGGCGCTCCCGCCTCGGCGGCGTCCTGCGCCGCACCGACTCCGTGCACACCCCCGGCGCCTACCTCGACCGGCTGGCCCGGCTCGGCTGCACCCCGGACGTGTGGCAGACGACGTATCTCCACGTCCTGCCCGGCACCGACCCGGTGCTGGACTGGGTCAAGGGCACCGGCCTGCGTCCCGCCCTCACCGCCCTCGCCGACGACCCCGAGGCCCGCGACGCCTTCCTCGCCGAATACCGCGACCTGCTGCGCGAGGCCTACCCGAGCGCGCCCTACGGCACCGTCCTGCCCTTCCGCCGCCTGTTCGCCGTAGCGGTCAAGGAGACCCGAGGATGATCGCCGCGATCGACCACGTCCAGCTCGCCGCCCCGCCCGGCAGCGAGGACGCCCTGCGCGCCTTCTACACCGGGGTCCTGGGCATGACCGAGATCCCCAAGCCGCCGGTGCTCGCGGCCCGCGGCGGCTGCTGGTTCCAGGCCGGCGCCGTCCAGCTGCACCTCGGTGTCGAAGACGACTTCCGTCCCGCCCGCAAAGCACACCCCGGGCTGCGCGTCACCGGCATCGAGGCGTACGCCGACCGTCTCACCGCCCTCGGCGCCCGGGTGACGTGGGACGGCAACCTCCCAGGTCACCTGCGTTTCTACGCCGAGGATCCCGTCGGCAACCGGCTGGAGTTCCTGGAGCCCACGTTTGAGCGGCCCGGATCGGGTCACCCGGTGTGAGGTAACCCCCCGCAGACCTGACTGGGAGTGATCAGCCGTGGCAGGCGAGCAGAAGGCCAAGGGCAAGAAGGAACAGCTCAAGGGCAAGGCCAAGGAAGCGGTCGGCCGCACCGTCGGCAACGAGCGCATGACCGCCGAGGGCGAGGCCGACCAGATGAAGGGCGACGCCCGCCAGGCCAAGGAGAAGACGAAGGACGTCTTCAAGCACTGAGCGCGCCGGCGTACAGGCAGTCGCGCCCGCAGCGATCGATGAGGGCCCCCGGAGCAATCCGGGGGCCCTCATCCCTGTGTGTCAGCTCTTGCGGTGACCTATCAGCCGCGGCTTCGGCTCGAGCCCGTCCAGCCCGTGCCACGCCAGGTTCACCAGATGGGCGGCGACCTCCGCCTTCTTCGGGCGGCGCACGTCCAGCCACCACTGCCCGGTCAGCGCCACCATGCCGACCAGCGCCTGCGCGTACAGCGGGGCCAGCTTCGCGTCGAAGCCGCGCGACTTGAACTCGCGCCCCAGGATGTCCTCCACCTGGGTGGCGATGTCCGAGATCAGCGAGGCGAAGGAGCCCGTCGACTGGGGGATGGGGGAGTCACGGACCAGGATGCGGAACCCGTCCGTGTATTCCTCGATGTAGTCCAGCAGCGCGAACGCGGCCTGCTCGCACAGCTCACGCGGATGGCCGGCCGTCAACGAGCTCGTCACCATGTCCAGCAGCCGCCGCATCTCACGGTCCACGACGACCGCGTACAGCCCTTCCTTGCCGCCGAAATGCTCGTACACCACCGGTTTGGACACCCCGGCCTTCGCCGCGATCTCCTCCACCGACGTGCCCTCGAAGCCCTTCGCGGCGAACAGGGTCCGACCGATCTCCAGCAGCTGCTGGCGGCGCTCGGCACCGGTCATCCGGGTGCGACGCACACGCCGCGGCTTGTCATTGCTGGAGGTGCTGGAGTCGGTCGCCACGGCGTCCATCATGCCGCGTCGGCGCTCACCTTCCGCCTCCGGGAGCGGTCATCTTCGCTGCTGCGACGAGAATCGATACGCGAGCGTGACGGCCAGCGCACGTCGTACGCCCAGCCCAGCATCTCGAACCAGCGGATGATCCGCGCCGAGGAGTCGATCTGGCCGCGCATCACACCGTGCCGCGCGGAGGTCGGGTCGGCGTGGTGCAGGTTGTGCCAGGACTCGCCGCACGACAGGATCGCCAGCCACCACACGTTGCCCGAGCGGTCCCGCGACTTGAACGGCCGCTTGCCCACCGCGTGGCAGATGGAGTTGATCGACCAGGTGACGTGGTGCAGCAGCGCCACCCGGACGAGTGATCCCCAGAAGAACGCCGTGAAGGCGCCCCACCAGGACATCGTCACCAGTCCGCCGATCACCGCCGGCAGCGCCAGCGACAGGGCCGTCCACAGCACGAACTGCCGGGAGATGGCCCGCATCGTCGGGTCCTTGACCAGGTCCGGGGCGTACTTCTCCTGCGGGGTCTGCTCCTCGTCGAACATCCAGGCGATGTGCGCCCACCACAGGCCCTTCATCAGCGCCGGCACGGTCTCGCCGTACCGCCACGGCGAGTGCGGGTCCCCCTCGGCGTCGGAGAACTTGTGGTGCCGGCGGTGGTCCGCCACCCAGCGCACCAGCGGCCCCTCCACCGCCATCGACCCGGCGATCGCCAGCGCGATCTTCAGCGGGCGCTTCGCCTTGAACGAACCGTGCGTGAAGTGCCGGTGGAAGCCGATCGTGATGCCGTGGCAGCCGAGGTAGTAGAAGAAGACCAGCAGGCCGAGATCCAGCCAGCTCACGCCCCATCCCCAGGCCAGCGGCACCGCCGCCACCAGCGCGAGGAACGGAACAGTGATGAACAACAGCAGCGCGATCTGCTCGATCGAACGCTTCTGCTCGCCGCCGAGGGTGGCGGGCGGTACGGGCGTGTCGTCCGGCGCCTTACGAGCGTCTGCGATCACATCGGAGGAGCTAGTGGTCATACGCGTCCCCTGTGGGGTCGAGGGTCTGGGCGATGCCGGGCTTCGGGACCCGATTCTCTTTCCTACGGTTCCGTAACCTACGGCATCGTAAGTATGGCAGCGTGTTGCCCGGCGGCAAGAGCCCATGGGCCTGCGCGTTCCGGCGGCACCTATCCTGGAGTCGGTCGGACAGCGCGGTCCGCTCTGAAGTTTTTCCCGGACGTCCGGCACGCAATCGGTGCCCGTCGCTCGAGACGCTCGTCCGGGTTCCCCTCCCAGACGAGCTTCAACACTGCAAGGAGCCGCACCTGTGAGCAGTGCCGACGACCAGACCATCACCACGAGCAGTGAGCTGCGCGCCGACATCCGCCGGCTGGGCGATCTCCTCGGCGAGACCCTCGTCCGCCAGGAAGGCCCCGAGCTCCTCGACCTGGTGGAGAAGGTCCGCCGCCTCACCCGCGAGGACGGCGACGCCGCCGCCGAACTGCTGCGCGGTATCGAACTGGAGACCGCGGCCAAGCTGGTTCGCGCCTTCTCCACCTACTTCCACCTGGCCAACGTCACCGAGCAGGTGCACCGCGGCCGCGAACTGCGCGCCAAGCGCGCCGCCGAGGGCGGTCTGCTCTCCCGTACGGCCGACCGGCTCAAGGACGCCGACCCCGACCACCTGCGCGAGACCGTTCAGCACCTGAACGTCCGCCCCGTGTTCACCGCGCACCCCACCGAAGCCGCGCGCCGGTCCGTCCTCAACAAGCTCCGGCGTATCGCCGCACTCCTCGAAGAGCCCGTCCTCGACTCCGACCGGCGCCGCCACGACACCCGCCTGGCCGAGAACATCGACCTCGTCTGGCAGACCGACGAGCTGCGCGTCGTACGCCCCGAACCCGCCGACGAGGCCCGCAACGCCATCTACTACCTCGACGAACTGCACGCCGGCGCCGTCGGCGACGTCCTCGAGGACCTCACCGCGGAACTCGAGCGCGTCGGCGTCAAGCTCCCCGACGACACCCGCCCCGTCACCTTCGGCACCTGGATCGGCGGCGACCGCGACGGCAACCCCAACGTGACCCCCCAGGTCACCTGGGACGTGCTCATCCTCCAGCACGAGCACGGCATCAACGACGCCCTCGACATGATCGACGAGCTGCGCGGCCTGCTGTCCAACTCCATCCGCTACACCGGCGCCACCGACGAGCTGCTCGACTCGCTCAAGGCCGACCTCGACCACCTCCCCGAGATCAGCCCCCGCTACAAGCGCCTCAACGCCGAGGAGCCCTACCGGCTCAAGGCCACCTGCATCCGGCAGAAGCTGGAGAACACCAAGCAGCGTCTGGCCGCCGGCACCCCCCACGAGAGCGGCCGCGACTACCTCGGCACCAGTGAACTCCTCGCCGACCTGCGCATCATCCAGAACTCCCTGCGCGCGCACCGCGGCGGCCTGTTCGCCGACGGCCGCCTCGCCCGCACCATCCGCACCCTGGCCGCCTTCGGCCTCCAGCTCGCCACCATGGACGTCCGCGAACACGCCGACGCCCACCACCACGCCCTCGGGCAGCTCTTCGACCGCCTCGGCGAGGAGTCCTGGCGCTACGCCGACATGCCGCGCGAGTACCGCACCAAGCTCCTCGCCAAGGAGCTGCGCTCCAGAAGGCCGCTCGCGCCCAGCCCCGCCCCCGTCGACGCGGCCGGGCTGAAGACCCTCGGCGTCTTCCAGACCGTCAAGCGGGCCCTGGAGGTCTTCGGACCCGAGGTCATCGAGTCGTACATCATCTCCATGTGCCAGGGCGCCGACGACGTCTTCGCCGCCGCCGTCCTCGCCCGCGAGGCCGGACTGATCGATCTGCACGCCGGCTGGGCCAAGATCGGCATCGTGCCGCTGCTGGAGACCACCGACGAGCTGAAGGCCGCCGACACCATCCTGGAGGAGATGCTCTCCGACCCCTCCTACCGGCGCCTGGTCTCCCTGCGCGGCGACGTCCAGGAGGTCATGCTCGGCTACTCCGACTCCTCCAAGTTCGGCGGCATCACCACCTCGCAGTGGGAGATCCACCGCGCCCAGCGCCGCCTGCGCGACGTCGCCCACCGCTACGGCGTGCGCCTGCGCCTCTTCCACGGCCGCGGCGGCACCGTCGGCCGCGGCGGCGGCCCCTCCCACGACGCGATCCTCGCCCAGCCCTGGGGCACCCTGGAGGGCGAGATCAAGGTCACCGAGCAGGGCGAGGTCATCTCCGACAAGTACCTCATCCCGTCCCTGGCCCGGGAGAACCTGGAACTGACGGTCGCGGCCACCCTGCAGGCCTCCGCCCTGCACACCGCCCCCCGCCAGTCCGACGAGGCCCTCGCCCGCTGGGACGCCGCCATGGACGTCGTCTCCGACGCCGCCCACGCCGCCTACCGCCGCCTCGTCGAGGACCCGGACCTGCCGACGTACTTCCTCGCGTCGACGCCGGTGGATCAGCTCGCCGACCTGCACCTGGGCTCCCGGCCCTCCCGCCGCCCCGGCTCCGGCGTTTCGCTCGACGGCCTGCGGGCCATCCCGTGGGTGTTCGGCTGGACCCAGTCCCGGCAGATCGTCCCCGGCTGGTTCGGCGTCGGCTCCGGCCTCAAGGCACTGCGCGAGGCCGGCCTCGACACCGTGCTCGACGAGATGCACCAGCAGTGGCACTTCTTCCGCAACTTCATCTCCAACGTCGAGATGACCCTCGCGAAGACCGACCTGCGCATCGCCCAGCACTACGTCGACACCCTCGTCCCCGACCACCTCAAGCACGTCTTCGACACCATCAAGGCCGAACACGAGCTGACCGTCGCCGAGGTGCTCCGCGTCACCGGCGAGAGCGAACTCCTCGACGCCCAGCCCGTCCTGAAGCAGACCTTCGCCATCCGCGACGCCTACCTCGACCCGATCAGCTACCTCCAGGTCACCCTGCTCAAGCGGCACCGCGACGCCGCCGCGGCCGACGAGCAGCCCGACCCGCTGCTCGCCCGGGCCCTGCTGCTCACCGTCAACGGTGTCGCGGCCGGCCTGCGCAACACCGGCTGACCGCCCTCCCCGGACAGACGACGGCATACGACGGTGCCCCCGAGCCGCACGGCTCGGGGGCACCGTCCTGTGCTCACCGCAGCAGATCAGCCGCGGGCCGCCTTCCGGCGCCGCAACGCGAGGAAACCGCCGCCGGCGACCAGCGCCGCCGCGACACCCGACAGCACACCCACCGGCGCGCTGTTCCCGGTCTCCGCCAGGTCACCCCCGGCCGCACCGCCGGCCGACGGCGACGAGGACGCCGACGGGGCAGCGCCACCGGCGGACGCGGACGCCGACGGGGCGGGCCCGCCGGCGGAGGCGGAGGCGGAGGACGACGGAGCCGGCGACGCGGACGACCCGGCCGACGCCGACGCCGACGCCGAGGCGGACGCGGAGGCCGACGGCGCCCCGCCGCCCTGCGCCGGCGAGCAGTCCGTCCAGAACACCTTGTGCTTCGCCGCCTTGCTCTTCTCACCGGCGAAGTTCCAGAACAGCTTGTAGTGCCCGTCCGGCAACGACAGGTCCTCCGTACGGCCATGACCCGCGCCGTCCAGAGCGATCGCACCGGACTTCACCGTCTCGCCCTTCACGTCGGCCGTCGGCGCCCAGGACTCGATGTGCCAGGACACCTGCTGACCGCCGTCAAAACCGAAGGCGTCGAGGTAGAACGTGCAGACGTGCGGCTCGTTGCGGCGCAGCTCCTCGCCGGTCGAGGCATCGTGGATCTTGACCGTGCCGTTGTCTCCGGGCGCGGTCGCATGAGCGGCGGGCGCCGTGAACACGGCAGCCGCGGCGAGGGCGCACACGGCGCCGACGCGGGTGGGGGTACGCATGGGCAGTCCATCTTCGAGAAGCGAACGGGAAGATGTGGAGGGGGCGGCTCAGCTTCCTGCCACCCCGCAGACCAGGTCAATCACGAACAGGCAACACTCGGAGTCTCCACAACCCGGAGAACGGCGATAACCGTCAGACCGTCACGAACCCCACGCCGATCCGTCGACGAACGCCCCCGCGCCGATCCGTCGACGAACGCCCCCGCGCACCTCCGGCGCCCGTGCCCTACGGGCCAGGAACGCCCCCGCGTTCACACCGCCAGGAAAGCCCCGGTCAGCAACGCGATCCCCGACCCCGCCAGCACCCACGCCGCCCGCGTCCACCGCAGCCCGCCCGCCACGACCACCGACGCCAGCAGCAGCGCCCCGCCCAGCGGCACCCACGCGTACAGGATCCCGGCCGGCCCCGAGCGCACGACCTCGTCACTGCCCGGCTTCACCACCACGGCGTACGTGCCGCCCTCCCGCACCGCGACCGGGTCGTCGATCACCACGCTGCGCCGCGCCGTCGACCCCGCCGACGCCGGTGTGTACGGCCCGCTGCACGTGTCCTCACCGCACCGGGTCACCACGACCGTCCCGTGCTCACGGCCCTTGGTCAGCATCACGTGCTGCGCCGTCCCCCAGGACGCCCACACCCCCGCGACCAGGATCAGCGCCGCGACCGTACTCATCGCGGCGAGCCGCCCGAGCCGCAGCGCGGCGAGCGAGACCTGACGGGACCGGAGGGCTGTGGCAGGCATGGCCGGGATCATTGGCCATACCTGTACACCCGGTCAACTCACGTAAGGGACAAGTCAGGAGTTGTACGCGCTCTGCGCCCGCTCCAGACCTTCCGACACCAGACACTCCACCGCGTCCGCCGCCCGGTCCACGAACCAGTCCAGCTCCTTGCGCTCCGCCGACGAGAAGTCCTTCAGCACGAAGTCCGCCACCTGCATACGCCCCGGCGGCCGCCCGATGCCGAACCGCACGCGGTGGTACTCCCGCCCCATCGCCTTGGTGATCGACTTCAGCCCGTTGTGACCGTTGTCCCCGCCGCCCAGCTTCACCCGCAGCGTGCCGTAGTCGATGTCCAGCTCGTCGTGCACCGCGACCACGTGTCCGAGCGGCACCTTGTAGAACTCCCTGAGCGCGTTCACCGGACCGCCCGACAGGTTCATGTACGACATCGGCTTCGCCAGCACCACCCGCCGGTTGGCCGGCCCGGGCGGACCGATGCGCCCCTCGACGACCTGCGCCTGCGCCTTGCCGGCCCGCTTGAAGCGGCCACCGATCCGCTCCGCGAGCAGATCCGCCACCATGAACCCCACGTTGTGCCGGTTCATCGCGTACTCCGGCCCGGGATTGCCCAGCCCGACGATCAGCCAGGGGTCGTTGGCGGATGTGGTCACGTCCGTGTCTCCTCACGTGCGACAGCCGCTGCTCCCCCGGCCGGGGAAGCAGCGGCTGGAAAAGCTACCGCTGTGGGCAGTCGTACCGCAGAGCGATGGATCAGGCCTCGGCGGCCTCTTCGCCCTCACCCTCGGCGCCCTCGACGGCCTCCTCGGCCTGCGCGGCCAGGACCTGGATGACGACCGTGTCGTCCTCGACGGCCAGCTTGACGCCCTTGGGCAGGGTGATGTCCTTGGCCAGGACGGAGGCGCCGGCCTCCAGGCCCTCCACGGACACCGTGACGGCCTCGGGGATGTGCGTGGCCTCGGCCTCGACCGGCAGGGCGTTCAGCACGTGCTCGAGCAGGTTGCCACCGGGGGCCAGCTCGCCCTCGGCGTGCACCGGGATCTCGACCGTGACCGTCTCGCCGCGCTGGACCAGCTGAAGGTCCACGTGCTCCAGGAAGCCCTTCAGCGGGTCGCGCTGCACGGCCTTCGGGATCGCCAGCTCGTTGCGCTGACCGTCGATGTCCAGCGCGATCAGGACGTTCGGCGTACGCAGCGCCAGCAGCAGCTCGTGGCCCGGCAGGGTCAGGTGCAGCGGGTCGGAACCGTGACCGTACAGAACACCGGGAACCTTGTTGTCGCGGCGGATACGACGCGCGGCACCCTTGCCGAACTCGGTGCGCGTGACGGCGGCGAGCTTCACCTCGGACATATGGATCACTCCTCGTAGAAAGCGGAAAACGGGCGGGGTTACCCGGCCAACGAACGGCCTGCTACGAAGAGCGCGTCGATTACGGACCGCCGCACCAGACAGGTACGGCCTCCCTCGCCGAGCAACTGCAGCAGTCTACTCGGACAGGGAGGCCGTACCCAAAACGATCAACAGCCCGCGGGCTGCAGAACCCTTACTGCTCGTCGAACAGGCTCGTCACCGAACCGTCCTCGAACACCTCACGCACCGCCGACGCGATCGTCGGCGCGATCGACAGCACCGTGATCTTGTCCAGCTCACGGTTCAGCTCACCCGGCGTCGGCAGCGTGTTCGTGAACACGAACTCACTCACCCGCGAGTTCTTCAGCCGGTCCGCCGCCGGACCCGACAGCACACCGTGCGTCGCCGTCACGATGACGTCCTCCGCACCGTGCGCGAACAGCGCGTCCGCGGCCGCGCAGATCGTGCCACCGGTGTCGATCATGTCGTCCACCAGCACACAGACCCGGCCCTTGACCTCACCCACGACCTCGTGGACGGTCACCTGGTTCGCCACGTCCTTGTCACGCCGCTTGTGCACGATCGCCAGCGGCGCACCCAGACGGTCACACCAGCGGTCCGCCACCCGCACCCGGCCGGCGTCCGGAGACACCACCGTCAGCTTCGACCGGTCGACCTTGCGGCCCACGTAGTCCGCCAGCAGCGGCAGCGCGAACAGATGATCGACCGGGCCGTCGAAGAAGCCCTGGATCTGATCCGTGTGCAGATCCACCGTCAGGATGCGGTCCGCACCCGCCGTCTTCATCAGGTCCGCGATCAGACGCGCCGAAATCGGTTCACGACCCCGGTGCTTCTTGTCCTGCCGCGCGTAACCGTAGAACGGCACGATCACCGTGATGGAGCGGGCCGACGCACGCTTCAGCGCGTCGATCATGATCAGCTGCTCCATGATCCACTTGTTGATCGGAGCCGTGTGGCTCTGGATCAGGAAGCAGTCCGCACCACGAGCAGACTCCTGATAACGGACATAGATCTCACCATTCGCGAAGTCGAAGGCCTTCGTCGGGACGACCCCGACACCCAGCTGCTGGGCGACCTCCTCGGCAAGCTCGGGGTGGGCGCGGCCGGAGAAGAACATCATCTTCTTCTCGCCGGTCGTCTTGATCCCGGTCACAGCACTGTCTCCTCAGAGGTGTTCTCAGCTGGGTGTCGAGAGACCTCGCCGCTGGGGCGCGGCGGCAGGCCGTCTCAGCTGGTGGGGGTGCGGGTGTGTGCACTTATCACGGTACGCCGTCTTCGACGCACCTGTTTCGGTCAGCCCTCGCTGCCCGACTCCCGGGACGCCGCCTCGGCCGCCTTCGCCGCCGCGCTCCCGGGACGCTTGCGCGCCACCCAACCCTCGATATTCCGCTGCTGACCACGGGCCACGGCCAGCGAACCGGGCGGCACATCCTTGGTGATCACAGAGCCGGCCGCCGTGTAGGCACCGTCCCCGACCGTGACAGGCGCCACAAACATGTTGTCCGATCCGGTACGGCAGTGCGACCCGACCGTCGTGTGGTGCTTCTTCTCACCGTCGTAGTTCACGAACACACTCGCGGCACCGATGTTCGTGTACTCACCGATCGTCGCGTCACCGACGTAACTCAGGTGCGGAACCTTCGTCCCCTCACCGATCTCGGCGTTCTTCGTCTCCACATACGTGCCGATCTTGCCCTTGCGACCCAGCCGCGTACCGGGCCGCAGATACGCGAACGGACCCACGGACGCCTCCGGCCCAACCTCCGCACCGTCCGACACGGTGTTGTCCACCCGCGCCCCCGCACCCACCCGGGTGTCGTGCAGCCGGCTGTTCGGACCGACCTCCGCGCCCTCCGCCAGGTGCGTGGCACCCGTCAGCTGCGTCCCCGGATGCACCACCGCGTCCTGCTCGAAGGTGACCGTCACATCGATCCAGGTGCTGGCCGGGTCCACCACGGTGACCCCGCCGAGCATGGCCGCCGTCAGCAGCCGCTCGTTCAGGACCCGCCGGGCCTCCGACAACTGCACGCGGTTGTTGATCCCCGCGATCTCCCGGTGATCGGCGGCCACGGACGCCCCGACCCGATGCCCGGCCTCGCGCAGGATGCCCAGCACATCGGTCAGGTACTCCTCACCCTGACTGTTGTCCGTCCGCACCTGCTTCAGCGCGTCCGCCAGCAGCGCCCCGTCGAACGCGAACACCCCGGAGTTGATCTCCCGGATCTCCCGCTGCGTCCCGGAGGCGTCCTTGTGCTCCACGATCGCCGTCACCGCGCCGGAGTCGTCCCGCACGATCCGCCCGTACCCCGTCGCATCCGGCATCTCGGCCGTCAGTACGGTCACCGCGTTGCCGTCGGCGGAGTGCGTCGCCGCGAGCCGCTTCAGCGTGTCACCGGTCAGCAGGGGAGTGTCCCCGCACACCACGACCACGGTCCCGTCGACGCTCCCGCCCAGCTCCTGCAGCGCCATCCGTACGGCGTGCCCGGTGCCGTTCTGCTGCTCCTGCACGGCGGTGCGGACGCCGGGGTCGATCTCGGCGAGGTGCGCGGTGACCTTCTCCCGCGCGTGCCCCACCACGACGACCAGGTTCTCGGGGTCCAACTGACGAGCGGAGGCCAGCACATGGCCGACGAGGCTGCGACCGCAGATCTCGTGCAGCACCTTCGGTGTGGCCGACTTCATACGGGTGCCCTCACCCGCTGCGAGTACGACGACGGCGGCCGGGCGGATGACGCTCACGGGGGTGCCCTTCGGCTGGTGGTGGGGTGGGGGTGGACATCCGCAGGATACCGGGGCGTTTGGTGGGGGAAATGAGTGCGGGCCCTGACGGTGATGTCACCGGTCAGGACCCGAACCCCTGTTTTGCGTGTGAGGAGCTCCCCCGCAAGGATTCGAACCTTGTCCTGCTGGTACCAAAAACCAGTGTGCTGCCAGTTACACCACGGGGGACAGCGCCTCAGACCTTACCGGAGGCGTGCCTGCCCTTGGGCGACGATTCCCTCCCACCAGCCCTCGATGCGGTTGTAGAGCCCGGCGCTGCGGGACACACCGACGACCAGGCAGCCGTGGTAGTCGTCGCCGGTGTTCTTGCGCACGGTCTTCGGGTTGTGCTTCTTGAGCGTCGGCTTGGCGAAGACTGAGACGTCCGCATCGACGATGTCCGCCCAGTAGCTCTGGGCCGCTTCGACATCGGCCGATTCGTGGATCAGCACTCGGAAACTCAGCCGTTCACGGTCGACGTCGAGCAGGTCGAGCCACGCGAGGTAGACCTGGATCACACCCGGGTCGCTGTTCACGAAGATTGCGCGCTCTCGCCGGTCGTACGGCTTGCTCTTGGCTCCCTCCGCCCAGTACAGGGCGACGCCTGCCATGAACAGTTCACGGTCGGTGAGTTTGCCGATCTCGGTGCGGGCCGAGAACTTGGTCTTCGCGTGTTCCCGCCGGTCCGCTGCGCGGCGCCTGGCCAGGCCCTCTTGCATGAGGGCCCGATGCTCCTCGGGTGTGTAGCGCGGCTCCGGCCTCGGCAGGTCCCGTACCCACAGTGAGATCGAGCTCTTGGAGCAGCCGAGCTCGACCTGGATCTGGTCGTAGGTCCAGCCCTGCAGTCGTAACTCGCGGGCCTTGGTCTTCAGGTCGTCCTTGGCGTTCGGGCGCTTCGTCCATTCCGGAGGCGGCTCCCCTTCCAGGAGCCGGTTGAGGATGTCGTTGTTGTCGATGTGGAGCCTGTCGCGGATCTGGCGTCGGCTGAGGCCGCCCCGTCGCAGGGCCACTGCCTGTTCTCGCAGGCATTCGAAGTCCGCGTACTTGCCAGGGGTATGTGTCATATCCGTACCGTCCGGGCGGAATGGAGGATTCAGGAGGGAAACGGGTGTACGTTCACCTGTTCGAGGGATGTCGTTCGGGGGTCGAAACTCGCCGGAAATGGCCCGGGGGGCGCCCGTAGGCTGGAGGCATGACCACGACGGGGGAAGAGCACGCGGCGGCCGGGACCGGGCCGTGGTGGTGGGTGCGGTGGCGTTCCGCGGTGCTGGACTGGGGGCTCGCGGCGGTGTCCGCCGTCGAGTGTGCGGTGGAGGGGATTCCGTTCGCGCGGGATGCCGGGGTTCCGGTGTCCGTGGGGGTCGTGTTCGGCTTTCTCGCCGGGGCCGTGCTGCTGGTGCGCCGGCGCTGGCCGATCGCCGTGGTGCTGGTGTCGATCGCGGTCACGCCCGCCCAGATGGGGTTCCTGATGGGCGTGGTCGGGCTGTACACGCTCGCCGCGTCCGAGCTGCCGCGGCGGATCATCGCCTCGCTGGCCGGGATGTCGCTGGTGGCGATGCTGATCGTGACGTTCGTGCGGTTGCGGCAGGCCGCGGACAGCGGTGACGTGGGGGGCTGGTTCGTTCCGTTCGCGTCCATCGCCATGGCGCTCGGGATGACGGCTCCGCCGGTGCTGCTGGGCCTGTACGTGGGGGCGCGGCGGAGGCTGATGGAGAGCCTGCGGGAGCGGGCGGACTCGCTGGAGCGGGAGCTTCAGCTGCTGGCGGAGCGTGCGGAGGAGCGCGCGGAGTGGGCGCGGGGCGAGGAGCGGACGCGGATCGCGCGGGAGATGCATGACGTCGTCGCGCACCGGGTGAGTCTGATGGTGGTGCATGCGGCGGCGTTGCAGGCGGTGGCGCGCAAGGATCCCGAGAAGGCGGTGCGGAACGCGGCGCTGGTGGGGGACATGGGGCGGCAGGCGCTGACGGAGTTGCGGGAGATGCTGGGGGTGCTGCGCAGTTCCGATGGTGGGGGTGACGCGAGGCGGGCGTCTGTGCCGCTTGCGGCTGTCGGGGTGGCCGCCGCCGCGGCTGCTTCCCGGGCCGCTGACAACGATGTGGTGGCCGAGGGGCCGTGTCTGGCGGAGATCGAGGAGTTGGTCGGGCAGTCGGCGGCCGCCGGGATGGTGGTGGATCTGTCGGTCGAGGGGGAGGCGCGGTCGTGTGCGTCGGAGGTGGAGGCGACGGCGTACCGGGTGGTGCAGGAGGCGCTGACGAACGTCCACAAGCATGCGGCGGGTGCGAAGACGTATGTGCGGCTGGCGTACCGGGGGGCGGAGATCGCGATGCAGGTGGAGAACGAGCCGCCGCCGGAGGTGGGGTCGGCGTCGTCGGCGCGGTTGCCGTCGGGGGGCAATGGCCTGGTCGGGATGAAGGAGCGGGTCGTGGCGCTGGGCGGGGTGTTCGTGTCGGGGCCGACGGACGCGGGGGGTTTCCGGGTGTCGGCGGTGCTTCCGGCGCCGTAGGGCCCGACAGGGGCGGCGGGGTTTGGCGCCGGTGCGGTGTTCAGCCGGTGGTGAGGCGTGCGGGCGGGGTGCCGGTGACGAGGGCGGTGAGGGCCTGGTCGATGTCGGGGCCGAGGTACCAGTCGCCGGTGTGGTCGAGGGCGTAGACGCGGCCGGTGCTGTCGATGGCGATGAGGGCCTGGGTGTCGGTTTCGGTGCCGAGGGGGCTGACGTCGGTGTCGAGGGCGCGGCCGAGGTCGCCGAGGGTGCGGGCCATGTGGAGGCCGTGCAGGGGGTCGAGGTGGAGGGCGGCGGGGGCGATCTGGCGGCCGGGGCCGCCGGGGGTGATGGTGAGTCCGCCGAATTCGGCCCAGGCTTCGACGGCGGCGGGGAAGACGGTGTGGCGGTGGCCGGCGGGTGAGGTGTGTTCGCGCAGGGTGTCGGCCCAGATCTCGGCTTGTTTGATGTCCCAGCGTCCGGGTTGCCAGCCGGCGGCGCGCAGGGCGGCGTCGACGGGGGCGGGGAAGCGGGATGGGGGTGTGCCCTGCTCGAACGGGGTTGAGGGCTTGGGGGAGGAGGTGCGGTTGGTGTGCATCTGCCCTGGTTCGTGGGTGCGGTGGTGTGCGGGCGTGGTCAGTTCTCTGCGGCGGGGTCGACGATGCGGACGCCGAAGTGGGCGCTGAGGGCGGTGCACGCGCGGCAGGGTTCGGCGAAGGTGCCGTGGAGGGGGTCGCCGTCCTCGCGGATGCGCCGGGCGGTGAGTTTGGCGTGTTTGAGGGCTTTGCGGGCTTCGCCGTTGGTCATGGGTTTGCGGGCGGCGCGTTTGCTGCGGGCGGCGTCGGCGGTGGTGAGGTGCCGGGAGATGAGGATGGTCTCGGCGCAGCGTCCGGTGAAGCGGTCGCGCTGGGAGCTGGTGAGGGCGTCGAGGAAGTCCTGGACGAGGGGGTGCAGGGCGGGGGGCTGGTCGCCGCGGGCGGCGGTGCCGGTGAGGGTGGCGCCGCGTACGGACAGCGCGGCGGCGACGGTGGGGAGTATGCCGTCGCGGCGGTGGCGGAGGGCGGGCGGCAGGCCGGTGTCGGTGCTGCTCCAGCCGATGCGGGGGTCGCCTGTGGGGGTGGCGGCGGTGTGTGGTCCCGTCTGCGTGGCGTTCATGATCGTCTTACCCTCCCGTGCATCCCCCGAAGGACTCAGAGTGCCAAATGGTGTGGTGGGTGCGGAAGCTGGGGCGGGGTGACACGCCAGGGCCGGGGTGTGCTGTGACGGTGCGGTGACAGGGGCGTGACGGCTGGTCACGGAAAGCGGAGGGGTGGCTGCCGGTGCGGGGCCGGTGCCGGTGACCGGGGTCGTCGTACCGCATAGGCTGTCGGCACCGCGATGGGCGCTCAGCGTGCCCAGGACCGTTGAGACAGTCGGATACGGGCCGTAGTGGGCCAAGGTGGTCATACGGGTCGTACAGAGTGCCGCAGGGGGCAACCGCCATGACGACAGGTCGGCTCGGGCAACAGGCCGCGCCGCCGAACGCGGCATACGCCGGGCAGGTCGTGCACTTCCCGGATCCGGTTCGGGCCGCTCGTCATCCCAGAGGGGTGCGGGTGGACGAGCGGGGTTACCCCGACTTCTCGCCCTATGCGCGAGCGGCCGCGGAGGTCGCGGAGCCGCCGGAGGGTTTCGGTGTCGACGAGTTGCGGCTGACGGACTACGTGTCGGCGAACGCGGCGCTGGCGGCGAGCGGGCACGAGCTGTGGGACACGGTGCCGAGTGTGGCGACGCCCCACGGGTGGACGTGGCATCACGTGGTGGGCTCGCGCCGTCTCGAGCTGGTACCGGTCGAGGTGAAGGCGCTGCTGCGGCACCACGGGGGGATCGCGACCGCCCTGGTCGACCACGACAAGCGTGGTACGCGGCCGTTGCAGGAGACGCGGCCGGCGCACTTCGGGCTGCCGAAGTCGGGTGTGGCGGTGACGGAGCAGCAGGTGCAGGGGGTCGAGGAGGACCTGGGGTACCGGCTGCCCGGCGCGTATCGCTCGTTCTTGAAGGCGGCGGGCGGGTGCGCGCCGGTGGGGACGGCGCTGGACGCGGAGTTGGGGCTGCTGGTGGACCAGCCGTTCTTCACGGTGCGGGACGAGGCGGCGGTCAACGACCTGGTGTACGTGAACAAGTGCCTGCGGGACCATCTGACGAAGGACTATCTGGGCGTGGGTTTCGTCCAGGGCGGTCTGCTGGCCGTGAAGGTGAAGGGTGAGCGGATCGGTTCGGTGTGGTTCTGCGCGTTCGACGACGCGCGGGACGTGGATCCGTCGTGGCCGCCGGCGGAGCGGGTGGAGCGGTTGCTGCTGCCGTGCGGGGACGACTTCGACGTCTTCCTGTCGCGACTGGCGGGTTCTCCGCCGGAGTTGGAGACCGTGGCGAATCTGATGGTGGACGGCGGGTTCGCGCGTGCCGTTCCGGTTTCTTCCGCGGGAGAGTGAGTTCGCGATGGTGACGTTCGCGCAGGCGCAGGAGCGCGCGGAGGAGTGGCTCAACGGGGACGTGCCCGCGTACCAGCATCGTGAGGTGCGGGTGCGGGAGTTCGACCTCGGGTTCGTGGTGTGGGGCGAGGACCGGGCGGACGGTCCGCGCTCGGACGGCGGCGGGCAGCGGCTGGTGATCGCCCGGGACAGCGGGGAGGCCACGCTGTGGCCGGCGCTGCCGGTGGGTGAGGTGATCCGCCGCTACGAGGAGGAGTACGGCCGCGCGGACACGGCGGCCGAACCGGCGCCGGCGCCCGCGGCCCGGGTGGACCTGAACCAGACGTCGTTCCTGCTGACGCCGCCCGAGTGGTTGCAGGAGGCGGCGGACAAGCTGGGCATTCCGGATCACCGCAGGGAGGGTTCGCAGGGGGCGGACGGCTCCGGGGGGTCGGAGGGGGCCGGCGTGTCCGCCGTTCCCGCGATGTCGGACACGCCCCCTGGTGAGGGCGCGTCCGCCGAGACGCGGGCCGGGGTGCCGGGTGCGCGGGACGCGGCCGCCACGCCGGGCGCGACGGCTGCGCCGGGCGCCGCCGGGACGCCGGGTGCGGCGCGGGTCGCCGAGACGCCGGGTGTGCCGGTCGGGGCCACGCCGTGGGCGGGGACGGACACCAACGCGGAGGCCGGTGAGGACCGTTCGGTGCCGTTGCCGGAGACGGTGTTCGCGCCGCCGTTGAGCGACGTGGGCGAGGACCGGCGGCCGGTGGCGCCGCCGGAGGCCAAGACCGCGCTGATGTCGGGCGGCAGTGGGCTCCCGCGGACGACGGTCGCCCCGGCGATCACGGAGCCGGGCGGGTCGGCACAGGGCAGCACGCCGCCTCCGCCGTCCGGCAGCACACCGCCTCCGCAGTCCGGCAGTACGCCGCCTGTGCCGCCGGGTGCGCCGTCGTACGGCTATCCGCAGGGTCCGGGCGGACCGGCCGTCACGCCTCCGCCGCCGGGGGACGCCCCCTCGTACGGGTATCCGCGGGGGGGCGGTACGCCGCCTGTGCCGCCAAGTGCCGCGTCGTACGGCTATCCGCAGGGGCCCGGGGCTCCGGGTGCGCCGGCGGGTTCCGGCGCTCCGGGTGCTCCGGGTGGCCCCGGTGCTCCGGGTGGGTCTGCCACGCCGCACGCCGGTGCCGGTGCGCCGTCGGTGCCGTCGAGCCCCGGTGACATCGCGGACGCCGCGACCAGCAAGGCGGCGCCGCCTCCACGACGTGGGCGGGGTGCGACCCCGCCGCCTCCGCCGGGTGCCCCCGGGGCTCCGGGCGCACGGGCGGGCGCCGGGCCGGTGCCGCCGGCCGCGCCCGCGGCGCCGGGTGCCGAGGCGGGCGGGTACGTGCCGACGCAGATGGTGTCCTCGCTCGGCCCGGAGGGCCCGCAGCCGGCCGCGCCCGGCACCCCGCAGCCCCCCGCCGCTCCGGGGACGCCCGGTGGCACCCCGCCGGGCGGTGTGCACCATGCCGCGACGATGTTCGCCGACCCGGGCCGTCCGGGCGCTCCGCAGCCTCCGGGCGCGCCGGGTGTCCCGGGTGCTCCCGGCGCTCCGGGCACCCCGCCGGGCGGTGTGCACCATGCCGCGACGATGTTCGCCGACCCGGGCCGTCCGGGTGCCCCGCAGCCTCCGGGCGCGCCGGGTGTCCCGGGTGCCCCGACGCCGCCCGGTGCTCCCGGCGCGCACCCCTCGGCGGGTGGCGCGCGCGGTGCCGTGCACCACGCGGAGACCATGCTGGCCGCGCCCCCGGTGTCCGGCCCCGGCGCGCCTCCGCCACCGCCGCCCGCCCCCGGTGCCCCCGGCATGGCGCCGCCCGGAGCGCCGCAGCCGATGCCGCCCGGTGCGATGCCCCCGCCCGGTGGCCGGCCGGTGCCCGGCTTCCCGCAGCCGGTCCCCGGTCAGCCGACCGTCGGCCCCGGCTACCAGGCCGTTCTGCGCTACCGGGCGCAGGACGGCTCGGAGCAGCAGCTGATCCGGCGTTCGGCGCCGGGCACCCCGCACCCGGAGTGGCAGATCTTCCACGAGCTGCGCGCCATGAACGTGCCGCCGGCGAACGTGCTGGAGCTGCACACGGAGCTGGAGTCGTGCGAGCTGCCGGGCGCGTACTGCGCGCGGATGATCCGGGAGCAGTGGCCGCAGGCGCGAATCACGTCGATCGCGCCGTACGGCACGGATCACGCGAGCCGGCAGCAGGGCATGCAGCAGTTGCTCGCCCATCAGGGTGAGTTGCACCAGGTCGCGGACGGCCCGGCGCGGCCGGCGCCGGTGCGGGCGCCGCTGCAGCCGGTGCAGCCGGTGCCGCCGATCCCGCCGGAGGGGATCGCGCAGGAGCTGGCGGCGGCGTTCGGGCCGGGGATCTTCCGGTTCGAGCAGCAGGCGGTGTCCCGGCAGGGGGTGCCGCCGATCGTGGCGCACTCGCTGGTGGTGGCCGGTCTGCCGGTGGACATCGGCCCGTTCTTCTGGGCGCAGGCCCAGCCGGGGCGGCCGGTGCCGACGCTGGCGGAGCTGGCGGCCGAGCGCGGGGTGCAGCCGGCGTCGGACGCGGGCTCGTACCTGGTGATGGGCACCGACTTCGGCCGGGCGCTGTGTGTGCAGTACGGCACCGCGAACATCGTGGCCGTGCCGGTGGAGGCGGGTCCGGGCGGGGCGCCGGTGCCGCCGCAGTTCGTGAACACGGGGCTGCCGGAGTTCCAGCGGTGCCTGGCGCTGCTCGGGCGGATGTGGCGGCTGCGGTTCGGGCTGAACCAGGAGCAGGCGGGCCGCTGGACGGTGGACTTCCAGGCGCAGCTGGCGGCGCTGGACCCGGCGGCGCTGGCGTCGCCGGAGAGCTGGTGGTCGGTGCTGCTGGAGCAGATGTGGGACGGACTGCTCTGACGCTGCGTCAGTAGTGTGCCGGCTTCGGCCGGATGGGCCGGTTCTGATCGAAAGATCGGGACCGGCCCTTTTCTGTTCTTTCGACGACCGTGACGTTTGTCCGGAGTGTCGCGTTATGAACATTTCTGCGCAGTACCTCAAGATGTGCGCCACATCATCATTTTTCGGCTCCGTTCGGCGGAGAGAGGTTCCGGGATGAGCAGCACATCGTCGTCGCCGTACGGCTTCGTGACCGTCAAGGGGCGGGGGTACCGCCCTGAACAGGTCGACGCGTTCGCCGCGGCGATCGCCGAGGACCGGGACGCCGCGTGGGAGCGGGCGGCCCGGCTCACGGTGCTCGCCAAGGAGATGGAGGGCGAGGCGCTGCGGCTGCGCGAGACGGTCGCCGCGCTCCAGCCGCAGACGTACGAGGCCCTGGGGGAGCGCGCGCACCGGGTGTTCCAGCTCGCGGCCGAGGAGGCGGCGGCCGTGCGGGAGGGCGCGCGGCGCGCGGCGCAGGAGGAGGTCGCGCGGGCCGAGGCGCACGCCGAGGAAGTGCTCAGGGCGGCGCGGGAAGAGGCGGACGCGGTGCGCGAGGACGCCGACGAGCAGGCCCGGCAGCGCCTTCTCGCGGCCCGTGCCCAGGCCGGGGAGATCCGCGTGCTGGCGCGCCGCACGCTCAAGTCCGCCCGCGGCGGGGAGCTGTCCGCGCTGCGCGAGCAACGACAGCGCGCCGCCGTCATGCTCGCCGAGCAGGAGCAGGGACACATCGAACGCTGGGAGCGGGCCGAGCGGGAGGCCGCCGAGCGGGCGGCGGCGCTGGACGCCCATCACGCGACCCTCGTCGCCCGCGCCGAGGCGGCGCTCGAGGAGGCCCGTCAGGCGCTCGTCGACGCCGAGCCCGCCGCGCGCCGCTGCCAGGACGCGGCCCGCGTGCGAGCGGCGGAAGTGCTGGCCGAGGCCCGCCTGGAGGAGGAGCGCATCGCGCACGAGACCGAACAGGTCCTGCGCGAGCACGGGGAGCACTGGGACGCCGTGTGCGCCCACATGGACCGCATGCGCGAGAGCCTCAACGCCCTGACGGGCCGGCTGGTGGAGTAGGCCGCGGGCGGGCGTCCACGCAAGGCCGGACGGGGGCCGGGCCGGTGGGCGCCCTCCTCACCTGCCGGATTGTCATGCACCAGGCGTCCGGGGGCGGGTATTGTTCCCCGGCCGCGCCGTGTCGCGGCACGTTCCGTCGACACCTCGCCCGGGGGGGCCTGCCACACCATGTCCGTCCAACCTGAACTGCACCTGCGCCCTCCGTTGCCCGGCGCGGCGCGCCCGTCCTCGTGGGGCCCGCTGATCGCCGCCGTGGCGGGGCTGGCCGCCGTCGCCCTGTGCGATGTGTTCAGCCTCGTTGCCGCCGCCCGCCTGCGCGGCGTGATCAGCGGCGACAGCGGTTTCCTCATCGCCGGCCGGCAGGACCTGCTGGACGCCTACGACCTGTACAGGACGGCAGACCGGTGGCAGGTCGAGGCCTACCTGCCCTGCGCCGTGGCGTTCGTGGTCTGGTTCTTCCTGATGCGCCGGGCCACGGCTCCCCTCGGCCCGGACCGGTTCCGCAACGGACCGGGCTGGGCGATCGGGGCGTGGGCGGTGCCGGTGGCCAACCTGTGGCTGCCGTATCGGGTCGCCGTCGACATGTGGAACGCCGCGACCCGGCTGCCGGCCGACGGGGAGCCGTACCGGGTGCGGATCTGGCCGGTGAGCCTGTGGTGGAGCCTGTTCGTGGCCGGCACCCTCGTCGACCGGTTCTCCGCCGTCCGGTACCACGGGACCGAGAACCTCGCGCAGCTGCGGGGCGCGATCGGGCAGTACATGATCGGCGACGTGCTGAACATCGCCGCCGCGGCCGCCGCCGTGTACTTCGCCGTCCAGCTGACGACGATGCAGCGCCGCAAGGCGAGCGAGGCCGGGCACGCCGCCGCCTGAGGGCCCCTCAGCCTCCCCGGCGGACCGCGCCGGCCAGGATCCAGCCCTCCACGGCCTCGTACTGGTGGCGCTGTTCCTGTGCCGTGCGGCGGCCGGACAGCAGGGTGCCGGCCCAGCCGAGGGCGAAGCCCAGGGGGATGGTCACCAGGCCGGTCGTGGTGAACGGGAACCAGTTGAAGTCCGCCTCGGGGAAGGCGGCGACGGGGGAGCCGGAGACCAGGTTGGTGCCGGGCATCAGCAGCAGGACCGACAGGGTGCCGCCGATGAGCGTGGCGAGCAGTCCGGCGCGGGTGTAGCGGCGCCAGAAGAGGCTGTAGACCAGGGCCGGGGCCAGCGCGGAGGCGCCGATGCAGAAGGACAGGGTGACCAGCGGCTGCAGGCTGCGGTGCTGGACCTGGGCGGCGAGCAGGATCGCCGGGACGCCGACGCCGAGCGCGGACAGGCGGGCCAGCAGCATCTCGCGGCGCGGTGACATCTCCCGCACGCGCGTGGCGAAGACGTCGTGCGCGAGGGAGTTGGCGCAGGCGAGGATCATCCCGGCGACGGAGGCGAGCACCGTCAGGAAGATCGCCGTGGTGACGGTGGTGAACAGCAGGGTCTCGGCGTAGGAGGCGTCCGCGCCGAACACCGCGCGTGAGCCCAGCAGATAGGCCGTGTTGCCGCGCGGGTCGGCCCCGGCGATCGCCGCGCGGCCGAGCAGGGCCGTCGCGCCGACCCCGACGATCGTGACCACCAGCACGAACAGCACGACGCACGACACGGCCCAGGACATCGAGCGGCGCACCTGGCGGGCGCTGGAGGCGGTGTACATGCGCATGGTGATGTGCGGCAGGCACGCCCCGCCGAGGACCACCGTCAGCTCCGAGGTGATCATGTCGAGGCGGGGGCTCGCCCCGCCCGCGAACTGCAGCCCGGAGTGCAGGAAGGCGGGCCCGACCCCGCTCTTGGCGGCCGCCGCGTCGAACAGTGCGGCCAGGTTCCAGTCGAAGCGGTTCAGGACCAGCAGGGCCACCACCGCGCCGGAGCCGAGCAGCATCACGATCTTCAGGATCTGGATCAGGGCGGTGCCCTTCATCCCGCCGATCGCCGCGTAACTGATCATCAGCGCGCCCAGCCCGATGATGACGCCGGTCTTCAGCGCGTCGCTGGAGAAGCCCAGGATGAACGCCAGGAGCTGCCCGGTGCCGGCGAGCTGCACCAGCATCAGCGGCAGCAGCGCGGCGAGGGTCACCAGGCTCGCCGTGACCCGTACCGCGCGTCCCGGCATGCGGCGGGCGAGCGCGTCGCCCATGGTGAACCGGCCCGCGTTGCGCAGGGGTTCGGCCAGCAGGAACATCAGCAGCATCAGGGACAGCGCGGTGGCGAGGGCGAGGACGATGCCGTCGTAGCCGCACAGCGCGATCACACCGCCGGTGCCGAGGACGCTCGCCGCGGAGATGTAGTCACCGGCGATGGCCAGGCCGTTGCGCAGCGGGGAGAGCGAGCCGTAGCCGGTGTAGAACTCGTCGAGGTCGTCGCCGTCGGGGCCGGTCATCACGCACAGCAGGAGCGTGACGGTGGCGACGGCCGTGAAGGCCAGCAGGGACATCGTCTGCGCGTTGCCGCTGAAGTGGGTCATCGCGCCGCCTCCCGCTTGGCGTCCACGTCGGCCTGCAGGCGGATGCGGTCCACGAGGGGGTCGACATGGCGCCGGGCGGTGCGTTCGTAGACGGCCACCGCCAGCCAGGTGACGGGAAGCTGGACCAGGGCGAGCAGCAGCCCGGCGGGCAGGCCGCCGGCGACGGTGCGCGTCATGAACGAGGGCGCGAACGCCGACAGCAGGAGGAAGAGCGTGAAGTAGCCGAGCGCGGTCAGCGTGGCGGTGCGCCGCTGCCAGCGGTAGGCGCTGCGCAGCACCCGCAGGTCGCTGTGGTGGCCGAGGGGCCGGTGTGCGGGCTGCTGGGACGGCGGCGGGGCGGGCCGCCAGGGGTGGGGGCTGTACGACGGGGACGGGTCGTAGGACATCCCGGTGCTCCTTGCGTGGCTCGGGTCCGGGCGGCGGACCGCAGGGAGTGGGGTGGAGCGGGGGACGCACGTTACTAGCGCGTAGTCCGGAACGCTGCTGTTTCGCCAAACTGGGCGGTCGGTATGCGCTTACCCGTACGCGCTGTCACGGATCTGTGACAGGGAGCGGACGCGTCCGGGGCCTCTTGATCCGTAATGTGGACGTCACAGCCACCCCGTTCGCAGCGGCCTCACCCGACCGAGCAGGCGGCATCCGGCTCTCCTCCACCTCCCACCGGCGCCCTTCGCGCCCCAGCTCCACTGGAGTCGTCATGCGCACCGCCCTCCGTACCGCCGTCGCCACCGTCGCCCTCCTCGGCGCGGTCGCGCTGCCCGCCTCCGCCGCCTTCGCGGCCGGCTCCCACGCGGTCACCACCGCGTCGGCGCGGACCGCCACCCCGGCCCCGACCAGCGGCGACGCCCGCTACGACGGCTACAAGCTGTACGTCGCGCCGGGCACCCTCGCCGTCCTGCGCAACGTCCCCTCCGACGGCGGCCCCGAGGTCTGGCTGCGCGCGGTGTCCACCAAGTGGCAGCAGACCGACGGCTGGGCGGGCCGCGTCCTCGCCAAGCTCGACCGGGGCCACACCACCGCCGCGCTGGGCGGCCGCACCTACCGGCTGACCGGCGCCGGTACCGCCCGGCCGATGCTGGAGATCGCGACCAAGGGCGGTGTCGAGAAGCACCGGCTGCCCGAGAAGGGCGAGGTCGGCACGCTGGTCCGCACCGTGAAGGCCGTCGACGGCTCGTACCTCAAGGTCTACCGCATCACCGCCCGCGACTACCGCGGCGAGGACGTCCACCGCCGGGACTCCCTCGGCACGCTGCACGCCAAGGGCGCCACCGCCGGCAGCCAGCACAACGGCGTCTACTTCGCCCTCACCCCGGACGGCAAGGCCTACAGCTGGAGCGGCAACGTCAACGCGCAGAAGAAGACCGGCACCTACAAGCTGCGAAACGGCGTCCTCGCCAAGCTCTCCAAGAAGGGCGGCGTGTGGGCCGTGCAGCTGGTGCGCGCCGGCCACCCCGGCCCGGTGCGCTCCGTCGCGGACGGCAGCGCCGCCACGGCCGCGCAGGACGGCGACACGATCGTCGTGCTGAACGGCGACGGCACGTTCAGCAACCACGTCGTGGGCGCGGCCAAGCAGGCACCGGGGGTCTACCTCGGCGCCTGACGGTGACCTGAACACACGGGCGGGCGGCGGCGACCTCGGCGGTCGCCGCCGCCTTCTTCGCCCCGCGGGTCGCCCGGGCGGTCAGTCCGTCAGCACCGGGAAGCGGCGCGGCGCGACGAACAGCAGGACCAGGAAGGCCAGTGCCGCCGCGCACGCCGCGCCGACGTACACGGCGTGGACGGCGTCGGCGATGGCGTGCCGTACCGCGTCCGGTGCCCTGCCCGCCTCCCACGCGCGCGTGACGGAGTCCAGGTCCCCCGCGCCGCCGAGGCGGGCGGCGAGCACACCGTTGGCGACCGCGCCGAAGAGGGAAGCGCCGAGGGTCTGGCCGGTCTGCCGGCAGAACAGCACGGAGGCGGTGGTGGTGCCGCGCTCCGCCCAGCCCACGGTGGACTGCACGCCGACGATGAGCGGCAGCTGGAACAGGCCGAGGGCCGCGCCGAGGGTCAGCATCAGCAGGGTCGGCTGCCAGGCGGCGCCGGGATACGGCAGGAGCGGGAACGCCAGCAGGATCAGCGTGGCGGCGCCGATGCCGAGCATGGCGGTGTTGCGGAAGCCGATCCGCCGGTACACGTGCTGGCTGAGGGCCGCCGACATCGGCCAGGTCAGCGTCCACACGGAGAGCACGAACCCGGCGGCGACAGGACCGAGCCCGAGCACCGACTGGGCGTAGGTGGGCAGGAAGACGGACGGGGCGACCATCAGCAGGCCCAGCGCCCCGAGGGCGAGGTTGACCGCGGCGATGGTGCGGCGCCGCCACACCCAGCCCGGGATGATCGGCTCGGCGGCGCGGCGTTCGACGAGGACGACGACCATGGCGAGCGTGAGCCCCGCCGCGAACAGGGCGACGGACGGCGGGGACAGCCAGGGCCAGGCCACACCGCCCTGCACCAGCGCGGTCAGCAGCACCCCGCCGCACCCGAAGACGGCTAGGGCGCCCGCCCAGTCGACACGCGCGCGTGGCCTCATCTCGCGCTGCGGCTCGTGCAGATGACGCACGATCAGCCACAGCGCGACCGCGCCGATGGGCAGGTTGATCAGGAAGATCCACCGCCAGTCGGCGTACGCGGCGAGCACACCGCCGAGAGCCGGCCCGGCGATCGCGGACACCGCCCACACCGTGGACAGCTTCGACTGGATCCTCGGGCGCTCCTTCAGCGGGTACAGATCGGCGGCCAGCGTCTGCACGGTGCCCTGCAGGGCGCCGCCGCCCAGGCCCTGCACAATGCGGAAGGCGATCAGGGCGCCCATGTTCCAGGCGAAGGCGCACAGCAGGGAGCCGAGCAGGAACACCACGGCGCCGGCGACCAGGACGGGCTTGCGCCCGAAGGTGTCGGACAGCTTGCCGTACACCGGCAGGGTGACCGTCACGGCGAGCAGGTAGCCCGAGAACAGCCAGGAGAAGACGGAGAAGCCGCCGAGGTCGCCGACGATCTGCGGTACGGCGGTGGCGACGACGGTGGAGTCCAGGGCGGCCAGCGCCATCGCCAGCATCAGCGCCGCCACCACCGCCGCCCGTTGCCCGGTGCCCGGCCGCCGGACGGCGCCGTCGCGTATCGCAGGTCTCGCAGTGTCCACCGGGTGCCCCTTCGCCGTGCCACGTGTCCGTGCCCCTTGCAGCTATCTGCCGGGGACAGCTTCCCACTTGACCCTGACGCGACGGGAGGGCGCAGCCTGGGTGCACCGGAGGGTGGAGAGCGACCCCCAGGGGCACTCCACCCGGCGGTGGAGTGCCCCTAGGGGTTCCTCCGTACTACGGCCCGGGGAGGGTTCGTCCCGCCGGAGGACGAGCGGGCCGGGCTGCCGTCCTTAGTCTGGCTTCACGCCGCCGGGGAGCGGCTGACCGAACCGCGGGGGTGGGGTTTTCCCCCGCCCGAAGACGGGGCCCCACACCAGCGCGCGGCACCCCTGCCGCCCGCGAGACTCAGACCCGTAACCGCACAGGGCCGGACGCGACGTACCGGACACCCTTGTCGATACTGCCGACCGATATAGGAGACATACCGTGACTTCGGCTGTGACCATTCCCAGGCACGGGGGCACTGGAGGGACAACGGCCGTCGCCGCACGGGCGCGACAGGTCGTCAAGGCATATGGGGCGGGGGAGACCCGGGTCGTCGCGCTGGACCACGTCGACGTGGACATCGCCCGCGGGCAGTTCACCGCGATCATGGGCCCGTCGGGGTCCGGCAAGTCCACGCTGATGCACTGCCTCGCCGGGCTCGACACCGTGACGTCGGGGCAGATCCACCTGGACGAGACCGAGATCACCGGGCTGAAGGACAAGAAGCTCACCCAACTGCGCCGGGACCGCATCGGGTTCATCTTCCAGGCGTTCAACCTGCTGCCGACGCTGAGCGCGCTGGAGAACATCACGCTGCCGATGGACATCGCCGGCCGCAAGCCCGACCAGCAGTGGCTGGCGCGCGTGGTGGACACCGTCGGGCTCGCCGGGCGCCTCAAGCACCGGCCCAACCAGCTCTCCGGCGGTCAGCAGCAGCGCGTGGCCGTCGCACGGGCGCTCGCCGCCCGGCCGGAGATCATCTTCGGTGACGAGCCGACCGGGAACCTCGACTCGCGCGCCGGCGCCGAGGTGCTGGGCTTCCTGCGGCGCTCGGTCACCGAACTGGGCCAGACCATCGTCATGGTCACCCACGACCCGGTCGCCGCCTCCTACGCGGACCGGGTGCTGTACCTCGCCGACGGCCGCATCGTCGACGAGATGTACCAGCCGACGGCCGACCAGGTCCTCGACCGCATGCTGCGTGTTTCCGGGGGACACCCCCAGACGCCCGACTCCGACGGGCGGGGGCGCACGTCATGACCGTGTTGAAGACCTCCCTGCGCAACTTCTTCGCGCACAAGGGCCGCATGGCGCTGTCGGCGGTGGCGGTGCTGCTGTCGGTGGCGTTCGTGTGCGGGACGCTGGTGTTCACGGACACGATGAACACCACCTTCGACAAGCTGTTCGCCGCGACCTCCTCGGACGTCACCGTCACCGCCAAGGGCGCGTCGGACACCGGCGAGACCACGTCCGACAACGGCAAGCCGCCGGTCATGCCGGCCTCCGTGCTCGACAAGGTGCGCCGCGTCCACGGCGTCAAGGCCGCCGAGGGCACGGTGTTCTCCACCTCGGTGACCGTCGTCGACGCCGACAAGGAGAACCTGTCGCCGTCCTCCGGCGCCCCGACCATCGTCGGCAGCTGGAACGGCCAGGACGCCCGCACGATGAAGATCACCCAGGGGGCGGCGCCCCACGGGCCCGGCCAGGTCATGGTCGACGAGGACACCGCCGACAAGCACCACCTGAAGCTCGGTGACGACATCGGCGTCATCAGCGCGGTCGGCACGCACACCGCGAAGGTCTCCGGCGTCGCCGCCTTCCAGGTCACCAACCCCGGCGCCGCGATCTTCTACCTGGACACCAGGACCGCGCAGGACACGCTCGTCGGGCAGCGCGGTGTCTACACCAACGTGAACGTCACCGCCCGGCCCGGGGTCAGCGACGACCAGCTGAAGAGGGACGTCGCGGCCGGCCTCGGCGGCGGATACAAGGTGCAGACCGCCAAGGAGGTCGCCGACGCCAACCAGAAGAGCGTCGAGAGCTTCCTGAACGTCATGAAGTACGCGATGCTCGGCTTCGCCGGGATCGCCTTCCTCGTCGGCATCTTCCTGATCATCAACACCTTCTCCATGCTGGTCGCCCAGCGCACCCGGGAGATCGGCCTGATGCGCGCCATCGGCTCCTCCCGCAGGCAGGTCAACCGCTCGGTGCTGATCGAGGCGCTGCTGCTCGGCGTCGTCGGCTCGGTGCTCGGCGCGGCGGCGGGCGTGGGCATCGCCGTCGGGCTGATGCAGCTGATGGGCCGGATGGGCATGCACCTGTCCACCGACGACCTCACGGTCGCCTGGACCACTCCGGTGGTCGGCCTGGTGCTCGGCGTGGTGGTCACGGTCGTGGCCGCCTACCTGCCGGCCCGGCGCGCGGGGAAGATCTCGCCCATGGCCGCACTGCGCGACGCGGGCACGCCCGCCGACGTCAAGGCCGGCCTGGTGCGCGGTGTGCTCGGCGTCGTGCTGACCGGTGCGGGCGGGGCGAGCCTGTACGTCGCCGCCCACGCGGACAAGGCGAGCGAGGGCTCGCTGTGGCTGGGGCTCGGCGTGGTGCTGAGCCTGATCGGGTTCGTGGTCGTCGGCCCGCTGCTCGCCGGCGGTGTGGTGCGCGTCCTCGGCGCGGTGCTGCTGCGGATCTTCGGGCCGGTCGGGCGGATGGCCGAGCGCAACGCGCTGCGCAACCCCCGGCGCACCGGGGCGACGGGCGCCGCGCTGATGATCGGGCTGGCGCTGGTCGCCTGTCTGTCGGTGGTGGGCTCCTCCATGGTGGCCTCCGCGACGGACGAACTCGACAAGAGCGTCGGCACGGACTTCATCGTCCAGTCCGACAGCGGGCAGCGGATCACCGCCCAGGCCGTCGAGGCGGCGAAGTCCGTGCCGGGTCTCGAGCGGGTCACCGAGTACAAGGTCCTCGACGCCACGCTGACCACGCCCGACGGGGTGACGACGAAGAAGGAGACCATCAACGCCGCCGATCCGACCTATGCGCAGGACGTGCGCACCAAGACGGTCGCCGGCCGCCTCGAGGACGCCTACCGGCCCGGCTCGATGTCCGTCTTCGAGGGGTTCGCCAAGGACCACGGCGTCAAGCTCGGCTCCACGGTCGCGGTCGCCTTCCGGGACGGCACGACGGCCCGGCTCACGGTCCGCGCGATCACCAGCGAGGACGTGGTGATCGACAAGGGTGCGATGTACGCGTCGATCGCGACGGTGTCGAGGTACGTGCCGGCCGAGAAGATGCCGCTGGACATGCTGCTCTTCGCCACCGCCAAGGACGGGCAGCAGGACACCGCATACAAGGCGCTGAAGTCGGCGCTGCACGACTACCCGCAGTACACGGTGCGCGACCAGACCGACTACAAGCAGGCGCTGAAGGACCAGATCGGGCAGCTGCTCAACATGATCTACGGCCTGCTGGCCCTGGCGATCGTGGTCGCGGTCCTGGGGGTCGTGAACACCCTGGCGCTGTCGGTGGTCGAGCGGACCCGTGAGATCGGCCTGATGCGGGCCATCGGCCTCTCGCGCCGCCAGCTGCGGCGGATGATCCGCCTCGAGTCGGTGGTGATCGCCCTCTTCGGCGCGCTGCTCGGCCTGGGGCTGGGCATGGGCTGGGGCGCGACGGCGCAGAAGCTGCTCGCCCTGGAGGGGCTGAAGGTTCTGCAGATCCCCTGGCCGACGATCACCGCGGTCTTCATCGGCTCGGCCTTCGTCGGCCTGTTCGCCGCCCTGATCCCGGCCTTCCGGGCGGGCCGCATGAACGTCCTGAACGCCATCGCGACGGACTGACACGAACGGCCACCGTGGACGGGGGTCACGGGGGCGATCAGCCGGCGCCGGGAAGCCTTGGGGGGCTTCCCGGCGCTGGCGTGCGACATGGCGTCGCCCCCCACGGCACCAGGCGTTGTCCACAGCCCCCGGCGTTCGGTGCGGCCAAGTCGTACGCTGGACACCCCCGGCCGCTCACCGCGCCGGGCTGCTTGCGTTGCCCACCCCAGGACGGAAAGCCCCCTCCATGAGCCTGCACGGTCTGCTCGACGCCGTCGTCAAGGACCCCGCCCTCGCGGAAGCGATCTCGGCGGCCGCCGACGGCAACCGCATGCACGTCGACCTGGTGGGCCCCCCGGCGGCCCGCCCCTTCACGATCGCCGCGCTCGCCCGCGAGGCCGCCCGTCCGGTCCTCGCGGTGACCGCGACCGGGCGTGAGGCGGAGGACCTGGCGGCCGCGCTGCGCTCCCTGCTGCCGTCCGAGGGCGTCGTGGAGTACCCCTCCTGGGAGACCCTGCCGCACGAGCGGCTCAGCCCGCGCAGCGACACCGTCGGCCGCCGCCTCGCCGTCCTGCGCCGCCTCGCCCACCCCCGCCCCGACGACCCCGAGACCGGCCCGGTCTCCGTCGTCGTCGCCCCCGTGCGCTCGGTGCTGCAGCCGCAGGTCAAGGGCCTCGGCGACCTCGAGCCGGTGGCCCTCAGAACCGGGCAGAGCGCCGACCTCAACACCGTCGTCGAGGCGCTCGCGGCGGCGGCGTACGCCCGCGTGGAGCTGGTGGAGAAGCGCGGTGAGTTCGCCGTGCGCGGCGGCATCCTCGACGTCTTCCCGCCCACCGAGGAGCACCCCCTGCGGGTGGAGTTCTGGGGCGACGACATCGAGGAGATCCGCTACTTCAAGGTCGCCGACCAGCGCTCCCTGGAGGTCGCCGAGCACGGCCTGTGGGCGCCGCCCTGCCGTGAGCTGCTCCTCACCGAGGACGTCCGGGCCCGCGCGCGTGCCCTCGCCGAGGCACACCCGGAACTCGGCGAACTGCTGAACAAGATCGCCGAGGGGATCGCGGTGGAGGGCATGGAGTCCCTCGCCCCGGTCCTCGTCGACGACATGGAACTGCTGCTCGACGTGCTGCCCAAGGGCTCGATGGCCGTCGTCTGCGACCCCGAGCGGGTGCGCACCCGTGCCGCGGACCTGGTGGCGACCAGCCAGGAGTTCCTGCAGGCGTCCTGGGCCGCCACCGCCGGCGGAGGCGAGGCGCCCATCGACGTCGGCGCGGCCTCCCTGTGGTCCATCGCGGACGTGCGCGACCGGGCCCGCGAGCTGGACATGATGTGGTGGTCGGTGTCGCCGTTCGCCGCCGACGCGGAACTCGACGCCGACACCCTCAAGCTCGGCATGCACGCCCCCGAGGCCTACCGCGGCGACACCGCGCGGGCGCTCGCCGACACCAAGGGCTGGCTCGCCGACGGCTGGCGCACGGTGTACGTCACCGAGGGCCACGGCCCCGCCGCCCGTACGGTCGAGGTGCTCGGCGGGGAGGGCATCGCCGCCCGCCTCGACGCCGACCTCGGCGAGCTGTCCCCGTCCCTGGTGCACGTGGCGTGCGGCTCCATCGACAACGGTTTCGTCGATGCTTCCCTGAAGCTGGCCGTGCTCACCGAGACCGACCTGACCGGGCAGAAGGCGGCCGGCAAGGACGGCGCCCGCATGCCCGCGCGGCGCCGCAAGACCATCGACCCGCTCACCCTGGAGGCGGGCGACTACATCGTCCACGAGCAGCACGGCGTCGGCCGCTACATCGAGATGGTGCAGCGCACGGTGCAGGGCGCCACGCGCGAGTACCTGGTCGTCGAGTACGCGCCCGCCAAGCGGGGCCAGCCCGGCGACCGGCTGTACATCCCCACCGACCAGCTGGAGCAGATCACCAAGTACGTCGGCGGCGAGGCACCCACGCTGCACCGCCTGGGCGGCGCCGACTGGACGAAGACCAAGGCGCGCGCGAAGAAGGCCGTCAAGGAGATCGCCGCCGACCTGATCAAGCTGTACAGCGCCCGCATGGCCGCCCCCGGGCACGCCTTCGGCTCCGACACGCCCTGGCAGCGCGAGCTGGAGGACGCCTTCCCCTACGCCGAGACCCCGGACCAGCTCACCACCATCGCCGAGGTCAAGGAGGACATGGAGAAGACGGTCCCGATGGACCGCCTGATCTGCGGCGACGTCGGCTACGGCAAGACCGAGATCGCGGTGCGGGCCGCGTTCAAGGCCGTCCAGGACGGCAAGCAGGTCGCCGTCCTCGTCCCGACGACTCTGCTGGTGCAGCAGCACTTCGGGACGTTCTCCGAGCGGTACGCGCAGTTCCCGGTGAACGTGCGGGCGCTCTCCCGCTTCCAGACCGACACCGAGGCGAAGGCGACCCTGGAGGGCCTGAGGGACGGCTCGGTGGACATCGTCATCGGCACCCACCGGCTGTTCTCCTCCGAGACCAAGTTCAAGGACCTCGGCCTGGTCATCGTCGACGAGGAGCAGCGCTTCGGCGTCGAGCACAAGGAGCAGCTGAAGAAGCTGCGCGCGAACGTCGACGTGCTGACGATGTCCGCGACCCCGATCCCGCGCACCCTGGAGATGGCGGTCACCGGCATCCGCGAGATGTCGACGATCACCACCCCGCCGGAGGAGCGGCACCCGGTGCTCACCTTCGTCGGGCCGTACGAGGAGAAGCAGATCGGCGCGGCGATCCGGCGTGAACTGCTGCGCGAGGGCCAGGTCTTCTACATCCACAACCGGGTGGAGTCCATCGACCGGGCTGCGGCCCGCCTGCGTGAGATCGTGCCCGAGGCGCGGATCGCGACCGCGCACGGGCAGATGTCGGAGGCGGCGCTCGAGCAGGTCGTCGTCGACTTCTGGGAGAAGAAGTTCGACGTGCTGGTCTCCACGACGATCGTCGAGTCCGGCATCGACATCGCCAACGCCAACACGCTCATCGTGGAACGCGGCGACACCTTCGGCCTGTCGCAGCTGCACCAGCTGCGCGGCCGCGTCGGGCGTGGCCGGGAGCGCGGCTACGCGTACTTCCTGTACCCGCCGGAGAAGCCGCTGACGGAGACCGCGCACGAGCGGCTCGCCACCATCGCGCAGCACACGGAGATGGGCGCGGGCATGTACGTGGCGATGAAGGACCTGGAGATCCGCGGCGCGGGCAACCTGCTGGGCGGCGAGCAGTCCGGGCACATCGCGGGCGTCGGTTTCGACCTGTACGTGCGCATGGTCGGCGAGGCGGTCGCCGACTACCGCAGGCAGCTCGAGACGGGGGAGATCGAGGAAGAGGCGCCGCTGGAGGTCAAGATCGAGCTGCCGGTCGACGCGCACGTCCCGCACGACTACGCGCCCGGCGAGCGGCTGCGCCTCCAGGCATACCGGGCCATCGCCTCCGCCAACAGCGAGGAGGACGTCAGGCACGTCCGCGAGGAGCTCACCGACCGCTACGGCAAGCTGCCCGAGCCCGTGGAGAACCTGCTGCTGGTCGCCGGTCTGCGAATGCTCGCGCGGGCCTGCGGGGTCGGCGAGGTCGTGCTCCAGGGCGCGAACATCCGGTTCGCGCCGGTGGAGTTGCGCGAGTCGCAGGAGCTGCGTCTGAAGCGGCTCTACCCGGGCAGCGTCATCAAGCCGGCCACGCACCAGGTGCTGGTACCGCGCCCGAAGACGGCCAAGGTCGGCGGCAAGCCGCTGGTCGGACGCGAACTGCTGGCGTGGGTGGGCGAGTTCCTGACGTCGGTGCTGGACTCCTGACCGGGGCGGCTCAGGCCACCGGCCGGATGCGTCCCCCGGTGGCCCGGCGCAACGCGTCCGCGAGCCGGTCGCGCACCGCGACCTGTGCCGCGATCCGCTCGTCCATGGCGCGCAGCCGCCGGAGCGCCACCTCCAGCGTGCGTCCGGTAGGCGGGGACGCCGTCACGTCCCCGTCCAGACACGGCAGGAACACGCGTACGTCGTCCAGGGTCAGCCCCGCGTCCACCAGGTGCCGGATGTTGCGGACCCGGACGACGGCGCCCGGGCCGTACAGCCGGTAGCCGTTCGCGGCGCGCTCCGACGTGAGCAGGCCCGCCTGCTCGTAGTGGCGCAGGGCGCGCGGCGAAGCTCCGGTGGCGGCGGCGAGTTCGCCGATACGCAAGTCACGCTGCATGCGCGCCAGTCTCATGCGACGACCGCGCCGCCGTCCACCGGCAACACCACGCCCGTCACGAACGCGGCCTCGGCGGACGCCAGTTGCCGGATCGCCCAGGCGACCTCCGCGGCGCGGCCCACGCGTCCCAGCGGGGTGTGCGCCAGTTGCCAGGCGCGGATCGCGGCGCGCTGCTGCGCGGTGTAGCCGGAGTGGTCGGCGATGGGTGTGTCGATCGCGCCGGGCGCCACGGCCGCGACCCGGATGCCGAGCGGTGCCAGTTCGACGGCCCAGCCGCGGGTGAGGACCTCCAGGGCCGCCTTCCCCGCGGCGTACAGGGAGTTGCCGGGCCAGCCGCGCTGCCCGACGGACGTCGACACGTTCACGATCACGCCCCGGCTCTCCTCCAGGGCGGGCAGTGCCGCCTGGGCGAGCAGGACGGGGGCGAGCAGGTTCGTGGTCAGCTGGGCCTGCATGGCGGGACGGGTGTAGGTGCGCAGGGACGACGTGTCCACGACGGCCGCGTTGTTGACGAGGACGTCGAGGCGGCCGTAGCGCTCGAGGGCGGCGTCGACCGCGGTGCGCGGGCCGTCCTCGTCGGTGATGTCGCAGGCCAGAGGTGTGATGCGGTCCGGTGCGTGGGCGGCGGTCTCGGCGAGGGGCGCCGGGCGGCGGCCGACGGCGACGACGTGTGCGCCCTCGTCGGCGAACGCGTGCGCGGTGGCGCGTCCGATGCCGGTTCCGGCACCGGTGACGAGGACGGTGCGAGGGGTGCGGGCAGGGGTGTCGGCGTTGCTGGTCATGCCGGGATCGTCGGACCCTGACGCCGGTGTCAAGGTCAAGCGCGCCGGGCGGGAACGGGCGAAGCCGCCCGGCGAAGAGGGGTTTTCGTGGGCGGCTTCGGCCTCGGTCGGGGGGCCTACTGCTGGTCGGGGCGGTCGCGGTCCATGCCGAGGCGCTGCTCGGCCTGGCGCTGCGCGGCGTCGACCTGGTCCTCGTACTTGCCGCCAGTCTTGTCGTTGGCCATTTTTTCGCCGGCGTCGGACATCTGCCCTGCCTTGTCCTGTGCCTGCTTGTTCTGGCGGAACCTGTCCAAGAGGCCCATGCGGAAGCTCCTTCCGGTGAGAACTCCCTTCCGACGATACGCCCGAGATGCGTGGAATGCTCAAGTAAGCAGCGATATGGTCTGAACCTCTGTGCGGTTACCGTGTGTACACGGGGGCCGTGCGGGAAGACTCGCGGGTGCGGGGCGGAACCGGTCGAGCAAGGGGAGGGACGCACCGTGAGGTGTGTGAGGGGCGGGGCGGCAGTCGCCGCCGTGCTGGCGCTGGGCATCACCGGCTGCACGCAGCAGACGCCGGGATCGTCGGGACCGGAGCGGTCCGCCGGTGACGGGCACGCGGTCAGTCCGCTGGACAATCCCGACGGCACGAAACCCGGGCTGGCGCCCGTCACCGACGCGGCCGGCCGCGCCGAGGCCCGCGCTCTCATCCAGAAGGTGGCGACCAAGGGGCGCGGCCCGAAGACCGGGTACGAGCGGGACAAGTTCGGCTACGCCTGGATGGACGCGGTGCCCGGTGACGTGCCCTACGCCCACAACGGCTGCGACACCCGCAACGACCTGCTCAAGCGCGACGGTCAGGACGTCCGCTTCCGCAAGGGCTCGAACTGCGTGGTCGTCTCCATGACGCTGCACGACCCCTACACCGGCAAGACCATCGCGTGGACCAAGTCCCGTGCCACCACGGTGCAGATCGACCACGTCATGCCGCTGTCGTACGACTGGCAGATGGGCGCCTCGCGCTGGGCCAAGGACAAGCGGGAGGCCATCGCCAACGACCCGCTCAACCTCGTTCCGGTGGACGGGCCCACCAACGGCGCCAAGAGCGACTCCGGTCCGGCGACCTGGCTGCCGCCGGACAAGGGCATCCGGTGTGCCTACGTGGTGCGCTTCGCGCAGGTGTCGCTGAAGTACGCCCTGCCCGTCACCGCCGCCGACAAGCAGATGATGCTGCGTCAGTGCGGCTGAGGGGCGCAGGTGACACCTGCGCCCCTCGCCCCCCCTCGGACCGTCGGTCAGGAGGCCCCGCCGGCCTTGCGCAGCGACTCCACCAGGTGTGTCGTCAGCTTCTTGGCCGACGCCGCGCCGTTCCCGGAGCCGGCGGTGGACATGACCGTGATGACCGACCTGCCGACCCGGGCGGCGACCAGCGTGGTGCCGTTCTCCCAGGTGGGGCTGGTGAGCGTGAGCGTGTAGCCCTCGTCGCCGAGCCCGTCGGTGGACTTGGCCCCGACCCGCACCTTCACGTGCTGGGCGGTGTCGGTGAACGTGGCGCACTCGGACGCCACGCTGCGGATCCGCTCCATCACGGCCTGCGCGGTCGTGCCCTGGAAGGCGTCGATCTCCTGCGTCATCTCCTCGCTCCGGTCCTGGTTGGCGTAGTCGGACTGCGCGAACGACACGCCGCCCTTGTAGCCGGTGACGTCGAGCCAGGCGGTGGTCTCCAGCTTGGTGCAGTCCGTCTTGGCAGTGCTGCGGCTGCTCGGCGCCAGGAAGTCCTTGCCGCTGTCCGCCGCCCCGTCGGCGACCGGGGTCAGCCCGGCCGGGAAGACCGACGCCGGGGCCAAGGCCTGCTTGAGCTGGGCGCCCGTGAGCAGATGGGCGTTGGGGTCCTGGGCCTTCGCCGGTGCGCCGGAGGCGGCGGCCGGCTTGCCGTCGGCCGTGTCCTGGCCGGACTGGCAGCCGGTCAGGGCCGCGGCGGTCGCGGTGACCAGGCAGAGGGTGGTGGCGGCGAGAGCAGTGCGACGCATGGGGGTTCCTTGGTGGAGATGGTTGGAGTGCGGGTGTGGTGCCCGCCGGATGCGGGTCGGTCCGGGTGGGGCCCGCAGGTGCGGGTGGGTCCGGGTGGGGGGTCCGGGACGCCGGCCGGGGCCGATCAGCCGGACTTCTTCCAGTCCTTGCAGCCGGCGGTCTTGAAGTAGGCGTCCGAGGCGCTGATGGTCACCACGGCCGAACCGCTCACGTTGTTGTTCGCGATGATCGACTCGATGGAGTGGCCGGCGTCCTTGGTGCGCTCCCAGTAGCAGGAGTCGTCGGTGTTGCCGGTGGACCGGTAGGTGCCGGGGGCGATGTCGGTGCCGACCTTGAACATGCCGCCGTCGCCCTTCATCGCGGTGGCGGGCGTGCCCTTGGCCCCCGCGTCGACCCCCGCGTCGACGGCCTCCCAGTCGTGGCAGCCGGTGGACTTGAACAGCTTGTCGCCGGGCTTGACCGTCACGTAGCTGGTGCCGGTGACGTTGTCGTTGGCCAGGATCGCGCCGGTCTCGCCGGAGGCGTCCTTGGCCCGCTCCCAGTAGCACATGCCATCGCTGTTGCCGCTGGTGCGGTAGGTGCCGGGCTTGATGTCGGAGCCGACCTGGAACTCGCCGTCCCCGTCGAACGCGGCCTTCTTCTCCTCGGCCGCCTCGGCCCCGGGCTTCTGCGCGCCGGACCCCTTGCCCCCCGCGCTCTGCCCGGCGGAGGCCGACGACCCCTTGCCCTTGCTGCCGGAGTCGCCGCCGTCGCTGCCGGCGTTCGCCGACACGGCTCCGATGACGACGATCCCCACCACGGCGCCCAGCGCGACCTTGGCCTTCGTGCCCATGACTGTGTCCCCCCTCGGACGGTGTGACCGCCCCTCGTGGGGCGGCCGTTCGTTCGCTGGGTCAATAAGAGCATGCGCTGTGAACCGAGTCAACACGATTCACGGCGTGAGTCGTGTACACGACTGTTAAGCGTTGGATCTTGCGTTCGTCGGTATCCTCGGCGTCACAGGCGTGGCCGTACGGGGCGGTCGCGCAGCGTGGACGAGGGGAGCGCGGCCGGTGCGGGACAAGGCGGCAGACGACGAGACGAGCGGGGCCGGCGGACGCACACCAGCGCCGTCCGCAGGGGCGGCCCACATCGCCGACAGCGCCACCGAGGTGACCGCCGCCGGCATCGCGCGCCTCGCCGGCGTCGGCCGCGCCGCCGTCAGCAACTGGCGCCGCCGGCACGCCGACTTCCCCAAGCCCGTCGGCGGCACCGAGACCAGCCCGTCCTTCGCGCTGGCCGAGGTCGAGGGCTGGCTGCGCCGTCAGGGCAAGCTCGCCGAGGTCCCGCTGCGCGAACGCGTCTGGCAGCAGCTCGCCGGCCATCCCGAGGGCCCCGTCGCCGCCCTCACCCACGCCGGCTGCGCCCTGCTCCTCCTCCACGACCGCCCCACCGTCTGGCTGGACATCAGCGCCGGCTCCGACGAACGCCTGGCCGCGATGCTGCCGCCGGCCCTGGAGCAGGTCCTCACTCCGCGCTTCACCGGCCCGCAGAGCCCCGCGCCCGCGGTGCGCACCCCCACCGCCCCCCAACTGCTGCCCTCCATGCCCCTGTTGCGGGGCGCCGCGGAACTCGCCGCCGAACTCGGCGCCCGGCATACCTTCGAGTTCCTGCTCGGCCGGCACCTCGACGCCAACCCGCGCCAGTACACGCTCACCCCCGCCGAACTGGCCTCCCTCATGGCCGACCTGGCGGGCGGCGCCCGCACCGTCCTCGACCCGGCCTGCGGCACCGGCGCCCTGCTGCGCGCCGTCACGGCGCGCCCCGGGCAGGAGCTGTACGCCCAGGACAGCGCCCCCGAGCTGGCCGCGCTCACCGCGCTCCGGCTCGCCCTGCACTCCCCGGCCGCGGTGCGCGCCGCCGCCGGCGACACCCTGCGCGCCGACGCCCACCCCGCGGTGCGCGCCGACGCGGTGCTCTGCCATCCGCCGTTCAACGAACGCAACTGGGGCCACGACGAACTCGCCTACGACCCGCGCTGGGAGTACGGCTTCCCGGCCCGCGCCGAGTCCGAGCTCGCCTGGGTGCAGCACGCGCTGGCCCGGTTGCGCGACGGCGGCATCGCGGTGCTGCTGATGCCGCCCGCCGCCGCCTCCCGCCGCTCCGGGCGCCGCATCCGCGCCGACCTGCTGCGGCGCGGCGCGCTGCGGGCCGTGATCGCCCTGCCGGTGGGCGCGGCACCGCCGTACAACATCCCGCTGCACCTGTGGCTGCTGCGCCGGCCCGCCGCCGTGACCGCGCAGCCCGAGGTGCTGCTCGCCGACGCCGGGCAGTTCGCGGGGGAGGGGCGCGGCGGACCCGACTGGCAGGCCGTACGCGAGGCGGTGCTGGACGTGTGGGCCGCCTTCGACCGCGCGGGCGGCCTCGAGGAGCGGCCCGGTCTGGCCCGCTCCCTGCCCGTCATCGACCTCCTCGACGACGACGTGGACCTGGCGCCCGCCCGCCATCTGCCGCCCGCGACGCCGGCCGACGGCGCGGGGGCGCTCGCGGCGGTGGGGGAACGCCTCGGCGAGACGCTGCGCCTGGTCGGGGAGCTCACACCCGCGCCCGTCGACGCGCCCCGGCGTACGCGCTGGCCGCTCACCACCGTGGGGGAGCTCGCACGCGGCGGCGCCCTGGAGATGCGGACCGGCGGCAACGGCGGCCCCACGCGCGTGCGGGTGCTCACCGACCACGACGTGCTCGCCGGGACGGCACCCTCGGGCTCCCTGCCGGAGAGCGACGAGGAGGCGGTGCTGACGGAGCCGGGTGACGTGGTGGTGCCGGTGGTCGGCGGCGGCGCGGTGGCGCGCGTCATCGACGAGGAGACCCGGGGCGCCGCCCTCGGCCGCAACCTGGTCCTGCTGCGCCCCGACCGGCAGGCGCTCGATTCGTGGTTCCTCGCCGGGTTCCTGCGCGGCACCGCCAACAACCGCCAGGCGAGCAGCTACGCCTCCACCGCCACCCGGCTCGACGTGCGCCGCCTGCAGCTGCCCCGGCTGCCGCTGGAGGAACAGCGGCGCTACGGCGAGCGGTTCCGCGCCCTCGAGGAGTTCGAGCGGGCGCTCAGGCACGCGAGCCGGCTCGGCGAACAGCTCGTGCGCGGCATGTACGACGGGCTGACGGACGGCACGGTCGCGCCGGAGTGATCAGTGTGACAACGGTTCGGTACAACCCGTGCCGTGTTGTCCGTGTCGGCCTATACGCTCGGACCGGAACCGCGTTTGTCCCCACCAGGCCTTCAGGAGCAGCCATGCCGGGCCACGGCTATGCCCCGCCATCTTCCCGTCGACCCTCGACCGGGGTGCTGGTCCTGCTGCGCGTGCTCTTCGTGGCGGTGGCGGTCCTCAGTATCGGATTCCTCGCGTGGGTGGCGCCGTTGCGTGCGGCGATCGTGACCCGCAAGCGGGGCGACTGGTGGGTCTTCGCGGGCTCGGTGGCCGTTCTGGTCCTCTGCTTCAGCCTGTTCGCCACCGACCACACGGATGACTTCAGCACGCCCAAGGGCACCGCCGGCATGATCATCCTGCTGCTCAACATGGCGGCCTGCGCGGGCTACTACCTGTACGCCGACATACGTCACCACCGGCCCCACCCCACCGGCCATCCCGTGCCCCCGGCGCCCGCCGTGAACTACGGCTACCCGCAGCCCCCGTCGCCGTACGCGGTGACGCTCCCGCAGACGCCCGCGGCGCCCCTCGCCACCCCGACCCCGCCGCTCCCGCAGACGCCCGCGGCGCCCCTCGCCACTCCCACCCCGCCGCCCCCGCAGCGCCCCGCGCCCGCCCGGATCGACCAGGTGCGCGCCGAACTCGACGAGCTCAGCGACTACCTGCGGCGCGGTGACGGCCACGGCGAGGGCGGAAGGTGACCGTGACGACGGGGCGGATGATCGCCGGCCGTTACGAACTGGCCGCTCTCCTCGGCCAGGGCGGCATGGGCCAGGTGTGGACGGCCTACGACCGCAGGCTCGACCGGCGCGTGGCCGTGAAGCTGCTGCGCCCCGACAAGGTCGCCGGTCAGGAGGCCGACGAGCTGCGCCGCCGGTTCCTGCGCGAGTGCCGGGTGACCGCGCAGGTCGACCATCCGGGCCTGGTGACCGTGCACGACGCGGGCAGCGAGGGCGAGGAGCTGTTCCTCGTCATGCAGTACGTCGACGGCGCCGACCTCTCCGACCACCTCGCCGAGCACGACCCGTACCCGTGGCCGTGGGCCGTCGCCGTGGCCGCGCAGCTGTGCGCCGTGCTGAGCGCCGTGCACGCGGTGCCGATCGTCCACCGCGACCTCAAGCCGCGCAACGTGATGGTCAAGCAGGACGGCACGGTCACCGTGCTCGACCTGGGCGTGGCCTCCGTGATGGACAGCGACACCACGCGCCTGACCCACACCGGCTCACCCATCGGCTCGCCCGCCTACATGGCCCCCGAGCAGGCGATGGGCGGCGCGGTCGGGCCGTACACCGACCTGTACGCGCTCGGCGTGCTGCTGCACGAACTGCTCAGCGGGAACGTCCCGTTCGCCGGTTCCACCGCGCTCGGCGTGCTGCACCGGCACCTGTACGAACCGCCGGTGCCGGTGCGCCGGTTCCGCCCCGAGGTCCCCGAGGCACTGGAGACGCTGGTGCTGCGGCTGCTCGCCAAGGACCCGTTGCACCGGCCCGCGTCCGCGCAGGAGGTGTACGAGCAACTGGTGCCGCTGCTGCCCGGGCGCGGCATCCCGAGCGGGGCGCCGCTGGACCCCACGCGCCCCTTCCTGCGTCCGCACGCCCCCTGGCCGGACCGTGCCCGTACCCCCGCGCCGCGGCCGTCCCCGGCCGCCGATCCTCCCGTCGCCGGGAAGCCCGATGTGGCCGCCGCCGTCGACGAGGTCAAGCGCCTGCTCGGGCAGGGCCGCATCACGCAGGCCGTCGACATCCTCGGCGCGATCCTGCCCGTCGCGGCCGGGGAACACGGCGAGCACTCGCCGGTCGTACGGACCCTGCGCAAGCAGTACGCCGCCACGCTGATGGACGACGGCCAGTACCGGCGAGCACTGCCCGAACTGCGCCGCCTGGCCGACGAACGCGCCGCCGAGGCCGGGGCGTCCGACCCGCAGTCCCTGCGCTTCCGCTACGACGCGGCCCAGTGCCTGGAGCAGCTCGGCGAACCGGGGGCCGCCCTCGCCGAGTACCGGGCGCTGCTGCCGTACTACGAGAACCAGTACGTCTCCGGCGACCCCGCGCTCGCCCACGAGCTGCGCCGCCGCATCGGCCATCTGCTGCTCGCCCTCGGCGACCGGCCCGCCGCGCACGACACGCTGATGCGCCTGCTGCACGACGTGGAGCGGCTCCACGGCCCAGGGCATCCGCTGGCCGCGGACGTGCGCCGCACCCTGCAATGGCTGGGGCAGGTGCGGGGCTAGGCGCGGCACGGGTTACCGTACGAGCCGCTCGTGGGTGTCGGGGACACCGAGCGGTCACGTACATCGAAGGGGTGGGTTCAGCCGTGTCCAGCCATCGTCAGTCCAAGAAGCGCAGATACCTCTCGTGGGCGGTGGCGGGTGCCGCCGTCGTCGCCGGGGGCGGGATAGCCGCCCAGCAGTCCATGGCGGCCACCGCCTGGCCCGCGCAGAAGACGTACACCGGCCGGGCCTTCGACACCTGCACCGCGCCCTCGCTCAGCGCGATGAAGGCCTGGCGCGCCGACGGCTACTACGGCGGCGCCGCCGTCTACATCGGCGGCAAGAACCGCGGCTGCAGCCAGCCCAACCTCACCGCGTCCTGGGTCAAGTCGGTGAACGCCCAGGGCTGGAAGCTCATCCCCCTCTACGTCGGCGCCCAGCCGCCCTGCCAGACCAGCCGCAACCCCGAGAAGCTGACCGCCGCCACGGCCGCCTCCCTCGGCGCGAGCGACGCGGGCGACGCCGTGGCCAAGGCCGCCGCGCTCGGCATGAAGGCCGGCAGCGCGATCTACCTCGACATGGAGCCGTACGACATCACGAACAAGTCGTGCAACGACGCCGTGCTGACGTACGTGCGCGCGTTCACGAAGGGGCTGCGGGCCAAGACCTACCGGGCCGGTTTCTACGGCTTCACCAGCTCCAGCGCCAAGGCGATCGCCACGGCCGCGAACAAGACGGACCTGCCGGGCAACCTCTGGTACGCGCTGTGGGACAAGAAGGAGACCACCACCGCGGACTGGCCGTGGGGCGCGTCGCAGTTCACCGACCACAGCCGCGGCCACCAGTACCTGGTGAACAGCAAGGAGACCCGGCGCGGCTACACGATCACCGTGGACCGCGACGCGTGGGACGCGCCGGTGGCCATCGTCGGCTGACCGCCTTGGCCCGGGGAGCGCGCGGCGGTGCCTGAAGTGGCGGTGAATCGTTGGTCGAATGGGTTGGCCTCAGCAGCCCCACTGCCTACCATCGATCACCGCAAGACTTTGTGCGCCCGCCCGTCGCCCGACCACCACCCCTGGTGGAGGCGCTGCGCGCCGCACCTGTTATTGCAATCTCCTCGGGAGGTTCCCTTGCACCGCCGCCGTCGCACCGCGCTCCTGCTGTCCGCCGCGATCGCCGCGGCCCCTTTGCTCACCGCATGCGGAAGCGACTCGCATCCGGGTGCGGCGGCCGTCGTCGGTGGCCGGAAGATCACGGTCTCGCAGCTCGAGGACCGGGTGAACGAGGTCCGGGCGGCGCAGCGCGCGGCGGCGGGCGACCAGGCGAACTACGCGCGCGTGGTGTCCGGATCCGGCAACCTCACCCGGCAGACCCTGCACAGCATGGTCCTGGACCAGGTGCTGCACCGCGCCGCGCAGGACGAGGGTGTCGCCGTCACGCGACACGACGTGCAGCAGCTGCGCGCAGGCGTGGAGCAGCAGCTCGGCGGGGCCAAGGCGCTGGAGACGACCTGGCTGCGCGAGTACGGCATCCCGCCGCAGCGCGTCGACGACAACCTGCGCCTTCAGGTCGAGGCCCAGAAGCTCGCCGCGAAACTGGGCACCGACACCAACCAGCCGGCGTTCTGGAAGGCCCTGTCGACGGCGTCGCGGGAACTGGGCGTCGACCTCAACCCGCGCTACGGCACCTGGGACGCCCAGAAGGTCGGCCGCGTGGACGCGAAGACCCCGTGGGTCAAGGACGTGACGGCGGCGGCGCCCCAGCAGCCTGCGTAACGGCCCCTTCCCCGACCCTCTCCGGGCGGATCATCACACCGCGACCCCACCCTGTGGACAACCGACGGAGACATCTCCCGGCGCGCGGTACGTTCGAAGCGTGAACGCACCGCGCCCCGAAGACTCCGCCGCCCCCGGCCGTATCGTCCTGCTCACCACCAGCCACCGCGTTGCGCCGGGTCTGCTGTCCTGGCCCGCCTGGCAGGCGCTGCGGGAGGCCGACCGGGTGCTGTGCGCCGACGCCTCCCACCCCCAGCTGCCGTACCTGCGGGAGGCGGGCGTCGTCGTCGAGGAGGCCGCGCCCGGCGCCGACGAGCTGCTGGACGCCTGCGCCGGCGGTCGTACCGTCGTGGTGGTGGCCGGCGGCGAGGGCGAGCCGGCGCTGACCGACGGCCTGGCCCGGCTCGCCGGCTCCGGCCGCGTCACGATGCCGGAGCTGGAGCTGCTGCCCGCCTCCTACGACCTGCCCGGCGCCCGCCTGCTCGACCTCGTCCAGGTCATGGACCGCATCCGCGTCGCCTGCCCGTGGTCCTCCCGGCAGACCCACGAGGGCCTGGCGAAGTACGCCATGGAGGAGGCGTACGAGCTGGTCGAGGCCATCGAGGACGGCGACCGCGACGAGCTGCGCGAGGAGCTGGGCGACGTGCTGCTCCAGGTGGTCTTCCACGCCCGCATCGCCGAGGAGGACCCCGAGGCCCCCTTCTCCATCGACGACGTGGCCGGCGGCATCGTCGCCAAGCTCATCCACCGCCACCCGCACGTCTTCGGGGACGCCACCGCCACCACCCCCGAGGAGGTCAAGGCGCACTGGCTGCGCACCAAGGCGCAGGAGAAGCGGCGCGCCTCCGTCACCGAGGGCATCCCGCTGCACCAGCCCGCCCTCTCCCTGGCCGCCAAGCTCGCCGCCCGCACCCGCACGGCCGGCCTGGACGTCCGGCTGCCGCAGGGCGACGGCATCGGCTACCAGCTCCTTGCGCTCGCCGCGCGCGCCGAGACGGAGGGCGTCGACCCGGAGACGTCGCTGCGCGCGGCGGCCCGCGCCTACCGCGACGCGATCCGCGAGGCGGAGGGCGTCGCCCCCGGCGCGTCGGCCGCGGTGCCCGCCGCCCACCGCGACGCGGAGGCCCACCCGGATCCGGATACGGTCGAGGAGTGACCGAGCAGCTCCGCCCCGACGAGACCGCCCCCGAACTCTTCACCTGGGAGTTCGCCGCCGACCCCTACCCCGCGTACGCCTGGCTGCGCGAGCACGCGCCCGTGCACCGCACCCGGCTGCCCAGCGGGGTGGAGGCCTGGCTGGTCACCCGGTACGCCGACGCCCGGCAGGCCCTCGCCGACCAGCGCCTGAGCAAGAACCCGGCGCACCACGACGAGCCGGCGCACGCCAAGGGCAAGACCGGCATCCCCGGGGAGCGCAAGGCGGAGCTGATGACGCACCTGCTGAACATCGACCCGCCGGACCACACCCGGCTGCGTCGGCTGGTCAGCAAGGCGTTCACCCCTCGCCGGGTCGCCGAGTTCGCGCCGCGCGTGCAGGAGCTGACCGACCACCTCATCGACGGCTTCGCGCAGCGCGGCTCCGCCGACCTCATCCACGAGTTCGCCTTCCCGCTGCCCATCTACGCCATCTGCGACCTGCTCGGCGTGCCCCGTGAGGACCAGGACGACTTCCGGGACTGGGCCGGGATGATGATCCGGCACGGCGGAGGGCCCAGGGGCGGGGTCGCCCGGTCGGTGAAGAAGATGCGCGGTTACCTCGCCGAACTGATCCACCGCAAGCGGCAGGCCCTGCCCGCCGAACCCGCACCCGGCGAGGACCTCATCTCCGGCCTGATCCGCGCCTCCGACCACGGCGAGCACCTCACGGAGAACGAGGCGGCGGCGATGGCGTTCATCCTGCTGTTCGCCGGTTTCGAGACCACCGTCAACCTCATCGGCAACGGCACCTACGCCCTGCTGACCCACCCCGGACAGCGGCACCGGCTGCAGGACTCCCTCGCCCGGGGCGAGCGCGCGCTGCTGGAGACGGGCGTGGAGGAGCTGCTGCGCTACGACGGCCCCGTGGAGCTGGCGACCTGGCGGTTCGCCACCGAGCCGCTGACCGTCGGCGGGCAGGACATCGCCCCCGGCGATCCCGTGCTCGTCGTCCTGGCCGCCGCCGACCGCGATCCGGAGCGCTTCCCCGAGCCGGACCTGCTGGACCTCGCCCGCCGTGACAACCAGCACCTCGGCTACGGTCACGGCATCCACTACTGCCTGGGCGCCCCGCTGGCCCGCCTGGAGGGTCAGACCGCCCTCGCCACCCTGCTCACCCGGCTGCCCGACCTCCAACTGGGCGCCGAACCAGCCGACTTGCGCTGGCGCGGTGGACTCATCATGCGGGGTCTGCGGCAGTTGCCCGTGACGTTCACGCCCGCGCCCGCACAGAAAACTGACACATCTTCAACTATGTGATCTTCACGTGATCTGCGCGGCATGAACTTGTGACTGGCGATCGTCTGCCGATACGTTCACTCGTCAGCGCGACGCCGGTGCCTCAAGGCGCCGCGCCGGTCAGTGCTGTCTCGCGAAAGGTCACCGCATGCTCTCCGGGAACGGTCGACACCGTCGCCCCCGTCAGGCTCCGGCCCTCCTCGTCACGGCCGGAGTGACCGGCTCCGCCATCGCCATCCCTCTGCTCGGCGCGGCGAGCGCCCACGCGGCCGACGGCGCGACGTGGGACAAGGTGGCCGAGTGCGAGAGCGGAGGCCGCTGGAGCGACAACCCCGGGATCGGGCTCTACGGCGGCCTGCATCTGTCGCAGGAGGACTGGGAGGGGCACGGCGGCCTGGAGTACGCGGCCCGGCCCGACCTCGCGAGCCGTTCGCAGCAGATAGCCGTGGCCGAGAAGGTCCTCGCCGACCAGGGTGTCGGCCACTGGACGCTGTGCGGGCTGACCTCGGGCCTGTCCGGCGACACCTCCGCACCGGACGTCGACACGGGGGTCGCGGGCGACACGTCGGGCGGCGGCTCGGCGGCCGGCGGCTCCACCACCGGCTCGGGCTCCTCCGGTCCGACCGGGACCAGCACTCCGTCCGACTCATCCGCTTCGGCCGGTACCTCCGGATCCACCGGTACCTCCGGATCATCCGGTTCGGTGGACTCGCCCGGCTTGCCCGACTCCTCCGGTGCGCCGTCCGGGACGCCCTCCACGGGCACCCCCGCGCAGCCCTCTGACGGGTCGTCGTCCGCCACCCCGTCCACGGGGGGCGCGGCCGAGTCCGGCGCGCCCGGAACGTCCGGGCCCGGCACCTCGCAGCCGTCCGGCAGCGCGTCCGCAGGTGACGCAAACACCGACGATCCGGACAACCTGCGCCAGATCGTCGGGGATTCGGGGCTCGTCGACACCGGTGCGGTGGACGGCGGCGGCCGCCACCGCGGCGCCAGCGCCACGGAGGACGCCGCCGAAGTGAGCGCGGCGCCCGCCTCGGGCCGGCATGCCTCGCGCTACACAGTGCGCGACGGGGACAGTCTGACGTCCATCGCCGACTCCCTTGGCGTCGAGGGCGGGTGGCGCGCGCTGTACGCGGAGAACCGGGACGCGATCGGGGCCGACCCGGGCCGCATCGTCCCCGGTCAGACCCTGCTTGTCGGTGGCGAAACGGGCGAAAAGTAGCGGGAGTTGACGCCCCGTTTTGAGACTGATGTCCGCTTTGGTGAAAGTGTGGGATGAGTCTCAGAAGCCGTGATCGTCTTTGAAATTCGGCCGATCGCCTGTCTACGGTCATGACCGCTCGCCATCGCGAGCCCCGGCCGGCCGCAACGCCGAATCCTGCCAGCGGCCGCACGGGAACAGTCGTCGCTCAACGCGCCGCAGGCAGGAGCGGGGGACCCAAGGTAAGCGCCGTGCCCGGCAGTTGAGCCGGAGCGGCTAGGGGTGAAGCCACGCCTCCCAGGGGAGGGGTGGCCGGGCAACTCAACCGGCCCGAACCCGACAGCTCACCTCGCAGGCGTCGGTGAGGGGATCCACCATGCTGTTTTCCGGCAAGGGCAAGCACCGTCGTCCCTCCAAGACCACCCGTGTCATCGCGCTCGCCGGTGTCACCGGCGCGGCCGTCGCCGCCCCGCTGATGGCGGCCGGCAACGCCTCCGCCGCCACCACCTCCGAGTGGGACGCGGTCGCCCAGTGCGAGTCCGGTGGCAACTGGTCCATCAACACCGGCAACGGTTACTACGGCGGCCTGCAGTTCTCCGCCTCCACCTGGGCCGCGTACGGCGGCACCGCCTACGCCCCGCAGGCCAACCAGGCCAGCAAGTCCCAGCAGATCGCCGTCGCCGAGAAGGTCCTCGCCTCCCAGGGCAAGGGCGCCTGGCCGGTCTGCGGCACGGGCCTGTCGAACACCCCGAACAACGGTGGCGGCTCCTCCAGCTCCTCCCAGAGCGGCGGCTCGTCCTCCCAGGGCACCACCACGACGCGCTCCAGCGAGCAGCAGAGCGCCTCCCGCTCCAGCGAGCGCCCGGCGCAGACGCCGAAGAAGCAGAGCACCAAGACCGTCACCACCCCGACCGGCAAGAAGGTCAAGAAGGGCGACGGCGAGTACAAGGTCGTCACCGGTGACACCCTCAGCTCCATCGCCGAGAAGCACCACGTCGCCGGCGGCTGGAAGAAGCTGTTCGACCTGAACAAGGACATCGTCGCGGACGCCGACCTCATCTACCCGGGCCAGCAGCTGCACCTGAAGTAAGCGGCAGCGGGCCGGCCAAGGGCCGCTCCCCGTCCCCACGGGCTCCCCGTCCCGGTGCGTGTTCCCCCGTACGCACCGGGACGGGGTTTTTTCTGCCGTCCGTTCTCCGGACGTTCAGCCGGAACGCCACCCCCCTTTGTTCCGACGGTGAACAATGGGTACGGTCTGTCTGTCCACGGGCCGGGCGGTCGGCTGGCCGATGGCCCCGGGGCGGTTAGGCTCTAGTCGCAAGGCTCACCAGCCCCGCACTTTCAGCGTCACATCCACGAAGGAGATGCTCGTGCCGTCCATCGACGTCGTCGTAGCCCGGGAAATCCTGGACTCCCGAGGCAACCCCACGGTCGAGGTCGAGGTCGGCCTCGACGACGGCAGCACCGGGCGTGCCGCCGTTCCGTCCGGCGCCTCGACGGGCGCCTTCGAGGCCATCGAGCTCCGCGACGGCGACTCCAGCCGTTACCAGGGCAAGGGCGTCGAGAAGGCCGTGCTGGCCGTCATCGAGCAGATCGGCCCGGAGCTGGTCGGCTACGACGCCACCGAGCAGCGCCTGATCGACCAGGCCATGTTCGACCTGGACGCCACCGACAACAAGGGCTCCCTCGGCGCCAACGCCATCCTCGGCGTCTCGCTCGCCGTCGCCCACGCCGCCTCCGAGGCCAGCGACCTGCCGCTGTTCCGCTACCTGGGCGGTCCGAACGCGCACCTGCTGCCGGTGCCGATGATGAACATCCTGAACGGCGGCTCGCACGCCGACTCCAACGTGGACATCCAGGAGTTCATGATCGCCCCGATCGGCGCGGAGTCCTTCTCCGAGGCCCTGCGCTGGGGCGCCGAGGTCTACCACACCCTGAAGAAGGTCCTGAAGTCCAAGGGCCTGTCCACCGGCCTCGGCGACGAGGGCGGCTTCGCCCCGAACCTCGGCTCCAACCGCGAGGCCCTCGACCTCATCCTCGAGGCGATCAAGGAGGCCGGCTACACCCCCGGCGAGCAGATCGCCCTGGCCCTCGACGTGGCCGCGTCCGAGTTCTACAAGGACGGCTCCTACGTCTTCGAGGGCAAGAACCGCTCGGCCGAGGAGATGACCGAGTACTACGCCGAGCTGGTCGAGGCCTACCCGCTGGTCTCCATCGAGGACCCGCTGTTCGAGGACGACTGGGCCGGCTGGAAGACCATCACCGCCAAGCTCGGCGACAAGGTCCAGCTCGTCGGTGACGACCTGTTCGTCACCAACCCCGAGCGTCTCCAGCGCGGCATCGACGAGGGCGCCGCCAACGCGCTGCTCGTCAAGGTCAACCAGATCGGCTCGCTCACCGAGACCCTGGACGCCGTCGAGCTGGCCCAGCGCAACGGCTACAAGTGCATGATGTCCCACCGCTCCGGCGAGACCGAGGACGTCACCATCGCCGACCTCGCTGTCGCCACCAACTGCGGCCAGATCAAGACCGGCGCCCCGGCCCGCTCCGAGCGCGTCGCCAAGTACAACCAGCTGCTGCGCATCGAGGAGATCCTCGACGACGCCGCGGTGTACGCCGGCCGCAGCGCCTTCCCCCGCTTCCGCGGCACGGTCTCCAAGGGCTGAACAGACGGCTGAGCCCGAGGCCGGCCCCGAAGGCTGGGCCAACCTGGCGTAAGGCTTAGCCAGTCGTACGTACGTCCCCGTACTCGGTCCCGTACCGTGTCCGGGGACGTACGCGCGTGTGAAACGGGAGGATGGCCATGGCGGTGAAGGACCGGGACCGTTTCTCCACCGCGACCAGGATCCGGCTGCTCGGCGAGCAGACCGCGGCCCGCGTCTACCGTTCCCAGACCAAACGGCAGGCCCGCCGCTCCCGGCTCACCGGCCGCGCGGCGCTGCTCGCGCTGGTGGTGTGCACGCTGATCGTGGCGCTCGCCTACCCCATGCGCCAGTACGTCTCGCAGCGCGCCGAGATCGCCGACCTGGAGCGCCAGAAGCAGCAGGCCGCGCAGCGTGTGGAGCAGCTGCGCGACCTCAAGGCGCGCTGGCAGGACGACTCCTTCGCCGAGCAGCAGATCCGCAAGCGGCTGCACTATGTGCTGCCGGGGGAGACCGGTTACGTCGTGGTCGACCCGGACGCGGCCACGCAGGCCCACACCGACGCCGGCTCGACGGACCGCCCCTGGTACTCCAACGTCTGGGACGGGGTCGACAAGGCCGACGCCTCCGACCAGTAATTCGACAAGAGAGAACTTCGTAGTGGAAACGCCCCCGCCGTCCACCCCGCGCACCGAGCCCACCGACGCGGACGTCGAGGCCTTCAGGCAGCAGCTCGGCCGGCCGCCGCGCGGGCTGCGCGCGATCGCCCACCGGTGCCCCTGCGGGCAGCCCGATGTCGTGGAGACCGCCCCGCGCCTGCCGGACGGCACGCCCTTCCCGACGCTGTACTACCTGACCTGCCCCCGGGCCGCCTCCGCGATCGGCACCCTGGAGGCCGAGGGCGTGATGAAGGAGATGACCGAGCGGCTGCAGACCGACCCGGAGCTGGCCGCCGCCTACCGCGCCGCCCACGAGGACTACATCCGGCGCCGGGACGAGATCGAGGAGCTGACCGGCTTCCCGAGCGCCGGCGGCATGCCGGACCGCGTGAAGTGCCTGCACGTGCTGGTCGCCCACTCCCTGGCCGCCGGACCGGGCGTCAACCCGCTGGGCGACGAGGCCATCGCGATGCTGCCCGAGTGGTGGCGCAAGGGTCCGTGCGTGACGTCGGCACAGGACGGCGCCGAGACCGAGGAGGACGCCAAGTGACCCGTGTCGCCGCCATCGACTGCGGTACGAACTCCATCCGCCTGCTGGTCGCCGACTGCGACCCGAAGAGCGGCGAACTGGTCGACCTGGACCGCCGTATGACGATCGTGCGGCTCGGGCAGGGCGTCGACCGCACCGGCCGGCTCGCCCCGGAGGCGCTGGAGCGTACCTTCGCCGCGTGCCGGGAGTACGCGGAGATCATCAAGGAGCACGGTGCCGAGCGGCTGCGCTTCGTGGCCACCTCCGCCTCCCGAGACGCGGAGAACCGCGACGAGTTCGTGCGCGGCGTGATGGACATCCTCGGCGTGGAGCCGGAGGTCATCACCGGTGACCAGGAGGCGGAGTTCTCCTTCACCGGCGCGACCAGGGAGCTGGCCGAGCACGAGCACCTGGACCGTCCCTTCCTGGTGGTGGACATCGGCGGCGGCTCCACGGAGTTCGTCGTCGGCGAGGAACACGTGCGCGCGGCCCGCTCGGTGGACGTCGGCTGTGTGCGGATGACGGAGCGGCACCTGGTGGCCGGCGGGGCGGTCACGGACCCGCCCACCGAGGAGCAGATCGCGGCCATGCGGGCCGACATCGAGGCCGCCCTCGACCTCGCCGAGGCAAGCGTGCCGCTGCGCGAGGCGCGGACGCTGGTCGGGCTCGCCGGGTCGGTGACGACCGTGTCGGCGATCGCCCAAGAGCTGCCCGAGTACGACTCGGCGCGCATCCACCACTCCCGGATCTCCCGCGACAAGGTCCGCGAGATCACCGAGTGGCTGCTGCACTCCACGCACGCCGAGCGCGCGGCTGTGCCGTCCATGCACCCCGGGCGGGTGGACGTGATCGCGGCGGGCTCCCTGGTGCTGCTGTCGATCATGGACCGGATCGGTGCCGAGGAGGTCGTGGTGAGCGAGCACGACATCCTGGACGGCATCGCCTGGTCCGTGGCGTGACGACAGAACACTGATGTGCACAGAGGGCACTTACGAAAAGTATGTGCCCTCTGTTGCTGTTGGTTTGTTTCGCCCTTTTTGTGATGGTGAACCCGCCAGGGGAGTCGCTCCGCGAGAAGGGTGAGACAAACATGATCACCAGAGAGCAGATCCCCTCGGTCCTGGACCACCCGGTCCTCGGTGAGGACGGGAAGAAGATCGGCGAAGCCAAGCACGTCTTCCTCGACGACACGACCGGTGCGCCGGAGTGGGTTTCGGTCAAGACCGGCCTCTTCGGCAGCAGCGAGTCCTTCGTACCGATCCGTGACGCCGCGGTGGTGGACGGGCACACGGAGGTCCCGTACTCCAAGAGCAAGGTCAAGGACGCCCCGCACGTCGACGTCGACGGCGGCGGCCACCTTTCGGAGGACGAGGAGCACCGGCTCTACGACTACTACGGCCTCGACTGGGACGAGTCCTGGTCCCGCGCCAACCGGCCCGGCGAGGGCGGCTGGGCCCACCAGGCGGGCACCGCGGGCGCGGCAGGCGCCGCGGGTGCGGCAGGCGCCGCGGGTATGGCGGGTGCCGGGGGCGCGGCGGGTGCCGCCGGCGCGGCGGAGGGCCGTGCGGCAGCCGGTGCGCGCAGGGGCCCGGACGACGACGCGATGACGCGCTCCGAGGAGCACATGCACGTGGGTGTCGAGCGCCGTGAGGCGGGCCGCGCCCGGCTGCGCAAGTACGTCGTCACCGAGGAGGAGGAGCGCGTCGTACCGCTGCGGCACGAGGAGGTGCGCGTCGAGCGGGAGCCGATCACCGAGGCGAACCGCGACGCCGCGCTGTCCGGGCAGGAGATCGGCGAGGCCGAGCACGAGGTGGTGCTGCACGAGGAGCGGCCGGTCGTGGAGACCGAGGCCGTGCCGGTGGAGCGGGTGCGCCTGACCACCGAGGAGCACACCGGGCAGGAGACCGTGCGCGGACAGGTGCGCAAGGAGCGCATCGAGAGCAGCGCCGAGGAGGCCGACGAGCCCCGCGACCGCATGGGCCGCGACGACAGCGGCGGCATGGGCCCGGGCCACCGGTAGGGATCCGGCGCCGGAAACCGCCCGGGGTGCCGGCGGGCAACGGCCGCCGGCACCCCGGGGGCGCCGTGGCGAGGGCCGGCCTCCGCTGGGTGCGGCCGCGACAACGCCCCCGGGGGCGCGGGGAACCGCGCGACCGGCCCCGGCCGGCCCGCACCCGCACCCGCCGACATCCGCACCCGGCAGACGCGCCGGCGTCTCCCGGGCGCTCCCGCAGGACGCGATCACTCCTGGTCAGCGTCCTCCCCTGAGCGTCCGCGGCCACGCCTGAGCGGCCCAGGAGAACCGTCGGATGACACCTCGTCGGGAAAGTTCGTGAAGTTCTTCACAAGGAATTCCGTTCCGCAAGCCCCCTGAACGCCTTCGGATCACCCCTCCGGGGGCCGAACTCGCCTTTGAACATGTTCAGAAGGGGTGGACGACGCGCCTTCGGATCACGCGTCCCGCAGGGCCTGACACCTCGCTCACCGTGCCGTCCGACGCCCAGAGAGGCAGCTCACGCGGCATTGACAACGGGTTGTACCGGACAACGGTTCCCGTCGCCCGGCATGACCTGCGTCACGCGGGCCGCGGAGTGTAGCACAGGTACCGTCGGAGCTTGTGAAGGGGCGCACGAGCCACCCCCCCAAGCGGGTGGATACTCGATGCCATGAGCACCACGGAGCGTCCCAGGATCCTCGTAGTAGGCGGTGGGTACGTAGGCCTGTACGCAGCTCGGCGCATCCTCAAGAAGATGCGCTACGGAGAGGCGACCGTCACGGTCGTCGACCCCCGGTCGTACATGACCTACCAGCCCTTCCTCCCCGAAACCGCCGCCGGCAGCATCTCCCCGCGCCACGTCGTCGTCCCGCTGCGACGTGTGCTTCCCAAGGCGGAGGTCCTCACCGGCCGGGTCACCACCATCGACCAGGACCGCAAGGTCGCCACGATCGCCCCGCTGGTGGGCGAGGCGTACGAGCTGCCCTTCGACTACCTGGTCATCGCGCTCGGCGCGGTCTCCCGCACCTTCCCGATCCCCGGCCTCGCCGAGCAGGGCATCGGCATGAAGGGCATCGAGGAGGCCATCGGCCTGCGCAACCACGTGCTGGAGCAGCTCGACAAGGCCGACTCCACGACGGACGAGGAGATCCGCCGCAAGGCGCTCACCTTCGTCTTCGTCGGTGGTGGCTTCGCCGGCGCCGAGACCATCGGCGAGGTCGAGGACATGGCCCGGGACGCGGCCAAGTACTACACCAACGTCTCCCGCGAGGACATGCGGTTCATCCTCGTCGACGCCGCCGACAAGATCCTTCCCGAGGTCGGACCGAAGCTCGGCCAGTACGGCAAGGAGCACCTCGAGTCCCGCGGTGTCGAGGTCTACCTGTCCACCTCCATGGACTCCTGCGTCGACGGCCACGTGGTGCTGAAGAACGGCCTCGAGGTCGACGCCAACACGATCGTGTGGACCGCCGGCGTCAAGCCCAACCCGGTCCTGGCCCGCTACGGCCTGCCGCTGGGCCCGCGCGGTCACGTCGACTGCGCGCCCACGCTCCAGGTGCAGGGCACCGACTACATCTGGGCCGCCGGCGACAACGCCCAGGTCCCGGACCTCGTCGGCCGCAAGGCCGGCAACGAGAACGCCTGGTGCCCGCCGAACGCCCAGCACGCGCTGCGCCAGGCCCGGGTGCTCGGCGACAACGTCCTCTCCGGCCTGCGGGGCTTCCCGCAGAAGGAGTACAGCCACGCCAACAAGGGCGCGGTGGCGGGTCTCGGCCTGCACAAGGGCGTCGCGATGATCGTCATGGGCAAGATGAAGATCAAGCTCAAGGGCCGTCTCGCCTGGTACATGCACCGCGGCTACCACGGTCTGGCGATGCCGACCTGGAACCGCAAGATCCGGGTCTTCGCCGACTGGACCCTCGGCATGTTCCTCAAGCGCGAGGTCGTCTCCCTCGGTGCGCTGGAGTCCCCGCGCGAGGAGTTCTACGAGGCCGCCAAGCCGGCCCCGGCTCCCGCCCCGGCCGCCGTGAAGACCGAGGAGAAGGCCAAGGCCTCCTGACCCTCGCGGTCGAGCCGCCTGACCCTCCCGGTCAGCTGCTGAACACCTCGAAGGGGCCGCCCGCCATCCGTGGTGCGGGCGGCCCCTTCGGCGTTCCGGGACATGATCACTCGTTGTGATGACGTCGGCCGATCTCCACGGCTACCGTGGACGGGCAGGCCGAGAATCCCGTCCATGGGAGGAATCATGACCGCCGAGCCCGTTGCCGAGCCGACCTCCGCGCCCGGCCGCCGCTGGCCGGTGCCGCCCCGGGACGGATACACCGTGGACGACCTGTTCACGTTGCCCGACCTCCCGCCGCACACCGAGCTGATCGACGGGAGCCTGGTCTTCGTGAGTCCGCAGCGGCGTTTCCACGCCAAGATGATCGAACTGCTGCTGAACGGCCTGCGCCGAACGATCCCGGACGACCTCAAGGTCGAGCGCGAGATGACCGTCGTCCTGGACCGCCGCAACGGCCCTGAACCCGACCTGTGTGTCGTGCGCGCGGATGCCGTCACCGACGAGCTGGAGCAGACCCGTTTCGAGGCCGCCGACCTCGTCCTCGCCGTCGAGGTCGTCTCCCCGGACTCCGAGGCACGTGACCGCGACACCAAGCCCCACAAGTACGCCGCCGCCGGCATCCCGCACTTCTGGCTGGTCGAGGCCTCCGGCGCGGGCAAGCACCCCGTCGTGCGCACCTACGAACTCGACCCGGTGTCCAAGACGTACGCGCTCACCGGCACGCACCGCGAGCAGCTCAAGCTCGCCGTGCCCTACGACGTCGAGATGGACATCACCCTCGACGCGCTCCGGGAGCTCTGACGACCCGCCCCTTAGGAGGGTTTACCCAGCCGTGACGCGCGTGGGGGACTGCGGCGCCGCCGCGTAGGTGTTTACGTGGTGCACGACATTCCGGGATCGCTTGTCACGGAGGTGTTGCACATGGCCGACGCCGCGCTGCGGCTCACGCGCCTGCTCGAGCAGTTGCTGGGAGTGCCGCTCCCGGTCCGTATCCGCGCCTGGGACGGCTCACAGGCCGGTCCTCCCGGCGCCCCGACGCTGGTCGTGCGCAACCGTCGCGCGCTGCGCCGGCTGCTGTTCAAACCGGGCGAACTGGGCCTGGCCCGCGCCTGGGTGGCCGGCGACCTGGAGATCGAGGGCGATCTGTACGCCGCGCTCGACCTGCTCGCCGAACTGATCTGGGACCGCGGCGAGGACGCGAGAACCCTCGGCGATGCCCTGCGCGATCCGTCCGTACGCCAGGCCGTGCGCGGCCTGGTGAAGCTCGCGGGGCCGCCGCTGCCGCCCGCGCCGCCCCCCGAGGAGGTCCGCCGGCGCCGCGGCCATCTGCACACCCGCCGCACCGACAAGAAGGCCATCAGCCACCACTACGACGTCGGCAACGACTTCTACGAGCTGGTCCTCGGCCCGTCCATGGTGTACTCCTGCGCCTACTGGCCTGCCCCCGACGCGTCGTTGGAGACCGCCCAGCGCGACAAGCTCGAACTGGTCAGCCGCAAGCTCGCCCTGAAGCCGGGTCAGCGGCTGCTCGACGTCGGCTGCGGCTGGGGTTCCATGGCGCTCCACGCGGCCCGTGAGCACGGGGTGAGCGTCGTCGGCATCACGCTCTCCCAGGAGCAGGCCGCCTACGCCCGCAAGCGGGCCGCCGACGAGGGCCTGACCGACCGGGTCGAGATCCGGGTGCAGGATTACCGGGACGTCCAGGACGGGCCCTACGACGCGATCTCCTCCATCGGCATGGCCGAGCACGTCGGCGCCGAACGCTATCTGGAGTACGCCCAGAGCCTGCACGCCCTGCTCAAGCCCGGCGGCCGGCTGCTCAACCACCAGATCGGCCGCCGCCCGCAGCGCGACGAGGGCGCGTACGACGTGGACGCCTTCATCGACGCCTACGTCTTCCCCGACGGCGAGCTGCAGCCCATCGGCACCACGGTCACGCAGCTGGAGCGGGCCGGTTTCGAGGTGCGCGACATGGAGTCGATCCGGGAGCACTACGCGCTCACCCTGCGCGGCTGGGTCGCCAACCTGGAGGCGCAGTGGGACCGCGCGGTCCGGCTGACCAGCCCGGGCCGGGCCCGGGTGTGGCGGCTGTACATGGCCGCCTCGGCCCTGGCCTTCGAACACAACCGGATCGGCGTCAACCAGGTCCTCGCCGTGAAGACCCCCGACTCCGGCGCCTCCGGGATGCCGCTGCGCGCCCGCACCTGGAACTGACCCGGCGCAAGGGCCCCGCTTTCGGAAGGAAGCGGGGCCCCGCGGTGTCGTACCCGCTACTCCGCCTTGATGGCCTGCAGCATGTTCAGGCGGGCCGCGCGGCGGGCCGGCCACAGGGCCGCCAGGACGCCCACCAGGGCGGCTCCCGCCAGGAACAGCGCCATCCGCGCCCACGGCAGCACCAGCTCGTACGTCGGCATCTTGGTGCCGAGCAGCTCACCGGCCGCCCAGCCGAAGAAGACGCCGAGGCCGATGCCGAGCACGCCGCCGAACAGGGAGATCACCAGGGACTCCAGGCGGACCATCCGCTTGATGCCCGAGCGGTCCAGGCCGATCGCACGCAGCATGCCGATCTCCTGCGCACGCTCGAAGACGCTCATCGCCAGGGTGTTGACGACCCCGAGCACCGCGACGATCACCGCCATGCCGAGCAGGCCGTAGAGCATGTTCAGCATCAGTGTGAAGATCTGCGCGATCTCGTCGGAGACGTCCTGCTTGTCCTGGATCCTGATCGCCGGGTTGTCGCCCAGCGCCTTCACCAGGCGGTCCTTGGTGCCGGCCGACGTGCCGTCGGCCGTCTTCACCATGACCTGCATGTCACCGGCGCCGGCCGGCTGGTGCGGGGCGAGGGCGGCGGTGTCGAGCATGATCCCGTGGAGCATGTCGTTGCCCTCGTACACCCCGGCGACCGTCAGCCGCTGCGCCTTGCCGTCCTCGTAGTGCGCGGTGAAGCCGGAACCGGCGCGCCAGCCGTGGTCCTTGGCGGTGTCCTGGTCGACGACGACCTTGTCGCCGCCGACCGTGAAGGAGCCGTCCTCGGTCTTCAGATCGGTGAGCTTGCCGATCGCGGCGCCATTCACGCCGGTCAGGTACTCGGTCCGCCCGTCGATGCGCGAGGGCGCGTTGCGCAACGGGCTGACGTCCGTGACGCCTTCGGTCGTGCGCAGTGTCTTCTCGACGCCCGGGGACAGCTCGTTGCCGTTCGCCATGGAGACGACGTAGTCGGCGCGGATCGCCGCCGAGGCCATCTTGTCGATGGACGTCTGCAGGCTGCCCGCCATCACCGTCATGCCGGTGATCAGGGTGAGCCCGATCATCAGCGCGGAGGCCGTGGCGGCGGTACGGCGCGGGTTGCGCACCGAGTTCTGCCGGGCGAGCTTGCCCGACACCCCGAACACGCGCAGCACCGGCGCGGCCGCCGCGATCAGCGGGCGGGACAGCAGCGGGGTGAGCACGAACACGCCGATGATCAGCAGCACCGCGCCGATCCCCATGGCGGCCTGGGCGGCGTCGGCGTCCATCGAGGTGGCCGCGAGCACCACCGCGACGCCGGCCGCGGCGAACAGGGCGCCGATGGTGTTGCGCAGCACCAGCGACTTGGTGGACGCCTTGGCGTGCACGCTGCTCATCGCCGCCACCGGCGGGATCTTCGCGGCACGCCGTGCGGGCAGCCAGGCGGCCAGCATGGTCACCACGACGCCGACGACGAGCGCGGCGGCCACGGTGCCGGGGGAGATCACCAGCGGGCCGTCCGGGACGGTCGCGTCGAACGCGCCCATCAGGGACCTGAGCCCGGCGCCGATGCCGATGCCCGCGACGAGACCGGCGACCCCGGCCACCGTGCCGACCACCAGCGCCTCGATCAGCACCGAGCGCGTGACCTGCCGGCGGGAGGCGCCGACGGCGCGCAGCAGCGCGAGTTCCTTGGTGCGCTGGGCGACCAGCATGGTGAAGGTGTTGGCGATGATGAAGGTGCCGACGAACAGGGCGATGCCGGCGAAGACCAGCAGCGCCTGCTGCATCCCGCCCATCTGCGCGGAGATCATCTGCGCCTGGTCGTCGGCGAGCTGCCTGCCGGTGGTGGTCTCCACGGCGTCCTTCGGCAGCGCCTTGTCCAGCGCGGCCCGCAGCGCGGTCTGGGAGGTGCCGGGGGCGGCCTTGACGTCGACCTCGTCGTAGGTGCCCGCCTTGCCGAACAGCCGCTGCGCGGTCGCCGTGTCGAACAGGGCGAGGCTGCCGCCGGCGGCGACGTTGCCGTCGTCGGTGGAGAAGATGCCGGTGATCAACGGGGTCAGGACCGGGCCGTCGACCGAGATGCGCACGGTGTCGCCGACCTCGTAGCCGGCCCGCTCGGCGGTCTTCTCGTCGATGAGGACCTGGTCCTTGCCGGCGGGCGCGTGGCCCTCGACGAGCGGGTAGCGCGGGTCCTTGGTGCCCCAGTAGTTGCCGCCCTCGGAGCGGAAGCCGCCGCCGATGAGCTTGCCGTGCTGGTCGGCGATGGCGGTGAAGCCCTGGACGACGCCGATCGCAAAGGCGGCGCCGGGCACCTTGGCGCTGGTCTCCAATTGCGCCTGGGTCAGCTCGGGACGCTTGCCGACGGTGTTGCCGGTGTCGGCCTTCGAGCGGGGCTCGACGGCGACGTCGACGTGGTCGAAGCCCTTGGCGGAGCTCTTCTTGTAGGCGTCGGAGACGGTGTCGGTGAAGACGAGGGTGCCGGAGACGAACGCCACGCCGAGCATCACGGCGAGGACGGTCATCAGCAGGCGGGCCTTGTGCGCGAGGACGTTGCGCAGCGCGGTGCGGAACATCAGCTGGTGCGGCCCTTCGTGTCGAACTCGGCGGTCCGGGGGTTGCCCCCGGGAAGGACACGCATGTAGTCGAGGACGGCGTCCGCGGTGGGGCGGATCATCTCATCGACGATGCGGCCGTCGGCGAGGAAGACGACACGGTCCGCGTAGGCGGCGGCGACCGGGTCGTGGGTGACCATCACGACGGTCTGGCCCAGTTCCCGCACGGAGTTGCGCAGGAAGCCGAGGACCTCGGCGCCGGCGCGGGAGTCGAGGTTTCCGGTCGGCTCGTCACCGAAGATGATGTCCGGCTTGGAGGCGAGCGCGCGGGCGACGGCGACGCGCTGCTGCTGGCCGCCGGAGAGCTGCGAGGGGCGGTGCCCGAGCCGGTCCGACAGGCCGACCATCCTGATCACCGCGTCCAGCCACTGCTGGTCGGGCCTGCGGCCCGCGATGTCCATCGGGAGGGTGATGTTCTCCAGCGCGGTCAGCGTCGGCAGCAGGTTGAACGCCTGGAAGATGAAGCCGATCTTGTCGCGGCGCAGCTTGGTCAGATGCTTGTCCTTCAGCGAGCCCAGTTCGGTGTCGCCGATGCGCACGGAGCCGGAGGAGAAGGTGTCCAGGCCCGCGACGCAGTGCATCAGGGTGGACTTGCCGGAGCCGGAGGGGCCCATGATGGCGGTGAACTGGGCCTGGTGGAAATCGACCGAGACCCGGTCGAGGGCGACCACCTGGGTCTCGCCCTGGCCGTAGATCTTCGACAGGTCCGTGGCGCGTGCGGCCACGGCGGAACTGGTCCGGCCGGCGACGGATGTGGTGGTCACGGGACAGCTCTCCTCACGGAAACGACGGTGTTCGAGGGACGTGTTCCATCGTTCCGGCGGCCCGACGCCGTGGAGTCACCCGCTGTTCCGGTTCCCGGGGCCGACTGCGGTCGGACCCGGGGCGGTCGTGTCATACCTGGGGATGACGGACGTCCCTGAGAACGCCGGGCGGACGGGCGGTCGTGAGAACCGGTGGCGCACCCTCGTTCGGACGGTGAAATTCCGTCATTTCGCGTACGCGGCGGAGCGCCGCACGCAAGGCTGCTGGCAAGTGCGGACGGCGCGTTCCGGTGGCTGATGCTCCCTCAGACCTCAATAAAATAAGACAACATCGGGTCACCCGCCCCCTGTGCGCGGGGCGTCTCCCGATAGGGTCGGAGTCTCGATGCGGAGCCCATGGCCTGCCCGGATGGTGGAATGCAGACACGGCGAGCTTAAACCTCGCTGCCCCTTCGCGGGCGTGCCGGTTCAAGTCCGGCTCCGGGCACCTCCGACCCTCGGCCGCCGGCCGCACCCTCCCCGACGCGACACCGCGCACCCGTTGACAGCGGGTGACGGCGGGCGCAGACTCGCGTCCCGACATCAGTGAAGGAAATTTCACCACGCGAACACACCGGCCTGGCGGCCCTGTGTCGCCCACCCGAAGGGAACGCCCGATGCGCACCACCGTCGGCATCATCGGCGCCGGTCCGGCCGGCCTCGTCCTGGCCCGGCTGCTGCACACCGCCGGCATCGACTCGGTCGTCCTGGAGAGCCGCGACCGCGCCTACGTCGAACAGCGCCAGCGCGCCGGGATCCTGGAGCAGGGCACCGTGGACGTCCTGCGCGCGGCCGGCGCCGCCGAGCGCATGGACCGCGAGGGCCTGCGCCACGACGGCATCGAGCTGCGCTTCGGCAGGAAGCGCCACCGCGTCGACTTCCCGGCGCTGACCGGGGGCAAGTCGGTGATGGTCTACGCCCAGACCGAGGTGTGCAAGGACCTCATCGCGCTCCAGATCGAGGAGGGCGGCCCGCTGCTGTTCGAGGCCGAGGCCCTCGCCGTGGAGGACGCCGGCACGGACCACCCTCGCGTGCGGTTCCGGCACGAGGGCCGCGAGGACGTCCTCGAGTGCGACTACGTCGTCGGCTGCGACGGCTTCTGGGGCGTGGCCCGCAAGGCGGTCCCCGCCGCGCTGTCCCGGGTCTTCGAGCGGACGTACCCCTTCGGCTGGCTCGGCGTCCTCGCCGACGTCGCGCCCTCGCACGCCGAGCTGGTCTACGCCCGCCACGACCGCGGCTTCGCCCTGCTCTCCATGCGCTCCCCGTCCGTCTCCCGCCTCTACCTCCAGGTGCCCGCGGACACCGACGCGGAGAGCTGGAGCGACGAGGAGATCTGGGACGAGCTGGACCGACGCTTCGAGAGCGACGACGACTGGCGCCTCGAGCGCGGGCCGATCACCCAGAAGTCCGTCACGCCGATGCGCTCCTTCGTCCACGAGCCCATGCGGTACGGCCGCCTCTTCCTCGCCGGGGACGCCGCGCACATCGTGCCGCCCACCGGCGCCAAGGGCCTCAACCTCGCCGTCGGTGACGTCGTGACCTTCGCGCGCGCCCTGATCCACCGGCGCGACACCGGCTCCGAGGAGCTGCTCGACTCCTACGCGCAGTCCTGCCTGCGCCGCGTGTGGCAGGCCGAGCGCTTCTCCTACGACATGACGACCCTGCTGCACCGCGCGCCGGACGCCACCCCGTTCGACGACCGCCTCCAGGTCGCCCGTCTGGAGCGCATCACCGCCCATCGCGCGGCCGAGACCGACCTCGCCGAGGCGTACACCGGTTTCCCGCTCGACTGAGCGGCCGGGCGGGTGGATCTCCGGCCGATTCCGGACGTGTACCGGCTTCGTCATGAACCGGGCCCGGCGGTGGCGGGAATCACCCCTGCGCGTAGCGTGTTGCGCAGCACAGGGCGGGAAAGATCCTTCCCAGGTATTAGGGTCGATCCTTTGCCTTTCCATTACTCTTGAGCCAAGGCCACGCTCGGTGGCCATGGAGGAGTGAGATGAGGAGCAGCAACCCGGTCTTCTCGCGACGGGGGTTCAGCCGCGACAACGGCTACGCGGGCTTCAACACCGCACCGCAGGCCGGGTACGCACAGGGCAACCCCTACGCCCAGGGCGGTCAGTACGCCCAGGGTGGCAACCCCTACGCGCAGAACCCCTACGCCACCAACCCGTACGCCCCGCAGGACGCGCAGTACGGCGCCCCGCAGGCCCCGGCCACCACCGGCCGGATGACGATGGACGACGTCGTCATGCGCTCGGCCACCACGCTCGGCGTGGTCGTCCTCGGCGCGGTCCTCGCCTGGGCCGTCCTGCCGGTCTCACCCGGTTCCTACGGCCTGGCGATCGGCTCGGCGCTGGTCGCCTTCGTCCTCGCGATGGTGCAGAGCTTCAAGCGCACCCCGTCGCCCGCGCTGATCCTGGGCTACGCCGCGTTCGAGGGCGTCTTCCTCGGCGTGATCAGTGAGATGTACAACAGCGCGTGGAGCGGCGCCCCGTTCCAGGCGGTGCTCGGCACCATGGCGGTCTCCGGCGCCACGCTGCTCGTGTACAAGGCCGGCTGGATCCGTGTCACGGCGCGCTACGCCCGCATCGGCATGGCCATCGCCATCGCGTTCGTGGTGGTGATGGCGGTCAACCTGCTGCTGGTGGCGTTCGGCGTCGCCGGGGACGGCGGTCTGCGCAGCATGGGTCCGCTGGGCGCGGTCGTGGGCATCATCGCGATCCTGATCGGCGCGTTCTTCCTGACCCTCGACTTCAAGCAGATCGAGGACGGCATCGCCTACGGCGCCCCGCGCAACGAGGCGTGGCTGGCCGCGTTCGGTCTCACCATGACCCTGGTGTGGATCTACCTGGAGATGCTGCGGCTGGTGGCGATCTTCAGCAGCAACGACTGACGCGGGCCGGCACGCGCCGGCCGACGTCGGGAAGGGCCCCGGGACACGCGTCCCGGGGCCCTTCGGCGTGTGTCTGCGGGTGCGCGCGGCGCTCGCTCGCAAAGGGCGGAGCGGTCAGCGCAGCTTCCGCGCGGCCCTCCTCAGCTCGTACTCATGGATGATCGCCTTGGCGTGGCCGTACGCGAGATTGTGCTCGTGCCGCAGCCAGCTCACCTTCTCCTCGAAACGGAGGGCGGGGCCTTCTTCGACGGTGCGCAGCCAGTCGGCGATCTCACGACCGGTGCAGTGGGGGATGCGGGCGAGAATGTTGCGGTGGGTCTCCTCGGAGAGGACATGGGACATCGGCGCCTCCGGACGCATGGGATGTAAGCCGGTCCTTCAGGTCACCGTGCCTGAGTGTTCGCTCGTTGGCAACAGTCCCGAGCGGGCGCGTAGGCTCACGGCGTGGTGGATACGACGTCTCTGACCCGAGCTGTTGATCACTTCGCCGATCGGTTGCGGGCAGCACCGCAGTCCCGTCTGCAACGAGGAGCCGCCGCGGAGGCGCTGGCGCTGGCCAGGGAGCTGGCCACATGGGCGCAGGATCTCGAGTCGCCGGGGGGCGTGGCGCGGGAGATGCCCGACGCGGGGATGTTCGCGGCGGCCGACCAGGTGACCGTCGCGGGGCGGGATCTGGCGGTGGTGCTCACGTCGCAGGCCGACGTGGAGGAGGCCGTGCGCCGGGTGGAGGAGGCTCAGAAGAGGGCGGGGGTCTGAGTTCGCGTCGGCGGGTGCCGGCTGTGCGTGGCTGGTCGCGCCGTTCCCCGCGCCTCTTGCGGGGTGCCTGCGCGCCCCGTCCCTACAGGCTCGCTATGACCCGGTCCGCCAGGATGTAGACGTTGTCCTCGCCGCAGGCGAACGTCAGGGTGTACGCGCCCGAGATGCCGGAGCCACCGAGCAGGTACGGCGTGTCGCCGGCGCGCAGGGCGGCCGCCAGACGGTCCGCGGTGTCGCGGTGGCCCGGGGTCATGCACAGCGTGGTGCCGTCGGCGAAGACGTAGACATCGAGCGTGCCGAGCGGGCCGGGGCGGACGTCGGTCAGCTGGACGCGGTCCGCGGCCAGTTCCTCCAGGATGACCACCGTGCGCTCATGGTCGTTCACGACGGGTGACTGCATCGGCACGAAGTCCGGGTGGGAGGGGTGGCGGCGGCGGGCCGCGGCCAGTTCCGGGGACTCGCCCGAGAACTCGTCGGCCTCCGGGCCGTGCTCGGTCACCGGCTCCAGGCCCACGAAGTCCACCTGGCGGGGCAGGAACAGCTCGCTGTCGGCCAGACCCAGCAGGGAGGGCGTGTCGGAGGCGTCGCGAGCCTCCTGCGCCGCCCAGAACGCCCGCGCCTCGGCGAGTTCGCGCTCGCGCTCCTCGGCGAGGGCGTCGGCCACGGCGGCGCGTATCTCGTCCGCGTCGGCCGCGGCGCGCGCGGCGGGCAGCAGCCCGTGGGTCGCGGAGTGGTTCGCGGTCAGCTGCGTGTGCAGGGCTGTTACCTGCCGGCGCAGCAGGACGAGGGTGCGCAGGACGGCGAGGCCCACGGCGCCCGTGGCGGCCGTGGTGACCAGCAACGCGATCGGCATGGCGCTCACTGACGTACTCCCAGGTTCAAAGTCGACCCCCGACTTCCTACATCAGCTTGAAGGGTGGACCATCAAGTTGTCAGTGCGTAACGTCACGAAACGGACAGGGTGTTGTGCCGCCGGCGGCTGGTGTGACCACCATGACCTGCGGCTTTCCCCCGGGGGAGGGATATAGGTCACATCATGGGTGAGATTGGATCACAAAACGGCCCGGAGCCGCGTGAGTTCGCGGACTCCGGGCCATGGGCTCACACAAGGTGTCCCGCCGGTTACGCAGGGGTCAGCTCAGGCGCTCGATGACCATCGCCATGCCCTGGCCGCCGCCGACGCACATCGTCTCCAGGCCGAACTGCTTGTCGTGCCACTGCAGGGAGTTGATGAGCGTGCCGGTGATGCGGGCGCCGGTCATGCCGAAGGGGTGGCCGACGGCGATGGCGCCGCCGTTGACGTTCAGCTTGTCCAGGTCGATGCCGAGCTCCTGGTAGGAGGGGATCACCTGGGCGGCGAAAGCCTCGTTGATCTCGACCAGGTCGATGTCGCCGATGCTCAGCCCGGCGCGCCGCAGCGCCTGCTTGCTCGCCTCGACCGGGCCGAGGCCCATGATCTCCGGGGACAGGCCGGAGACGCCGGTGGAGACGATCCGGGCGAGCGGGGTCAGGCCGAGCTCGCGGGCCTTGGTGTCCGACATGATGACGAGCGCGGCGGCACCGTCGTTCAGCGGGCAGCAGTTGGCGGCGGTGACGAGGCCGTCGGGGCGGAAGACCGGCTTCAGGCCCTGGACGCCCTCCAGGGTGACGCCGGCGCGGGGGCCGTCGTCCTTGGAGACGACCGTGCCGTCGGGGAGGGTGACCGGGGTGATCTCGCGCTCCCAGAAGCCGTTCTTGATGGCTTCCTCGGCGAGGTTCTGCGAGCGGACGCCGAACTCGTCCATCTCCTGGCGGCTGATGCCCTTGAGGCGGGCGAGGTTCTCCGCGGTCTGGCCCATCGCGATGTACGCGTCGGGCAGCAGACCGTCCTCACGCGGGTCGTGCCAGGTGGTGCCCTCCTGCTGGGCGACCTCGGCGGTGCGGGCCTCGGCCTCGGCGAAGAGCGGGTTGTGGGTGTCCGGGAGGCTGTCGGAGTTGCCCTTGGTGAACCGGGACACCGTCTCGACACCGGCCGAGATGAAGACGTCGCCCTCGCCGGCCTTGATGGCGTGCAGCGCCATGCGGGAGGTCTGCAGGGAGGAGGAGCAGTACCGGGTGATCGTGCAGCCGGGCAGGTGGTCCATGCCCATCTGCACGGCGACGATGCGGCCGAGGTTGTTGCCCTGCTCGCCGCCGGGGAGGCCGCAGCCGAGCATCAGGTCGTCGATGTCCTTCGGGTCCAGCTCGGGGACCTTGGCGAGGGCCGCCTGGATGATCGTGGCGGTCAGGTCGTCCGGGCGCAGGTCCTTCAGGGAGCCCTTGAAGGCGCGGCCGATGGGGGAGCGGGCGGTCGAGACGATGACGGCTTCGGGCATCACGGCTCCATGGGCTTGCGGGGATCGGGCGGACTTCCTGGGAAGTTACCCCTCCGTATGGTTCAGGTCACGGGCGGCGAGGTGTGACCTTGACCGCAACTTTCTAAGCGCTTGCTTTTGTCTGCTGACGGCTCCCTCGGTGGGGTGCGTGGGGTGCCGGGCCCGTGTGTCGTCTGCGGGTGAGCGGTGGGCCGGTCGCGCAGTCCCCGCGCCCCTGGGCGGGCCGCAGCCGCCAGTCGGCCGGCACCGCGGGCACCGGGTACCCCGTCACGCGGGCCGGCCGCACCCCTCCCTTCACGACGACGGCGTCACCGGCTGCGGCTCCGTTTCCGGGACCCGGCGCCGGCGTCGGCGCTTCAGTACCGCCCAGGGCCCCCGCGCCGCCGCAACCTCCGTGCCGGCCTCCGACGCCGCCTCCGCCGCCGCCTTGGCGACCGGCAGGATGCCCTCGCGGCGCGTGACGTCCGGCCGCTCCTCCTCCGCCGGCCACAGCCCCAGCGTCGCGCACACCGTCGGCAGCACCGCCATCGCCGCCGTCGCGTAGCCCTCGGCGGAGGGGTGATAGCTGTCGGGGCCGAACAGCTCACGCGGGTTCGCCGCGAACTCCGGGCCCAGCAGGTCGCCCAGCGACACGGTCCGGCCCCCCTGCTCCACCACCCCGATCGTCTGCGCCGCCGCCAGCTGCCGCGAGGCACGCCGGGCCAGCCAGCGCAGGGGCTGCTGCACCGGCTCGATGGTGCCGAGATCGGGGCACGTGCCGACCACCACCTCCGCGCCGGCGGTACGCAGCCGCCGTACCGCCGTCGCCAGGTGGCGCACCGAGCGGGTCGGTGGCATGCGGTGGGTGACGTCGTTCGCGCCGACCATGATCACGCAGATGTCGGGGACCAGGCCGGGGTCCGCCAGGGCCAGACCCACCTGGCGGTCCAGATCGTCCGAGCGGGCGCCGGGCAGGGCGACGTTGCGCAGCTGCACCGGGCGTTCGGCGACCGCCGCGAGCCCGGAGGCCAGCAACGCGCCCGGCGTCTGCCCGGCCCGGTGGACGCCCTGCCCGGCGGCGGTGGAGTCGCCCAGCATCAGCAGCCGCAGCGGGGGCTCACCCGGGGTGTCGTAGGACAGGCCGTACAGGCCCTCGGCGTTCGGCACATGGTTGGTGGTGCCGTTGCTCACCTGGCGGCGCGCCATCTGGGCCTCGGCGACCAGCAGACCGACCAGGGCCGCGCCCGCCAGTCCGATGCCGCCACCGCCATAGGCGGCGCCCGCCGCGATGCGACGGGCCACCCGCGCCCTCGACATGCTCGTCATGCGTCGCCGCCACCTCCTCGAAGCGCCCTCACCCACTCCTTGCCCCGTACGGACCGTTGCCCAATCTCCACCAGGAGTGAACGCCCGTCATGGACGCCGTACAGGCCATAGGCTGGCGGAACACCACGACCACATCTTTTGCAGCATCCGGAGACAACGGTGCAATTCCACGACTCGATGATCAGCCTCGTCGGCAACACCCCGCTGGTGCGGCTCAACAGCGTGACCAAGGGCATCAAGGCGACCGTCCTTGCCAAGGTGGAGTACTTCAACCCGGGCGGGTCGGTGAAGGACCGCATCGCCCTGCGCATGATCGAGGCGGCCGAGCAGAGTGGCGAGCTCAAGCCGGGCGGCACGATCGTCGAGCCGACCAGCGGCAACACGGGCGTCGGACTCGCCATCGTGGCCCAGCAGAAGGGCTACAAGTGCATCTTCGTGTGCCCCGACAAGGTGAGCACCGACAAGATCAACGTGCTGCGGGCCTACGGCGCGGAGGTCGTGGTCTGCCCGACCGCCGTGGCGCCGGAGCACCCCGACTCCTACTACAACGTCTCCGACCGCCTCGTGCGCGAGACGCCGGGGGCCTGGAAGCCCGACCAGTACTCCAACCCCAACAACCCGCTCTCCCACTACCACTCCACCGGCCCCGAGCTGTGGGAGCAGACGGAGGGGAAGATCACCCACTTCGTGGCGGGCGTGGGCACCGGCGGCACCATCTCCGGCACCGGGCGCTACCTGAAGGAGGCCAGCGACGGCCGGGTGAAGGTCGTCGGCGCCGACCCCGAGGGGTCCGTCTACTCCGGCGGCTCCGGCCGGCCGTATCTCGTCGAGGGTGTCGGTGAGGACTTCTGGCCGACCGCCTACGACCGCGACGTCGCCGACGAGATCGTCGCCGTGTCCGACAAGGACTCCTTCCAGATGACCCGCCGCCTCGCCAAGGAGGAGGGCCTCCTCGTCGGCGGTTCCTGCGGCATGGCGGTCGTCGCGGCGCTGGAGGTGGCCGCCCGGCTCACCGAGGACGACGTCGTCGTGGTCCTGCTGCCGGACAGCGGCCGCGGCTACCTCAGCAAGATCTTCAACGACGAGTGGATGGCCGACTACGGCTTCCTGGAGGACGAGGGGCCGAGCGCCCGCGTCGGCGACGTCCTCAACGACAAGGAGCACGGCGCCATCCCGTCCCTGGTGCACATGCACCCCGAGGAGACCGTCGGGCAGGCCATCGAGGTGCTGCGCGAGTACGGCGTCTCGCAGATGCCGGTGGTCAAGCCGGGCGCCGGTCACCCGGACGTGATGGCCGCCGAGGTCGTCGGCTCCGTCGTCGAACGCGAGCTGCTGGACGCCCTGTTCAGCAAGAGGGCCTCGCTGGAGGACCCGCTGGAGAAGCACATGTCGGCGCCGCTGCCGCAGGTCGGCTCCGGCGAGCCCGTCGCGGACCTGATGAGCGTGCTCGGCAAGGCCGACGCGGCGATCGTCCTGGTCGAAGGAAAGCCGACCGGGGTCGTCTCCCGCCAGGACCTGCTGGCGTTCCTCGCCAAGGGCTGAACGAGACGGTGAACGCCGGGTGAACCGCCGACCACGGCGGCGAACTCGCGGTGACCTGGGCCGATCGGGCTGTCGCGGAAGTGGTACGAGGGCGACACGTCCGCGCAGCACCGGCTTAACAAGCGCCCGGCACAGTAGTGGGTGTCGGCAGGGGATGGGAGCGGCTCCCCGTCCCTCGCCGGCGACGTAACGGCGTCACGGACCTCCGGAGCGGCTCCCGGACCTCCACGGACGCCACGGACGCAGGAGCCCGGTCCTGACCCGGCCCGCGTCCCCGCGGGGACCGCCGTCGTCCCGCCCCCCGGCAACGGGGGTGCGGCGGTCCCCGCGCACAACGTCCCCGACGCGCCCGCGCAACGTCCCCGACGCGCCCGCGCGCAACTTCCCCCGGCGCGTCCCCCTTTCACCGTGTACGGCGCGTGTGTCCCCGCGCGTCCGGGCAGGATGCTTCCGTCCCCGCGCATGACGTTTTCGGAACGGATCCGCGACTCTTCCGTGCCCTTTCCCCGGCCGTCGCTGTCAGCGCCGGGTGAGAGGATCACCGGCATGGCCCTTCCCCAGCCCGACGACCTCGCCACGCTCGTCCTGCGCACCGACTTCTCCGACGACACCGCCTGGGACGCCCTGTGCGCGGCGCTCGACTCCGCCGACGGCGCGAGCCGCGTCAGCGACCCCAGGTTCTCCGGGGCGAGCGTCCAGGCGCTGCTCGACGAGGAGCTGGCGGCGGAGGAGGACGAGCGGATCTGCGAGGTGTTCCTCGCCGACGCCACCACCCTCGCCGACCCCGAACTGCCGCTGCTCGCCGTCGACCTCTACGACGAGCCGGGCCGCACCTTCCGGGTCCCGGTGCGCTGGTACCCGGAGATCGCCGCCAACCTCTCCATCGCCAACCTCGACTTCGCCGACTTCGCCGACGCGGCCGACCCCTCAGGCACGTTCCGTGGTTTCGGGGACGGCTGAGATCCAACTGCCCAGCAGCGCCAGGCGCTGCGCGCTCTCCGAGCCCGGCTCGGGCGTGTAGACGACGACCGTCAGGTCCGGGTCCGCGGGCAGCGCCAGCGTCTCGTACGGCAGGGTGAGCAGGCCCGTGACCGGGTGATGGACCTTCTTCACGCCCCACGCGCACTCCGCGACCTCGTGATCGGCCCACAGGCGGCGGAAATCCTCGCTCTTCAGGGAGAGTTCGCCGACCAGCGCGCACAGCTCGGGGTCGTCCGCGTGCAGACCGGCGCTCAGCCGCAGATGCGCCACCGTCTGCGCGGCGACCGCGTGCCACTCCGGATACAGCTCCCGGCCGGCCGGGTCGAGGAACACCTGGCGCGGGACGCAGCGCTCCTCGGGTGCCATGCGGCTGAAGCCGTTCAGCGCGTCCGCCAGGGTGTTCCAGGCCAGGACCTCCATCCGCTGGTTCAGGACGAAGGCGGGGCTGCGTTCCATGGCGTCCAGCACCAGCTGCACGCCGCGGCGCACGCGGGGCGCGACCGGGCGGGCGGCTGAGCGCCGGTCGCGCGGGCGGGCCACCGTGCGCAGATAGGCCTGCTCGGTCTCGTCCAGGCGCAGCACGCGCGCGACGGCGTCGAGCACGGCGTCGCTGACGTTGCTGCCCCGCCCCTGTTCGAGGCGGATGTAGTAGTCGACGCTCACCCCGGCGAGCTGCGCCACCTCCTCGCGGCGCAGACCGGGCACGCGGCGCCGGCCGTGCGGCGGCAGCCCCACCTCCTCGGGCTGGATGCGGGCGCGGCGTGAGCGCAGGAAGTCGCCGATGTCGGCGGTGGTCCGGTCCCCGTTCATGGCGCCGATCCTAGGCGCGCGCGGGGGTCGGGAACCTGGTACTGGCAGACCCAGGAAAAGCGCAGCCCTGGGTGCGGCGGGCGCGGGCCGCCACAGTGATCACGTGCCGCCGGGGAGACGCCCCGGCCGCGGATCACGAGGAGCACCGCATGTCGTACGAGAACCTCTCCGGCCGTACCGCCGTCGTCACCGGGGCCGCCAGCGGGATCGGGCAGGCCGTGGCCGTGCTGCTGGCCGCCCAAGGCGCGCGGGTCGCGCTGCTGGCCCGGCGCGGGGACCGGCTGGAGACGGTCGTGGAGAAGATCCGCGCCGACGGGGGAGAGGCCCTCGCCGTCGTCGCCGACGTCACCGACGAGGAGTCCGTGGCGCGCGCCGCCGACGCCGTGCGCGCCGCCTACGGCCGCGTCGACCTGGTCGTGAACAACGCCGGTGTGATGCTGCCCGGGCCCTTCGAGGACGGCCGCATCGACGAGTGGCAGCGCATGCTCGACACCAACGTCACCGGGGTGCTGCGGGTGATCCGCGCCTTCACCGCCGACCTGGTCGCGGCGGCCGCCGAGGGCGGCGCCGCGGACCTGGTGAACATCTCCTCCATCGGCGCGCACATCCCGTTCCCCGACTACGCCGTCTACGGCGCCACCAAGGCCGCGGTCACCTACCTCTCGCAGTCCCTGCGCACCGAATTCGGGCCGCGCGACGTGCGGGTGACCAACATCGAGCCGGGGCTGACGGAGACCGAACTGAAGACGCACGTGAGCCACAGCGAGCTGGCCACGCAGCTGGACGGCATGTTCGAGGCGCTCGGCGGGCTGGCGGCCGAGGAGGTCGCCGATGTCGTCGCCTACGTCACCAGCCGCGCCCGGCACATCAACCTGCGGCAGATCATGGTGCTGCCGACCCGGCAGGCGTGAGCCGTCAGCGGGTTTGCCTACTCCTGCCAGTCGGAGTCCCGCTCGGCACGGCGGCGGCCGAACAGGGCGGCGTTCGAGCGGGCGGCCTGCACGAAGTTGACCCCGACGACGCCCGCCCAGGCGACGACCAGGCCGCTCAGCCCCGCCTGGGTCGCCGCGATCGCGGACAGCGGGATGGCGAGCACGAGGGAGATGACCCCGAAGCCGAACCGCTCCGCCCAGGAGTCCGATGCCGGCGCGGACCGGGCGCCGCGCGCCTGCGCCATCTGCTGCTCGGCCAGCTGCCGGCGCACCCGGCGGTCCACGGCCGCGTCGACGCGCTGGTCGACCTTCTCCAGGAAGGAGTCGACCAGCGCCGACTCGTACTCCTCACCCAGCTCCCTGCGGGCGTGCAGGGTGGCGTCGAGTTCCTTCTTCAGCTCCGTGTCGTGGGCGTCCATCACCGTCTCCCGTCGCGTGGTCCGGCGTCCACGCTAGGGAGTGCGGGCCTCCTGCGCACTGGGGACAACCCCCGTCTTGGTACGGGGGTCCGCCGGGCGCCGGGAGATCAGCAGGAAGAGCACGGCCGGGACGACCAGGCCGACGATCCAGGAGATGTCGGCACCGCCGAGCGGCTCGACCAGCGGGCCGGTGTAGAAGCCGGTGGCCAGGAACGGCAGCTGCGCCACCAGTCCCGCCCCGTAGACCGCGAGGGTGCCCCAGCGCCAGGCGCCGTAGCGGCCGCGCGCGTCGAACAGGGCGGGGATGTCGTAGCGCTCGCGGGAGACCAGGTAGTAGTCGGCGAGGTTGATCGCCGACCACGGGGTGAAGAAGGTCAGCAGGAACAGCAGGAAGTCCTTGAAGGAGGCCAGGAAGCTGTCCTTGCCGGCGAGGGCGACCGCGGTGCCCGCCACCATGATCAGCGCGATGTAGGCGGCCCGGCCGCGCCGTGACAGCACCGCCCTGCCGCTGAAGCCGCTGACGCTGGTCACCATCGACATGAAGCCGCCGTAGGTGTTGAGCACGTTGATGGTGAGCTTGCCGAGCGCGATGACGAAGTAGAAGAAGGACGCCACCAGGCCGGTGCCGCCGAGCGCGACGACGTAGCCGACCTGGCTGTCCAGGAACTTCTCGCCCGCCGTCGCCGCGACCAGCACCCCGAACGTCATCGACCACTGGCTGCCCAGCGCCGAGCCGGACAGCGTCCACCAGAAGGTGGCCTTCGTGGAAGTGGTGCGCGGCAGATAGCGGGAGTAGTCCGCCACGTACGGGCCGAACGCCAGTTGCCAGGACGCCGACAGCGACATCGCCAGCAGGAACATCGGCAGGGAGAAGTGCGCGTCGTGCAGCAGGGCGGTCAGGTCGGCGCGGTCCAGCAGCCGGATGCCGAGGTAGACGAAGGCGAGCGCGCAGATCGTGCTCGCGATCCGGCCGAGGGTGTGGATGATCCGGTAGCCGACGGTCGCCATGACCCCGGTGACCAGGGCGAACACGATGATGCCGGTGGTGTCGTCCGTGTGCGTCAGCCGGCCCACCGCCTGCCCGGCGAGCACGCTGCCGGAGGCGAAGAAGCCGACGTACATCACGATCACCAGCAGCAGCGGGACCACCGCGCCGCGCACGCCGAACTGCGCGCGGGACTGGATCATCTGCGGCAGGCCCAGCTTGGGTCCCTGCGCGGAATGCAGTGCCATCACCGCGCCGCCGAGCAGGTTGCCGAGCACCAGGCCCACCAGCGACCAGACCACGTCGCCGCCGAAGACGACGGCCAGCGCGCCGGTGACGACGGCGGTGATCTGGAGGTTGGCGCCGAGCCAGAGCGTGAACTGGCTGAAGGCCGTGCCGTGCCGTTCCTCGTCCGGTACGACGTCGATGGAGCGCAGTTCGACGAGTTGAGCCATGCGTACTCCCCGGTCGGGCTGTATAACCGTATGCAGGGTTCACGTAGACTGAATAAATTGTCAATGCCTCGGCGCTGTACTCTCCCGGGGCGGCGAGGACCAACCGAAGGGGGAGTACGTCATGAGCGCGACCGACAGCCCGGCGAGCCGGTTGCAGGCCCTCTTCGAAGGGCACCGGCTCACGCCGACCCAGCGGCGCATCGCGCACAGCATGGTCCGCCGCGCCGCCGACGTGCCCTTCCTGTCCAGCGTGGAACTGGCCGAGCTGGCCGGGGTCAGCCAGCCGTCGGTGACCCGCTTCGCCGTCGCCCTCGGCTTCGACGGCTACCCGGCGCTGCGCCGGCACCTGCGCGAGGTCGTCCCCGCCGAACCGGCCGCGGACTCCGCGTCGTACAACGAGTACCAGCAGGCCGTCGAGGCGGAGATCGCGAACCTCCGGCACCTCGCCGACCTGCTCGCCGACCCGCGCCCCGTGCAGAAGGCGGGCCGCATCCTCGCCGCGTCCCGGCCGCTGCCGGTGCTGGGCCTGCGCGCTGCCGCCTCCCAGGCGTACGGCTTCGCCTACTTCGCGGCCAAGGTCCACCCGGACGTCCGGCTGCTCAACGAGGGCGGCACGATGATCCACGACCGGGTCGACGCGGCCGTGCACGCCGGCGCCACGGCCCTGCTGTGCTTCGCGCTGCCCCGCCATCCGCGCGAGGTCATCGAATCCCTGGAGTACGCCAAGGAGGCCGGACTGGCCGTGGTCACGGTCGCCGACTCCGCCTTCGCGCCGGTCGCCAAGGTCTCCGACCTGCTGCTGCCGGCCGCCGTCGGCACCGGGCTCGCCTTCGACACCGCCTGCGCGCCGATGCTGCTCGGGCGGGTGCTGCTGGAGGCGATGGCCGACGAACTCCCCGACGCACAGGCCCGGTTGGAGGACTTCGACGCGAAGGCCGCGGCGCGCGGACTGTTCGTGGAGTGACGACCCGAAACCTCTGCCGTTCTCAGATTCGTCTCACGTTCTGCCGCTAGCTTTTCCGACGGCTTGATGGAACGTGACACGGGAGGCTGACGTGGCGCGCGGAGGACAGGGACTCGCCCGGGTCGCCGTCGTCGTACGGGCGGGAGCGGCACCACTGGGCTGGCTCGGACTGATCGCGGCCGGGATCGGGGCGGTGCCGCAGGGGCTGACCGGCCGCCGGATCGGGGTGTTCGCGGGGGCGGCGCTGTATCTGCTCGCCGCGGCCGGGGTGGCACTCGCCCGCCGTGGGCGCTACGCCGCCCTCGCCCGCGGGGTCGCCCGCGCGGGCAAGTACGACATCCTGCGGGACCGCGCCGTGACCGTGCGCGCCTGGCGCCGGGGACACCGCTGGTGGCTGCTGCTCGCCTTCGCCGCCGCCCTCGGCTCCGCGTTCGCCGTACCGGTCGCCGGCGGGCTGCTGCTCGCCGGGTGCGGCACCGGGCTGTGGCTGAAGGCCGCCTGGCTCGGGCGGCTGGAGCGGGCCGGGGACGCGCTGCTGTGGGTGCCCGTCGACCGGCTCGACCGGCACGGCGGGCGGCCCGCCGGCCCGGCGGTCGGGGCCTGGCGCGGTACGGGCATCGCGGCCGGCGACGCGGCCCCGGGCGGGGCCCGCCGCCGTCCCGCGGCGCTGGTCTGACCGACCGGGTTTCTCAGACCTCGAGCTCCTGCTCGATCTTCTTCAGCTGGTGGCGGGCCATCGCCAGGTTGGCCCGCTTGGCGTCCAGGACCAGGTAGAGGAAGAGCCCGTTGCCGCTGCGGCCGCTCAGCAGGCGGATCAGGTGGTACTGGTCGGTGAGCGTGATCAGGATGTCCTCGATCTCCGTCTTGAGGCCGAGCATTTCCATGGTGCGCATCTTGGCGCGGATCACATCGGTGTTGCCGGCGGCGGCGACGTTGAGGTCGAACGTCTTGCTGCCGCCCATCGTGCCCAGCGCCATACCGCTGGTGTAGTCGACGAGGGCGACACCGGTCGCGCCTTCGATCGAGGCGAGGGCTTCCTTCAGCGCGGTCTCAGTGGTGGCCATGACGGTGGTTACCTCTCAGCTTTCGGTGGTGGCGCGCGTGTTGACCGCCCGGACGGGCAGCGGGCGCGCGGTTTCCTGGGGTGGGGTCGAGGGACGGGCGGGCGCCTGTGCCAGCGCCTCGTGGGCGTCGACCAGTTCGCCGACGCGGGCGCCGGCACGGCGGCCCTCCAGATGCAGCCGGCCGACGTTGACGCGGTCCTCGGTGAGCAGGGTCAGCACGGCGGTGCGGCCGGCCGCGTAGGTCGCGACATAGCCCTGCGCGCCGCGGATCAGCAGTTCGCGGAACTCGCCCCGGCCGGTCGCGTCGGTCATGCGGATCGCGACCGCGAGCGTGGTGGCGGTGAGCGCGGACAGGCCGTCGGGTTCGACGCCGGGGGCGTCGTGGGCGAGGACCAGGCCGTCGCGCCCGGCGGCGATCGCGCCGGTCAACTGGGGGAGGCGGGCGCGCAGCCGGTGGAGCTCGGCGAGGATCTCTGGCTCGGCCGCCATCAGGTGTCTCCTCTCGGTCGGTGAGTCGGTGGTGGGCTCTCCACGGGGGCGTGGCCGGTCAAAGGGCCTCCAGCGCATCCCTGACCCTCTTCAGCAAGGCGATGTGGGGATCGAAGTCGTCGGACGGGACGGCCGGCGGCGGCGCGGCCGCGGGGGGCGGCTGCGGCGGCGGCGTCGAGAGCAGCCCCGCAGCGGCCAGCCGGCGCACCTCCACCAGCGTCGGGAAGGCCCGCCGCCCGAGCGCCAGCGCGATGTCCGGCGCCGTCCGCACCCCGTCGACCATGGCCAGCACGGCCGCCTGGCGGGCGGTGACCGCCGGTGCCGCGACCGGGGCGGTGCGCACCAGCGGTGCGCCGTCGGTGAGCGGCTCCGGCCACAGCCGGTGCAGCAGCGCCCGCCGGCGCAGTACCTCCCGCTCCACGGCGGCGACCGGCACCGCGGGCAACGCACCGCCGGGCCGGGCCCCGGCCCGCGTGTCGGCGCCGTAGTGGAAGCGGCCCGGACTGCTGCTCGGCGCGAGGGCGAAGTAGGCGGCGTCGTACAGCGCCTGCAGGTGGCAGATCTCCATCCCGGCCCACGACAGATGCCCGGCGTCCACCAGCAGCCGCGCGGTGCCCGCCGGGTCGCCCGCCACACCGGCCGCCGCCCACCACTGCTCGGCGCTGATCGCGCCCTGCGCGGTGAGCAGCGCGCCCGGGCCCGGCGCGTACGGGCTCTCGGCGTGCACCACCGCACCGTCGGCGAGATGCAGGGTGCCGCCCTCGCGGACCAGCACGCCGGTGGCGCGCTCCGCGGCGAGCCGGGTCAGCATCGGCGACACCCCGCCCGCGGGCTCGTGCAGTGCCTTGTCCCGGACCGGCAGCGGGGGAGGGGCCTCGACCACGGTCATCCCAGCACCAGCCGGCCGGCCATCTCGCCCAGCCGGATGCGGGCCAGGGCGAGATTGCCGTCGGCGCGGCCCAGCCACAGGTGCAGCACGGCGCCGCTGTCGAACGGTGCCGGCACGAACCGCAGCAGGTGGTAGCCGTCCCGGTTGCTGACGATCACGTCCTCCACCGGCGGGTCGGCGTCGTCCGCCCCGCCGCCGGAGGTGTCCTCGGCGGCGAAGGCCGGCTGTTCGGCGGCCAGCCGGGCCAGCTCCGCCACCTCCGCGGCGGCGGCCTCGGGGTCGCCCCCGGGGAACTCCCCGACCACGCCCAGCGCCAGTCCGCTGGTCCAGTCGACCAGGGCCGCACCGCGCGCGCCGGGCAGCCGCATGGCCTCCAGCAAGCACTCGTCGATTCCGGGCACGTCGCTCCCCTCCGCCTGGGATCCGGGCGAGTGACGACGACACTACGCACCGTACGGAGGGCCGGTGAGCGTTCTGGCATTTTCCAGCGGAACATGCGGAGCGCGGACTAGTGTGGGTCAACTGAGCGCATGTTCGGGTCAATTGACCCGTTCGGGGGAGGGGCGTTCAGCCGCGCCCGGAAGCCCGCAAGGTGGTGAGCGCCCCGGCGTGCGCCCCGCCGGACTCGGCGACGATCTCGGCGGGCGTCTGCGGCTCCCGCACGACCGCGAAGGCCACGCCTCCCTCCCCGTCCGGCGCGAAGCCGTAGATGCCGGGCCGGGCCAGGGAGTTGTAGGCGTAGTGGTGCGCGAAGTAGTACGCGCCCGTGTCCAGCGCCGCCGCGTGATCCCCCTGCTCCAGCAGGGGCAGCGCCTGCTCCCGGGCCAGCAGGTCCCCGGCGAAGCACGCCGGTCCCGCCACGTCCTGCACGACGGCCGGGCCCTCCTTCGGGCGCCCCTTCGCGTCGTACGCGGCGATCCTGAGCGGCCAGGCGCCCGGTGCGTACACCGTGCGCGTGGCCACCTGCACGCCCGCGTGCGTCACCGCCACCGGACGCCCGCCCGCGCTCTTGGCGTACTCCACCCGCGCCACCACCGTGCCGTGCTTGGCCAGCAGCGACCGGCCGAACTCGGTGACCAGCCCGTACCGCCCGTCGAACAGCCCCGGCACCGTCTCGGCCAGCAGCCGCGCGTACTCGGCGTACGTCGGCGTCGCCGCGTCGGAGGCGAAGTTCACCGGCAGCCCCCCGCCGATGTCGAGGGTGTCGATCTGCCGTCGCCCGGCCCGCGCGTTGATCTCCTCCGCGAGCGCGTAGGTCTCGGCCACCCCCTGGGCCATCAGCGTCAGCGGGATGCCCTGCGACCCGGTGTGCGCGTGCAGCCGGGTCAGCCACGGCCGCTCCAGGCACGCCCGCACCACCCACTCCCGGGCACCCTCGTCGCGCAGCGCCACGCCGAACTTCGAGGTGGCCGTCGCGGTCGACAGCGCCTCGATGGAACCGCCGCCGACCTGCGGGTTCACCCGGATGCCGAGCGGTGAGCCACTGGACGTGGTCCGCATCAGTGCGTCCAGGCGGTCCAGTTCCTGCGGATTGTCGGCGTTGACCGCGACGCCCAGCGCCAGCGCCTCGCGCAGCTCGGCCGGCGTCTTGGCCGGCGAGTCCAGCACCGTCGCCGTGGCCGGCACCCCGGCCGCGCGCGCCAGCGCCAGCTCACCCGGGCTCGCCACCTCCGCGCCGATGCCCTCCTCCCACAGCAGCCGCAGCACGGGCACCAGCGGGGTCGCCTTCACCGCGAAGGCGTGCAGCACCGGTGTGCCCGGCGCGGCCACCGCCTCGAACGCCGCCCGCAGGGCGGCCGCCGACTCCCGGATGCCGGTGACGTCGAGCAGCCCGACCAGCGGCGCGTCGGGGCCGAGCAGCCCCTGCTCCACCGCGGCGCCGACCGCCTCGTCCCGTCGCGCCGCGCACTCCTGAGCCCCGGTGTCGATGTCGTGCTCCACGGATCGCCCCTCCTGCCGCTTCGGTGTCTCTTCCTGCCGTGCCCGCCTTGCCTGCTTCCAGCCAAACACCCGCGGGGCGCGGACGCGGCCGCTCCACGTGTTGACTAGTTCTATTCAGAAAGCGAGGATGTGAATAGTCGTAGTACCAGCAGGAGGCAGACCATGTCGGGACCCCGCCCCGTACGAGCACCGCGCGGCACCGAGCTCAGCGCGCAGGGCTGGCAGCAGGAGGCCGCCCTGCGCATGCTGCAGAACAACCTCGACCCCGAGGTCGCCGAACACCCGGACAAGCTCGTCGTCTACGGCGGCACCGGCAAGGCCGCCCGTGACTGGCGCTCCTTCGACGCGATGGTGCGCACCCTGCAGGGCCTCAAGGCGGACGAGACCATGCTGGTCCAGTCCGGCCGCCCGGTCGGCGTCATGCAGACCCACGAGTGGGCCCCGCGCGTCCTCATCGCCAACTCCAACCTGGTCGGCGACTGGGCCAACTGGGAGGAGTTCCGCCGCCTGGAGCAGCTCGGCCTGACCATGTACGGCCAGATGACCGCCGGCTCCTGGATCTACATCGGCACCCAGGGCATCCTCCAGGGCACCTACGAGACCTTCGCCGCCGTCGCCGCGAAGAAGTTCGGCGGCACCCTCGCCGGGACCATCACCCTCACCGCCGGCCTCGGCGGCATGGGCGGCGCCCAGCCCCTCGCCGTGACGATGAACGACGGCGTCGCCATCTGCATCGACTGCGACCCGCGCGCCATCGACCGCCGTATCGAGCACCGCTACCTCGATGTGCGGGCCGACTCCCTCGACCACGCCCTCCAGCTCGCCACCGAGGCACGCGACCAGCGCAAGCCGCTGTCGATCGGCGTCCTCGGCAACGCCGCCGAGCTGGTCCCGGAGCTGCTCGCGATGGGCGCCCCCATCGACATCGTCACCGACCAGACCTCCGCCCACGACCCGCTGGCCTACCTGCCCGTCGGCATCGCCTTCGAGGACATGGCCGACGCCGCCGCCAAGGACCCGGCCGGCTTCACCACCCGCGCCCGCGAGTCCATGGCTAAGCACGTCGAGGCGATGGTCGGCTTCATGGACGCAGGCGCCGAGGTCTTCGACTACGGCAACTCCATCCGCGGAGAGGCCCAGCTCGCCGGCTACGACCGCGCCTTCGCCTTCCCCGGCTTCGTCCCCGCCTACATCCGCCCCCTGTTCTGCGAGGGCAAGGGCCCCTTCCGCTGGGCCGCCCTGTCCGGCGACCCGGCCGACATCGCCAAGACCGACAAGGCGATCCTCGACCTGTTCCCGGAGAACGAGTCGCTGGCCCGCTGGATCAAGATGGCCGGTGAGCGCGTCCACTTCCAGGGCCTGCCCGCCCGCATCTGCTGGCTCGGCTACGGCGAGCGCGACAAGGCCGGCGAGCGCTTCAACGACATGGTCGCCTCCGGCGAGCTGGCCGCGCCGGTCGTCATCGGCCGCGACCACCTCGACTGCGGCTCCGTCGCATCCCCCTACCGGGAGACCGAGGCCATGCTCGACGGCTCCGACGCCATCGCCGACTGGCCGCTGCTCAACGCCATGGTCAACGTGGCCTCCGGCGCCTCCTGGGTGTCCCTGCACCACGGCGGCGGCGTCGGCATGGGCCGCTCCATCCACGCCGGCCAGGTCACCGTCGCCGACGGCACCCCGCTCGCCGGCGAGAAGATCCGCCGCGTCCTGACCAACGACCCCGGCATGGGCGTCATCCGGCACGTCGACGCCGGCTACGACATCGCCGAGTCCGTCGCCACCGAGCGCGGAGTGCGGGTGCCGATGCGTGAGGGTGACGGGGCGTGAGCTTCCACAGCATGTGGGCGGAGTTGCTGCCGATCGGCCGCGACTCCGCCTCCGGCGGCTACCGGCGCTACGCCTGGACCGGCGCCGACGCCGACTGCCGGGCCTGGTTCCGGCAGCAGGCCGAGGACCGCGGTCTGACCTACGAGGTCGACCGCAACGGCAACCAGTGGGCCTGGCTCGGCGACCCGAACGCCGGGGACGCCGTCGTCACCGGCTCCCACCTGGACTCCGTCCCCGACGGCGGCGCCTTCGACGGCCCCCTCGGCGTGGTGTCCTCCTTCGCCGCCCTGGACGAACTGCGCGACCGGGGAGCGCAGTTCACCAAGCCCCTCGCCCTGGTCAACTTCGGTGACGAGGAGGGCGCCCGCTTCGGGCTTGCCTGCGTCGGCTCCCGGCTCACCGCCGGACAGCTCACCCGTGAGCAGGCCCACCGCCTCACCGACGGCGACGGCGTCACCCTGGCGAAGGCCATGGAAGCCGCCGGCCACGACCCCGACGCCATCGGAGCGGACCCCGAGCGGCTCGCCCGCATCGGCGCCTTCGTCGAACTGCACGTCGAGCAGGGCCGCGCCCTCGACCTCACCGGCGACGCCGTCGGCGTGGCCAGCGCCATCTGGCCGCACGGCCGCTGGCGGTTCGACTTCCGCGGCGAGGCCAACCACGCCGGCACCACCCGGCTCGTGGACCGGCGCGACCCGATGCTGCCGTACGCCCGGACCGTCCTCGCCGCCCGCCGCGAGGCCGAACTCGCCGGCGCCGTGGCCACCTTCGGCAAGATCGCCGTGGAGCCGAACGGCGTCAACGCCATCCCCTCCCTGGTGCGCGGCTGGCTCGACTCCCGCGCCCCCGGCCAGGACACCCTCGACACCGTCCTCGCCGGCATCGAGAAGGCGGCCCGCGAGTACGCCGACGCCCACGGCGTCGACCTCGACGTGGTCCGCGAGTCCTTCACGCCCGTAGTCGAGTTCGACCACGCCCTGCGCGACGAACTCGCCCGCCTCCTCGGCCACGACGGCGAGCTGACCGTGCCCGTCCTCGGCACGGGCGCGGGACACGACGCCGGGATCCTGTCCGGGAGCATCCCGACCGCCATGCTGTTCGTACGCAACCCCACGGGCGTCTCGCACTCCCCGGCCGAGTCCGCCGCCGAGGACGACTGCGTGGCCGGAGTGCACGCCCTCGCCGACGTACTGGAAGGACTGGCCTGCCGGTGACCCACGGGACGTACTGGCTGGAACACGCCTGGCTCGACACGAACGTCGAGCCGGGCGTCGCCCTCGACATCACGGACGGCCGCATCACCGCCGTCCACACCGGCGTCGCCACCCCGCCGCCCGGCGCCGGGGTCCTGCGCGGACTGACCCTGCCCGGGCTGGCCAACGCGCACAGCCACGCCTTCCACCGGGCCCTGCGCGGCACCGTCCAGGTCGGCTCCGGCACCTTCTGGACCTGGCGCGAGGTGATGTACTCCGTCGCCGACCGGCTCACCCCCGACACCTACCACGCCCTCGCTCGCGCGGTGTACGCCGAGATGGCGCTCGCCGGCATCACGGCCGTCGGCGAGTTCCACTACGTCCACCACGCCCCCGGCGGCACCCCCTACGCCGACCCCAACGCCATGGGCGAGGCGCTGATCGCGGCCGCCGCCGAGGCCGGCATCCGCATCACCCTCCTGGACACCTGCTACCTCTCCGCCGGTTTCGGCGCCGCCCCGAGCGCCCACCAGCTGCGCTTCTCCGACGGCACCGCCGCGGCCTGGGCCGAACGCTCTGCACTTCTCAAGGAACACGATCACGCACGGATCGGAGCGGCGATCCACTCGGTGCGGGCCGTGCCCGCCGACCAGTTGGCGACCGTCGCCGCCTGGGCCGAGGAGCGGCGGGCCCCGCTGCATGTGCACCTCTCGGAGCAGACCGCCGAGAACGACGCCTGCCTCCAGGCGCACGGCCGCACCCCCACCCGGCTCCTCGCCGACCACGGAGTGCTCGGCCCGCGCACCACCGGCGTGCACAACACCCACCTCACCGACGAGGACATCGCACTGCTCGGTGGCTCCGGCACGGGCACCTGCATGTGCCCCACCACCGAACGCGACCTGGCCGACGGCATCGGACCCGCCGTCGCCCTGCAGCGCGCCGGCTCCCCGCTCTCCCTCGGCTCCGACAGCCACGCCGTCGTCGATCTGCTCGAAGAGGCCCGCGCGATGGAGCTGAACGAACGGCTGCGCACCCGCACCCGCGGCCACTGGACCGCCGCCGCCCTGCTGCGTGCCGCCAGTGCCGACGGCCACGCCGCGCTCGGCTGGAGCGACGCGGGCACCCTGGCCCCCGGCGCCCTCGCCGACTTCACGACGATCGCGCTGGACTCGGTCAGGACAGCGGGACCACTGCCGCGCCTCGGCGCCGAGACGGCCGTATTCGCCGCGACGGCAGCGGACGTACGCCACACGGTCGTGGGCGGCCGGCACGTCGTACGCGACGGTCACCACTCACTCGTACCGGACGTGCCCCAGGCACTCGCGAGCGCCGTCGACGCCCTGCGCGGCTGACCCGGCCGTCCCCCATCCAGGCCCACCACGAGGACACCATGAGCACCGTCATCACCAACATCGCCGCGCTGGTCACCAACGACCCCTCCCTCGGTGACGGCTCCCCCCTCGGTCTGATCCAGGACGCGGCCGTCGTCGTCGACGGCGACCGCGTCGCCTGGATCGGTACATCAAGCGAAGCACCCGCCACTGACAACCGGGTCGACGCCGGCGGCCGTGCGGTGATCCCGGGCTTCGTCGACTCCCACTCCCACCTGGTCTTCGCGGGCGACCGCACCCAGGAGTTCAACGCCCGCATGTCCGGCCGCTCCTACAGCGCCGGCGGCATCCGCACCACGGTCGCCGCCACCCGCGCCGCGAGTGACGCGGAACTCGAGGCCAACCTCACCCGTTACCTGGACGAGGCCCTGCGCCAGGGCACCACGACCTTCGAGACCAAGTCCGGCTACGGCCTGACCGTTCAGGACGAGGCGCGCGCCCTGCGCATCGCCGCGCGCCACACCGACGAGGTCACCTACCTCGGCGCGCACATCGTCTCCCCGGACTACGCCGACGACCCGGCCGCCTACGTCGACCTGGTCACCGGCGCGATGCTGGACGCCTGCGCACCGCACGCCCGCTGGATCGACGTCTTCTGCGAGAAGGGCGCCTTCGACGGCGACCAGGCCCGCGCGATCCTCACCGCCGGCAAGGCCAGGGGCCTGCTCCCGCGCATCCACGCCAACCAGCTCTCCTACGGCCCCGGCATCCAGCTCGCCGTCGAACTCGACGCGGCCAGCGCCGACCACTGCACCCACCTCACGGACGCCGACGTCGACGCGCTCGCCAACAGCTCCACGGTCGCCACCCTGCTGCCCGGCGCCGAGTTCTCCACCCGCGCCCAGTGGCCGGACGCGCGCCGCCTGCTCGACGCCGGCGCCACGGTCGCGCTGTCCACGGACTGCAACCCGGGCTCGTCCTTCACCTCATCGGTGCCCTTCTGCATCGCTCTCGCCGTCCGGGACATGGGCATGACCCCCGACGAGGCTCTCTGGTCGGCCACCGCGGGCGGCGCGGCGGCCCTGCGCCGCGACGACATCGGCCGCCTCACCCCGGGCGCCTACGCCGACCTGGCCGTCCTCGACGCCCCCAGCCATGTCCACCTGGCCTACCGGCCGGGTGTCCCGCTGGTCACGGAGGTCTGGCGCCGCGGCACGCGCGTGGCCTGAGCGGGCCGCCGCGGGAGCGGGCCGTGCGGCGTCAGCGCGCCCCGGCCCGCCACCGCTGGCCCGCGCTCCCGTCGAGGCGCTCCAGGGACAGCCCGTCGCCCCAATCCGGGGTGAGGGCCCTGCCGAGGTCGATCACCGGGCGGATCGCCCCGTCACCGTCCACCACGAACCGCAGGTTGTCCCCGTTGCGCCCGTAGAGCGAACGGCACTCCCAGATCCCGACCCCGCGGTCCACGTCTCCGCGGCTGTCCAGGCAGAAGTCCGGGTCGGCGTACGACTGGAGGGCGTTCCGTTCGGCGTCGTAGCGCCAGCGCTGCGTGGGGGAGGGGTCGCACGGGGCGGTGACGACGTCGTTGCCCTCCTCGAAGGAGCCGTCGCGCACGTCAAGGCACAGGCCGGACGCGGCGTTCACCACCTGCGCGTAGGTACCGTCCGGCGGACGCGGCGCGGGAGGCCGTGGGGTGGGCGCCGGTCTCGGCGCGGCCGTGTGCGTGGGCGACGGTGACGGCGACGCTGAACCAGGAGAAGGGGACGGCGAGGCGGACGCCGACGTGCGGGACGGCGACGGGGACGGCGACGCCGAGACGGTCGCTGTGGCCGTCACCGTCACCGGTGGCGCGAGCGTCGGCGTGGTGACCGCGCTCGCCCGGTCCTGCGCGGGCTGCTCGGCGGGTTTCAGCAGCAACACGAGCAGCGGTACCAGCGCGACGCCGAGCGCGGCCGAGGCGAGCGCGACCCGGCGGGCGGGCCGCCAGCCCTGTTCCTCGGCAAGGGGAAGCGGCGCGGGGGCGGCGGCCTCCTGGCGTATGTACGCCGTGCCGCCCCACGGCAGCAGTCCCTCGGCCAGCGCCGCGGCCGGCGTGTCGTACAGCGCGGTCAGTTCCTCGCGGGCGGCCGTGCAGGAGGCGCAGTGCGTCATGTGCATCCGCAGATCGGCGCTGTCGCGGGGGTTGTCGGGCCGTACCGACTCCTCGATCAGACGGCGGAAGTCACCGCAGTCCGGGTCGGGCGAGGCGGCCAGGCGCTGCCGCAGACATGCCTGCGCGAGGGTCTTCAGCGCGGGGGCGGTGCCGTGGACGACGTCCGCGGGGCTCATGCCGACGAGCGCGGCGGTGCGCTCGGCCGTCTCGCGCTCCAGGACGCCGTACCAGATCAGGCCCTGGGTGCGCGGGGGCAGCGAGCGGAAGGCGGGGAGCATCGCGGGGGCGGGCCCGTGCGGACCGGCGCTGCTCAGCACGAGCAGAAGAGAGGGGTCGAGGCCGCCCGCGCGTTCGTCCCCGGACCAGGCGCCGGCGAGCCGGACCGTGAGCAGCAGCAGGTGGTGCCGCCACGGTACGGCGGGGTCGATGCCGCGCGCGGTCTCGCGGGCCGCGTGCGCGAACGCCTCCGCCGCCAGCTGCCGGGCCGCCGCGTCACCGGCGGCGCACCGGCGCGCGTACTCGAGGACGCGGCCCAGATGGCGGCGGCGCAGCTCCTGCAGCGCGGGATACGCGGTCGCCGTCCCCGTGCGCAGCAGCTCCGTCAGACGTGCGTCGGACGCGTCCGCGTACACCTCTGCCTCGGCCCGGGCCATCCGCCGCCTCCTCGCGCACGTTCGCCGACCTACCGACAAGTAGGGGGCGACCGTAGTGCATGGAGAGGGCGCAGGGGACCCGGGAGGAAGAAGTTTCCCGGGGTAACCCCTGTGAACGCCGCGGAAGGTCCTGTCACTCCTCGACGGTGAGGCCCTTGCGCAGCCGCACCAGCGTCCGCGACAGCAGACGCGAGACGTGCATCTGGGAGATGCCGAGTTCCTCGCCGATCTCCGACTGGGTCATGCCGGCGACGAACCGCAGGGAGAGGATCTGCCGGTCCCGCGGCGGGAGCTCGGCGATCAGCGGCTTCAGCGACTCGACGTACTCGATGCCCTCCAGCCCGTGGTCCTCGTAGCCGATACGGTCCGCGAGCGCGCCCTCGGCGTCGTCGTCCTCCGGCTGGGCGTCCAATGAGGAGGCGGTGTACGCGTTGGACGCGGCCATGCCCTCGACGACCTCGTCGTTGCTCAGGCCGAGGCGCTCGGCCAGCTCCGCGACCGTCGGGGCGCGGTCCAGCTTCTGGGCCAGCTCGTCGCCGGCCTTGGCGAGGTCCAGGCGCAGTTCCTGCAGCCGGCGCGGGACGCGCACCGACCAGGACGTGTCGCGGAAGAAGCGCTTGATCTCGCCGATGATGGTTGGCATCGCGAAGGTCGGGAACTCGACGCCGCGGGACAGTTCGAAGCGGTCGATCGCCTTGATCAGTCCGATGGTGCCGACCTGGATGATGTCCTCCATCGGCTCACTGCGGGAGCGGAAGCGGGAGGCGGCGAACTTGACGAGCGCGAGGTTCAGCTCGACGAGGGTGTTGCGCACGTACGAGTATTCGTGCGTGCCTTCTTCGAGTGACTCCAGCCGCTCGAACAGGGTCTTGGACAGGGCCCGCGCGTCGACAGGGCCCACCTCGTCGTAAGGGGGGATCTCCGGGAGTGCGGAAAGTATGTCCTCCGGAGGGGGTGTCGACGTCGTCGTCCGGGTATGCGAGGCGTCGAGCCGGGGTGACATGAGGTCCTCCATCGTTCTCGGCATATGGCTGCCGAAGCCAGTACGTGCACTGCGGTGTGCGGCGCCTCCAAAGCCGGCCGTGTCGGTTACGGGGTCCTACTAGGCCTACCCGCTCCGATGGAACGATCGCAAGTGCGTTTCGTTCAGGTATGTCCGTTTGTGTGCAGTTGTTCGGGTGTCGGGTCCCGTGGAGAAGGCGTAGTGTTCGAGGTCGTCAGTCAGCAGCCACGACCTCGGGAGTAACACGGCATGGACCGCGGGACGGTCGGCAGCGCACAGTCGGGCCGGCTTCTGGTGGAGGTGCGGGAAGAAGGCTCCAGTGCCGTCGTGACGGCGGCGGGTGAACTGGACCACCACACCGCCGAACTGCTGCGCGAGCCCCTCGAAGACTGCCTCGACAAGGGCTTCAGCAGGCTCGTCGTCGACTGTTCGCGCCTGGAGTTCTGTGACTCCACGGGCCTGAACGTGCTGCTCGGCGCCCGCCTGAAGGCGGAGGCCGCCGGAGGCGGGGTGCACCTCGCCGGGATGCAGCCGGTGGTGGCCCGTGTGTTCGAGATCACAGGCGCGGAGGCGGTCTTCACCGTGCACGACTCGGTCGAGGATGCCCTGGCAGGTGACAGCGGTTCCGCACCGCCGGGCGCCGCCGACTGACCCACCCGCCCGTGCGGTGCCGTGCGGGCCGCGGCCGGAGGTATGTGTACGTCACACCCGCCGCGCCGAACCGGGGGGTGTTCCGTCCGCCGGCTCGGGCAGGAGACATCCTGAACCTGTCGAGCCATCGACGGAACCATCCCCCGTCGAGCCACGTAGTGAGTCGTGAACCGAAGTCTTGAATCCTGAACTGGTGAATCGGTGAGGTGAAGCGCTGATGAGCACCACCCGGCCTTGTTCGCCGGGCGACCGCGGCCCGGAGCCCAGCGGCGCTTCCGGGGCGTCGGCGGGCCGTCAGGTCCGCACGCTGAGCTTCGACGACCAAAGCGGTGTCGTTCCGCTCGCCCGCGATTTCGCCCGTCAGGCGCTGTACGCGTGGGGGTGGCTGCCCGCCGCCTCCGCGGATCAGCGGGCCGCGGCCGAGGATGTGCTGCTCGTCGTGTCCGAGCTGGTCACGAACGCGTGCCTGCACGCCGAGGGGCCGGACCGGATGGAACTCACCTGCGACAACAAGGTGATCCGCATCGAGGTGGCCGACCGCGGGACGGGTCAGCCGGCCCCCCGCACCCCCCACCGCGCCGGCCGTCCCGGCGGCCACGGCATGTTCATCGTCCAGCGGCTGTGTCTCGACTGGGGCGTCGTCCGACTCCCCGGAATCGCGGGCAAAAGAGTCTGGGCGGAACTGGGCGCCCCGGCGTAGAGCCCCGCGTACCGGCTGCGCCGCGCACCGGCGTCACGCGCCGCGGGCCGCGCACTCGGCGCGTCCGGGCGCCCGGCGTCGGTGTTGGCCGGGGTGGGTGCGCATCCTGGCGCCGGCAGAGCGCCGCTGCGCCCACCCGCGCCGCCCTGGGCTCCCCTGGGGTCCCCTGCTCGAAAAGCTTTGGGGAGGCCCGACTGTCCGCAGCTGAGCCAGATGGTGCCCACGGGCCCCTGCGGCCCGCAGCCATGCCGGCATGGCGGTCGCCCACTGCCGCATCCACCGCCGCGCGCCACGGGGTCGACTCGCGCGCCACGGCGTCGGTGCACCCGCGTGCGGCGGGGAGGGGCCGGGGTGGGGGGTGTCCGCCAGCAGCGCCCGGCACCGGCACAGGGCGCTCCGTGCCAGGGAACGGGCGGCCGGACCGAGGACGGACACCCCCCGCCCCGGCCCCGCCCCACAACGCACCGCAGGCGCGACAGCAACCGGCCACGCACCCGCACGGGCCGCCGCAGGCACCAAAGGGGCACGAGGAACGGCGCGAGCAACCACGACGCACCCGCAGACGACCGAGGGCCGTCGCATCCCCGGAGGGGGATGCGACGGCCCTCGGTCAAGAACCCTCTTCTGGCGACGTCAGCGAACGTCCCCCATCAGGGCCTTCACCTTGCGCCGGTACATGTACACCGCGAACCCGGCCAGCGCCGCGAGAACCGCCTCGCCGAGCACCGCGCCCTTGCCGCTGAGGTCGACCCCGGCGATCGCCGGGTTGGACAGCAGCGAGGTGATCGAGTCACCCGCGGTGACCGCGAGGAACCACACGCCCATCATCTGGCTGGCGTACTTCGCCGGCGCCATCTTCGTCGTGACCGACAGACCGACCGGCGAGATGCACAGCTCACCCACGGTCTGGATCAGGTAGATCCCGACCAGCCACATCGGCGTGACCTTGGTGCCGTCGGACGCCATGCCCAGCGGCAGCAGGAAGAAGAAGAACGACACACCGATGAAGAACAGCGCCGCCGCGAACTTCGCGACCGTGCTGGGCTCCTTGCCCTTGCGGTTCAGCCACAGCCAGAACCAGGCCATGACCGGCGCCAGCGCCATGATGAACACCGGGTTCAGCGACTGGTACCAGGACGACGGGAAGCTGAAGCCGAACAGCGAGTCGGCGGCCTTGGTCTCACCGAACGCCTGGACGGTGGACCCACCCTGGTCGTAGATCATCCAGAACGCGGCGGCCGCGACGAAGAACCAGATGTAACCGGTCATCTTCGACTGCTCGACCGTCGACAGCTCCTTGTCCCGCTTGATGCGCAGCAGCACACCCGCCGGGATGACCAGACCGATGACGGTGAGCGGGATCATCGCCCAGTTCAGCGTGAAGTGGCCGGTGAAGCCGACGACGCCGTAGAAGACGGCCGCGATGGCCAGCCACATCAGGCCCTTGCGCAGCCAGGACGCGCGCTCCTCGGCCGCGAGCGGCTTCGGGACGACGTTGCTCTCCGGGCTGAGGTTGCGGGTGCCGAGCAGGAAGGCGGCGAGGCCGATGGCCATACCGACGGCGGCGAGGCCGAAGCCGAGGTGCCAGTTCACTTCCTGGCCGACCGTGCCGATGATCAGCGGCGCGAAGAAGGCACCCATGTTGATGCCCATGTAGAAGATCGTGAAGCCGCCGTCCCGGCGCGGGTCGTCCGGACCGTCGTACAGGTGGCCGACCATCGTGGAGATGTTGGCCTTCAGCAGACCGGAACCGAGCGCCACGAGCCCGAGGCCCGCGAAGAACGGCGCCTGGCCGCCGGGCAGCGCCAGCACGAGGTGGCCGGCCATGATCGTGATCGCCGCGATGGCCACCGTCTTGCGGGGGCCCCAGACGCGGTCACCGAGCCAGCCGCCGGGCATGGCGAGCAGGTACACCATCGACAGGTAGACGGAGTAGATCGCCGTCGTCGTGGCCAGGTCCATGCCCAGGCCACCGCCCATGCTGCCCTTCTTGGCGTCGGGGCCGCCGGAGAGCAGGTAGACGACGAGCAGAGCCCTCATGCCGTAGAAGCTGAAACGCTCCCACATCTCGGTCATGAAGAGAGTGGCCAGTCCGCGGGGGTGGCCGAAGAAGGTCTTCCCGGAGCCGGGGGTGCCCGGCTGGACCGAGGCCTTCGTCAGGCTGGACGCCATGGTCGTTCCTTGCTGGTCGGGACGCGCGGGATGGAGCGTTGCGCGCCCGGTGGGGGGCAGGCCGGCACCGGCACGGGTCGGTCCGCCCACCCCCACGCCCAGGGGGAGTCCGCTCCGGATCGCGGAACGGGGGACGGCGACCACCGGGATCCACGCCTCTACGCGCGTTGTCGCGCTCGAGGCCCGGCCACAGGTCATTCCTTTCAAGGCCGGCCGCAGCCGGCCCGCACACAAAGAAGACCTTCAGCGTCACATGCTCGCCAAAGGTCCCCGCGGTGCTACAGGCGTTGATTCACCATACGGCAGGACACCGCCCGGTATGGAAGGACTTGAGACGCGGATCACAGATGACCGAGGAACCGCAAGCCCCGTCTCGGCAGTCGATACCAGGATGGCATCCGCCAATCACCCGGGCCGACACCGGGTCCGAGCCGCCCGGAACCCGCACGGAACCCGCACCCAACCGCCCGGGGTCTGCCCAGGACGCTGCCGGGAGCCGCCCGGGGGCCACTCGGGAGCTTCCCGGAACCGCCCCGGGCTCACTCGGGAGCTTCCCGGAACCGCCCCCCCCGGACCTCGCCGCAGGCCGCCCGTGTCCGGGTTGTCCGAAGGTAAGAGCCCCGCATGGCGATCTCACCTCGGGCGTTGCACCAGGCGGACTACCATCACCTCATGACCCGTGTACTGCTCGCCGAGGACGACGCGTCCATCTCGGAGCCGCTGGCCCGCGCACTGCGCCGCGAAGGGTACGAGGTCGAGGTGCGCGAGGACGGCCCCACCGCGCTCGACGCCGGAATGCAGGGCGGCGTCGACCTGGTCGTGCTGGACCTCGGGCTGCCCGGCATGGACGGGCTGGAGGTCGCGCGCAGACTGCGCGCCGACGGCCACACCGTGCCGATCCTGATCCTGACCGCGCGCGCCGACGAGGTCGACACGGTGGTCGGCCTGGACGCGGGCGCCGACGACTACGTCACCAAGCCGTTCCGCCTCGCCGAGCTGCTCGCCCGGGTCCGTGCCCTGCTGCGGCGCGGGGCCGCCGAGCCGCAGCAGCCGCCCGCCACGCACGGCGTGCGCATCGACGTCGAGTCGCACCGCGCCTGGATGGGCGACGAGGAGCTGCAGCTCACGGCGAAGGAGTTCGACCTGCTGCGCGTCCTGGTGCGCGACGCGGGCCGGGTCGTCACGCGTGACCAGCTGATGCGCGAGGTCTGGGACACCACCTGGTGGTCGTCCACCAAGACCCTCGACATGCACATCTCCTGGCTGCGCAAGAAGCTCGGCGACGACGCGGCGAACCCGCGGTACATCGCGACGGTGCGCGGCGTGGGCTTCCGCTTCGAGAAGAGCTGAGCCGGACTCCCGGGCTGCGCCGGGGCCGGTCCGCACCAGGCACCTTCAGGACAAGAGGACATGCGCCGTCGTCTCATCCAGTCCACGCTCGCCGTGGTGCTCGTCGTCATCGCCGTCTTCGGCGTGTCCCTGGTGATCGTCGAGACGCGGACGATCAGCAACACGGCGCAGGAGCGGGTGGACTCCGAGGCACTGCGCCTGGCCAGCGTGGTGGACAGCCGGCTGCTGAGCGCGGCGGGTGTCACCCCGGAGATCCTCCAGGGCCCGGGCATGCAGGACCGCTACGCCGTGGTCCGCATCCCCGGGCGGCCGCCGATCGAGGTCGGCACCAAGCCCGAGGGCGACGTCATCCGCTCCAAGGAGCACACGGGTGAGGAAGGCGAGACCGTCGTCGTCGAGGAGCCGCGCTCCACGGTGACCCGGGAGGTCGGCCGCACCCTGCTGATCATCGGCCTGGTCGCCCTGCTCGCGGTGGTGGCCGCGGTGCTGCTGGCGATCCGCCAGGCCAACCGGCTCGCCTCCCCGCTGACCGACCTCGCCGAAACGGCCGAGCGGCTCGGGTCCGGCGACCCGCGCCCACGGCACAAGCGGTACGCCGTGCCCGAGCTGGACCGGGTCGCCGACGTGCTGGACTCCTCCGCCGAACGCATCGCCCGGATGCTCACCGCCGAGCGGCGGCTCGCCGCGGACGCCTCCCACCAGCTGCGGACGCCGCTGACCGCGCTGTCGATGCGGCTGGAGGAGATCACCCTCACCGACGATCTGGACACGGTGAAGGAGGAGGCGAACGTCGCACTGACCCAGGTCGAGCGCCTGACGGACGTGGTCGAGCGGCTGCTGACCAACTCGCGCGACCCGCGCACCGGCTCCGCCGTCGCCTTCGACCTCGACGAGGTGATCCAGCAGCAGGTCGCCGAGTGGCGCCCCGCCTACCGCAGCGCCGGCCGGGCGATCGTCAGCTCGGGCAAGCGGCATCTGCAGGCGGTGGGCACCCCGGGCGCGGTGGCGCAGGTGCTGGCGGCACTGATCGAGAACTCCCTGATGCACGGCGGCGGCACGGTCGCGCTGCGCACGCGGGTCACCGGCAACCAGGCGGTGATCGAGGTGACGGACGAGGGCCCGGGAGTCCCGTCGGAGCTGGGCGCGCGCATCTTCGAGCGCACGATCAGCGGCCGCAACTCCACCGGCATCGGCCTGGCCGTGGCCCGCGACCTCGCGGAGGCCGACGGCGGCCGTCTGGAGATGCTGCAGGCGGCCCCGCCGGTGTTCGGCCTGTTCCTCTCCCGCAGCCAGCCCGCGAAGAAGCCGACCCGCGACGAGGAGCCGACGGTCCGCTGACCGCAGAGGACCGACCCGCGACGAGCAACAGACGGTCCGCCGACTGCGGGCGCCACCGGAAAAGGCCGGGTCAGACCCGCTGCCGAGGCCGCGCAGGCCCGGCAGGCCCGGTCGGTTCCAGGACGGACGGCGTGTCCGTGACGGCCTCGCCCGTGGGCAGGGCGCGGAAGACCCAGGTGCGGTAGGACCAGAAGCGGAACAGGGTCGCGACGCCGATGCCGATGAACTTGAAGATGTTGCTCTGCAGCGGGGTGTCCCAGCCGAAACCGTAGGTCGCCGCGTACAGCACGCCGTTCTCGATGACCATGCCGACCAGGCTGAACAGCAGGAACAGGGTCAGTTCCCGGGTGCGCCCGTTCTTGTCGGCGTCGCGGTAGGTGAAGTACCGGAAGCCGACGTAGTTGAAGACGATCGACACGACCGTCGCGATGACGCTGGCCCGGACCACCTGCAGATCGGTCACATGCCGTACGAGGTTGAACACGCCCAGGTTGACGAGCACGCCCGCCCCGCCCACGGCGCCGAATTTGGCGATCTCGCGGACGAGCCGCTGAAGTCCCGAGGTACCGCTTCCCATGGTCGAGCAGGCCCCCAGTCGTTACGGTTTCGTCAACCCAGCCATGCTAACCACCCCTAACGGCGGATGCCTGCCAAGTACCCGAGGAGGCCGGTGTGAGGCTTGACGGACGGGGTGGGAGCCGGGTCGGAGGCGCCCGATCCGGCCTGCTCCGCGTGGCCGATACCCTATGGGTGTGACGTTCCCGGTAGTCGGCATGGTCGGCGGGGGCCAGCTCGCTCGTATGACACACGAGTCGGGCATCCCGCTGGGCATCAGGTTCAAGCTCCTCAGTGACACCCCTCAGGATTCCGCGGCGCAGGTCGTGAGCGATGTCGTCATCGGCGACTATCGCGATCTCGACACGCTGCGCGAGTTCGCGCGCGGGTGCGATGTGATCACCTTCGATCACGAACATGTACCCACCGAGCACCTCAGGGCCCTGGAGGCGGACGGCATCCCCGTGCGCCCGGGTCCCGACGCGCTCGTGCACGCCCAGGACAAGGGGGTGATGCGCGCCAGGCTCGATGCGATCGGCATCCCGTGCCCACGGCACAGGATCGTCAGCGATCCGCAGGACGTGGCAGCCTTCGCGGCCGAGGGCGACGGTTTCCCCGTGGTCCTCAAGACCGTCCGCGGCGGCTACGACGGCAAGGGCGTGTGGGTCGTCGACAGCGTCGAGGAAGCGGAGGATCCCTTCAAGGCAGGGGTCCCGGTCCTCGCCGAGGAGAAGGTCGACTACGTCCGTGAGCTGGCCGCCAACGTCGTGCGCTCCCCGCACGGCCAGGCCGTCGCCTACCCGGTGGTCGAGTCGCAGCAGGTCAACGGGGTGTGTGACACGGTCATAGCCCCGGCGCCCGACCTCGACGAGGAGCTGGCGCTGAAGGCCGAGGAGATGGCCCTGACCATCGCCAAGGAGCTCGGCGTCGTCGGCCACCTCGCGGTCGAGCTGTTCCAGACCCGCGACGGCCGCATCCTGGTCAACGAGCTGGCGATGCGCCCGCACAACTCCGGCCACTGGAGCATGGACGGCGCGATCACCTCGCAGTTCGCCAACCACGTCCGCGCCGTACTGGACCTCCCGCTCGGCGACCCGCGCCCGCGCGCCAAGTGGACGGTGATGGTCAACGTCCTCGGCGGCGACTACCCGGACATGTACTCGGCGTACCTGCACTGCATGGCCCGCGACCCGCAGCTGAAGATCCACATGTACGGCAAGGACGTGAAGCCCGGCCGCAAGGTCGGTCACGTGAACACCTACGGCGACGACCTGGACGACGTGCTGGAGCGCGCCCGTCACGCTGCCGGCTATCTGAGAGGCACCATCACCGAATGAGCCCTGTTGTTGGCATCGTCATGGGGTCGGACAGCGACTGGCCCGTCATGGAGGCCGCCGCGAAGGCCCTCGACGAGTTCGAGATCGCCTACGAGGTGGACGTCGTCTCCGCGCACCGCATGCCCCGCGAGATGATCGCGTACGGCGAGCAGGCCGCCGAGCGCGGTCTGAAGGTGATCATCGCCGGCGCGGGCGGCGCCGCCCACCTGCCCGGCATGCTCGCCTCGGTCACCCCGCTGCCCGTCATCGGTGTGCCGGTGCCGCTGAAGTACCTCGACGGCATGGACTCCCTGCTGTCGATCGTGCAGATGCCGGCCGGCGTGCCCGTCGCCACGGTCTCCGTCGGCGGTGCCCGCAACGCCGGTCTGCTGGCGGCCCGGATCCTCGCCGCGCACGACGAGGAGCTGCTGGGCCGCATGCGGGACTTCCAGCAGGATCTCAACGACCAGGCCACCGAGAAGGGCAAGCGCCTGCGTTCCAAGGTCGAGGGAAGCAACGGCTTCGGCTTCGGGAAGTGACGCGATGACGTCCCTGGACACCGCCCGGGAACTCCTCGCCGAGTTCCCGGTCGTCGACGGTCACAACGACCTGCCGTGGGCGCTGCGCGAGCAGGTGCGCTACGACCTCGGCGCCCGTGACATCGCCGCCGACCAGTCCGCCCACCTGCACACCGACCTGCCCCGGCTGCGGGCGGGCGGTGTCGGCGCGCAGTACTGGTCGGTGTACGTCCGCTCCGACCTGCCGGACGCGGTGCCGGCCACGCTGGAGCAGATCGACTGCGTCACGCAGCTGGTCGACCGGCACCCGGACGTGCTGCGCCTGGCGCTGACGGCGGCCGACCTGGAGGCGGCGCGCCGTGAGGGCCGTATCGCCTCGCTGATGGGCGGGGAGGGCGGGCACTCCATCGCCAACTCGCTCGGCACCCTGCGCGGGCTGTACGCACTCGGCGTGCGGTACATGACGCTCACCCACAACGACAACGTGGACTGGGCGGACTCCGCCACCGACGAGCCGAGGGCGGGCGGCCTGACGGCCTTCGGCCGCGAGGTGGTGCGGGAGATGAACCGGCTCGGCATGCTCGTCGACCTCTCGCATGTGGCGGCGACGACCATGCGGGACGCGCTGGACGCCACCGACGCGCCGGTGATCTTCTCGCACTCGTCCTCCCGGGCCGTGTGCGACCACCCGCGCAACATCCCCGACGACGTGCTGGAGCGGCTGCCCGCCAACGGCGGGATGGCGATGGTGACATTCGTGCCGAAGTTCGTCCTCCAGGCGGCCGTGGACTGGACGGCCGCCGCCGACGAGAACATGCGCGCGCACGGTCTGCACCACCTGGACACCTCGCCCGAGGCGATGAAGATCCACCGCGCGTTCGAGGAGCGCAACCCGCGCCCCGTCGCCACGGTCGCGACGGTCGCCGACCACCTCGACCACATGCGTGAGGTGGCCGGCATCGACCATCTCGGCATCGGCGGCGACTACGACGGCACGGCGTTCACCCCCGAGGGCCTCAGCGACGTCTCCGGCTACCCGAACCTGATCGCCGAACTGCTGGACCGCGGCTGGTCGAGGTCCGACCTGGCCAAGCTGACCTGGCAGAACGCGGTCCGGGTGCTGGGGGCGGCGGAGGACGTGGCACGCGGCCTCCAGGCCACGCGCTCCCCGTCCCACGCGACGATCGAGTCGCTGGACGGCTGAACCGGCCGCGCCGACCGCTGGGGGACCGTACGCTCGAATCTGACAGCAGTGTCAGATTCGAGCCCGCGGGGGTGGACATGCGGATCGGTGAACTGGCCCGGCGTACCGGTGTCAGCGAGCGCTCGCTGCGCTACTACGAGAAGCAGGGGCTGCTCGCCTCGGACCGCACCCCGGGCGGCCACCGGGAGTACCCGGAGGCGGCCGTCGACCGGGTCATCCGGATCCAGGAGCTGTTCGCGGCCGGGCTGTGCAGCGCGAAGATCGCCCAGCTGCTGCCCTGCATGCGCGACACCGACGGCGGCCCCTCCGCCGTGGCCACGCCGAAGCTGGTGCGGGACCTCACCGCCGAACGCGAGCGCATCGACCGCATGATCCGCGACCTGGTCCGCTCCCGCGACACCCTGGACGAGGTCATCGAGTCCGCCGCGCGCGGCTGACCGGCGTACCCCCGAACGCCCCGTCCACCAGGAAGGACGCCCCGCTCCGTGCGACCGTGACGGTACTGCCGTTCTGCCGCCGATCACGACGTACGGAGACCGTCATGGCCGACCTCCAGGACGAACTGCACGACACGACCGAGATCGGCGACCTGCCCGTCGACGACCCTGTCGACGACCCCTTCCCGAAGGCGTACGCCGCCGCGCTGGACGCCGTCGACCGGGTGCGCGCGCTGCTCGCCGAGCACCCCGTCGCCGACGGCTACAGCGCGCTGTCCTGGGCCCTGCGCAAGCTGCCCTGGTACGACCTGGAACTGGGCGACAGCTCCGTCGACACGGACGTGCCCCGGCTGCGCGAGGGCCACGTCGGTGCCCTGCTGTGGTCCCTGCACCTGCCGGGGGAGCCGGCCGCCGGCCGCGCGCTCGTCAGCACGCTGGAGCAGCTCGACCTGATCCGCTCCGTCGTCCGCGGTCACCCCGAGGGCCTGCGGCTGGCCCGGACCGCCGGGCAGGTGATCGACGCCCGCAACTGCGGCCGGGTCGCCGTGATCCCCGGCCCGGCCCCGGCCGCCGCCCTCGGCGACTCGATCGCCATCCTGCGCGTACTGCACTCCCTCGGCGTCCGCGTCCTCACCCTGGCCGGCACCAGCTGGGCCAGCGAGGCGGGCCTGAGCCGGTTCGGCGAGGAGGTCGTCCGCGAGATGAACCGGCTCGGCGTGCTCGCCGACCTCTCCGGCGCCTCCGACGCCACCATCGCCCGCGCCCTCACGCTGTCCCGTACGCCGGTGCTGTGCACCCGGTCCGGTGCCCGCGCCCTGTGCCCGCACCCCGACAACCTGCCCGACGAACTGCTCGCCGGGCTCGGCGCGGCCAAGGGGCTGTGCATGGTGCCGCTGGCCGCCGACCAGACCGGGCCGAGGCTGAAGGACGTCGCCGACCACCTCGACCACGTCCGCACCGTCGCCGGTGCGGACTGTGTCGCCCTGGCCGGCACCTACGACTCCGGCGCGGACCACCCGCAGGACCTCGCCGACCCCTCCTGCTATCCCCGGCTCATCGCCGAGCTGCTGCGCCGCGGCTGGCCGGAGGCCGACCTCGCCCTGCTGACCTGGGGCAACGTCCAGCGCGTCCTGCGCAGCGCCGACTTCGCCGCCCGGACCGCGCAGGACCGCCGGGAGCCGTCGACGGCGACGATCGAGGAACTGGACGGGTAGACGGGCCCTCGGGGGCCCCGCGGACGGGCGGCAGCCCTTGGAAGCCCCGGACGGGCGGCAGTCCGTGGACCCCGGACGGGCGGCAGTTCTCGGGAGCCACGGGGGCCGCAGTCCGTGGGAGCCCCCGGAGACGGCCGAAGCCCGGGAGAGCCCCCCGAATAGCGGCCGTGCCCGGGCTCCCGGCAGGCGCCCCCCCCGGCCCCGGGCAGGCGGCAACCCCCCCGGACCCGGGCAGGTGGCAACCCCCCCGGCCCCGGGCAGGCGGCGCCCCCCCGGACCCGGGCAGCGGCAACCCCCCGGGCCCGGCCAGGCGTCAGTCCTCGGGGATCACGCACAGGCAGAAGGGGTGGCCCGCCGGGTCGGCGTACACCCGGAAGTCCTCGTCGCCCTCTTCCCGCTTCAGCAGCCGGGCCCCGAGGTTCAGGACCCGCTTCTCGACCTGGTCGACCTCGTCCCAGGTCGATCCCGCGTCCAGGTCCAGGTGGAACTGCTGGGCGTTGCGGTCCGCGCGCGGCCACTCCGGCGGGGTGTGGCCCTCCGAACGCTGGAACGCCAGCCGGGGCCCGTCGGGCACCCGGAGCACGACCCAGTCGGCGTCCTCGCTCTCGGGCTCGCCACCGACGATCTCGGCGTAGAAGCGGGCCAGCGCCCGCGGGTCGGGACAGTCGACGACGACGGAACGCAGACGTGCCACACGAGGCATGGAGACCTCCCTGGTCAGTGGTGTCTCGGCGGGCGCGCCCGTCAGCAGGCGCACAGGCAGAACGGGTGCCCGGCCGGATCGGCGTAAACCCGGAAGGTGCGCGTGCGGTCCTCGGCGTCCAGCGGCCGCGCACCCAGCTCCAGCACGGCCTTCTCGGCCGCGTCCAGGTCGGGCACGGTCAGGTCCAGGTGGAACTGCTGCGAGCCGTCGGCGGACGGCCACGTCGGCGGAACGTAGCCGGGCGCCTCCTGGAAGGCCAGCTGCTTCCCGCCCGGCAGCTTCAGATCCACCCACTCGCCCTGGTCCTCGACGGCGCCGCCCAGCACGGCGGCGTAGAAGCCGGCCAGGGCGCGGGGGTCGGGGCAGTCCAGAACGACGACTCCCAGTTCGGCGACGGCCATGACGTCCTCCTCGGCATCGGTGACGTTACCCGGACGGTTACCCATAGAGGCGGGTAACCGGTAACGGTGACTGCATGCTCCCGCATTGGAGGTAACGTCGCAAGCATGAGTGAGAGATCGGTCGCGCCCGGAGGACTCGCCCTGGTGGAGTCCCTGGTCAACACCCTGGACCTCGAGTCGGGCGGCGACACGCTCGGCACGGCCGAGGGCCGGGCGCGCTTCGGGCTCACCGAGGACGACGTGCCGGCCGCCCGCGAACTGCGCGAGTCGCTGCGGGCGGCCCTCCTCGCGCACGCCGGGCACCCCCCGCACCGCGAGGTCACCCCGCTCGGCGAACTGCTCGCCGCCGCCCCGCTGCTGGTCGCCGTGGACGAGGGGGACGGCTCCGCCCGTCTCGCCCCGGCCGACTCCGGTCCGCTGCCCTCCCGGGTCGCCGCCGCCGTCGCCGAGGCCCTGGTCGCGGGCACCTGGGACCGCCTCAAGGCCTGCGAGGCCGTCACCTGCCACTGGGCGTACTACGACCGCAGCCCCGCCGGACGCGGGCGCTGGTGCTCGATGCAGGTGTGCGGGGCGCGCGCGAAGATGCGGCGCTACCGGGCGAAGGGGGCGTGAGCGGGCGCCGCCGTGGTGCAGAATGCGACAGACGCCGGTTCGGCCGACTGAGCCTCGGCCGAACCGGCGTCTCGATACGCCTGCTGCTTCAGCCGGTACGTCCCTGAGACCGGTGCCGGTACGGCTACGCCGTGGGGCGGCCCATCGCCCGGTACGTCCATCCGGCGCGCCGCCACAGCTCCGGGTCGAGGGCGTTGCGGCCGTCCAGGATCAGCCGCTCCGCCGCGACCGAGCCCAGCTCCTCCGGGTCCAGCTCCCGGAACTCCTTCCACTCCGTCAGGTGCAGCACCACGTCGGCGCCGCGCACGGCGTCCAGCGCGGTGTCGGCGTACCCGAGGGTGGGGAAGATCCGGCGGGCGTTGTCCATGCCCTTCGGGTCGTAGACGGTCACCTGACCACCCTGGAGGTGGATCTGCCCGGCGACATTGAGCGCGGGCGAGTCGCGGACGTCGTCCGAGTCGGGCTTGAAGGTGGCGCCGAGCACCGCGACCCGCTTGCCCAGGAACGGGCCGCCGCCCAGCGCCTGCCGGGCCAGCTCCACCATCTGCCCGCGCTGGCGCATGTTGATCGAGTCGATCTCGCGCAGGAACGTCAGTGCCTGGTCGGCGCCCAGCTCACCGGCGCGCGCCATGAACGCCCGGATGTCCTTGGGCAGGCAGCCGCCGCCGAAGCCGATCCCGGCGCGCAGGAACTTCCGGCCGATCCGGTCGTCGTAGCCGATCGCCTCGGCCAGCTTCGCCACGTCGCCGCCCGCGGCCTCGCACACCTCGGCCATGGCGTTGATGAAGGAGATCTTGGTGGCGAGGAAGGAGTTCGCGGAGGTCTTCACCAGCTCGGCCGTCGGGAAGTCGGTGACGACGAAGGGCGAGCCCTCGGCGATCGGCGTGGCGTACACCTCGCGCAGCAGCTTCTCCGCGCGCTCGCTGCGCACGCCGACCACGATCCGGTCCGGGCGCAGCGTGTCCTGCACGGCGAAGCCCTCGCGCAGGAACTCCGGGTTCCAGGCCAGCTCGGCGTCCCCGCCGGCCGGCGCGTGCTCGACGAGGTAGGAGGCGAGACGGTCGGCCGAGCCGACGGGCACGGTCGACTTGCCGACGACCAGGGCGGGACCGCGCAGGTGCGGGGCGAGGGAAGCGATCGCGGAGTCGACGTAACTCATGTCGCAGGCGTACTCGCCGTGCCGCTGCGGGGTGTTCACGCAGACGAAGTGCACGTCGCCGAACGCGCCGACCTCGGCCCAGTCCTGGGTGAAGCGCAGCCGCCCGCTGGATCCCTCGATCCCGGCGACGTGCTTGCGCAGCAGGTCCTCGAGTCCCGGCTCGTACATCGGGACCTCGCCCTGCTGGAGCTTCTCGATCTTCTCCGGGACGACATCGAGGCCGAGCACCTCGAATCCCAGTTCCGCCATGGCCGCCGCGTGCGTGGCGCCGAGATAACCGGTGCCGATCACGGTGATCTTGAGGGCCATGCGTGCTCCCGGGTCGAGGTCGTTCGGTGCGCGTGCCGAGCATAGCCGGGGCGCGCCCGTGGCCCTCACCGGGCGGTTTTCCCTCTGTCGTTCAGGTCACGTACCCATGGGGCGTCCAGAGCTCTAAAATTTGAGTTACTTAACGGTAATTAGCGTTGGTATCGCGTCAGTATCACAGCGTCTTTGGAGCGTGAGAGACCTTGGCCGGATCGGCTGACTTCGACCTGTACCGCCCGTCCGAGGAGCACGACATGCTCCGTGACGCCGTCCGTGCGCTGGCCGAGGCGAAGATCGCGCCGCATGCCGCCGCGGTGGACGAGGAGGCCCGCTTCCCGCAGGAGGCGCATGACGCCCTCGTGGCGGGCGACCTGCACGCGGTGCACGTACCCGAGAGCTACGGCGGCGCGGGCGCCGACGCCCTCGCGACGGTCATCGTGATCGAGGAGGTGGCCCGCGTCTGCGCGTCCTCCTCGCTGATCCCGGCCGTGAACAAGCTGGGCTCGCTGCCGGTGATCCTGTCCGGCTCCGAGGAGCTGAAGAAGAAGTACATGACTCCGCTCGCCAAGGGCGACGGCATGTTCTCGTACTGCCTCTCCGAGCCGGACGCGGGTTCGGACGCGGCCGGCATGAAGACGCGCGCGGTCCGTGACGGCGACCACTGGATCCTGAACGGCGTGAAGCGCTGGATCACCAACGCGGGCGTGTCGGAGTACTACACGGTGATGGCGGTCACGGACCCCGCCAAGCGCTCGAAGGGCATCTCGGCCTTCGTCGTCGAGAAGTCCGACGAGGGTGTCTCCTTCGGCGCGCCGGAGAAGAAGCTCGGCATCAAGGGCTCGCCGACCCGCGAGGTCTACCTGGACAACGTCCGTATCCCCGCCGACCGCATGATCGGCGAGGAGGGCACGGGCTTCATGACGGCCATGAAGACCCTGGACCACACCCGCATCACCATCGCCGCGCAGGCCCTCGGCATCGCCCAGGGAGCGCTGGACTACGCCAAGGGCTACGTCCAGGAGCGCAAGCAGTTCGGCAAGCCGATCGCCGACTTCCAGGGCATCCAGTTCATGCTGGCCGACATGGCCATGAAGATCTCGGCCGCCCGCGCCCTGACCTACCAGGCCGCGGCCGCCTCCGAGCGCGGCGACGCGGACCTCACGTACCTGGGCGCGGCGGCCAAGTGCTTCGCCTCGGACGTCGCGATGGAGGTCACCACCGACGCGGTCCAGCTCCTCGGCGGCTACGGCTACACCCGCGACTACCCGGTCGAGCGCATGATGCGCGACGCCAAGATCACCCAGATCTACGAGGGCACCAACCAGGTCCAGCGGATCGTCATGGCGAGGAACCTTCCGTAACCGGGCGGGATCCCGTCAGCGACAAAGCCCTGGCCGAGGTGCCGGGGCTTTGTCGCTGACGGTGAGATCGCCGTAGTCGCGGGAGCGGGGCTCAGTCCTCGAAACCCTCCGCCGCGCGCTGTTCGCGCAGGTCCATGATGGCCCGGCGGCGGGCCAGGCGGTGGGTGCGGCGGATCTGGGCCTCCTGGTAGCGGCGCTTGTCCCGTTCCGTCTCCGGGATCACCGGGGGGACCGAGCGCGGCTTGCCGTCGGCGTCGACCGCGGCGAAGACCAGGTAGGCGGAGCCGACCTGGGTGGGCGGCGCGGACTCGTTCCAGCGTTCCGCCAGGACGCGGACGCCGACCTCCATCGAGGTCCGGCCGGTCCAGTTGACCTGCGCCTTCACATGCACCAGGTCCCCGACCCGGACCGGCTCGAGGAACGCCATCTCGTCCATGGACGCGGTGACCGCGGGTCCGCCCGAGTGGCGGCCGGCGACCGCGCCCGCGGCGTCGTCGACCAGCTTCATGATCACGCCACCGTGCACCGTACCCAGCAGATTGGTGTCGTTGTGGGTCATGATGTGGCTCAGCGTGGTGCGGGACGCCGACGTCGGCTTGCCCGGGATCTCCGGAGTGTCCGTATCTGCGGCGGGGGCCTGGTCTGTCATGCCGTCCACCATATGCCGAGCTGACAACAGGGGAATTTGTGTCAGCTTCGCAACAGCGCTGACCTTATTTACCGACGGCCCTTGTAAGGCACACCGCCGGGCCCGGCACACTGGGGCGCATGAATGACTGGCCCGAGGGATGGTCCGACGACAATCGCGGCACCCGCTACGGACGCGGCAGCTCCGGCGCGACGCCGGAGGGTGCCCGCGTCATGCGGCAGGTGCGCCGGCCCGCGCCGGGCGCCCGCCCGGGCCCGTCCGCGCCCCAGTACGGCGCGGTGCCGCCGCAGCCGTCGTACGTCGACGGCGGCGAAGCCCCCGGCGGCTACGACGACGGGTACGACTCCGGTTACAACACCGGCCAGGTCTACGGCAGCCCCGCCGGCCGCGGCCCCGCCGGACCGGCCGGCCGCGGACCGCGTCCCGCGCCGAACTGGCGCCGCCGGATCAAGTGGACGGCGATCACACTCGCGACCGTGCTCGTGGTCACCGGTGTCGGCACGTACTTCTGGGCCGACTCCAAGCTGCGCCGCGAGGTCGACCTGTCCAAGGTCATCGACCGGCCGTCGTCCGGCGAGGGCACGAACTACCTGATCGTCGGTTCGGACAGCCGTGAGGGCATGTCCAAGGACGAGAAGAAGAAGCTGCACACCGGCTCCGCCGAGGGCAAGCGCACGGACTCGATGATGATCCTGCACGTCGGCAGCAACGGCGACACGCTGATCTCGCTGCCCCGTGACTCCGACGTGGAGATCCCCTCGTACAAGGGCTCGCAGTCCGGCAAGACCTACCCGGCCACCGGCCGGCACACCAAGCTCAACGCCGCCTACGCCGAGGACGGCCCCGAGCTGCTGGTGCGCACCGTCGAGTACAACACCGGCCTGCACATCGACCACTACGTGGAGATCGGCTTCGCCGGCTTCGCGAACATCGTCGACGCGGTGGGCGGTGTCGACATCACCATCGACAAGCCGTTCAAGGACAAGTACTCGGGCGCCGACTTCCAGGCGGGCAAGCAGACCCTCAACGGCGAGCAGGCCCTCGCCTTCGTCCGTACCCGGCACGCCTTCGCCGCCTCCGACCTGGAGCGCACGAAGAACCAGCAGAAGTTCCTCGCCGCCCTGGCCCACCAGGTGGCCACGCCCGGGACGATCATGAACCCGTTCAAGTTCTACCCCACCATGGGCGCAGGACTGGACTCCCTGATCGTCGACAAGGACATGGGCCTGTACGACCTGGGCTCGATGTTCTTCGCGATGAAGGGCGTCAACGGCGGCGACGGCACCTCCATGAACATGCCGATCTCGGGCTCCCGCGGCGGCAACCTCGTCTGGGACAAGACGAAGGTCAAGACCCTGGTCAACGAACTGAACAACGACGAGAAGGTCACCGTCTCGGGCAACTGACGGCACCCGGCACGGCAGGGCACCCCCGGCGGGGTGCCCTGTGGTCGGTCGGGGGTGGGGTCACATCCTGGCGCCGGCCATCGTGCGGCACATGTCGGCGCAGCGGCGACAGGACTCGGCGCAGCGCATCATCTGCGCGTCGTCCGGCATGCTCATACACGCCTCGGCGCACATGTCGCACGCGCGGGCGCACATCGCGCACATCTCGGCCGACAGCGGCGAGCGCCGCATCATCATGTCGGCGCACATCCGGGTCATCTCCGAGCAGTCCATGAGCGCCCGCATGACCTGCATCTGGGCCTGCCCGCCCATCTGCAGGCAGGAGCTCATCGTCTCCTCGCACATGGTGTGGCAGGACATGCACGCCTCGACGCAGTCCTGCATCTCCTTGCTCATGGGGGTCGCGGCGGACTCGGTCATGGCTCCTCCTGGGGGGCGAGGGGCCCCGGGGCGGGGCCCCGTTCGTGCCCTTCCGTGGTACGCCTCACACCGCCCCCGCGTCCATCGGACGTCCCTACGACGACGAGCCGCGGCGGCGACGCCTCACGCGCAGCCGACCTCGTTGCCCCGCACCACGGCGGTCTCGCCCTGCTCCGGCTGCTCGGTGCGCACCTTGCGGACCTGGCGGAAGTCGCTGCCGGCGATCACCTTCATCAGCGGGCCACGGCCGGGCGCCGCCCGCAGTTCGCTGCCGGGCAGCGCGGCGGCCAGCGACCGGGCGGAGCGGTCCCAGCGCGGGTCGTACAGGATGACCGTGCGGCGCGCGGGGGGCGTGGTCGCGGTGCCGGCCGGGGCCGCGTTGCCGGGCGTGCCCGTGGTGCGGAAGCCGGCCGCCGCGAGGGCGGCGTCGACGCGGCGGCCGAGGCCGGACGTCGCGGTGCCGTTCTCCACCTGCACCTGGATCTGCTGCGGGGCGACCTCGACCTCGACCGGGGCCACGCCGCGCGGCCGCTGCGCGGCGAGCGGCTTGTCCTCGCGCAGCGCCTCGAACAGCTTCGCCGCCTTGGCGTCGTCCCACTTCAGCGTCGAGCCGATGCCCTTGACCTGGTAGCCGAGCTGCCCGACCGGGACCGTGGTGAACTCCGAGGACGACGGCGAGAAGGTGCGCATCGCGCGGCCGAGGTCCAGCAGCTCGTCCGCCCCGAAGCCCTTGTCCGCCCGCACCGAGCCGAGCACCGCCCGGGTCACGTCGCGGAACTTCAGCGGGTTCAGCAGCACCCCGGACGACGTCGCCCGGTCCACCAGAGCGGCCAGGAAACGCTGCTGGCGCTTCATCCGGCCGAGGTCCGAGGCGCCGTCGATGTGCCGGGAGCGCACGTACTGCAGGGCCTCGCCGCCGGTGAGGGTGTGCGTGCCGGCCGCCAGGTCGAGCCCGGTGTAGGAGTCCTTCAGCGGCTCGGCGGTGCAGATCTGCACCCCGCCCAGCTCGTCGACGGTCTTCATGAAACTGGTGAAGTCGACCTCGAGATAGTGGTCGATCTTCACATGGGTCATCTGCTCGACCGTGCGCACGGTCAGCTGCGGGCCGCCCTCCGCGTACGCCGCGTTCAGCTTGATCGGGTGGCCGTTGTGCCGCTCACCGGTGGTGGCGTCGGTGTGCTCGGGCGTCTCGGCGTAGGAGTCGCGGGGGAGGCTCACCACGCTGGCCCGGTCCCGGTCCTCCGAGATGTGCACGATCATGATGGTGTCCGTGCAGTGGCAGGGCGCGCCGCCGAGGTGGTACTTCCTGCGTTCCTCCGGCGTGATCTTGTCGCGTCCGTCGGTGCCGACCAGCAGCACGTTCATGCCGTGGCCCGCGCGGGGCCGGTTCTTCATGTCCTTGAAGGGGTCGACCCGCGCGATGTCCGCGTCCAGGCTGGAGATCACGGCGTGCCCGATCCCCGCGGAGGCGAGGACGACGACGGACAGCGTCGTCACCGCCCGCATGGCCCAGCGCGGCCTGCGGCGCCCGGCGGGCTGCCGGGGCCTGCGGGGCTGCTGCGGGCGGCGCTGGGGCCGGGACGGGGCGGGACGGGGCGGCGTGGACAAGAAGGACACCTCCGGACGAGGCCGTACGCGGGATCCGTGAGCACGGTAGGTCCATACGATCTGCAGCCCGGTGACCCGCTCACGCGGCGCGCAAAGGTGTCCCCCGTTCGCGGTAACGTGAGCACCGATGAACGCCAAGTCCGACGTGCAGCTCCCCGCCGTGTCCGTGATCATGCCCGTCCTCAACGAGGAGCGGCATCTGCGCGGGGCCGTCCAAGCGATCCTCGCGCAGGAGTACGCCGGCGAGATGGAGGTCGTGATCGCCCTCGGTCCGTCCACGGACCGTACGGACGAGATCGCGGCCCGGCTCGTCGCCGAAGACCCCCGCGTGCACACCGTGCCCAACCCGACCGGCCGTACGCCCGCCGCCCTCAACGCGGCGATCAAGGCGTCCCGGCACCCGATCGTGGTCCGCGTCGACGGGCACGGCATGCTCTCGCCGAACTACATCGCCACCGCCGTGCGACTGCTCGAGGAGACCGGCGCGCAGAACGTCGGCGGCATCATGCACGCCGAGGGCGAGAACGACTGGGAGCACGCCGTCGCAGCCGCGATGACCTCGAAGATCGGCGTCGGCAACGCCGTCTTCCACACCGGCGGCGAGGCCGGCCCCGCCGAGACCGTCTACCTCGGGGTCTTCCGCCGCGAGGCGCTGGAGCAACAGGGCGGCTACAACGAGGAGTTCATCCGCGCCCAGGACTGGGAGCTGAACTTCCGCATCCGTGAGGCGGGCGGCCTGATCTGGTTCTCGCCCGAGCTGAGGGTGTCGTACCGGCCGAGGCCGAGCGTGCGCGCGCTCGCCAAGCAGTACAAGGACTACGGCCGTTGGCGGCACGTCGTCGCCCGCTACCACGCCGGCTCGATCAACCTGCGCTACCTCGCCCCACCGACGGCGGTGTGCGCCATCGCCGCCGGCATCGTGGCCGGGGCGGTCCTGACGCCCTGGGGCTTCGTCGTCCCGGGCGGCTATCTCGCGGCGATCGCCGCCGGGTCGCTGCCGGCGGGCAAGGGCCTGCCGCTCAAGGCGCGGCTGCAGATCCCCCTCGCGCTCGCCACCATGCACATGTCGTGGGGCTGGGGCTTCCTGACCAGCCCGAAGTCGCTGGCGAAGCGCGTCATCGCCTCCCGCCGCCCGGCGGTGCTCAGCGGCGCGCGCACCGCCGAGCAGCCGCACGAGACGGCCTGACCCGGCGGCCCGACCGGACCCGGCCTCTCACCAGGTGAAGGCCGGGTTCACATGCATGCACTGGCTGTCGTCGGAGGCGTTCATCGCCTGCGCCGACTCCGGGGCCTTCCCGTCGTCCTTCGGCGCCCGGTACGCCGTACCCGTGCGCCAGTCCGCGCCCACGACGAGGGTGATCCCGGAGACGTCGGTGGACTTCTGCACCGCGCTCGCCGGCAGACCCAGCACCTGCGCGACCCGGCGGGCGTCGCCCTCCAGATCGGCACTCGGGTAGCGGACGACCGTGGTCTCCTCCGACGTGGCCGACGAGGAGTCCGCGAGGGCCCCGGTGAAGCCCTTGTCGTTCAGCAGCCGCGCCACGTCGGACGCCCGGCCGCGCGCCGGGCCGAGGTCGTCGGTGCGGGTGCCGTTCAGCACCTGCACGGCGATCTCGGCATCCGGTGCCGCCTGGTCCGCCGTCACCGCAGCACTGGGCGCGGGGGCGGGCTTCTTTCTGTCCTTGCCGTCGAGGGCCACGTCGTCGCGGACCATGCGGAACAGCTTCGCCGCGTCCGAGGTGGGCTCCACCCGGGCACCGACGTAGCGGTTGGGCATCGTCGTCATGGTGATGCGGTCGGTGGGCACCTTCCGCAGCTCGACCGCCAGGTCGTACATCTTCTTGATGGTGCCCAGACCGTCGTCGACCGTGATCGCCTTGGTCGCCGCCTCGGCGAGGGCGCGCAGTGCGCCGGGGTTGCCGAGGGTGGCGTTCTGGCGCAGCTGACGCACCATCGCGTTCATGTACATGTGCTGTGCCTTGGCGCGGGCCAGGTCGCTGCCGTCCTCGAAGCCGTAGCGGGTGCGCAGCCACTGCAGGGCCTGCTCGCCCTTGACCGGCGTGGTGCCCTCGGGGAGCCTCAGGCCGGAGCCGTGGCCGTCCGGGGTGTGGGAGTAGATGTTGGCGTCCACGCACACCGGGACGCCGCCGACGGCGTCCGCCATCGACACCACACCCGAGAAGTCGATCATCATGAAGTGGTCGATGTGGATGTCGGTGAGCTTCTCCCAGGTCGCCACCGTGCAGCCCGGCCCGCCGCGGCCGAGTGAGGTGTTCGTCATCACCCGGCCGGTGGTGGCTGGGTAGACCGTGCCGGTGTCGGGGTCGGTGCACTTGGGCAGCTGCAGCAGCGTGTCGCGCGGCATGGAGACGACCGACATGCTGGAGCGGTCGGCGGAGAGATGGACGAGCATCTGGACGTCCGCGAGCGGGACACCGCCGAAGGTCTCCTTCGCGCCGCCCAGTTCCTGGTTCTCCTTGGTGTCCCGGGCGTCCGAGCCGATCAGCAGGATGTTCAGCGGCTTCTGCCCGGCCGCGTTGGCCGTCGGCACGCTCGCCCGGTCCTTGGCGTCCCCGAGGTTGAGGGCGTCCTTCTTGATGTTGTCGTTCAGGTGCCGGTAGTAGAGGTAACCCGCGCCCGCCGTGCCCAGTATCACCACCGCCAGCACGGTCGCCGACCAGCGCAGCACGCGCCGCCGCCGACGCGGGCGCACGGCGGTGTGTCTCTCCTCCGGTACGCCGTCGCCCGGTAGCCCGCGCTCGCGTATCTCCGTGAGCGTGCCGTCCCCCCGTACGTCGTTCTGTGTCACTTCCCCGTCCTCCCCGCCCCTGGGCCGTGCACCCGACCGGCCCCCCTCGGCCGGTTTCCGCGCCATCATCGTGCAGTCGGGTAAGAGTTCCCTTTGTGTCACCGGCGTCCGCCGGCCCACCGTCAAGACCGCGCGCTACCAGCGGTACGGCTTGTACACGTCCATGCACGTGCCGCTGTCGGCGCCGCTCAGCGCGTCCGCGTCGTCGGGCAGGTCCCCGGCCTCCGGCGATGCCTGCCCCGGATACGTCGTGCCGGTGCGCCAGTCCGCGCCCACGACGACGGTCACGCCGGACACGTCCGTGGACTTCTTCACCGCGCTCAGCGGTATGCCCAGGGCCTTGGCGACCTGCTGGGCGTCGCCCTCCAGATCGGCGGTCGGATAGCGGACCACGGTGGCGGACTCGGCGACCGGCGGCGCGGTGTCCTTCGCCGCCCGGGTGAAGCCCTTGTCCACGAGCGCCTGCGCGATCGTACCCGCCCGGCCCCGGACCGCGGTCTGTCCGTCGGACCGGGTGCCGTTGCGCACGACGACCCCGATCTGGGCGTCCGGCGCGGCCGGATCGGCGGACGCCTTCTGCGAGGCCGTCGGCTTGGAGGCGCCGCTCTGCGGGCCCTTCTTGTCGAAGGACACGTCCTCGCGGATCATCCGCCAGATCTTCTCCGCCCGGTCCCCGGCCGGCACCAGGTGCTCGGAGTTCTGCGAGTCCTGCACGGTGGGCAGCGTCGTCATGGTGATGCGGTCCGGCGGCACCGTCTTGAGCTGCATGCCGAGGTCGTACAGCTTCTTGACCGTGCCGATCTCCTCCGACACCTGCAGCGACTTGGTCGCCGCCTCGGCCAGGTCCATCAGCCGGCCGGTGTCGGTGAAGACGTTCTGCCCCCGCAGCGTGCGGATCATCGAGTTCATGTACATGTGCTGGGCGCGGGCGCGCAGCGGGTCGCTGCCCCAGGCGTGCCGGGTGCGCAGCCACTGCAGGGCCTGGACGCCCTTCACCTGGTGCCGGCCGGCCGTCAGCTTCAGCCCCGAGCCGCCCTTCTGCGCGGGCAGCGGCCGGTCCCACACGTTCTGGTTGACGCACACCTCGACGCCCCCGATGGCGTCCGCCATGCGCACCACACCGGCGAAGTCGATCATCATCCAGTGGTCGATGTAGACCCCGGTGATGTTCTGCCAGGTGGCGAGCGTGCAGCCGGGGCCGCCACGCGCCAGCGACTCGTTGATGATCTTGTTCGTCGCCGGGAACTTCTGACCGGTCTTCGGATCGGTGCAGTCGGGGATCGGGACGCGGGTGTCGCGCGGAATGCTCACCACGGATGCGCTCTCCCGGTCCGCGGAGAGATGGATCAGCATCTGCACATCGCCCAGCGGCGGGTTGCCGCGGTTGTCCCGGCTGCCGCCGAGCGCGACGTTCGCGTCGGAGTTACGGCTGTCGGAGCCGATCAGCAGGATGTTCAGCGGAGTCTGCCCCGCGGCGTTCGGGTCGGCCTTGCGGGCCTTGGAGTCGCCGCTGTCGCGCTCGCCGCTGCGGAGGTTGCCGTTGAGGTGCTCGTAGTAGAGGTAACCGGCGCCGGCCGTGCCCAGTATCACCACCGCCAGCACGCTCGCCGACCAGCGCAGCACGCGCCGTCTGGGCCGTCTGCGCCCGGTGCCGTGGCCGCCGCCGGAGCCGCTCTGCCCGCCCCCGGCCCGCGGTGTCAGGGACATCGTGTCCTCGACCGCCGGCACCTCCCCCCTGACGCCGCTGCGCGCCACAGCTGCCCTCCCCACCCTCGTCGGTCGTCCAACGGGCCTGGTCACCCCGTCCGGTCAATCGAACGGGCCTGCCGCCCGCCTTGTTAGACGTACGACAGGCCCGTTCGGTGGCCCTGCTGCGCTCAACTCGCGCACTGAACCTTGTCCGCCGTGGACTGGTTGTCCACCTCCGGCGCCTTCGCCGGTGCGGTCAGGGACACCCCCGCCCCCTTGAAGTCCTTGCCCAGGGTCAGTGTCATCGTGGGCAGACCCTGCGCGTTGGTGACGCTCTTGCCGGGCTTGAGCGCCGAGCCCGGCAGCCCCATCAGCGCGGCCAGCTTGCGCGCCTGGGCCGCCTGGTCGGGTGCGTACTCCAGAGTCGTCTTGTCCGCCACGGCGGGCGCGTTGCCCGCGTTCTCCGACTTCAGCACGCCCTGGTCGTTCTGCAGCCAGTTCAGCGTCTCGTAGGCGGAGCCGGACTTGGCACCGCCGTTGAGGATGCGCACCCGCACCTCGTCGGCGGGCGCCTGCGTGCCCTTGAGCCGGGCCGCCTCGGCGTCCTTGGCCGCCTTCTCCTTCTGCTTCACCGCGGTGAAGGAGACATCGCCCTTGATGGCGTCGAAGACCGCCGGCGCCTTGTTCGGGTCCGGCACGACCGTCGCGTGCACCTTCTTCTCGGCGGGATTGTCGATCACCGGCACGGTGAGGAAGGTGATGTTCTTCGGCGGGACCTTCTTCAGCTCCAGCGCGACATCCTTGAGGGTGGAGACGTCACCGATGCCGGTGTCCACCGTGAGCGCCTTGGTCGCCGCGTCCGCCAGCTTGTACAGCTTGCTCGGGTTGGTCAGCGTGTCGCTGGAGGACATCTTGCGGGTCAGCGACCCGAGGAACTGCTGCTGCACCTTGATGCGGTCGAGGTCGCCCATGTTGCCGAAGCTGTGCCGGGTGCGCACGAAGGCGAGGGCCTGCTCGCCCTCGATCTTGTGCTCGCCTGCGGACAGCTTCAGGTGCGACTTGGGGTCGTCGACGGCGTGCTTGAGGCATACGTCGACGCCGCCGACCGCGCTCGACAGGGTCTTGACCGCGTTGAAGTCCGCCATCATGAAGTGGTCGACGTGGATACCGGTGACCGCCTGCACCGTGCGCATGGTGCAGCCGGGGTCGCGGCCGTCCTGACCGAGGCTGGTGTTGAAGCGGACGTTGTCCGTGCCCCCGATGACCTTCTCGGAGCCGTCGGGCTGCTTGGTCGGGCAGTCCGGGACGTCGACGATCATGTCGCGCGGAATGCTCATCGCGGTCGCGTTGGAGCGGTCCTTGGCGACGTGCAGCAGGATGTTGGTGTCGGCGTGACCGACGCTGCCCTTGTCGCCGTAGCCCTCGTTGCCCTTGCCGGTGCGCTTGTCCGTGCCGATGATCAGGATGTTGAAGGCCTCGTCCTTGCTGAAGCCCTTCGAACCGGCGTCACCGACGTCGGTGGTGCTGACGTTGCCCTCGAGGTGCTTGATGAAGAGATAGCCCGCGGTGCCGACGGCGACCAGCACGAACGCCATCGTGCCGCCGGTCCACATCAGCGCCTTCTTCGCCTTCGACTTCTTCGCCGGGCGCCGTCCGCGCCGGCCCGGCGCCGGAACCGGCTCGGGAGCGCCGCGGCGCCGGCGGGGTGACGGGACGTCACGTTCCGGCGTGTCCCGCCCGGGCGCCGACGGCGTGCGGGTACGGGAGCGCGCCGCGGTGTCCGGTGCCGCGGCGCGCGCTGCGTCGGATGCCGGGGCGCCGCCCGCGCGGCCCCCCTGCGCGGTGCGGGGTCTGCGGGGTGACGGAACCCCCGACTGCGGCGCGACCGTCGACTGCGGTGCGGAAGGGGTCAGTCGCAGTTCGTATTCGCCGGTGCTCGGATTGAGCACCCACTGGTCTGCGGGATCGATGTTCTCCGCCCGCCCACGGCCTTGCGCGTCCACGGTTGCTCGAATCCTCCGTCGGGGCCACGCCGCGCCTTCCCCCTTCAGGCGCTTCGGTCTCGGTCTCACAGTGCACGACCTGCACGACCCCAGAGACGGACCTCGTGGTTGGGTGCACCGGATCGCTCACCCTATCCGCACCGTTCGACATCGGGCGACGGCGGTGACACATTCCACTTCCCTACAAGCGGGCAATTGCCCCATTTCCTGGAACGGAAGTTCGCCGTCTTGGCGATTGCTTTACCCGCAGGTGTCGTGGGCGGCGGTGTTCCCGCGGAACGTGGGGTCGGGGGAGGCGGGACCGGTGGCGGAGCCGGACGGCTCACCGTCACGCGTTCCGTACCCGGTGTAGTGGGGGGCGGCGCCGGAGGGAGTGTTCTCGGTGACTTTTACCGGCTTGTCCGCGCGCAGCAGGGCGAACAGCCTTTCCGCTTCCGGTTCCACCAGTTGGTCGCGATTGGCGTTGTAGACGTACGACTCCCGCGGAACGGTCAAAAATTGGACGCGTTCGGTGGGGATGTCACGCAGCCCGCGCACGAGTTGGTACAAACCGCGCAGACTCGCCAGGGCGGGGTCGGTGGTGAGCGAGGACGTCGCCGCGTCCAGCACGGGATAGAGCTTCACCGGATTCAGCAGTACGCCGTTGCTGCGGACCTTGTTGACGAGCGCCGCGAGGAATTGTTGCTGCCGGCCCATGCGGTCGGTGTCGCTGCCGTCGCCGAGGGACTTGCGGGCGCGGACGTAGCCGAGGGCCTGCTCACCGTTCAGGGTGACGCGGCCGGCGGGGAGGCGGAGGCCCGCCGCGGTGTCGTGGATGGGCTGCGTCAGACAGATCTCGACGCCGTCGACGGCCTCCACCATGTCCTTGAAGCCGCTGAAGTCGACGACGGCGTGGTGGTCGATGCGGATGCCGGTCAGCTTTTCGACCGTGCGGATGGTGCAGGCGGAACCGCCGGTTTCGAAGGCGTGGTTGAACATCGCGAACATCGGTTCGCTGCGGGGGCCGTCCCGGCGGAGGCAGGCGGGGATGTCCACCATGAGGTCGCGGGGGAGGGAGACGGCGGTGGCGCTGTGCCCTCCGGGTCTTGCGGTGGAGAGGTGCAGAAGGATCGTGGTGTCGGAGCGCTCGGTGCCGGAGTCGTGGCCGTACTTGTCGTTGCCCGCGCCGGCGCGGGAGTCGGAGCCGATGAGAAGGATGTTCTGCGCGTCCTTGGCCAGGGCGGTGGGGCGCTCCTTCTCGTACCGGGCGAGTTCGCGGGCGGCGGCCTCGTCGGGGGTGATGTTGCCGTCGAGCTTGGCGTAGAGGACGGCGGCGGTGACGGCGGCGGTGAGGAGGGCGGCGGTGAGGCCTACGCCGGTGCGCAGTGCCCAGCGGCGGCGGCGCCGGCGGGTGAGGCCGGTGCCGGTGGCAGTGGCGCTGGCGCTGGCAGCCGGTGTGCGCGTCACGTTCGTGCCCCCCTTGTGCCGTGTTGTCTTCCCTTCCTTAGACGATGCCGTGGGAGGGGGTGCGGGGGTGGGGGGTGGTGGGCCGAACGGGGGAGTGGGGCGTCGTGTCGTCTGCGGGTTTCGGCGTGGCTGGTCGCGCAGTTCCTCGCGCCCCTTTTGTGCCTGCGGCGGCCCGTGCGGGTGCGTGGTCGGTTGCTGTCGCGCCTGCGGTGCGTTGTGGGGCGGGGCCGGGGGGGGGGGGGGGGGGGGGGGGGCGGGCCCCGCCCCCCCCCCCCCCCCGCCCCCCGGGGGGGGGCCCCCCGC
>NZ_JBVJPV010000013.1:0-22950 GCF_055609245.1 Streptomyces sp. NPDC036813 | reverse complement strand
TGGGGGGTGTCCGTCTCGGTCCGGCCGCCCGTTCCCTGGCACGGCGCCCTGTGCCGGTGCCGGCCGCTGCGGGCGGGCGGACACCCCCCACCCCGGCCCCTCCCCGCCGCACGCGGGTGCACCGACGCCGTGGCGCGCGGCAACGCCCTGGCGTGCACGGCCCCGGTCGTGGCGCGCGGCAACGCCCTGACGCGTGCGGCCGCGGGTCGTCGTCCCGCGTAGCTGCGGGCGGGCGGTCGCCATGTCGCCGTAACTACGGGCCGCGGGCGGCGGGTGCCGCCGCAAGGCCGTGGCGCGCGCGGCAGCGGGTCGTCGTCCCGCGTAGCTGCGGCCGGGCGGTCGCCGTGTCGCCCTGGCTGCGGGCTGTCGTGCCTCCCCCAAGCTCTTCGAGCAGGGGGACCCCAGGGCGGCACGGGTGGGCGCTGGGTCACTCTGTTCGATGAGTTCGGGAGAGGCCCCCAGTCAGCGCCGGCGAGTGTCCCCACCACCGGTCGGCACCGACTCCGGGCACCGGGAAACGCCGGGCGCGCAGTCCACTCTCGGCCCGGCCGCAGCCGACGGTCACCGGCCGGCGCAGGGAAACGCCGGGCGCGCAGCCCGCCCGCGGCCAGCCGTAGCCGACGGTCGGCGTCGTGTCAGCGTGCCGTGCAAGACACCCGTTCTGCGTCGATCCGCTTCGCCAGCGCTTCCTCCCCCAACAGGGAAAGGTTCCGGCACAGCACGACCGAGCCGCCGCTGGCCAGCGGTGCGTACAGGCCCGCGCTCAGGCCCTCCCACGTGTCGTACGGCAGCCCGGACAGCAGCCGGGACCCCGGTCCCGTCAGTCCCAGCCCCGCCGCGTCGCCGACCGCCCGCTCCACGATCTCCGCGCCCGTCAGCTCGGCCCCGGCCACGATCAGCGCCGGCTCCTCCGGGTCCACCGGCGCGTACGGCACGAAGCGGTCGGCGAAGGTCGGCACGTCGACGGCGTAGTCGGCGTATCCGTCCGGAGGGGCCGGGACGAAGCGCCGGCCCAGGGGGGCGAGGGACAGGGCGTAACGCTCACCGCGGCACGCCAGTCCCCGCTCGAACTCCCCCGGCCCCGCCACGACGAATTCCGCCCGCGCCGGGTCGCCGTCGACGTCCGCGACGACTCCGACCGAGGCGCACGCCAGCAGCCAGACCGCGGTCTGCCAGTGGGCGGGCAGGAGGAGGGCGACCCGGTCTCCGGGCTCGGCGGACCACCCGTCCTGGAGGAGGTTCGCGGTCTTGGCCACCCAATTGGCGAAGGTGGCCACGGACAATTCGACACGTTCACCCGTGGCGTCGTCGTAGAAGGTCACCAGCGGGCGCGCGGCATCCGCGGCGAGCGCGGAACTCAGCAGGTCGGCAGGGGTGCGATCGGTGGCGTTCACTCGCATCAGCGTACGCGCGCCGACTCCCGCGCACCCACCGCCGCCCCGGTCCCGAGGCGTGCCGTACGCCACCGGTTTGGCGCAACGGCAGCCGACGGCCCGTCAATTCCCCGATGGACAGATATGTCTGACTATGTCCAGGATCATTGGCATGCGTGGATTGCTTGCTTCTTCGATCGGCGTCACTTGCGCAGCCGCACTCGCCCTGCCGCTGACCCCGTCCGCCGCGGCGGCCCCGGCACCGGCCGGTGCCCCCGCGGCCGCCGGGGTCCCCGGCAGCACCGCGTCGCTGCCCCTCGTCCCGCTCGGCAGCGACCGAGCCCCCGGCTCCCCCCTCCAGGGCGTGCCCCGCCGAGACACCGGGCACTTCTCCCTCGTCGGGGTCGTCTGGGACGACCCGGACGCCGTACTGAACGGCCGTGTGCAGGTGCGCACCCGCGCCTCCGGCACTCACACCTGGTCCGACTGGCAGGACCTCGACACGCACAACGCCGACCACGGCGCCGACCCCGGCACCACCGAACGCACCTCCGGCCATGTCCATGGCGCCACCGCCCCGCTGTGGGTGGGCGACTCCGACGGCGTCGAGGTCCGCGTACGGGCCGAGACCGTCTCCAGCAGCCATGTCGAGGAGACCGGACGCGGCGTCAGGAACGTCACCGTCACTTCCTCCCCGCTGCCCACCGGAATGCGTCTGGAACTGGTCGACCCCGGCCGTGACACCGCCCCGCACCGGCACGCCCCGGTCACCGCCCCGCGTCCCGGCGCCGTCGACGAGCCCGAGGAGGAGAGCGAGGACAGCACCCAGGTTCGGGAGGTCGCCGACGCCAATGTCGGCCTGACCGGTGTGGCGCCGGGTGCCGCCGAGATCCCGGCCCTCGACCGCGCCGGCACCGAGCAGGAGCTGACCACCCTGCGCGGCGCCGAGATGAGCCAGCAGGAGCGCGCGAAGCCGTACATCGGACCGCGCCCGCGTATCGTCACCCGGGCCGGCTGGGGCGCGGACGAGAAGCTGCGCGAGAAGGGCTTCGTGTACACGAAGTCGGTCAAGGCGGCCTTCGTGCACCACACGGCCACCGGCAACAACTACACCTGCGCCCAGGCCCCGTCGGTCATCCGCGGTATCTACCGCTACCACGTCAAGAGCATGGGCTGGCGGGACATCGGCTACAACTTCCTCGTCGACAAGTGCGGGAACATCTACGAGGGCCGGGCCGGCGGCGTGGCCAAGCCGGTCCTCGGCGCCCACACCCTCGGGTTCAACTCCAACAGCATGGGCGTCGCCGTCATCGGCACCTTCAGCTCCAGCAAGCCCTCGACCGCCGCGGTCACCTCCATCGCCCGGCTGGCGGCCTGGAAGCTCGGTCTGTACGGGATGAATCCGACCGCCAAGACATACCTGAAGTCCGGCGGTGGCAACCTCTACGCCAAAGGCAAGAACGTACGACTGAACGTGATCTCCGGTCACCGCGACGGCTTCGCCACCGACTGCCCGGGCAAACAGCTCTACGGCAAGCTCGGCACGGCCCGTTCCAAGGCGGCGGGCTACCAGGGGCGCTGAGGCCGGGACATACACTGGCCGGTCGAAAGACAGTTCGGCCGGTCCCGGCAGGAAGCAGAGACGACAGGTGACAGAAGCGATCCTTCTGGTCGGCGGCAAGGGAACCCGGCTGCGCCCGCTCACGGTCAACACGCCCAAACCCATGGTGCCGGCGGCGGGCGTGCCGTTCCTCACGCATCAGCTGGCGCGCGCGAGAGCGGCGGGCGTGGAGCACATCGTCCTCGCCACGTCGTATCTGGCCGAGGTGTTCGAGCCGTACTTCGGCGACGGCTCGTCGCTCGGACTGCACCTGGAGTACGTCACGGAGGAGGAGCCCCTCGGCACGGGCGGCGCGATCCGCAACGTGGCCGCGCGGCTCCACTCCGGCCCCGACGATCCCGTCCTGATCTTCAACGGCGACATCCTGACCGGTCTGGACATCCGGGCCCTGGTCCGCACCCACGAGACGACGGGCGCGGATGTCTCGTTGCACCTGACGAAGGTCACGGACCCGCGCGCCTACGGTCTCGTCCCGACGGACGAGACCGGCCGGGTCCTGGCCTTCCTGGAGAAGCCGCAGACGCCGGAGGAGATCGTCACCGACCAGATCAACGCCGGTGCGTACGTGTTCCGCCGCTCGGTCATCGACACGATCCCGGCGGGCCGGCCGGTGTCGGTGGAACGCGAGACGTTCCCCGGCCTGCTGGCGGCCGGCGCCCACCTCCAGGGCATGGTCGACTCCACGTACTGGCTCGACCTCGGCACCCCGGCCGCGTTCGTGCGCGGCTCGGCGGACCTGGTGCTGGGCCGGGCGCCGTCCCCGGCTGTCCCGGGCCGCTGCGGCGACCGTCTCATCCTCCCGACGGCCACCGTCGCGCCCGACGCCAAGCTCACCGGCGGCACGGTGATCGGCGAGGGCGCCTTCATCGCGGAGGGCGCCCGCATCTTCGGCAGCACGATCCTGCCGGGCGCCGTCGTCGAACCGGGCGCGGTCATCACCGACTCCCTCGTCGGCGCGAGGGCCCGCGTGGGCTCGCGTACGGTGCTGACGGGCACGGTGATCGGCGACGGCGCGACCGTCGGCCCCGACAACGAACTCCGCGAGGGCGTACGGGTGTGGTGCGACGCCCACATCCCACCGGGAGCGCTCCGCTTCTCCTCGGACCAGTAGTCCGGGCCGGGGCGCCTGAGGCGGGCTGCCCGCGGCGCCGGGCCCGATGTCGTCTGCGGGTGGGTGGACGGCTGGTCGCGCAGTTCCCCGCGCCCCTGAGCCGGCCGCAGTCCCGTCGCGCGTAGTTGCGGGTGGGGGGAGGCGCCCCATCAGCGCCGGGCCGCGCGTCCCACCCCCGCCCAGCTCCGACGCCGGGCAACGAGACAGCGGACGCCGCCCCCGCCGACGTACCCCCTGCTACAACCCCCGAATGTCCCCGACAGGGAACCGCGGCGCGCGCCGCGCCGGCACCCTGCCGCTCAGCAGGATCAGCCGCGCCGCCCGATGCCGCTGCCCGGCGTACGGCTCCAGCAGGCGCAGCATCTCCGTGTCGTCGGCGTGGCGGTCCCCCGCCAGCGCCCACCCCACGATCCCCGGCAGATGCAGATCCCCCACGGTCACCGCGTCCGCCGCGCCATGACTGCGCTGCACGGTCTCCGCCGACGTCCACGGGCCGATCCCCGGCACCACTTCCAGCCGGGCCTGCGCCGCCGCCGGAGGCATCCGCGTCGCCTCCTCCAGGCGCGCGGCGACCCGCACGGCCCGCAGGATCGTCGACGCCCTCTTGTCGTCGACGCCGGCGCGGTGCCACTCCCAGGACGGGATCAGCGCCCAGTCCCGCGCGGAGGGCATCACGTACATCCGGCCGGGGGCCGGTCCCGGCGCCGGTTCACCGAAGCGCCGTACCAGCAGCCGCCACGCCCGGTACGCCTCGACCGTCGTGACCTTCTGCTCCAGCACCGACGGAATCAACGACTCCAGCACCAGCCCGGTACGCCCGAGCCGCAGCCCGGGCCGCCGGTGCCGGGTCAGCGCCACGATCTTGTGGCGCGGCGCGAAGGCCGACGGATCGTCCTCGGCGCCGCACATCCGCGGCAGCTGCTCCAGCAGCCACTCGGCCCCGGGCCCCCACGCGTCCCCGCGGACGGTCCCGGCACGCGTCGTCACCCGCAGCGTCCCCGGCCCGGCCGGCGTCCGGCTGGCCCGCCACACCGACCCGTCGGGCATGGCCCGGAACGTCGGGTCGCCGGGGCCCCGCCGCAGCGGGCCGAGGACGAGGCCGAGGTCGAGCGGCCCGTCCGGCGTCCAGGTCCGCACCCGCCCGGGCGCCGGCGCCGGCCGCGGCACCGCTCCCAGGGGTACGACGACCTCGCCGCCGCGCATGGTCGTACGCGTCGGCCGGGGAGCGAACCGTCCAGCCACGAATGAGGTCCCGGGGTGAGGAGGGAGGAAGAGTCGTTACGAGGGTACGGTCAGCGCACCTCGATGAAGCCCCCCGCGTCCCGCTCCGGCCGAGGCCGCGGCTCCCCGTCCGGGTGACCGACGGCCACCGCGCCCATCGGATCCCAGTCCGCGGGCAGGCCCAGCACCTCCCGGACGACGTCCCGGCAGAACATCGTCGAGGACACCCACGCCGATCCGAGCCGCTCCCCGGCCAGCGCGACGAGGAAGTTCTGCACACCGGCGCCGGCCGCGACGACGAACATCTCCCGCTCGGCCGCGTCCCGGCGTTCGTCGCCGTAGGTGTGGGAGCCGTCCATCACCAGGCAGGGGACGACCAGGTAGGGGGCGTTGCGAAGGACGTCACCGCGGCGCACGCGCTTGGCGATGGACTCCTCGCTCTTGCCGTCCCGGCGCAGGTCGGCGATCCAGGCGTCCCGCATCGCGTCCAGCAGGCGGGTGCGGGACTCCTGCGACTCCAGCAGCACGAAGCGCCAGGGCGTCGTGTGGTGCGGCGCCGGAGCCGTCACCGCGGCCGCGACCGCTCTGCGGACCGCGCCGGGATCGACCGGTTCGTCCGTGAACGCCCGCACCGTACGGCGCTGGGTGACCGCCTGCCGGATCGCCTCGGAGGTGCCGAGGCGGAACATGTCGTCGCGCGCGCCGCGCACCAGGGCCCGGGCCCCGTCCGTGTCGTCGTCCGCCACCACCTGGGGCAGTCCGCGGACGACGGCCACCGGCCGTCCGGCGGCCTTGCCCTTGACCAGGTCGCCGGCGGCGGCCAGCTCGTCCGCGGTCGCCACCACGGTCGCGCTGAGCGGATTGCCGTGCGCGTCCTTGCCGCCGCGCAGGTCGTCCAGCACGCGCACCCCGGCTGCGCCGATCGCGACGTCCGTGAGCCCCGCGCGCCAGGGCCGCCCGAAGGTGTCGGTGACGACGACGCCGACGGTGACGCCGAGCAGGTCGCGCAGGCCGGAGCGGATCGCCCGCGCCGAGGCGTCGGGGTCCTCGGGCAGCAGCAGCACCGTACCCGCGGGGGTGTTGGAGGCGTCGACCCCGGCCGCCGCCATGACCAGGCCATGCCGGTTCTCCACGATCCGCAGGGTGCCGCGCCGGGCGACCACCCGGACCGTCTCCGCGTCGATCGCGCTCTCCCGGTCGGCGGCCTCGACGATCCGACCCTCCGCCTTGGAGACGATCTTGGAGGTGACGATGACGACGTCCCCGTCGGCCAGGCCCGGCTCGGCGGCGGCGATCAGCTTGGCGAGGTCGTCACCGGGCCGGACCTCGGGGAGGCCGGGCAGCGCCCACACCCGGTAGCCCTCGGCGGGCGGCGTGCTCACTGCCCCCGCACCTCCTCGGCCAGGGCGAGGGCCTCGCGGGCCATCTGCGCGGTCGCGTCGACGTCCGTCATCATCAGCGGTACGGCCCGGCAGCGGATGCCTGCCGCCTCGACCCGCTCGACCGCGCCCGCGTCCACGGTGTCGACGAGCCAGCCGTCGAGCAGCCCGGAGCCGTAGTGCTCGGCGACCGCCGCGGCGGTGGACTCGACGCCGACCGCCGCGAGCACCTTGTCCGCCATCCCGCGCACGGGCGCGTCCCCGACGATGGGGGACAGGCCCACCACCGGAACGCCCGCCTCCGCGATGGCCTCGCGGATGCCGGGCACGGCGAGGACGGTGCCGACGGAGACGACGGGGTTGGACGGCGGGAAGAGGATCACGTCCGCCGCGGCGATGGCCTCCAGGACGCCCGGCGCCGGCTTGGCCTGCTCGGCGCCGACCGGTACGACGGCCTGGGCCGGGACCGAGGCGCGCAGCTTCACCCAGTACTCCTGGAAGTGGACGGCCTTGCGCTCGCCCTCGATCTCGACGGCCACGTGGGTCTCGACCCGGTCGTCGGTCATCGGGATCAGCTTCACGCCCGGCTGCCAGCGGTCGCACAGCGCCTCGGTGACCGCGCTGAGCGGATAGCCGGCGCCGATCATCTGCGTCCGCACGATGTGCGTGGCGAAGTCCCGGTCGCCCAGCCCGAACCACTCCGGCCCGACACCGTAGGCGGCGAGCTCCTCCTTGAGGTGGAACGTCTCGTCGGCTCTTCCCCAGCCCTGCTCCTCGTTGATGCCGCCGCCGAGCGTGTACATCACCGTGTCGAGGTCCGGGCAGACCTTCAGCCCGAAGAGGTGGATGTCGTCGCCGGTGTTGCCGATGACCGTGATGTCCGCGTCCGGCGCGGCCTGCTTCAGACCGCGCAGGAAACGGGCACCGCCGATGCCGCCTGCCAGAACCACAATGCGCATGGGCCAAGTCTGGCAGGCGGGTACGACAACGCGTCAGACGGTCAGGGAACGCGGCTGCTGCCGGGCCTCGCAGTGCGGAGCGGTGTGCATCGGCATCTCGGTCAGTCCCGGGAAGTACACGTGGAGGCTGACGGCCGGCTCGAGGGTGTCGTTGACGACCTCGTGCACATATCCCGGGGCGAACACCCGCTGGGCGCCGACGGTCAACGCGCGCGTGCCGCGGTCGGTGCGCTCGGTCAGGGTGCCGTCCAGCACGGTGAGCACACCGGAGGAGGGGCCGTGGTCGTGCTGTCCGCTGCCCTGACCGGGCACCCAGGACAGCAGCCACACCTCGTAGCCGGGTCCGGTGCGCAGCCGGTGGTACCAGCGGCTCGTCGCGTCGTACTGCACCAGGTGCTCCCACTGGGCGCGGTCGGCCGCGATGCTGCGCGCGAGGCCGACGAAGTCGGCGACGGTGGCGGGGTGCTCACGCGGGGGCTGCAGCAGGTGCGGGACCTCGAGGAGGTCACCGGCGATCTGGAGGTCGCTGTCGCTGTTCATGCGGTGGGGGGTCCCTTGGCGGAGAGTGCGGGAACGGGTGCCCCGTGGGAGAGGGCGGGGGAGCAAACGGCGGCCCCGGGACGGTGTCCCGGCGGGCGGCTGGAGCTACGGTCGGCTCAACAGCTGGGACAGCAACAGCTACAGCGAACGCACGCAGCACCGAGGGACCCGGCGATGCGGGTCGTCACGGATGCCAAGTTCGCGAGCATGCCCACAAGGACAGCGGTTCACACCTTCACTGTCAACTCGACGACCGGTATGTGGGACAAGCTTCACCTCATCCGGTGCATGTGCGAGGCGAAAGGTTTGCTCACCCGTTCACCGGGACACATGCGGCACATCCGGGTGCGCAAGCTGCGTTGCGATCTCGTGATCCGAATGTGATCTTGTTCGCTTCGCCGTGTGCACAGGAACGGGATCGAACGCACGGGCGTCTTTCTCCGTACAGGCCCTGCGAGGGGTCCTCGAGGCGGAAGGCGGCCTTCCGGACCCCGTCTGTGTGTCAAGGTTTATGGCGATTTGAACACTTTCCGCACCGCCTTGGTTCCGCAGAGTGAATAAGGGGCCCAATAGCAGATCTCGGCTTGACTCGCCCGGAGCAGCACACTTGTAATTTCACTCGTGTCGTTCAGCCGAAATCGGTAACGGCTACATCACGGGGACGCGGAAAGACAGACGAGGGGCGCACATGACCGAGACGGTGCAGCAACTGCTGGTCGACGACGCGGGCGAGGAACTCGGCTGGCAGGAGCGCGCGCTGTGCGCCCAGACCGACCCCGAGTCCTTCTTCCCCGAGAAGGGCGGCTCCACGAGAGAGGCCAAGAAGGTCTGCCTCGCGTGCGAAGTCCGCTCCGAGTGCCTGGAGTACGCCCTCGCCAACGACGAACGGTTCGGCATCTGGGGCGGCCTGTCCGAGCGGGAGCGCCGGCGGCTGAAGAAGGCCGCCGTCTGACCGCCGTACGACCGGCTTCTGACCGAACAACCGCGGACTGTTCCGCACAAACGACTCGAACGGCCCGTCGCGGGTGGGTTGTCCACAGGCGGCGGGCCGCGGTCATGCCCAGCCGATAGTGTGGTCGCTCGTCCGAGACGCCCCACCGCCCGCAGGCGGCACAGGCGTCCACCGCAGTCCACCGAACCGGGGCCCGTACCTCGATGACCGTGCACAGCCACACCGCAGCCCAGCAAGACGGGGCCGCGACACCTGAGTTCCCGCGTCACGTGGTGACCGCGGTCCTCGTCTCCCACGACGGCGCCCGCTGGCTGCCCGACGCGCTCGCCGGGCTGCTCGGCCAGGAGCGTCCCGTGCAGTACGCCGTCGCCGCCGACACCGGCAGCGCCGACGACTCCGCACAGCTGGTCACGGCCGCCCTCGGCGCCGACCGCGTGCTCCACCTCGCCCGCCGCACCGGTTTCGGACAGGCCGTCGAGGAGGCCACCCGCACCGCCCCCCACCTCACCCCCGAGGAACTGCCCTATCTGAAGCGGCCCAGCGGCTGGGACCCCGTCACGCGCACGTGGCGCGACGACGCCTACGACCTGCCCGAACTGCCGCACGGTGAACCCGTCCAGTGGCTGTGGCTGCTGCACGACGACTGCGCCCCCGAACCCGACGCGCTCGCCGAGCTGCTGCGCGTCGTCGACCGCGAACTGGAGCTCGGCCGCGACGACGTGGCCGTCGTCGGCCCCAAGCTGCGCGGCTGGTACGACCGCCGGCAACTGCTCGAGGTCGGCGTCTCCATCGCCAACTCCGGGCGCCGCTGGACCGGCCTGGACCGCCGCGAACAGGACCAGGGACAGCACGACCACGTCCGTGACGTGCTGTCCGTGTCCAGCGCCGGCATGCTCGTCCGCCGCGACGTCTTCGAACAGCTCGGCGGCTTCGACCGCCGCCTGCCCCTCATGCGGGACGACGTCGACCTGTGCTGGCGCGCGCACGCCGCCGGCCACCGCGTCCTGATCGCCCCCGATGCCGTCGTACGGCACGCCGAGGCCGCCTCCCGCGAGCGCCGCGCCGTCGACTGCGCCGGCCGCACCACCGCCTCCCCGCACAAGGTCGACAAGGCCGGCGCGGTCTACACCCTCCTCGTCAACGCCCGCACCGCCGTACTGCCCTGGATCGTGCTGCGCGTCGTCCTCGGCACCCTGCTGCGCACCGTCGCCTACCTCGTCGGCAAGGTCCCCGGACAGGCCGTCGACGAGATCCGCGGCCTGCTCGGCACCCTGCTGCGGCCCGAGCGGATCATCGCCGGCCGGCGCCGGCGCGGACGGCCCGCGGTCGACAAGGGCGAACTGCGGCCGCTGTTCCCGCCGCCCGGAGCGACCGTGCGAGCCACCTTCGAACAGGTCGCGGGCAACCTCTTCGGCGGCACCGACGCGGAGACCTCCTCGGCCGGCCGGCACGGCGGCGCCGTGGAGTCGGGGCCCGGCGGCGACGACGCCGAATTCCTGGAGATCGAGCAGTTCGCGCGCCTGAAGCGCATCGCCCGCAAGCCGGGCCCGGTGCTCTTCCTGGTGCTGCTGGCCGTCTCCCTGGTCGCCTGCCGCAACCTCCTCGGCGGCGGCGCCCTCGCAGGCGGCGCGCTGCTGCCCGCCCCGGCCGACGCCTCCGAGCTGTGGTCCCGCTACCTCGACGCCTGGCATCCGGTCGGGGCCGGCGGCGACCCCTCCGCGCCGCCCTACCTGGCGATCGTCGCGCTGCTGGCGTCGTTGCTGTTCGGCTCGACCGGGCTCGCCGTCACCGTCCTGCTGGTCTGCTCCGTCCCGCTGGCCGGCTTCACCGCGTACTTCGCCTCCCGCCCGCTCGTCGAGTCCCGGCTGCTGCGCGCCTGGGCGGCCATCGCGTACGCCTTCCTGCCCGCCGCCACCGGCGCCCTCGCCGGCGGCCGCATCGGCACCGCCGTCCTCGCCGTCCTGCTGCCGCTCATCGCCCGCGCGGGCATCGCCGCGAGCGGCCTCGCGAACCCCTCCGGGGGACGCGGCAGTTGGCGGGCCACCTGGGCCTACGCCCTGCTGCTGACCCTCACCACGGCGTTCACGCCGATCGTGTGGCCCCTCGCGCTGCTCCTCGGCATCGCGGTCCTGGCACTGCGCCGCGCCGACCTGCCCGCCCACGGCCTGCGCTTCCTGGCCCAGCTGGCCACCCCGCTGCTCGTCCTCGCGCCCTGGTCGCTGTCCCTGCTGCCGTTCGGCTTCTTCACCGAGGCGGGCCTCGACTACGGCCCCTCCTCCGCCTCCGCGCTCGACCTGCTCGGCGCGAGCCCGGGCGGCCCCGGCACCGTCGACGGGCTGATGCTCATCGGCATCGTGCTGGCAGCACTCGCCGCCCTGATGCGCTCCGAGCGTCAGCGGGGCATCTGGACCGCCTGGGCCGTCGCCCTCGTGGCTCTCGTCTTCGCCGTCCTGTCCAACAGCTCCACCTGGGCCGGCCCCGCCACCCTCGTCTACGGCCTCGCCCTGCTCGCCGCCGCCGTCCTCGGCGCCGACGGAGCCCGCACGCGCGTGGCCGAGCAGAGCTTCGGCTGGCGCCAGCCGGTCGCCGCGCTGATCGCCTTCGCCTCCGCCGCGGGCCCCCTGCTCGTCGCCGCCGGCTGGATGATCGGCGGCGCCGACGGACCGCTGGAGCGCCGCGACCCGGTACAGGTGCCCGCCTTCGTCGCCGAGGAGAGCAGCACCCGCGACCAGGCCCGCACCCTCGTCCTGGACAGCGACTCCGCCGCCCATGTGAGCTACATGCTGGTCCGCGGCTCCGGCGCCCGCCTCGGCGACGCCGAACTGGCCGCCGCCGACGGCGAGAACGACCGGCTCGACAAGACCGTCGCCAACCTCGTCGCCGGCTCCGGTGCCGACCAGGCCGACCAGCTCGGCGCGTTCGCCGTGCGCTACGTCCTCGTCCACAAGGGCGCCCCCCGCGAGGTCACCCGCGTCCTGGACGCCACCCCCGGCCTGAGCCGGCTCAGCGAGCAGAACGGCAGCGGCCTGTGGCGGGTGGACCGCGAGGTCTCCCGCGCCGCCGTCGTCCCCGCGTCCGGCACCGGCACCCCGCAGGCCGTCGCGGCCGGCCCGGTGGAGATCCACACCACGCTCCCCGCCGGTCAGGGCACGCGCGTGCTGCGCCTGGCCGACGCCGCCGCCGACGGCTGGAGCGCCACCCTGGACGGCAAGTCGCTCAAGGCCACCACCGTCGACGGCTGGGCGCAGGGCTTCGAACTGCCGGCCTCCGGCGGAAAGCTCGACGTCGTCTACGACGATCCGTTCGGCCACACCTCCTGGCTGTGGGCGCAGGGCGCCCTCGCCGTCGTTCTCGTCGTCCTCGCCCTGCCCGGGCGGCGCCGGGACGTCGACGACGACCTGCCCGAGGAGCCCGTGGTCCCGGCCCAGCCGGTCGCCGGCGAGGGCCGCCGCGCCCGCCGCCTGCGCGCCCAGGCCGAGGCCGAGGCCGCAGCCGGGGAGGAGCAGCCCGTGCCCGCTCCGGCCGAGCAGCCCCCCGTGCCGATCCCGCAGCAGCAGTCCTACGACCAGTGGGACACGCCCGCCCCCGCGACCACCGGGTACTCCGGCTACGACCCGTATCAGGCGGACCAGCAGCAGTACCCGGCGGGCGGCGGCTACGACCAGGCGTACCAGGCCGACCCGTACCAGGCCGGCGGCTACGACTCCTACGGCTACGACGGCCGGACCCCCTCGGGGACCTACGACCCGACGGCCTACCAGCAGCCGTACGACCAGGGGTACGACGCGACGGCGTACGGCCAGGCACAGCCGCAACCGCACGACGGCGGCCATGAGCGCCCCGACGGGAGCCAGCAGTGAACCGCACGACCCTGTCCCTGATCGCCGGCGCGACCGCGCTCGCCGCCGTGACCGGCTTCGCCGCGCTCAGCTCCCCGGACGCCTCCGGCGCGGACACCGCCAAGGCCGCCGCCCAGCGGCCCGTGGAGCGCACCACGCTGCTCTGCCCGGCGCCCAGCCAGTCCGACCTCGCCGACACGGCGTACACGTCCTTCACGCCCGTCACCCAGGGCGTGTCGGGCGCCGGCTCGGCCGAACTCAAGGCCGCCGCCGAGCAGTCGGCGGACAGCGCGGGCGGCAAGGACAAGAAGGGCAAGAAGCGGCCCGCCAAGAGCGGCGCGCCGGCCCTCACGCCCAAGCAGCCGGGCACCCCCGCCACCTCGGAGGCCTCCGGCGCGGAGGTACCCGCGCTGATCGGCACCGCACAGGGCAGGTTCGCGCCCGGCTGGACCGTCCAGCAGACCACCGAGGTCGCCGCCGGCAACGGGCGCGGTCTGCAGGGCGTCAACTGCACGGCCCCCGACACCGAGTTCTGGTTCCCTGGCGCCAGCACCGCCGCCGACCGCACCGACTACGTGCATCTGACCAACCCCGACGACTCCGCCGCCGTCGCCGACATCGAGCTGTACGGCAAGGACGGCGCGGTGAAGTCGACGGTGGGGGAGGGCATCACCGTGCCGCCGCACGGCGCCGAGCCGATCCTGCTGTCCACGCTGACCGACGACCGGCAGGACAACCTCACCGTCCATGTCACCGTCCGCAGCGGCCGGGTCGGCGCCGCCGTCCAGGCCCTCGACCAGAAGCTCGGCGGCGACTGGCTGCCCGCGGCCGCTGATCCGGCACCGAGCCTGGTGCTGCCCGGCATCCCCAAGGACGCGGTGTCCGTGCGCCTGGTCGCCTTCACGCCCGGTGGCTCCGACGCCGATCTGAAGGTGCGCCTGGCCTCACCGTCCGGGCTGATCACCCCGGCCGGCAACGAGACGCTGCACGTGAAGTCCGGCATGACCACCGTCCTCGACCTCGGTGACGTCACCCGCGGCGAGGCCGGATCGCTCGTCCTGACGCCGACGGACCGCGCCGTGCCGGTGGTGGCCGCGCTGCGGGTGGTCCGCGGCAAGGGCGACCAGCAGGAAACGGCGTTCATCCCGGCGACCGCGGCCGTGGGCACGCGTGCGACGGTCGCCGACAACAGCGCCAAGGGCACCACGCTCTTCCTCACCGCGCCGACGGCGGACGCCCAGGTGAAGGTCACGGCGTCGGCCGGCAGCGAGGGCGGCGCGGCGGCGACCCAGACGTACACGATCAAGGCGGGCACCACGCAGGACGTGCGGATCCCCGTCCCCAGCGGACTGAAGGGGACGTACGCGCTGACGGTCGAGCAGGTCTCGGGCGGCCCGGTCTACGCCGCCCGCATGCTCGCGGCGACGGAGGACGGGGTTCCGGCCTTCACCGTCCAGACCCTGCCGAACGACCGCGGCACGGTCGCGGTGCCGGAGGCGGACGAGGACCTGGCGGTGCTGCAGAAGTAGGGCGGGGGCCGGGCGCGCGTACGGCGTCCGGCTCAGTCCTCGCCGTAGCGGGGATCCACCGTCTCCGGGGTCAGCCCGAGCAGCTCGGCGACCTGCTCCACGACGATCTCGTGCACCAGCGCCGCCCGCTCGTCCCGTCCCTTGGTGCGGATCTCCACGGGCCGCCGGTACACCACCACGTGCGCCCGCCGGCCGTCGCGCGCCGGGATGATCCCGCCGAGCGGCACGGCCTCGTCGTTCCACGGCTGCCCGGGGCCGTCCAGCCGCGGCACCTCCAGCACCAGGAAATCGATGTCGGCGAGCTGCGGCCAGTGCCGCTCCAGACGGTCCACGGAGTCCTGCACCAGGTCCGCGAACACCTCGGCGCGGCTCGCCGCGAGCGGCACCTGCGGCGGCGCGATCGGCCCGCGCATCCCCCGGCCGTGGCGATCACGGCGGCGGGGCCCGGGGCCCGTGGCACGGGGCGGTACGGCGTTGTCCATCACTGGTGCAGCGTAGTCCTCGGCGCCTCCGAGCGCCCGGCCTGTGGGTGACGGTTCGGCCACGGGGAGTCGGCGGTGCGCTGAGTGTCGCAGCTTGACCATTCCAGCCAACTTCGGCTCGTTTCCGTATCTCTACATGACCGCGGATCTCCAGCCGATTGGTGGTGTTTGTACGGAGAAATGACCGGATCGCGATCCGTCGCACGCCGGAAAGAGGGACGTCGGCGCAGGTCAGCGAGGTCCCTCTGGAAGGCTGTGTGGGACGTTTCACAGCCCGACACGGGGGAGTGACCTGGTGGAGAGTCGTCGCGGCCCGCTCAAGAGTGCGGTACCGTCCAACATCGTGAGCCCTGTACGTCGCTGTTCGCGCACCGCCTGCGGCCGACCCGCCGTCGCGACGCTGACGTACGTCTACGCCGACTCGACCGCGGTCCTCGGCCCGCTCGCCACCTACGCCGAACCCCACTGCTACGACCTGTGCGCCGAGCACTCCGAGCGCCTCACCGCCCCGCGCGGATGGGAAGTCGTACGCCTGCTGGACGGCTCCGCTCCCGCGCGGCCCAGCGGGGACGACCTCGAAGCGCTCGCCAACGCGGTCCGTGAGGCGGCCCGCCCCCAGGAACGGGCGGCCGGGGCCGGCGGCGGGGCACGCTCGGCGGACCCCATGGAGGTCGCCCGCCGCGGCCATCTGCGGGTCCTGCGCTCCCCCGACAACTGAGCCGCACGCCACTCACCCCGTCGCCTCCGGACCGACGGCTTGACCTGAGGTTACGGCTGGCCGTCCACTCGGTGTCCGCCCCTTCCGCAGCCGATACGGGCGGGTAGGTTGGGGCGACCGACGGGGACGTTCAGGAGGAAGTGGCCGTGGCTGGTGATCTGTCGCAGCTCGTGAAGGCGTACGACGTGCGCGGGGTGGTTCCGGACCAGTGGGACGAGTCGCTGGCCGAACTGTTCGGCATGGCCTTCGCCCAGGTGACCGGCGCCGACGCGATCGTCGTCGGCCACGACATGCGGCCCTCCTCGCCCGGCCTGTCCCGCGCCTTCGCGCGCGGCGCGGCGGCACGCGGCGTGGACGTCACCGAGATCGGCCTGTGCTCGACGGACCAGCTGTACTACGCCTCCGGCGCGCTGAACCTGCCCGGCGCGATGTTCACCGCCTCGCACAACCCGGCCCAGTACAACGGCATCAAGATGTGCCGGGCCGGCGCCGCGCCCGTCGGCCAGGACACCGGGCTGGCCGAGATCCGCGCGCTGGTCGAACAGTGGAGCGTCTCCGGCGCCCCGGAGCCGGCCGTGACGCCGGGAACCCTGGGTGGGCGCGAGACGTTGCAGGACTACGCGGCCTACCTGAAGTCCCTCGTCGACCTGACCTCCATCCGGCCCCTGAAGGTCGTCGTCGACGCGGGCAACGGCATGGGCGGCCACACCGTGCCCACGGTGCTGGACGGCCTGCCGGTGCACCTGGTGCCGATGTACTTCGAGCTGGACGGCACCTTCCCCAACCACGAGGCCAACCCCCTGGACCCGGCCAACCTCGTCGACCTCCAGGCGCGGGTGCGCGAGGAGGGTGCCGACCTCGGCCTCGCCTTCGACGGCGACGCCGACCGCTGCTTCGTCGTGGACGAGCGGGGCGAGCCGGTGTCCCCGTCGGCGATCACCGCGCTGGTCGCGTCGCGGGAGCTCGCGCGCAACGGCGGCAAGGGCACGATCATCCACAACCTGATCACCTCCTGGTCGGTGCCGGAGGTCGTCGCCGAGCACGGTGGCACGCCGGTGCGCACCCGTGTCGGCCACTCCTTCATCAAGGCGGAGATGGCGCGTACGGGGGCGATCTTCGGCGGCGAGCACTCCGCGCACTACTACTTCCGGGACTTCTGGAACGCGGACACGGGCATGCTGGCGGCGCTGCACGTCCTCGCGGCCCTCGGGAAACAGGACGGTCCGCTGTCGGCGCTGGTGGCCCAGTACGAGCGCTACGCCGGCTCCGGGGAGATCAACTCCACCGTCGCCGACCAGGGGGCACGCGTGGCGGCGATCCGCGCGGCGTACGAAGGGCGCGAGGGCGTCACCCTGGACACGCTCGACGGCCTCACGGTGAGCGCCGCGGACTGGTGGTTCAACGTCCGCCCGTCCAACACGGAACCACTGCTGCGGCTGAACGCGGAGGCGCGGGACGCGGTACGGATGGCGAAGGTACGGGACGAGGTGCTGGGGATCATCCGGGGGTGAGCGTTGCCCGCCGGTGGGTGGGCGGTCGTTCGTCTGCGGGTGCGTGTGCCTGCGGCGCTGGTGCGTTGTCGTCTGCGGGTGTGCGGGTGGTTGCTCGCGCCCACGCGGCGGAGCCGCATGTCGAATGCAGCCCCGCGCCCCTTATATGCCTGCGGCGGCCCGTTGCGGTGCGTGGTCGGTTGCTGTCGCGCCTGCGGCGCGTTGTGGGTCGGGGCCGGGGTGGTGGGGGGTGTAGCAACGCCGTGGCGCGCGGGGCGTGAGCCGCTGTCCGTCTAGCTGCGGGCGGCCGCCACTGCCGACTGGCTGCGCGGTACCAGGAGGAACCGGAGATCACCTTGGCGCCGGTGCCGTAACGGAGGGGGTTGTCCACAGGCCCCGCGCAAGGCCGCTCCCGGCGGTACGCTGACCAGGCACAACCCCACACCGTCGTATCCGAAGGGACAGCCCATGCCGCTCGAAGCCGGCCTCCTGGAGATCCTCGCCTGCCCGGCCTGTCACGCCCCCCTCAAGGAGCAGGACACCGAGCTGATCTGCACCGGTCAGGGCTGCGGCCTGGCGTACCCGGTCCGCGACGGCATCCCCGTGCTGCTCGTCGACGAGGCCCGCCGCCCGGCGTAACACCGCCGCGAAAGCCCGCGCACCGACGACACGGCGATCGGAGACTGCCGCCATGCTCGACGAATCGCTGCTCGACACGCCGGAGGCCCTGGCCGAGGCCGACCGCCGCGCCCTGCTGCGCGGCGCCGCCGAGGCCGGCGCCCGCGTCCGTACCGCCGCCCGGCACGCCGCCGAGGCCGGCGTCAACGGCCTCAAACCCGACGGCCGCCCCCGCGCCGTCCTCATCGCCGGCCCCGGCGCCGCCGCCACCCACGCCGCCGACCTGCTCGGCACCCTCGCCGGCCCCGGCAGCCCCGTGATCCGGCTCGCCCCCACCGGCGTCGCCCCCGCCGCGGGCGCCCTGCGCTGGGAGTTGCCCGGCTGGGCCGGCTCCGTCGACCTGCTGCTGATCGCCACCCCGGACGGCACCGAGCCCTCCCTGTCCCAGCTCGCCGAGCAGGCATACCGGCGCGGCTGCGCGGTCGTCGCCGTCGCCCCCGCCCGCACCCCCCTCGCGGAGGCCGTCGAGGGCGTCCACGGCATGTTCCTGCCGATGGCGACCGCCCCGTACGACCAGGAGGAACCGCTCGCCGCCTCCGCGCCGGGCGTCCTGTGGGCGCTGCTCACCCCCCTGCTCGCCCTGCTCGACCGCGTCGGCGTGCTCACCGCGCCGCCCGACGCCCTGGAGAAGGTCGCCGACCGCCTCGACCACATCGCCGAACGCTGCGGCCCCGCCATCGCGACGTACAGCAACCCGGCCAAGACCCTCGCCGCCGAACTCGCCGACGCCCTGCCCCTCGTCTGGACCGAGGGCACCTCCGCAGGCCCGGCGGGCCGCCGCTTTGCCGCCGCCCTCGCGGAGCTGTCCGGTGTCCCCGCGGTCGTCGCCGAACTGCCCGAGGCGCTGGCCGCGCACAGCGCCCTGCTCGCCGGCCCGCTGGCCGCCGGCGCCGACCCGGACGACTTCTTCCGCGACCGCGTCGAGGAACGGCCCGCGATGCACGCGCGTGTGGTGCTGCTGCGCGACCGCCCGATCGGCAACCTCACCGCCGCCCCGGCCGCGCGCGACCTGGCCCTCAGCCACGACACCCCCATCAGCGAACTGGAACCGGAGGAGGGCGACGAGCTGGAGACGCTGGCCGAGCTGATCGCCGTCACCGATTTCGCCGCCGTTTACCTGGCCGTCGCGTCAAGGGCCTGATCTTTTCCCGGGCACGCCGGCCCGCGCCGAACGCCCCGTCCTCGGCCCGCACGCATCCCGCAGAGAGATCCCATGGACCGCCTCGACAACACCGTCCGCCCCTACGCCTGGGGCTCCACCACCGCCATCCCGCAGCTGCTCGGAGTGGCGCCGACCGGCGAACCGCAGGCGGAGATGTGGATGGGCGCGCACCCGGGCGCTCCCTCGCGCACCGCGCGCGGCACCCTCGCCGACGTCATCGCGGGTGCCCCCGAGCGGGAACTGGGCGCCGCAGCCGTGGCGAAGTTCGGCCCGCGCCTGCCGTTCCTGCTCAAGCTGCTCGCCGCCGGCGCGCCGCTCTCCCTCCAGGTCCACCCGGACCTCGAGCAGGCCCGGCAGGGGTACGCCGACGAGGAGCGCCGCGGCATCCCGCTCGACGCCCCGCACCGCAACTACAAGGACGCCAACCACAAGCCCGAACTGATCTGCGCGCTCACCGAGTTCGACGGCCTGTGCGGCTTCCGTGACCCCGTCCACACCGCCGACCTGCTGGCCGGTCTCGGTGTCGACTCCCTCAAGCCGTACGTCGACCTGCTGCACGCCCACCCCGAGGAAGCGGCCCTGCGCGAGGTGCTGACCGCGATCCTCACCGCGGACCGCGAGGAGATGGCCCACACCGTCGCCGAGGCGGCGGCCGCCTGCGACCGGCTCGGCGGCGACTACGCCCCCTACGCCGGTATCGCCCACCACTATCCGGGCGACCCCGGCGTCATCGCCGCGATGCTCCTCAACCACGTCCGGCTCCAGCCCGGCGAGGCCCTCTACCTCGGCGCCGGCATCCCGCACGCCTACCTCGACGGCCTGGGCGTGGAGATCATGGCCAACTCCGACAACGTCCTGCGCTGCGGCCTGACCCCCAAGCACGTCGACGTCCCCGAACTGCTGCGCGTCGTCCGTTTCGAGGCGAGCGACCCGGGCGTCCTGCGCCCGGAGGCCGCCCCGGACGGCGAGGAGGTCTACGAGACCCCCATCGACGAGTTCCGTCTCTCCCGCTACGCCCTGCCGGAGGGCGGCGCGGCCCATGACCTCACCCGGTCCACCCCGCAGATCCTCCTGTGCACGGCGGGCGCCGTCCGGGCCGGGGAGCACGAGCTGACCGCCGGTCAGTCCGTCTTCGTGCCGGCGGGCGAGAAGGCAGAGGTGTCCGGCGCGGGCACGCTCTTCCGAGCCACCGTGATCGCCTGACCGCCGACTCCCGACACGGCTGCGGTGTGTTCTTACGACCGTGACTGTGGACACTCGGGACGCCGGAGCCACGGGGGCTGCAAGAATGGCCCACCGGCAAAGGGCGGGCAAAGGCCCGGACGGCGAGAACACACGCAGGCGAAGGGACAACGCGGACACATGAGCGCGTCAGGCGGCACCAAGGCGATCGTGGCGGCACTCGGCGCCAACCTCGCGATCGCGGCATCGAAGTTCGTGGCGTTCGCGTTCAGCGGCTCGTCGTCGATGCTCGCTGAGGGCGTGCACTCGGTCGCCGACTCCGGCAACCAGTTCCTGCTGCTGGTCGGCGGGAAGCGCGCCCAGCGTGAGGCCACCCCGCAGCACCCCTTCGGCTACGGCCGCGAGCGGTTCATCTACGCCTTCCTCGTCTCCATCGTCCTGTTCTCGGTCGGCGGCATGTTCGCCATCTACGAGGGTTACGAGAAGATCCGGCACCCGCACGAACTGGAGCACTGGTACTGGCCGGTGGGCGTTCTCGTCTTCGCGGTCATCGCCGAGGGCTTCTCGTTCCGCACGGCCATCAAGGAGTCCAACGAACTGCGCGGCAAGCTCTCCTGGGCGCAGTTCATCCGCCGCGCCAAGGCGCCCGAGCTGCCCGTCGTCCTGCTCGAGGACTTCGGCGCGCTGATCGGTCTGGTCCTTGCCCTCTTCGGTGTCGGCATGACCCTGCTCACCGGCGACGGCGTCTGGGACGGCATCGGCACCGTCTGCATCGGCGTCCTGCTCGTCCTCATCGCGCTCGTCCTGGCCGCCGAGACCAAGTCGCTCCTGCTCGGCGAGGCCGCCGGTGTCGAGGAGGTCAAGAAGATCGAGGCCGCGATCGTCGACGGGGACACCGTCACCCGCATCATCCACATGCGCACGCTCCACCTCGGCCCCGAGGAACTGCTGATCGCCGCCAAGATCGCCGTCCAGCACGACGACACCGCCGCCGAGGTCGCCACCGCCATCGACGCCGCCGAGGCCCGCATCCGCGCAGCCGTGCCCATCGCGCGCGTCATCTACCTCGAGCCCGACATCTACAGCGAGGCCGCGGCCGCCAAGGGCCCCGACCCCGAGGCCACCCCGGGCGGCCCCGCCCCGCAGAGCGCCGGGCACTGAAACGCCGCTACGGCTGCATCACCCACGGGGTGCGGGCGGCACCAACGCTCGCGCCCTGCACCGCACCGCGATCGCGAAGGCCGACGACTGGCTCACCGGGATGCGTTACGACGTGTGGGTGCCGGAGGGCCGGCTGTTCCTGCTGGGTGACAACCCTGGAACGCCCACCACACCCACCACGACGGCCCCTGTCGCTAGCCCCCGACCCTTGCCGGACACTGCGTCCCCTCCCACGCGGCCCTTCCACGGGCGCAGAGCGCAGCGGCCCGCACCCCGGCGTCCACGCCCCGCCCACCCGGGCACTCACCGGCCCGAACGACCCGGCACGGTATCGGCGAACTCTCGACGCATTTCGGTGCGGACTGGGGACGGCCGGGCCGACCGTGTAGCTTGGGAGAGAGCCAGACGTCGCTGCTGATGGCGGTCGGGCGGTCCGCCGCGGACCGACCGAGGGAGAGAGGGCCTCCGACGGACTGCGCTGCGCGCACGCGGGCATGCCTGTGTCCTCTTTCGGGCACCCCTGTGTCCGCCCGCCGCGCAGACCAGCCGTACCCACCCTCGACCCAATCCCGAGGAGCAGCTCGCATGACGACTGTCGACAACCGACAGGACTTCAAGGTCGCCGACCTGTCCCTGGCCGAGTTCGGCCGCAAGGAGATCACCCTCGCCGAGCACGAGATGCCGGGCCTGATGGCGATCCGCAAGGAGTACGCCGAGGCGCAGCCCCTGGCGGGCGCCCGCATCACCGGCTCGCTGCACATGACGGTGCAGACGGCCGTGCTGATCGAGACCCTGGTCGCGCTCGGCGCCGAGGTCCGCTGGGCCTCCTGCAACATCTTCTCCACGCAGGACCATGCCGCCGCGGCCATCGCCGTCGGCCCGAACGGGACGCCCGAGAACCCGCAGGGTGTCCCGGTCTTCGCCTGGAAGGGCGAGACGCTTCAGGAGTACTGGTGGTGCACGGAGCAGGCGCTGACCTGGCCCGGCACGCCCACCGGCGGTCCGAACATGATCCTCGACGACGGCGGTGACGCCACCCTCCTCGTCCACAAGGGTGTCGAGTACGAGAAGGACGGCAAGGTCCCCTCGCCCGACACCGCCGAGTCCGACGAGCACCGCGTCATCCTCGAGCTGCTCACCCGCACCGTCGCCGAGACCCCGCAGAAGTGGACCCAGCTGGCGTCCGAGATCCGCGGTGTGACGGAGGAGACCACGACGGGTGTCCACCGTCTGTACGAGATGATGCGCGAGGGCACGCTGCTGTTCCCCGCGATCAACGTCAACGACTCGGTGACGAAGTCGAAGTTCGACAACAAGTACGGCTGCCGCCACTCCCTCATCGACGGCATCAACCGCGCCACCGACGTCCTGATCGGCGGCAAGACCGCCGTCGTCTGCGGCTACGGCGATGTGGGCAAGGGCTGCGCGGAGTCACTGCGCGGCCAGGGCGCCCGGGTGATCGTCACCGAGATCGACCCGATCTGCGCGCTGCAGGCGGCGATGGACGGCTACCAGGTCACCACGCTGGACGAGGTGGTGGAGACGGCCGACAT
>NZ_JBVJPV010000012.1:255946-290657 GCF_055609245.1 Streptomyces sp. NPDC036813 | reverse complement strand
TGGGGGGTGTCCGCCCGCAGCGTCCGGCACCGGCACAGGGTGCCCTCGTCGGGGACGGGCGGCCGGACCGAGGACGGACACCCCCCACCCCGGCCCCGGCTCACGAACCGGCCGTAGGCGCCAGGCACGCCACGACGAGACGGCAACGGGCCGCCGCAGGCAAAAAAGGGGCGCGGGGAACGGCGCGACCAGCCACAACGCACCCGCAGACGACAACGCACCCGGCGCCGCAGGCACACGCACCCGCACACGACAACGCACCCGGCGCCGCAGGCACACGCACCCGCACACGACACGCACCCGGCGCCGCAGGCACACGCACCCGCGACCACCCGCAACGCCTACAGGTAGTCCTCCAGCCTCCCCACCGTCAGCCCCCCGGCCTGGATCTCCCGCAGCAACCGCACCGTCCGCTCCCGCAGCAACGGCCCCGTCGTCTCGTCCGGATCCACCGCGATGATGTCCCCCGGCCCCAACCGCCGCTCCCCCGCGACGTACGACAACCCCCCGTCACCGCCCACCGACACCCGCCACAGCACCACCGCCGAGATCCCGCAGTCCCCCGCCGCCCGCAACGTCGTCGCGTCGTACGTGCCGTACGGCGGCCGGAACAGCCGCGGCCGCACCCCGAACCGGGCGCGCAGCTTGCGCTGCTGCCCGCAGATCTCCGCCCGCTGCCCGGCGTACGGCAGGCCCCGCATCGCGGGGTGGTCGAGCGTGTGGTTCTCCAGCGACGCCCCGACCGCCCGCAGCCGCGCGAAGTGCGCGTGGCCCGGCCCGGCCCCCGGCCCGACCACACTGTCCGTGAGGAACATCCCCACCGGCAGCCGCAGTTCCCGCACCAGGTCGACGAACCGGGGGTCCCGCTCGGCCCCGTCGTCGTACGTCAGAAAGACGACCTTGTCGCGCGTCGGCACCCGGTCGACGACCAGCGGCAGACCGGATCCGGATCCCGCCCCGCCGAGGACCCGGCCGACGCGCCCGCGCGAAGCGGACGGCGCGGGAGCCAGGGGCCGTGAAAGACCCCAGCGCCGGTACGCCGGCCGGGCGGCGGGACGGTGCGTGCCCACCCGTTCCGCCGTCTTCTTGCCGAGCCGTTCGATCGGGTCCACCGACTGCGCGCACCCCGCCAGACAGACCGCCGCCGAACAGACCGCGGCCAGCAGAACGGCCAGCGGCCCCCGCCCCCGCGTCCTCACAGGTAGTCCTCCAGGCGGGCCACCGCGTACCCCTTGTCCGTCACCTTCTTCAGGAACCGGCGGACCATGTCGGGCATCGTGCCCTTCCAGTCGTCCCGGCCGCGGAAGTGCGTCAGGACGATGTCGCCGGGGTGGAGGTCCTGGTCCACCTCGCGGTACTCCCAGTGGTCGACGAAGACCTCCTCGTCCCAGAGCGGGGCGTACTTGATCCCGCAGGACTTGGCGGCACGCAGCGTGTCCTGGTTGTAGTTGCCGTACGGCGGCCGGAAGACGGTCGGCCGCTTGCCGTACTGCTTCTCGATGATGTCCTGCATGTCGCAGATCTCGTGCTTCTGCTGGGCGTAGGACAGCCCCGGCAGATATGGGTGGTGCAGGGTGTGGTTGTTCAGCGTCACCCCCCGCGCCTGCATCTTCTTGAAGTAGCCGTAGTCGTTCTTGATCAGGTAGTTGCTGAGGAAGGCCGTGTACGGGATGCGCAGGTCGCTCATCATGCGCAGGAACGCGGGGTCCTTCTCGGCGCCGTCGTCGATGGTGAGGAAGACGATCTTCTGGTCGGTCGGGATCCGGGTGAAGACGGGCGGCAGGCCCAGTTCCTCCTGGTCGTCGACCTCGAAGCCCTGGCGGGTGTGGATCCGGGGCTTCTGCCGGGGCGGCGCCGGAGCGGTCAGCGGGACCTTGGACAGACCCCAGCGCTTGGCGGCCGCCACCCGCGCGGCGTACTCGACGCGCAGCTTGGTGGCGTAGGAGTCGAGGGCGCGCGCCGGGGGCGCGTGCAGGGCCTGCTGCTGACCGGCGGCCGGGTCGACCCGGGACCCCGTGGCGCCCGTGCCCGCGGCGCAGCCGGAGGCGAGGGCGGTGGCGGCGAGCACGGCCAGGGAGCCGCGCAGGACTCCACGCCGACCCACCCGATATTTGTCATTTTGTACGACTACTCCCATGGGCTCGGATCTTCGCAGCCCGCCCTCGACGGGCCGCCCCGACACCACCACCGGCCGCCCACCATCCACCGAGTGGCCCACACCCCGCCCCCCTGCCCGACAATGACCCGGTGAACGACCTCGCGCCCCTCCTCACCCCCGAAGGCCGCGCCCTGCTCGACCAGGTGCGTGACACCGACCCCGCCGACGAGCTCGCCGTCGCCACCCGGCTCCGCCGGGACCACCCGGCGGAGCTGGTGTCGGCCGCACTCGGCCAGGCGCGGCTGCGGCAGCGGGCGGTGGCGAAGTTCGGGGCCGAGGACGCCGCGCGGATGTTCTTCACACCCAACGGCGTCGAGCAGTCGACACGGGCGAGCGTCGCCGCGTACCGGGCGGCCCGGATGAAGGACCTGGGCGTCACCTCTGTCGCCGACCTGTGCTCGGGCATCGGCGGCGACGCGCTCGCGCTCGCCCGCGCCGGGATCCGCGTCCTCGCCGTGGACCGCGACCCGCTGACCGCGGCGGCGGCCCGCGCCAACGCCGAGGCGCTCGGGCTCGGCGACCTCATCGAGGTGCGGGAGGCGGACGTCACCGAGGTCGACACCAGCGGATACGACGCGGTGTTCGTCGACCCCGCCCGGCGCGGCGGACGCGGCCGCATCTTCGACCCCGAGGCGTACTCACCGCCCCTGTCCTGGGCCGTGCAGGCGGCGCTCAAGGCCCCGCACGCCGCGCTGAAGATCGCCCCCGGCGTTCCGCACGACGCGGTGCCCGCCGAGGCCGAGGCAGAGTGGATCTCCGACAGCGGCGACGTGAAGGAGGCGGTGCTGTGGTTCGGCACCGGCGCGCCGGGCGCGGTCCGGGCGACGCTGCTGCCGGGGCCGTACACCCTGTCCGGCCGCGGACTGCCCGACCCGGCCGTCCGTCCCGTCGGGCGCTACCTCTACGAGCCCGACGGCGCCGTCATCCGCGCGCATCTGGTCGCCGAGGTGGCCCAACAGGTCGGCGGCGGGCTGCTGGACGCGACGATCGCCTACGTCACGTCCGACGAGCCGCACTCGACGCCGTACGCCTCCGCCTACGAGATCACCGACCAACTCCCCTTCAACGTGAAGAAGTTGAGGGCGCTGCTGCGGGAGCGCCAGGTGGGTGTGCTGACGGTGAAGAAGCGGGGCTCGGCGGTCGAGCCGGAGGAGCTGCGCCGCAAGGTCCTCCCCAAGCCGCACGGGTCCCGGGCGGTCACCGTCTTCCTCACCCGGGTGGCGGGCGCCCCGACCATGCTGCTCGGCCGGCCGGCCTAGGTGCGGTCGTCGGGAGCCTCCCGGCCCCTCGGGGCCGCACCGCACTCCGCCGCGCGCCGCTGGAGCAGCTCACGCTCCCGCTCGTTGGCCGTCAGGGACGCGGCCCGTTCGAACTCCGCGCGCGCCTGCTCCGTACGCCCGAGGCGTTGCAGCAGGTCACCGCGGACGCTGGGCAGGAGGTGGTAGTCGCGCAGCCGGTCGGCGAGGCCGTCGACGATCTCCAGGGCGGGGCCCGGGCCGTCCGCCATGGACACGGCCACCGCCCGGTTCAGTTCCACCACCGGCGAGGGGGCGCGGGCGGCGAGCAGGCCGTACAGGGTCGCGATGGACGCCCAGTCGGTCTCCTCGTAGGTGTGGGCGCGGGCGTGGCATGCCGCGATGGCCGCCTGGAGGGCGTACGGCCCGGGAGAGCCGGCAGCCGTGGCCTCGGCGCGCTCCAGGGCGGCGACACCCCGGGCGATGAACAGACGGTTCCAGCGGCTGCGGTTCTGGTCCGCGAGCAGGACCGGCTCGCCGTTCGGGCCGGTGCGGGCGGCGGCGCGGGCGGCCTGGAACTCCAGCAGCGCGGCGAGCCCGTGCACCTCGGGTTCCTTGGGCATCAGCTGGGCGAGTTGCCGGGCGAGCCGCAGCGCGTCCTCGCACAGCGACGGACGCAGCCAGTCGTCGCCCGCGGTGGCCGCGTACCCCTCGTTGAAGACCAGGTAGATGACGTCGAGGACCGAGCCCAGGCGGGCCGCGCGGTCGGGGCCGTAGGGGACCTCGAAGGCGACGTTCTTCGTGGCCAGGGTGCGTTTGGCGCGCACGATCCGCTGGGCGACCGTCGGCTCCGGCACCAGGAACGCGCGGGCGATCTCGGCGGTGCTCAGACCGCCGAGCAGGCGCAGGGTGAGGGCGATGCGGGCCTCGGCGGACAGCACCGGGTGGCAGGCGGTGAAGACGAGCCGGAGCAGGTCGTCGTCGATGTCGTCCGGGTCGGCGGGCTCCTCGGGCGGGACCGTCGTGTCGAGGCCGCGGCCGATCTCCTGAAGCTTGCGGGCGTAGCTCTCCCGGCGCCGGATCAGGTCGACGGCACGGCGGCGGGCGGCGGTGGTCAGCCAGGCGCCCGGGTTGTCGGGCACGCCGTCGCGCGGCCACTGCTCCAGGGCGGCGACGAGGGCGTCCTGGGCGAGCTCCTCGGCGATGCCTATGTCCCGGACGACACGGGTGACCGCGGCGATGACGCGCGGGAACTCCATCCGGAAGACGGTCTCGATGGCGCTGCGCGGCTCGATGATGGGCTGCTCCTCCACAGCCCACCATCGAACACCGCTCACCGGCCCACGCCAAGCGGACGTCAGCCTTCGGCGATTTCGCGGACCTCGCAGGTGACCGTCCAGAACTCCTCGTGCACCTTCAGGAACCGCTTGGTCCACTCGACGGCCTCGGCCATGTCCTTGCACTGCATGATCGCGTAGCCGCCGACGACCTCCTTGGTCTCGGTGAACGGCCCGTCGGTGACAGAGATCTCGCCGCCCTCCCAGTGGACCCGCTTGCCCTGCGCGGACGGCGTCAGCCCGTCGGTGGCGAGCATGACACCCGCCTTGGTGATCTCCTCGATCAGCTCCCCCATGCGCTGCATCAGCTCGGGGCTGGGGCCCCCGGCGGGCGTGTTGTTCTCGTCGATCCGCACGAGCGACAGGTAGCGGGGCATGACGCCTCCTCGGTGTCCGTTCGGCCGGGTCCTTCCCGGCCTCTCACCCCTGCGTCGAACGGCGGACGACGGGATCGACACCCGCGCCGGATTTTTTTCCCGGGAGATTTCCGCGCCCCTTTCCCGGCCCCTGCCCAGGGGCCCCTCCCCGGCCCCCGGACCGAGGAGGTGCGACGCTCATGTGACGAAGGCTCGCCGAAAGTTTCGGTTGTGCAACCGATTGACTTCGGAGGTGCGTGGGGCACCCGCTCCACGGGTCAATACGTCACCTACCGGCCACCCGGGGCCCCGGTGCTCGCCCGTACCTCCAGGCTGGTCGCCAGCTCCACCCGGGTGGCCGCCGGTGTCCCGTCCCCGCGTCCCAGCTCCAGCACCAGCCGGGCCGCCGCCTCGGCCATCTCGGTCAGCGGCTGCCGCACCGTCGTCAGCGGCGGCCCGACCCAGCGGGCCACCGGCAGGTCGTCGAAGCCGACGACACTGAGATCACCGGGGATGCGCAGGCCCAGCTCGCGCGCGGCCTCGTACAGGCCGAGCGCCTGGAGATCGTTGCCGGCGAAGACGGCCGTGGGCCGCTCGGGCAGCCGCAGCAGCTCCCGGCCGAGCCGGTAGCCGGTCTCGTGGTGGAAGTCGCCCGTTTTGATCAGCGCCGGGTCGACGGGCAGTCCGGCGGTCTCCAGAGCGGCCCGGTAGCCGTCGACGCGGGCGCGGCTGCACATCATCCGCTTCGGTCCGCTGAGCGCGCCGATCCGCGTGTGGCCGAGATCGATCAGGTGGCGGGTGGCGGCGAGGCCTCCCTGCCAGTTGGTGGCGCCGATGGAGGGCACGTCGGCGCCGGGGTCCCCGGCCGGGTCCATCACCACGAACGGGATGGAGCGGCTGGTCAGCAGGGCCCGCTGGGACTCGTCGAGGTCGGACAGCACAAGGATCACGCCGTGCGGGCGGCGCGCGGCGACCTGGTCGGCCCAGGTCCGCCCGGGGGTGAGCCGCCCGGCGCTCTCGCTGAGCACGACGCTCAGTCCGGCATCGCGGGCGACGTTCTCCACACCCCGGATGACCTCCATCGCCCAGGCGCTCTCCAGCTCGTGGAAGACCAGGTCGATCAGCGGGGAGCGGCTTGCCTCGGCCCGCCGGCGCCGGTAGCCGTGGGCCCGCAGCAGTTCCTCGACCCGGGTCCGGGTGGCCGGGGCGACGTCGGCACGGCCGTTGAGGACCTTCGAGACGGTCGGGGCCGACACGCCGGCCTCACGGGCGATCTCGGCGAGCGTCGCGGTGCGGCCGGACCGGCCTGTGGTCTGCGTTCCGGCGGATTCCGAGGCTGTCATGGCGGCGATCGTATCCCCGCTCGCCCGAAACATTCGACTGCCTACGGGTCCGGACCGCCGGGCGTGGACCCCCTCGGGCCCCTGCCCGGCTCGCGCCGGACGGGCCGAGGGGACCTTCGCCCCCGGCCGGCCCGCGCCGGACCTGCCGTCCCGCACCCCACAGACCCTCGCTCCCGGGGAGAGAGGGCCGCGCGGCGCGGCTGGTCCGGGCGGCCGCGCGCGGCTGGTCCGGGCGGCCGACGGCGCGGATGCGGGGTCCGCAGGGGACCCGGACCGCTCAGACCGCCAGCGTCGCGTCCGTGATCTCCCGGACCCGCTCCAGGATGTCGGCGCGGCCGCGCAGGATCCACGAGATGTGCTGCGCGCCGAAGACGGCGGAGACCAGCACCCGCGCGAGCGCCTCCGGCGCACAGCCCTCGGGGGTGTCCTCGGCCAGCCAGCGGGCGAGGATGTCGGTGTACTCGCGGTAGGGCTCGGGCAGTGCGGAACCGATCTGCGAGCGCTCGATCTGCAGGCGCGCCCCCGCCTGGATGACGACGTCGTCCCGGAAGGCGGCGGCCGTGCGCAGCAGGAACTCCACGACCCGTTCGCGCGGCGGCAGCCCGAGGGCCTCGACCTCCTCCGCGAGCGCGCGCAGCCGCCCGTAGAAGTCCTCCGACACGGCGGAGGCCAGCTGCTCCTTGCCCGCGTAGTGGAAGTAGACGGCGCCCTTGGTCATCCCGGCGTGCTCGGCGATGTCCAGCACGGTCACGTCGGGGAAGCCGCCGTCGGCGAAGGCCCGGGCGGCGGCCCGGAGCACCTGCTCCCGCGTGCGCAGGGCCCGCTCCTGCCGGGGCCGGCCCCGCGTGGCCGTGGGCCGCCGGGAACCGGCCACCGTCTCGTCCGTGCCCATCGCTGCCTCGCTTCTTCAAGAAGACCTTCTTGAAGGTATTTTATCTGCCCGCCCACGGCGAGGGCGATGGCCGGATGACCGAAAAAACGGCCTAAAAAAATTCATGTGCGAAGGTATATTTCACGCAGCTGCTTCCCCACGGTCCAAGGAGTCGGCACATGCACGTCCTCACCCTGGTTGACCGAACCCCGCACGCGCCCCGGCCGCGGCCCGCACTGCCCCCCGCCGAGGTCGCCCGCGCCGCGGCCACGGCCGCCGCCGGAGCCCGACGGGCCGACGACAGCCGGAGACTGAGCGAGGAGACCGTCGCCGCGCTGGACGCGGCCGGCTTCGCCCGCCACTTCGTCCCGCGCGAACACGGCGGCGCCGAGGGCACCTTCACCGACCTCTTCGACGCGGCCGTCGCCGTCGCCGAGGGCTGCCCCTCCGCCGCCTGGTGCGCCACGCTGTGGGCGGTGCACGCCCGCTACGCCGCCCGGCTGCCCGAGAAGGGCCGGCGCGAGGTGTGGTCCGCCTCGCCCTCCGTCCGGATCGCCGCCGCCGTCCTTCCGCCGGCCGGGCGCGCGGTCGCCGCCTCCGGCGGCTGGCGGCTGACCGGCCGCTGGGGAATGGCTAGCGGCGTCGAGTGGTCCGACTGGGTGCTGCTGGCGGCCCCGGCCGACGAGGGGCCCGGTCCGGTACGGGCGTTCGCGGTGCCGCGTACGGCCGTCACCGTGCACGACACGTGGGACGGCACCGGGCTGCGGGCCACCGGCAGCCACGCCGTCGGCGTGGACGACGTCTTCGTGCCGGCCCACCGCAGCGTGCCGTTCGCCGCGCTGACCGACGGTGGGCCCGGGCCCGGCGCCCGATGCCACACCGTCCCGGCCCATCTGCCGGGCCCGCTGCTGTTCGCCGCGCCGGCGCTGGGTGCCGCCCGGCACGCGCTGGCCGCCTTCACCGAGCGGGCGACGGCCGCCACGCCGGCCGGGACCGTCCCGCTGCACGGCACGCCGGCCCTGCAGGACGCGCTCGCCCGCTCCGCCGTCGAGATCGACTCCGTCGCCCTGCTGTGGCGGCGGGCCATCGGCCGGGCGGACGCGGGCCCGGTCGACGCGGCGGCCGTCGCCCGCAACCGGCGGGACGCCGCCTATGGAGTGGAGACGCTGGTCACCGCCGTGGAACGGCTGTTCAGGGCCGGTGGCGGCGCGGCCCGCGACGCGGGCGGCGCGCTCCAGCGGTGCTGGCGGGACGTGCACACGGTCGCCGCGCACGGCGCTCTACGCACGGACGCCGCCGCGCAGGCGTACGCGGCGGCCCTGCCGGACGCGGCGGGTTCCGGCGCCGGTGGGCGCCTCGCCGACGGCGGCGAAGCCCGCGCGGGGACGGCGGCGGGATGAGCGGGGCGCGGCCGGAGTACCTGGTCTTCAGCGACGTGGACGAGACCCTCGTCACCGCCAAGAGCCTGCTCGAGTTCCTCGACCACTACTTCCGGGGCCGGTACGGCCGCCGCGGCGCCCTCAGGGCCGCGGGCGTCCGTGAGGAGCTGACCGGCCTCCTGGCCCGGGGCGCGTCCCGGGCCGAGGCCAATCGTCACTACTACCGGGCCTGGCGGGGCGAGTCCGCGGCGGCGGTCCGCGACTGGGGCGCGCGGTGGTGCGCGGCACGCGCCGCCGACCCCGGGTTCTACATCGCGCCGACGCTGGCCGCCCTGCGCGACCACGTGCGGCGGGGCGCGGCCGTCGTCCTGGTCTCGGGTTCCTTCCCCGCGGTGCTCGACCCGCTGGCCGAGCGGGTGGGCGCCGCCCGCGTGCTGTGCAGCACGCCCCGGGTGCGCCGGGGCGTGCACACGGGCACCCTGCACGGTCCGCCCATGATCGGCGAGGCCAAGCGGCAGGCGGTGCGCGCGGTCCTCGCCGAGCACCCGCACATCCACCCCGCCGACTGCTACGCGTACGGCGACCACCTCTCGGACCTGCCGATGCTGACCGAGGTGGGCCACCCGGTCCAGGTGGGCGACGACCCGAGGCTGCGCGCCCGGCTGGGCTACCCCGCCGCCGTGAGCCCGGCGATCGCCGCGAGCGGAATGTGCAGCCAGTCGGGCCGGTTGCGCCGCTCGTAGGCCGTTTCGTACACCGCCTTGTCCAGGGTGTACGCCCGCAGGAGCGGGTCGTGGACGGACGGGTCCGTGCCGGAGGTCCGGGCGTAGCCGCGGCAGAAGGACCGCCGGCTCGCCGCCGACCAGGCACGGGTGCCGCCGTGGGCGGCCGCGTAGTCGAAGGAACGCAGCATGCCGGCGACGTCCCGCAGCGGCGAGTGGAGTTCCGCGCGCAGCGCCATCGCGCAGGACGGCTCGCCCTCGAAGTCGATCACCGTCCAGGTGGAGCCGGTGCACAGCAACTGCCCCAGGTGCAGGTCGCCGTGGACCCGCTGCACGGTCGCCCCGGGCGGCAGGTCAGCGAGGGCGGCGTAGGCGGCGCGCAGCGCGTCCTCGTACGGGGCCAGCTCGGGCACATGGGCCAGGGCCTGTTCGAGCCGGGTGAGGAAGGCGGCGGTGAGGTCGGCGAGGTGGTCCTCGTCCATCGGCCGGGAGCCGAGCCGTGCGGCGAGGTCGCGGTGCACGGCGGCCACCGCCTGCCCCATGGCGTAGGCCTCCCCCTCGAAACCGCGGTCCTCCCGGGCGGCTTCCAGCGCGCGGGTCCAGCCGTCGGCGGCACCGGGCAGGAAGCCCTGGACCACGGCGAGCGTGACCGGGCCGTCGGGCAGTTCGGTCTCGACGGCGCCGTACAGCGGGGCGGTGTGCGGGTTGCCGGCGGCCCGCAGGGCGCGGGTGAGCTCGAGTTCGGGGTTGGTGCCGGGGTGCAGCTGGCGGAAGACCTTCAGCAGGTAGCGGTCGTCGGCGACGACCGAGGTGTTGCTCTGCTCGACGCCGAGCGGCCGGCAGTCGGTGACCCGGCCGCGCGGCGGCCAGGCCGCGCAGTTCGGTTCGCTGCGGAAGGCGAGCCGGGGGTGGTCGCTGTCCCCGGCGACCAGGTGCAGCAGTTCCCGAACCAGGACCGGGTCGCTCATGCCCTCGACGACGGCCTCCTCGTCCTGCACGGCGATGACGTGCCCGCCGTCGGGCGGCTCGTTCGCCGGGTGCACGCCGATGGGCACCTGGTAGAGCTGTCCGGGGCCGCCGTCGGCGTACTCGGCCTCGACGAGCAGGATCATGCCGTGCGGCGTCACGGCGGACACCTCGGTGACACGGGCCGTGCGCAGCGGCCGGTCCTTGCCGGCGTACCAGCGCTGCCCGGGCAGCCAGGCGGCGAGCGCCCGCTGAAGGCGCGCGCCGTCGACCGGCGGTACGGCGGTGAGGGCGGCGTCGCTCACACCGGCCTCCGGTCCTCGTCGGGGCAGATGCAGAACCAGTGGAAGCCGTGGCCGCCGATGCTGAGCCGGTAGGGCGTGGACCCGATGACGGGGTAGCGGGCGCCGCCGCGCACCTCGACCGGGGTGATGCCGGCGTAGGCGCGCAGGTCCAGTTCGGCGGGTTGGGCGTGGCGGGAGAGGTTGTTGACGCACAGCACCTGGGAGCGGGTGCCGTCGGGGGCCGTGTAGTGGCGGACGAAGGCGAAGACGGCCGGGTTGTCGACCTCCACCTCGGCGAACTCGCCGAGTCCGAACGCGGCGTGCCGGCGGCGTCCCGCGAGCATCTCCCGGGTCCAGTGCAGCAGTGAGGAGGGGTTGTCCAGCTGGCTTTCGACGTTGACGCTCTGGTAGCCGTACACCGGGTCCATCACGGCCGGGAGGGTGAGGCGGCCGGGGTCGGCCGTGGAGAAGCCGGCGTTGCGGTCGGGCGCCCACTGCATGGGGGTGCGCACGCTGTCGCGGTCGCCGAGCCAGATGTTGTCGCCCATGCCGATCTCGTCGCCGTAGTACAGGATCGGCGAGCCGGGAAGGGACAGCAGCAGGGCGGTGAACAGCTCGATCTGCTTGCGGTCGTTGTTGAGCAGGGGCGCGAGCCGGCGGCGGATGCCGATGTTGGCCCGCATGCGCGGGTCCTTGGCGTACTCCGCGTACATGTAGTCGCGCTCCTCGTCGGTGACCATCTCCAGGGTCAGCTCGTCGTGGTTGCGCAGGAAGATGCCCCACTGGCAGCCGGACGGGATCTTGGGCGTGGAGGCGAGGATCTCCGAGACCGGGTAGCGCGAGCCCTGGCGGACCGCCATGAACAGGCGCGGCATGAGCGGGAAGTGGAACGCCATGTGGCATTCGTCACCGCCCCGCTCGTAGTCGCCGAAGTAGTCGACGACGTCCTCCGGCCACTGGTTGGCCTCGGCCAGCAGCACCCGGCCGGGGTACTCGGTGTCGACCACCTCTCGCACCCGCTTCAGGAACGCGTGCGTGGCGGGCAGGTTCTCGCAGTTGGTGCCCTCCTGCGCGTGGAGGTACGGCACCGCGTCCAGCCGGAAGCCGTCGACGCCGAGGTCCAGCCAGTAGCGCAGGTTGTCCAGCATCTCCTCCTGCACGCGCGGGTTCTCGTAGTTGAGGTCGGGCTGGTGGGAGAAGAACCGGTGGAAGTAGTACTGGCCGCGCACCTGGTCGTAGGCCCAGTTGGAGGTCTCGGTGTCGACGAAGATGATCCGGGCGTCCGGATAGCCCTTGTCGTGGTCGGCCCACATGTAGTAGTCGCCGTAGGGGCCGTCGGGGTCGCGCCTCGACTCCTGGAACCAGGGGTGCTGGTCGCTGGTGTGGTTCATGACCATGTCGATGATGACGCGGATGCCGCGCGCGTGCGCCTCGGTCAGGAGCGTGCGGAAGTCCTCGGCGGTGCCGAACTCCGGCAGCACCTCCCGGTAGCCGGAGACGTCGTAACCTCCGTCCCTGAGCGGCGACTTGAAGAACGGCGGCAGCCACAGGCAGTCCACGCCGAGCCAGGTGAGGTAGTCGAGTTTGGCGGTCAGGCCCTTGAGGTCGCCGACCCCGTCGCCGTCGCTGTCCTGGAAGGAGCGGACGAGCACCTCGTAGAAGACCGCCCGCTTGAACCAGTCGGGGGTCACCGTGTTGTCGATGGTCACTGCTGCCTCCAGGTGAGGATGCGGGCGGGGGCCGAGGCCGGGTCGGTCATCACGGCGAACCGGTCCGTCAGCGGCACGCGTTCGCCGGTGACGGCGTCGGCGACGGGCTGCGCGGGCGGCTGGAGCACCTCCGGGTCGAGCGTCACGGTGCCCTTCTCCGGGGCGTCCGGGGTGAGACCGACCACGCACAGCACGGTGTCGCCGGTGGCCGGGTCGGTCTTGGAGTAGGCGATCAGGGCGTCGTTGTCCGTGGGGTGGAAACGCAGGGTGCGCAGCTGCTGGAGCGCCGGGTGGGCGCGGCGCACGGTGTTGAGGAGGGTGAGCCAGGGCTCCAGGGAACGTCCGGCGGCGCGGGCGGCGGCCCAGTCGCGGGGACGCAGCTCGTACTTCTCCGAGTGGGCGTACTCCTCGCAGGCGCCGGCGGGGCGCAGGGGCTCGTTCTCGTACAGCTCGTAGCCGGCGTACACGCCCCAGCTGGGCGAGAGGGTCGCGGCGAGTGCGGCGCGCACGGCGAACGCGCCGGGGCCGCCGGTCTGCAGATGCACCGGCAGGATGTCCGGGGTGTTCACGAAGAAGTTGGGGCGCAGGAAGTCGCTGTCGGCGACGAGTTCCGTCAGATATTCGGTGAGTTCCTGCTTCGTCTCGCGCCAGGTGAAGTAGGTGTAGGACTGGGCGAATCCACGGCGGGCCAGCCCTTTCAGGACGGCGGGCCGGGTGAACGCCTCGGCGAGGAAGAACACATCCGGGAATTCCCGGTGGATCTCGTCGAGAAGGCGGGTCCAGAATGCCGCCGGTTTGGTGTGCGGATTGTCGACACGGAAGATGCGGACGCCGCGGTGGATCCACAGCCGCACGATGCGCAGGATTTCCGCGTAAAGGGATTCCGGGGCACGGTCGAAGTCCAGGGGATAGATGTCCTGGTACTTCTTCGGCGGGTTCTCCGCGTAGGCGATGGACCCGTCGGGGCGGTGGGTGAACCACTCGGGGTGCTCGGTCACCCAGGGGTGGTCGGGTGCGCACTGCAACGCCAGGTCGAGGGCGACCTCCATTCCGTGCGCGCGGGCCTCGGCTACGAAGTGGGCGAAGTCCTCCGGTGTGCCGAGGTCGGGGTGGACGGCGTCGTGGCCGCCGTCCGCCGAGCCGATCGCCCAGGGCGAGCCGACGTCGCCGGGCGCGGCCGTCAGCGCGTTGTCGCGGCCCTTGCGGTGGACGCGGCCGATGGGGTGGACGGGCGGCAGGTAGACCACGTCGAAGCCCAGAGCGGCGATCCGGGGAAGTTCGGCGGCGGCGGTGCGCAGGGTGCCGTGCACGGCGGTGCCGTCGGCGCGCCGGCCGCCGGTGGAGCGCGGGAAGAACTCGTACCAGCTGCCGAACAGGGCACGCGGCCGGTCCACCCGCAGACGGTGCACGGATGACCGGGTGACCAGGTCACGGGGGCCTTCCTCGGCCATCGCCCGCTGCACCGCTGCGGACAGCGCGGCCTCGGCGCGCCGGGCGGGGGTGCGGCCGGCGTCGCGCAGGCCGGCGGCGGCCGACCGCAGCAGCCGGACACGGCCGGCCTCGGGGCCGCCACCCTGTGTCCCGGTGCAGGCGGGGCCCGCCGCCCGCTCCAGCAGCCGGGCCCCTTCCTCCAGTTCGTTGCCGAGGTCACGGACACCCGCGTCGAGCTTCGCCCGCAGCCCCGCCGTCCAGGTGGCCCACGGGTCGCTCCAGGCCACGACCTGGAAGGTCCACGGGCCCGGCGCGTCGGCGACCACCGTCGCCCCCCACCGGTCCAGCCCCGGGTCCTCCAGGCGCAGCGGCACGGTCCGCGGCGGCCCCGACGGGCCGCGCAGCACCACCTCGGCCGCGACGGCCGCGTGGCCCTCGCGCCACACCGTGGCGCTCACCGGGATCGGCTCCCCCGTCACGGCCTTGGCCGGGAACGCCCCGCGGGCGACCACCGGCGATATGTCCTCTATTGCTATTCGACCGTCCAACGCTTCCTCCAGATGTGCGCCGGCAAGTGCGGCATTCAGCGTGGCCCGGCCTGAATTCGGGGGACAAGGATTTCCCCGGGACCGCCCGCCGCAGAGGAAAGTTGGACGAGTCGCGGAGCGGGCCGCCGCAACGGCCCTGACACTGAGGCAAGTCGGCACAGTTGCCGCTCACCGCACCGGGAGCGTTGCCGCCGTGCGGCGCCCACGGCTTCACTGGCTGACGTCACAACACGACGTCGCACGGCAACCCTTTCCCGAAGGAGAATTCCGTGTCCAAACGCATCCTGGTGGTGCTTTCCGAATACGGTTACTGGGGCGAGGAACTCGTCGGCCCGCTCGAGGCCTTCGACGCCCGCGGTTACCGCACCACCTTCATGACCCCCACCGGAAAGCGGGCGCACGCGCTGCCGCCGAGCCTGGACTCCGAGTACGTCGACCCGCCGCTCGGCCGCTCGGTCACCACCCGGGACATGGCCCGCAAGGCGCGCACCCTGGACGACTCCGACCGGCTCGACAACCCGCTGAGCCTGGCCGACCTGATCCCCGAGCGCCCCTACGACAGTGCGCTCAACCACCTGCGGGAGCTGGAGGAGTACCACCGCCGGCTGTCCGCGGCCACCGACGAGCTGGTGTCGGACTTCGACGCGCTGGTCATCGTCGGCGGCAGCGGCCCCATCGTGGACCTGGCCAACAACGAGCGGCTGCACGAGGTGGTGCTGGCCTTCGTCGCCGCCGACAAGCCGGTGCTGGCCGAGTGCTACGGCGTGGCGACGCTGGCGTTCGCCCGCGACTGGGAGTCCCGGCGCAGCCTGCTGTGGGGCAAGCACGTCACCGGCCACCCCAAGGAGTACGACTACAAGGACGGCACCGGGTTCCTCGGCGTCGAGTTCAACATGGGTCCGCCGCCGTACCCGCTGGAGTACATCCTGCGCGACGCCACCGGCCCCGAGGGCCGCTTCCACGGCAACGTCGGCAAGGAGACGTCGGTGATCGTCGACTTCCCCTTCGTCACCGCCCGCTCCACTCCGGACTCGGTCCTCTCCGGCGAGCTGCTGGTCAAGGTGCTGGAGGAGGGCCTGCGCCGCTACGGCTGGTGACGGCCCCCGGCGCCTCCGGCCAGTACGGGTCCGGCGGCCGGCCGGCCCGGCCAGGCGCCCCCGCCCGGCGCTTCCGCCCTCCACGGGCCGAGGACCGACGGCCCTCGCGGGCCAAGGACCGACGCCCGGCACAGGCCCAAGGACCAACGCCCGGCACGGCCAAGGACCAACGCCCGGCACAGGCCAAGGACCGACGCCCAGCCCGCCCAGGGCGTAACCCAGCCCCGCCCAGGGCGTACGCCCGGCCCGAGCGCAGGGCCACGCCCGCGTCCGGGGCCGGGATCCGCGAGGGATCCCGGCCCCGGGCGCGAACCCCGACCCTTCCCCCGTCCACGAGGAGATCCCCCATGCCCGCCAGGCCAGGCAAGGCCGCCTTGTTCGAGCAGCTCGCGGCCGACGGCATCACCCACATGTTCGGCAACCCCGGCACGGTCGAGCAGGGCTTCCTCGACCTCGCCGACTCCAGCGCCACCGACTATGTGCTCACCCTGCACGAGGGCGTCGCGGTCGCCATGGCCGACGGCTACGCCCGGGCCGCGCAGCGGCCGGCCGTGATCCAGCTGCACAGCGGGGTCGGGCTGGGCAACGGCATCGGGCTGCTCTACCAGGCCAAGCGGGGCGGTTCCCCGCTGGTGACACTGGTCGGCGAGGCAGGCGTGCGCTACGACGCGATGGACGCCCAGATGGCCGCCGACCTGGTGGCGATGGCGGAGCCCGTCACCAAGTACGCCACCCGTGTCGTCGACCCCGACTCGGTGCTGCGGGTGCTGCGCCGGGCCGTGAAGATCGCCATGACGCCGCCGCGCGGCCCCGTCCTGGTGGTGCTGCCCGCCGACGTGCTGGACCAGATCACCACCGAGGAGGCGCTGCCCACGGTGGTGCCCTCCACCCGGACCGTGGCCGAGCCGTCCGCGATCGCGCGGGCCGCGCAGCTGCTGCGGGAGGGCGAGCGTCCGCTGGTCCTGATGGGCGACGGCGTCGCCGCGTCGGGCGCGCAGCGGGAACTGACCGAGGTGGCCGAGCTGCTGGGCGCCCGGGTGTGGGGGGTGAACCACTCCGAGGTCAACATGGACACCACGCACCCGCTGTACGCGGGCCAGCTGGGCCACATGTTCGGCGAGGACAGCGCGGCCGTCGTCCGCGACGCCGACAGCGTGCTGATCGTGGGGACGTATGTGTTCCCGGAGGTGTTCCCGCGCCTGGACAACCCCTTCCGCAAGGACGCCCGGATCGTGCACGTCGACCTGGACGCGTACGAGATCGCCAAGAACCACCCCGTCGACCTGGGACTGGCCGCCGACCCCAGGCTGACCCTGGCCGCGCTCGCGGCCGAGCTGCGCGCCCGCGGCGCACGCCCCGCACCGGCGTACGAACGGCCGCCCGCGCCCGAGGCGCCCGACACGCTGATGGAGCACTTCGCGCGCGAACTGGCCCGGCAGGCACCGGACGACCTCGTCTACTTCGACGAGGCGCTCACCGCCGCCGGCGCGCTGGCCCGGCATCTGCCGCCGCGCGAGCCCGGCACGTTCTTCCAGACCCGGGGCGGCTCGCTCGGCGTCGGCATCCCGGGCGCGCTGGGCGTGAAGCTGGCCCGCCCGGACGCGACGGTGGTCGGCTTCACCGGGGACGGCGGCAGCATGTACACCATCCAGGCCCTGTGGACGGCGGCCCGGCACGGCATCGCCGCCGGGTTCGTGATCTGCAACAACCGCCGCTACCGGCTCCTTGACCTGAACATCGAGCAGTACTGGCGCGAGCAGGGCCTCGAGCCGCACGCCTACCCGGACGCGTTCGACCTGTCCCGCCCCGACATCCGCTTCGCCGACCTGGCCCGCTCCCTCGGTGTCGAGGGCATGCGGGTGGAGCGGCCCGAGCAGGTCGAGTGCGCGGTGCGCCGCCTGCTCACCCACGACGGGCCGTTCCTCGTGGACCTGATCACCGAGTGACTCTCACGCCCCTTCGCTCTCAGCCCTTATCAGGAGAACGGGACATCGCATGGGAACCGTCATACCTCTCAAGACCGGAAGGCTCTCCGGAAAGCGCATCGGCATCCTGCTGGAGGCCGACTACGTGGAGGACGAACTCGCCTACTACCAGCGCCGGTTCGCCGAGGAGGGCGCCGAGGTACGGCTGCTGACCCGGCTGTGGGGACAGCCCGCGCTCACCTTCCACGGCCATGAGTACCAGGCGCCGCTCACCGTCGACGGCGACCTGGAGGCGCTGGACTACCACGAGCTGCTCCACTTCGCCGCGCTGATCGTGCCCTCGGGCGGCGTCGCCGACCGGCTGCGCTACAGCGAGGACGTGGACGCCGTGTCGCCGGCCCTGGACCTGATGCGCCGCGCGTTCCGGCTGCCGTCGCTGGTGAAGGCGTTCTCCTGCCACGGACTGCAACTGCTCTCCGCCGCGCCGGAGCTGATCCGCGGCCGCCCGGTCACCTGCCACAACAACATCGCCGCCGACGTCCGCAACATGGGCGGCGTCTACGTCAACCAGGACGTCGCCGTGGACCGCGACCTGATCACCACGCGCACGGTCGACCACTGCCATCTGCTGGCCCGCACCGTGATCGAGCGGCTGTCCCTGCCGAGCGACGTCGTCGCCGCCTGAGGCCGCCCCAGGACCGAAGCACGCGAGCCGTCGCGACCTGAGGCCCCGTTCGGACCCGCTCCACGCGAGCCGTCCCGGCCCGAGGCCCCGTTCGGACCGAAGCCGCCGACCCAGCCAGGAGGCTGTCATGCCCGCCGAAGTGCCCTTCTCCTTCTCCGACACCACCGCCGGCTATGTCACCGGGCGCCAGGGCGGACGTCGGTTCACCGTCAAGACCCTCGACGACCGCGAGGTCACCCTCCACCTGACCGACACCACGTCCGCGCAGCTGCTGCGCAACCTGGGACAGCCGTACCACGACGTGACCGGACGCCTGGACGAGCTGCTGGTGCCCGGCGCGTTCGTCTTCGCCTACGGGCCGGTCTACCCCGACCCGGACGGCCTGTACTTCCAGGCCGACAAGCTCGTCCTGACCGGTGAGAGCCCTTCCTCACGCCCGTACGAGGAGCCCGGCTGGTGGACCGAGCAGCTGCGCCGGCTGGCACAGTTCTACCGCCGTTCCCAGTTCGGTGACGGCCCGGTCGACTTCGCCGACTACCGCACCGAGATCCGCGCCGGCGGCCACAAGACCGAGCAGCACATCCAGGAGACCGACACGATCTCCCGGCTGGTCTACGGCATGGCCAGCGCGTACGCCCTGACCGGCGACGAGGACTTCCTCGAGGTCGCCGAGCGCGGCTCGCAGTACCTGCACGACCACATGCTCTTCCGCGACGATGCGGAGAACCTCGCGTACTGGTACCACGGCGTCGACGTGTCGGGGACCCGTGAACGCAAGCTGTTCGCCTCGGAGTTCGGCGACGACTACCGGGCGATCCCCGCCTACGAGCAGATCTACGCGCTGGTCGGCCTCGCCCAGACCTACCGGCTGACCGGCAACCCGGTGATCCGCCGCGACATGGAGGACACGGTCGCCCTGTTCGACCGGTTCTTCCGGGACGGCAAGCTCGGCGGCTACTACTCGCACATCGACCCGGTGTCGCTGAGCCCGCACGACGACGCGCTCGGCCCCAACCACTCCCGCAAGAACTGGAACTCGGTCGGCGACCACGCGCCCGCCTACCTGATCAACCTCTATCTCGCGACCGGCGAGGAGCGCTTCCGGCGGATGCTGGAGCACACCTTCGACATGATCGTGACGTACATGCCGGACCGCGCCCCCGGCGGCAGCCCGTTCGTCAACGAGCGTTTCCACGCCGACTGGACCCCGGACCACACCTGGGGCTGGCAGCAGAACCGCGCGGTCGTCGGCCACAACCTGAAGATCGCCTGGAACCTGACCCGGATGGCGGGCACGCTGCCCAAGCGGGAGTACCGGCAGCTGGCCGAGCAGCTCGCCCGCACCATGCCGGCCGTGGGCCGCGACGGACAGCGCGGCGGCTGGTACGACGTGCTCCAGCGGCAGGCGGAGAACGGCCGGCACGCCTTCGTCTGGCACGACCGCAAGACCTGGTGGCAGCAGGAGCAGGCCATCCTCGCCTATCTGATCCTGGCCGGACACACCGGTGACGAGGAGTACCTGCGCCACGCCCGCGAGGCGTCCGCCTTCTACAACGCCTTCTTCCTCGACCACGACGAGGGCGGGGTGCACTTCACGGTGCTCGCGCAGGGCCTGCCGTTCGCCGTCGGCAACGAGCGGCTCAAGGGCAGCCACGCCATGGCCATGTACCACAAGGCCGAGCTGTGCTACCTGGCCGAGGTCTATCTGCGGCTGCTGATCCACCGCGAGCCGCTCGACCTGTGGTTCGCGCCGCATCCCGATGCCGACTTCGAAGGCGGCCTGCTGCGGGTGGCCCCGGACATCCTGCCGCCCGGCCGGGTGGTGCTGGACCACGTCACCGTGGACGGCGCACCCTACGACGCCTTCGACGCCGAGGCGATGACCGTGCGGCTGCCCAGGAGCGAGCACCGCCTGCGGGTGAAGGCCCGCCTGACGCCCGTGGAGCGGACATGACGGCGACGACGGGGGCGGGCGCGACGGCGACCCGGGGCGCGGACCTGACGACGACGGGCGCCGCGGCGGCCCGGGGCGCGGCGCCGGCCGTGGACCCGGCCGGGCTGCGCCTGTCGGTCCTGCCCGGTGATCCGCTGCGCTTCGGGGCGCGGGTCACCGAACGCGGGGTGACCTTCACCGTGTACGGCGCCGACGCCGACCGCATGTGGCTGGTGCTGCTGGACGCGGTCACCGGCGCCGCGCTGGCCCAGGTGCCGTTCCCGGACGCCTTCCGCTGCGGGCGGGTGTTCACGATGACCGTCGCCGGACTGGACCCGGCCGCCGTGCACTACGGCTACCGCGCCGAGTCCGCCGCCGGCGGCCTGCCCGAGGGCTGGGCCATGGGTCCGCTGCTGCTCGACCCGTACGCGGTGTCGCTGGCCGGCGGCGAGGAGTGGGGCCGCCGGCCGGCGTACCGCTGCCGGATCGCCGCGGACGACGGCTTCGACTGGCAGGGCGTGACACGGCCGCGCATCCCACGCGAGGAGCTGGTGGTCTACGAGCTGCACGTGCGCGGCTTCACCCGGCACCCCTCCTCAGGGGTCGCGAACCCGGGCACGTACGCGGGCCTGACCGAAAAGATCCCCTATCTGCGGGAGCTGGGCGTCAACTGCGTCGAGCTGATGCCGGTGTTCGAGTTCGACGACACCGACAACCCGTTCACCGACCCGGAGACGGGCCGGCCCCTGCCGAACTACTGGGGCTACCACCCCGTGTCGTTCTTCGCTCCGAAGGCCGCCTACGCCGCCGACCCGCACGGCGACGGACCGGCACGCGAGCTGAAGACGCTGGTGCGCGAGCTGCACCGGGCCGGCATCGAGGTGATCCTCGACGTGGTCTACAACCACACCGGCGAGGGCGACCGGCGCGGCCCCACGCTGGGCTGGCGCGGCCTGGACGAGGACGCGGCCTACGTACGCGCCGCCGACGGCACCTACGCCAACCTGACCGGCACCGGCAACACCGTCAACGCCAACCATCCGCGGATGCGCCGGATGATCCTCGACAGCCTGCGGCACTGGGCGTCGGAGTACCGCGTCGACGGCTTCCGCTTCGACATGGCGCCGATCCTGGCGCGCGGGTGCGACGGCACCCCGCTGGACGTGCCGCCGCTGCTGGAGGCGATCGCGGCGGACCCGGTGCTGGCCGATCGCAAGCTGATCGCCGAGCCGTTCGACGCGGCCGGGCTCGACCTGCTGGGCCGGTTCCCGCGCTGGGGCCGCTGGATGGAGTGGAACAGCCGCTTCCAGCACACGGTCCGGCGCGCCCTGGCCGGACGCCCGGAGGCCGTGGCCGATCTGCCGGCGCGGCTGGCCGGCTCCCCCGACCTGTACGCCGGGCACGGCACAGCGGCGAGCGTCAACCTCGTCGCCTGCCATGACGGCCTGACGCTGGCGGACTTCACGACGTACGAACGGCGGCGCAACGAGGCCAACGGGCAGGGCAACACGGACGGTCCGCCCGAGGACTCGGCGTGCAACGCCGGGCACGAAGGCCCCACGGACGACCCGGCCGTCCGCGAGCGCCGGGCCCGGCTGGTGCGCGGGGCGCTGGCGCTGCTCCTGACCGCGCGCGGGGTGCCCATGCTGCTCGCGGGCGACGAGTGCGGCCGCACCCAGCGCGGCAACAACAACGCGTACTGCCAGGACAACGAGGTCAGCTGGCTGGACTGGGCCGCGGCCGCGCACCACGCGGACCTGCGGTACTTCGTCGCCGGGCTGCTCGCCTTCCGCCGCGCCCACCCGGCGCTCACCCGCCCCGACCACCCCCGTCACCACGTCACCTCCACCACCGACGGCGTGGTCGTGCACCTCGCCCATGCGGCCGGCGACCACGTGCTGGTGGCCGTCAACTGCCGTGGCGAGGACGGCAAGGCGGAGCTGCCGGAACCTCCCGAGGGCACCCGGTGGCACCTGTTCGCCGACACCGGCCTGCCCGCCGGACGGGAAACGAACCCGGACCCGGGCCCCGTGGAGGGACCGCTGGCGCTCGCCGCGCACGCGGTCGCCGTCCTCACGGCCCGCCCCCACCCCTCTCGATCCGACCGTACGGAAAGGAACTGACATGGCGTTCGACGCCTATCTCGGCTTCACGGGCACCACCGTGACCGTGCACCTGGCCGGCGACCTGGCCGACCAGCACGTACCGTCGCTGCGGCGGCTGATCGACCAGGCGCTCGAGCGGCCGGTGAGCATGCTGGTGCTGCGGATGCGGGAGCTGACCTCGCTGTCCCCGGGCGGGGTGCGCTGCCTGGCGTTCGCTCAGCAGCGGATGGCGCGCGGCGCGGAGATCGTGCTGGACGGGGCGAGCGAGGACGTGCTGCGCGTCCTGCGGGCGGGCGGCTTCGACCGGGCCGTCACGGTCGTCGAGGAGCTGCCGGACTTCGACGCGCGGGCCGCCGCATGAGGGCCGTGCTGATGGCGGGCGGCCAGGGTTCCCGGCTGCGTCCGCTGACCGAACACCTACCCAAGCCGCTGCTGCCGGTGGGCGGGCGCCCGATCATGGAACACGTACTGCGGCTGCTGCGCCGGCACGGCGTCGAGGAGACCGTCGTCACCGTCCACTACCTGGCCGAGCTGATCGAGCGGGAGTACGGCGACGGCTCCCGGCTCGGGATGTCCCTGTCCTACGTCCACGAGGACCGGCCGCTGGGCACGGCCGGCAGCGTCAAGGCGGCCGAGCCCCTGCTGGGCGGTGAGCCGTTCCTGGTGATCTCCGGGGACGCGCTGACCGACATCGACCTCACCGGGCTGATACGCCGGCACCGCGAGCGGCGGGCGCTCGTCACCGTGTGCCTGACCGAGGTGGCCGACCCGAGCCAGTTCGGGATCGCCACGCTGGGCGCCGGTGGCCGGATCGAGCGGTTCCTGGAGAAGCCGGGTCCGGGTGAGGCGTTCTCCAACACGGCGAGCACCGGCATCTACGTGATGCAGCCGGAGATCCTGCGGTACGTCCGCGAGGACGGCCCGGCCGACTGGGCGCGCGACGTCTTTCCGCGCCTGCTGGCCGAGGGCCTGCCGGTGTACGGCCATGTCGCGGACGGCTACTGGGAGGACGTGGGCACGCACGCGGCCTACGCCCGGGCCCAGGACGACGTGCTGCGCGGCCTGGTGGACGTCGGGGAACCGGCGGCGGCCTGAGCGCGGGTCCGTGACGGACGGAGGGGAGACCGGTGTTCCGGTCTCCCCTCCCGCCTTTTCCGCCACAGGTTTCCGCTACAGGCCGGCGACCCTGGACGCCACCTCGGCGAGCCGCGCCCGCGCGGCAGGATCCTGCACGTCCGGCAGTGACGTGATGACGTACTGGGCCCCCTGTCCGGCGAGTTCGGCGCAGCGCGCCACCGCACGCTCGACCGAGCCGTCCGGCCCGGACACCGGCAGCCGGCTCAGCACCGACCTGGTCAGGGAGTCGAAGTCGCGGCCCTCCTTCTCGCACAGTTCCCGCAGCACCCGCAGCTTGCGGGCCAGGTCCGGCCCGTCGGGCAGGTTGCAGGCGTCGGCGTACCGCGCCACCAGCGGCAGCGTCCTGCGCTCCCCTCCCCCGCCGACCAGGATCGGCGGATGCGGACGGCTCAGCGGGGCCGGCGAGTTGAGGGGGTGCTCCAGACGGTGGAGGGCCCCCTCGTACGGCCCGGTGTCGCCGGACCACATGTGGTGGGCGATGCGCAGGGTCTCCTCCAGTTCGGCGTACCGCTCCCGCAGCGTGGGGAAGGGCAGGCCGAGGCCGCGGGCCTCCTCCTCGTACCAGCCGGCGCCGACGCCCAGCCAGGCGCGGCCCCCGGAGAGCACGTCCAGAGTCGTCACCGTCTTCACCAGGACGCCGGGCCTGCGGTGGGTGACGCCGGTGACCAGGGTGCCGAGGGTGATCCGGCGGGTGACGGCGGCCGCGTAGGACAGCGCGGAGTAGGCCTCGAGCATCTCCAGCTCGGGCGGGCCGTTGAGGCCGATCTGGAAGAAGTGGTCCATCACCCACAGCCCGGCGATGCCGCCCTCGTCGGCGTCCCGGGCGATGTCCGCGAAGGTCTCCGCGAGCTTCTCCGGGCCGCCGGGCCAGGTGAAGCGGGAGACGGTCAGTCCGATGCGCACGCTGTGGTGCTCCTTTCGAAGGGTTGTGCGGGCATGCCAAGAGCCGGTGCGGGGTCCCACGGACCCCGCACCGGCGGGTGGTTCAGGTGCTGCCGCGGATCACAGCTCCGGTGATCCGGGCATGGGGGTGATCTTGTCGACGGAGTAGTCGCGGATCTTCGGCCGGCCGTTCTCCAGCACCACGGTCCAGGTCTGGTCGGCGTCGAAGCCCTTCCACACGCTGTGCGCGGCGGGCGGGTTCCACGTCTTGGTCTGCCAGTTGACCGTCAGCGAGATCTCCGCCTCGGTGGCCGAGACGCGACGCACCTCGGTGCGGGTCAGCTCGTGGGTCTCGTCGAAGAAGAGGTTCAGGACGTTGTCGTACCAGGTGCGGAAGTCCTCCAGGTCGCGCACGGTGATCTCGGGGAAGACCATGCGCAGCCCGTCGGAGACCAGGAACGGCGTGACCTCCTCGAGGGTGTCGTGCCGGTCGAGGGCGCGGAACCACTCGGTGGCGAGGTCGATCACGTCCTGCTCGGTGAGTTCCGTCTTCTCCTGTGCCACGGTCATCTGAATTCTCCTTGAGAAATTCTGCTGGGAATTGTTCCGGGGATTTTCAGTGGAAGAGCCGGGAGTCCGGTTCGAATCCCTGCGACCGGCAGTAGCGGACGTACTGGTCGAGGTAGTAGTAGCAGTCGTGCTGGTCGATCAGCTGGTCCTTCTCGTCGAGGAAACGCATGACGCCGTTCATGATGAAGAGCGTCGTCATTCCCTCCGGGTCGTCCGTGGTGAGGGTGTGGATGTCGCCCGGCGGTTCGAAGACGAACGTGCCGGGCCGGGCCACCCAGTCGTGCTCCGGGTAGTACCAGGAGCCCTGCAGCGTGTAGGCGGACACCGGGCCGGTGTGCTGGTGACGGCTGATGACGCCGGCGCCCTTGACCCGGGTGATGACCACCCACATGCCGGTGCGCAGGTCGAACCGGAGCGGCTTCCAGGACGCCCGCTCGTCGAAGGGGACCCAGGTCTGGTCCTCCTCGGCGATGGCGATGTCCGGCGGGCCGAACTCCTTGATGGTTTCCAGAATGTTGTCCGGTACGGCGGCGGCGTGCATCCGGTTCCCCTTTCCGAAAAGGCGGGTTGATGACTCCATGAAACTCCGGACGCGATCCGCGCGCCATGATTCCCGAATCCTCCGCGGAGACTTGGGGCAGTCGGCAAAGAATGCGCGGCGAACACGCCGGAATTCTCCGCCGACCGCCCCCGGGATCAGCTCTGCGCGGCCTGCCGGCGCGGCCTCAGCCACCACAGGAGCACCCCGGTGGCCAGTGCGAGGGCGCACAGCAGCCACAGGGCGTCCTGGAAGGCGGAGGCGTACGTGCCGCCGCTCAGCAGGGCGTTGAAGATGCCGCCGACCACGGTGTAGCCGAGGGCGTTGGCGATCTGGGTGGCGGTGAGCAGGCCACCGGAGGCGGCACCGGCGTCCTCCGCGGCCACGCCGCCCAGCACCAGCCCGATCAGCGACGGGGCGATCAGACCCTGGCCGAGCCCGCACAGCAGCAGCCCCGGCGTGAGCAGCGCCGCCTGGTGGGCCGCCGAACCGGAGCCCACGGGCAGCCGCACCAGCACCAGGCCGGCGGCCATCAGCACGGCGGCGGCGACGAGCACGCCGCTGCCCCAGCGCGCCACCAGCTTCTTGCCCTGCAGCGAGGCGACCGCGAAGGCCGCGCCCAGCGGAAGGAACACCACACCGGAGGCGAGCGGGCTGAGCTTCAGACCGTCCTGCAGGAAGTAGGACAGGATCAGGAAGAGACCGGCGTTGCCGCTGTAGAACACCAGGGCCGTCGGCAGGCCCTTGGCGAACCCGGGGTGCCCGAACAGCCGCGGCGGCAGCAGCGCGTGCCCGGCGTCCGAGACGCGGGCGATGCGCCGCTCCCACAGCATGAACAGCACGAAGCAGACCGCCGACCCGGCCACCGCGCCCCAGCCCCAGACCGGCCAGCCGTCGTCGGCGCCGACGACCAGCGGCCACAGCAACAGCAGCAGGGCGGCGGCGAGCAGGACGACACCGAGGTGGTCGATGCGGGCCCGGCTGCTGCCGCGCACCTCGCGCACCGAGGCGGCGGCGCCGAGCGCGGCCACCACGGTGACCGGCACGTTCACGAGGAACACGGAGCGCCAGTCCCAGCCGGCCAGGTCCAGCTTGATCAGCGCGCCGCCGACGATCTGGCCCGCGATGGAGCCGAGGCCGATCGTGGCGCCGTACAGACCGAGCGCCTTGGCGCGTTCCTCCTCCGGGAAGACCACCTGGAGGATGGCGAGGACCTGCGGCAGCATCAGCGCGGCGGCCAGGCCCTGCACCACGCGGAACGCGATGAGCGCGGCAGCACTGGGCGCCACCGCGCACAGCAGCGAGGTGGCGCCGAAGGCGATGAGCCCGGTCAGGAACACCCGGCGGCGTCCGAGGGCGTCGCCGATGCGGCCGCCGGTGACCAGGCCCACCGCGTAGGCCAGGACGTAACCGGCGACGACGAACTGGATCTCGCTGAAGGAGGCGCCCAGCGAGGACTGGATGGAGGGCGCCGCCACGTTGACGATGAAGACGTCGAGCATGCCCATGAACGTGGCGAGCAGCAGCATGCCGAGGGCCAGCCACCGCTTGGGATCGGGCAGTTGCCCGCCGCCGGACTCACCGGCGGCGGGCACGGACCGTGTGGTGGAGTCGGTCGTACTCATGGATTCCTCTCTGGGACACGGGGCCGCACCTCGGCGCGGGGCCGGGGCACGGCCGGTGCGGTGGCCGGGGACCGGCCGAACTTGCGCATCGCCGGGATCTCCACAGCCCGGTACAGCAGCCAGGAGCCCAGCAGGGCGAGCACGAACGCGGCGGCGGTGAGCGCGAGCGCCTGCGGCAGCGCCCAGCCGCGTCCGTACCCGAGCAGGTGGTGTCCGTAGATGAGCACCAGGCGGTGCACCATGTAGAAGGCGAAGGACACCTCGCCGAGCCAGACGAAGGCCCGGCCGGACAGCGCGCTGCCGCGGCCGTCGGCGTCGCGGCGGGCGAGCGCGCCGATGAGCAGCGTCAGCGGTATGACGGTGGCGGCGGCCTGCGCGTACAGCACGGGCAGCTCGAGCGCGATCAGGTAGCCGGCGACGAGCAGCAGCGCGGCGGCGCTCGCCGGGACGCGCACCCAGCGGCCGGCCAGCACCAGGCGGGCGGCGGCCATGCCGAGCAGGAACTCGACGGCGCGGGTGAGCGGGAAGGCGTAGACGAACCAGTACTGCGCCTGCGGGATGGGGGCGAACGGCAGCTGCGGCTGGTCGGGGAGCAGTCCGGCGAGCGCGGGCAGCAGGATCACCGCGGCGGCGCAGGAGGCGGCGACGGCCCACAGCCGGCGGCTGTCCAGGCGCAGCAGGGCGCGGTGCAGCAGCGGGAACGACAGGTAGAACAGCAGCTCGCAGGAGAGCGACCAGCTCACCGGGTTGCCGGTCATGAAGATGCGCGCGTCGGGCCACCAGCTCTGCAGCAGCGCCAGGTTGGGCAGCCAGGACGCGGGGTCGGTGAGCGAGGGGCGCGCCTGGTAGGCGCTGACGGCTACGCCGGTGCTCCAGGTGACGGCGGCGACCAGGGCGAACGTGGCCAGGTGGTTGGGGTAGATCTTGGCGATGCGGCGGCGCCAGAAGGTGCGGGCGCGCTGGCCGGGCCGGGCCGACCAGGTGAGCACGAAGCCGCTGAGCACGAAGAAGAAGGAGACGCCGACGGCGCCGGCCGCCGACGCCCAGTGCCGCAGGGCCTCGTCGACGCCGGGGTCGGCGAAGACGCCCTCGCGGGAGAGGTGGTAGGCGAAGACGCCGAGGGCCGCCAGGAAGCGGGCACCGGTGAGCGAGGGCAGCCGTGACCCGCCCGCTGCGGCAGCGGGTGGTCGCTCGGTGCCGGCGGTCTCAAGCATGGGGACCCCTTCGGGTGAGGCGGACGGGTGTCCGGACGTCGAGGTGGGGTGGTGCCGAGGGTGGGGGTGTCGCGGTGCTGGGGGGTTCACGGTGGGGGCTCGCGGTGCGGGTTCGCGGTGCCGGGGGGATCACGGTGGGGGGATGTCGCGGTGGTGGGGGGTGACGCCCGCGCCCGGCCGCGCGGCGTCTGCAACCGAGAAAACGCCCGCGGGGCACGGTTCACCAAGCCGGACCGGACAATCGGCTGCGACTGGTCCAAGTCACCTCAGTGCGTGCGGGGTTCGCGCGCCGGACGGCCCGCCTGGCGCACCGTGGTGAGGTGGCCGGACCACGCCCCGGCCGCCGAACACCACACCGACGCGGAGGGCCCATGTCGAACGAGCGGACACTGCACCCCGGAACGGCCGGGCAGGCACTGCACCGGGCGGTGCGGGACAACGACCTGCCCGGCGCCGCGGACGCGCTGCACGCCGGCGCCGATCCGAACGCCAAGGACCCGCTGGGGTATCCGGCACTGAGCCGCGCGGCGGCGCTGGGTCGCACGCAGCTGACCGAGCTGCTGCTGACGGCGGGCGCGGACCCGCTGCTGCCGGACACCAGGATGGGCACCTCCCCGCTGCACAAGGCGGCGCAGGGCGGCGTCGTCGACGTCGTACGGCTGCTGCTGGACCGCGGGGCGTTCGTCGACGTGCAGGCGCCGACCACCGGGCACACGCCGCTGATCGACGCGGTCTGGTACAAGCATCCGGCGGTCGTGGAGCTGCTGCTGGACCGGGGCGCGAACCCCGATGTGCGGGCGCACGCCGGGTACCGTGCGGACGAGCTGGGCCCGTTGGTGTGCGGCGAGGACCAGTCGGTGTACATCCGGCTGATCGAGGCGGCCCGCGCCCGCCGCGCCGAGGCGGCCGGGGCCGCCCTGCGGCTGGCCGCACTGTCCGGGGACGCCGCCGGGGTACGCGGGGCGCTGGCCGCGGGCAGTGACGCGGACGCCAAGGCGCCCGACGGTCACACGGCGCTGCTCGACGCCTCCCGGGAGGGCGGTACGGCGGTGGTGGCGGCACTGCTCGCGCACGGCGCCGACCCGACGCGGGTCGACCATCTGATGAAGGCGACCCCGGCACACAAGGCGGCCTACATGGGCCATCCGGACGTGATGCGGGAACTGGTCGCGGACGGGCGGGTGGAACTGGACGCACAGGGCCCCTACAACGGCTACACCGCGCTGCACGACGCCGTGTGGCACGGCCACACCGAGACGGTCCGGGTGCTGCTGGAGGCCGGCGTCCGCACGGACCTGACCGGCTGGGACGGCCTGACCGCCCTCGCCATGGCCCGGCGGTACGGCTACGACGACATCGTGGCGCTGCTGGAGAAGGCCGAGCAGGCCTAGGGTCTGTCGTTCGGGTCATCCCGGCGTCGGCGAAACGCACCGCATCTCATGGCCGGCCTGATCCGAACGAAAGACCCCGGGGGTGTCCGCGCGCGGCACGGGGGCGGCTCCGCCGACGACTTGGGGGAACTGGCCAAGTCGCACGGATCGCAGGTAATGCACGCTCAAAGTTCCTTCGAGACGGTATGTTTTACGGACTCCCGCACCCCCCTCGACTCCGGCCCGCCCCCGGGCCGCCTGACGACTTACGGAGTCACGCATGGCGAAGCAGCCACGTGCCCTGCGTACCTATGAACAGGTTCTGGACGCCGCCGCGCAGGAGTTCGCACAACACGGGTATGCGGAGGCCAACCTCCAGCGCATCGCCGAGCGCACCGGGATGACCAAAGGGGCCCTGTACGGCCACTTCGCCTCCAAGAAGGCCCTCGCGGCCGCGCTCGTGGACCACCTGGACGCGGCCACCGACCACCTGCTCGGCGGCGCCTGCGCGGAGTGCGGCCCCCCGCTGGAGAGCCTGCGGTCCCTGCTGCTGACGCTGGCCGCCCGCATCCGGTGCGACGTCCGCATACGGGCCGCCCTGCGCCTGGTCACCGAGACCGCGCAGGGCGGCGCCGAGCCGCCACGGCTGATGGACGGGCTGCATGACCGTGCCCTGGAACTGGTGCACAGCGCCCAGCGGGAGGGCCAGGTGGACCCGGCCCTGCCGCCGGGCCCGGTGGCCGACCTGGCCCTGGTGGTCCTGTTCGGCGCCCACTGCACGGACTACACGTGCGCCGGAACCGACCTTCCGGCCCGGATCGGCACCCTCTGGGACGTCCTCTGCCGCGCCCTGCCACCCCGGCGGGCGGCGGCGTAGGCGGCGCGGATGCCCCGGAAGCGAGGGGAGCGCACCGTGCACCGCGTGGCGGGACGACCGGCCGGAGACGGCGGCGCCCGAGGGGAGGCGGCACTCCCCTCGTCCGCGGCCCCGCCCGGCCGGCCCCGCCGCGGGGCGGGCCCAGGCCGGCCGGCGTCCGGGCGGCGACTACGCCAGCTGCAGCACCGGCTGCTTGGCGGGCGCGGCCAGCGGGGCCGGAGCCCAGGTCAACTCGGCCTCCGCGATGGCACGTTCGCCCTGGAAGGCCCCGATCCGCAGGCGGCGTTCCCCGTCGGCCCCGGTCTCGGCATCGGTCACGGCCAGCCGGGTCGGCACGTCCAGCTCACCGAAGGCCAAGCAGTCCACCCGCGCCCCGTGCAGGGCGTACAGCTCGGCGCGCGGGGCGCTCTGCAGGCGCTCGTGGACGTAGAGGTGACCGAGCTGGCGGAAGCCCTCCAGCATGACGGCCTGCGGGATGTGGTCGGTGGGGTGGTCGAAGAGGATGGCGTGGTTCAGATCGAGTCTCAGCCACCACTCGCCGGGGTCGCCCCCCGGCGCCAGCACACAGTCCTTGGCACGCAGCCGTCCCACCCGGTGCGGCAGCAGATGGGCCGCCCGGGGCCGTCCGGCCGGTGCGGAGGCCGGGCGCTCGGCGCGGCGGCGCAGCAGCTGGTACCGCCGTTCGTCCACCACACAGGCCTCGATGTGGCCGCGCCCGCAGCGCACCCCGTCCACCGACAGCGCCATCTCCAGCCGCACGGTGTACCGCTTGGGTGCCCGGGTGTCGTCGACGTCCCAGGTGGTCTCCAGTACGGCCGGTACGGGGGTGCCCTTCACCCGCAGCGGCTCCGGATCCCAGATCTCGAAGCCGGTGTTCTGGCCGACGAAGCGGTGGCCGAGCGGGATGCCGAGCCGGCCGTGCCCCACGTACAGCAGGGTCTGGCGGATCGATTCGGCGAACAGCAGCGGGTCACTGAGGCCGGCCGCGTCGGGGTGGTAGAGGGCGTGGTCCCGCGGCCACTGGGCTGCGACGAGGACCCGGTCGGGTCCGTCGGCGGCCGCGTCGGTCAGGAAGACTTCGGCGACCGAGGCGCGGTGGACGAGGGTGCGTGGGATAGCCTGTGCGTAGTGGAGTGCCTGCGTGGACGCGACGGCCGCTGGGGAGAGGGCCGGAGAGGCCGTCAAGGGACTTGCTATTGCGGACGTGCGCTGGCGCATCATGGTCCCCCTGGAAGAAGAAGGTTGCTCCGATTAGTCCGAAGGCACAGATCAACTTCACCGAAAAAATATACCGTTGAGAAGGTATTTAGCAAGCAACGTTCGCCGGAGAACCCCGTCTTCCCAGGTGGGAGGGGGTGAGAAGACTCGCGGAGACCGCTGCGCAGGACGAAGGATGCACATGACGAAGGAACAGGCACCCACGCTTCCCGGCACGCGGCGTACCGCCGCCCGGCGTCAGGAACCGCGCCTGAAGCAGGAACGCGCCGTTCGCACCCGTAACACGATCCTGAGGGCGGCCGCCGAGGTCTTCGCGCAGCGTGACTACCCGTCGGTGACCATCCTGGACATCGCCGAACAGGCCGGGGTCACCAAGGGCGCCGTCTACTTCCACTTCGCCAACAAGGAAGCCGTGGCGGTCGCCGTGGCCGAGCAGTTCTACGCGGCATTGCTCACCTCGCTGCGCCCCGTGCTCGACACCGGCGCGGCACCGGCTCGCAAGGTGGTGGAGCTGCTGCGGCGCACCGCCCGTGCCTTCCGCGAGGATCCCCTCACCCAGGCCGGCAGCCGGCTGCAGATCCAGCAATGGGCCATCGAGTCCGAACTGCCCACGCCCTACGTCGCCTTCACCGACGTGCTGGCCGAGCTGCTGGCCGAGTGCCGGGAGACCGGCACCCTGCCCGCGGGGGCCGACCCGCAGGCGCTCGCCCGGGTGCTGCGGTCCGCACTCTTCGGCGCGCAGCACATCTCGGGAGTGCAGCACGGCTGGTCGGACATCGTGGAGCGGACCGAGGAGATCGTCCAGGCGATGCCCTTCCTCGCGTCGGCAGCGGCCGGCTGAGACCTCGCCGGCCATCTGACTGCCGGTCATGCCGAGCGGCGGTCGTCGGCCGCGGCGGACTCACCGGCGCCCACCGGTACACCGCCGAGGCGGCTCAGCGCGTAGGCCGCCGTCACCATCGTCATGTGGTGGTGCCAGCCCGGGAAGGACCGGCCCTCGAAGTCCAGCAGCCCGAAGTCCTGCTCCAGGGACTTCAGCGTCGCCTGCGTGCGCACCGAGTGCCGCACCAGGGACAGGACCTCGTCGGCCCTGCGGTCCGTGGAAGCGGTCAGCCAGAAGCGGATCGGCCGGCGCTCGACGGGGGACCACTGGGCCAGCAGGCGGTAGACCGGCTGCTGCGTGGCGCGTGCCGGGCCGGGCGGTAAGGGCAGCCGCACCAGGGCGGAGTGGATGGTGAGATGGCGCACCGGACCGTCCGCCGGGCCCGCCGCGATCACCTGCGGCTGCCGGGCCCGCTCACCGCGCCCGGCGAACTCGCTCACCGGCAACGGCCGGGCCGCTTCGGCCCCGCGCCCGCCGGCCGGTACCGCCGGCAGCACCATCTGGCTGGGGTGCACCTCGACCACGAAGTCCAGCCCCCGTTCGGCGAGTCCGGCCACCAGCGGCGCCGCCTCGGGGGCGCAGCGCAGATCGGCCACGACCGGCGCGGGCGGCGCGAGGCGGGTCCCGGTCAGCGCGTCGACCATGCCGAGGACATGCCGGCTCACCGGCTCGGCCGCGGCGGACTGCGGCAGCCGGGCCCGGGAGCGCAGCCGTTCGTCACCGCACCAGCGCTCGTCCAGCAGCAGCCGCCAGTCGACCGGCACGCTCGCCTCGCCCGAGGAGAGGAAGAGACCGATGCCGAGCTGGCAGTTGACGGTGCGGCCGGCCTCCGGGACGAAGCGGCGGTGCACCCCGACCGAGTGTTCGCCGCGTTTGGGGATCACCGCGATGCCGGTCGCCCAGGCCGCCACCGGCATACGGTCCACCACCCGCGCGGCGACCGCGCGGCGGGCCGGATCCCATGGCCAGGGGCTGGAGTTGATGAACTGCTGGAGGGACTGGGCGGCCGTCGCCGAACGCGGGACGGTCAGGGCGAGGTTGCGGATGGACTTCTTGCCGCGGGTGGTGAGCAGGCCGCCGAGGTACACCTCGGCCCAGCGGCGCTGGTCGGCCCGCGGCAGATGGCCGAAGACCTCCTCGGTGAAGTCCGCGATGGTGAGCGGGTGGCCCGGTCTGTGCGCCGCACCCGGTAGCTGAGCCGTCTGCTCGGACGACGGGGGCACTGACACGGTGTGGTGCAGGTGCTGGTCAAGCACGTCCCCTCCAGGTCAGCTTGCTGGACGCCGGTTGCTCTGTCGTCGCAGCAGCGAAGACAGCCAAAGACGTCTCAAAAAATAATACCCTCGAGAACGAATTAAAAGTGCGTTCGGCGGCCCTGCGAGACTCTGCTATCTCCCGACTCTGGGTCCGGGAATGTGCGTTCGACTGGGACGGCGGCCGGTACGGACCGCATCCTCACGTGCGGGTGCGCGGCCCCGCGCGTGGAGCACAGACCGCGGCCGGGGCCCCGCCGCACAGGGGGCTCCCGCAGGCCGGGGGCGCGCACCGGCAGGGCCGGCAGAGGGACTGCCCGCCCCAGGGAGGTGTGCCGTGAGCGTCACCGTGCACGTGTGGTTCGACTACATCTGCCCGTTCAGCCTGATCGCGCGGAAACTGCTGGCCGAGGCGGTGGCGGACCGCGATGTCACCTGCGTGTGGCATCCGTTCGAGACCAACCCGACGTGCGTCGAGGAGGCCGGGGAGTACCCGCCCGGCGCCTGGAACCGGCTCGTGACCCCGCTGGCGGCGCGCTACGGCGTACCGCTCGCCGGAGCGCCCCAGCAGCCGCTGCGCCGGGCCCGGCTGGCGTTCGTCGGCTACCAGTACGCGCTGGACCGCGGCGCCGGGCAGGCGTACAACGACCGGCTCTTCGCCGCGTACTACTACCAGTGGCGGGACATCTCCGACCCCGTGGAACTGGCCCGCCTGGCCGCTGAGGCCGGTCTCGAGCCCGGCCGCTTCCGCGACGCGGTCCTCTCCCCGCGCTACACCCGCCGCCACCTCGACGCCCTGGACCGGGCCCGCGAACGGGAGGGCATCAGCGGCGTCCCGGTGATCGAGGTCGAGGGCCGCCGTCTGGAGGGCTTCCACGGCGTCCCGTCCCCCGCACACCTGACGGAGGCCCTGGACACGGCGAGGGCGGCGTAGCACCCGGCCGGCAGCCGCGTACGGCGGGAAGGGGCCGGGGTGGGGGGTGTCCGCCCGCAGCGTCCGGCACCGGGCAACGGCGCCGTCGTCGCAAACGGCCGGCCGGACCGAGGACGGACACCCCCA